>CAYPLH010000156.1:0-1533 GCA_964411505.1 uncultured Clostridiaceae bacterium | reverse complement strand
AAAATAAAAAGGAATATAAATCTAATTATGTGACGCAGCTTACGTAAAGAGATTTATATTCCTTTTATATATTTATGCTAAGATACAAATTACATAATTTTTTGATGCAGGTATTTGATGGTTATTTTTGGGGTAATATTTAACTTATATTTAACTTATTGAAAGTGAATGTATAAAGAAAACTTAGTTCAGCAGAAGTATGAAGATAAAATAATTGACATCAGTATCGACTTGTGATAAATTACTTTAGGTAACCGTGAGAAAATAGGATTCTTGCGACATAGATACTTTTTAAGCATTAGGAGGTGTATCCCGTGCGCGTTATTGTTACAATGGCTTGTACTGACTGCAAAAGACGTAATTACTCTACTAAGAAAAACAAGAAAAACAATCCGGATCGTATTGAATTCAAAAAATTCTGCCCGAATTGCAATGCACACACATCACATAAAGAAACTCGCTAATGCCTTTTATTAGTCGCACGTGGAAGGTAGGTGTTTATATGTCATTTGTAGAAAAGGTTAAAGGTGGCTTTCAAGGCACTAAGAGCTTTATAGTTGAAGGATGGCACGAGCTGAAAAAAGTTCGCTGGCCAAATCGCAAAGAACTAAAAGGATATACAGCTGTAGTATTAGGTGTAGTTGTTGCAGTTACACTTTATTTCTATGTATTTGATTTAATTTTGAAATATATATTGAATCTATTCTTTTAAGTTCATTTGATTGGGAGGGTATAATACCAATATCATGGAGAAGCACTGGTATGTTGTTCATACCTACTCAGGGTATGAAAATAAAGTAAAGGCAAATTTAGAAAAGCGCGTAGAATCTATGAATATGTCTGATAAGATTTATCGCGTCCTTGTACCTATGGAAGAGACAACTGAAACGAAAAACGGGAAAAAGAAACAAGTCATGAAAAAAGTATTCCCAGGTTATGTTTTAGTGGAAATGGTCATGACTGATGATTCTTGGTATGTCGTGCGAAATACCCCTGGTGTAACAGGTTTTGTTGGATCTTCAGGATCAGGATCTAAGCCTACCCCTCTCCAACCAGACGAAGTTAAGAGACTCCTTAAGAAAATGGGCGTAGAAGTAGCGAGGGTAACGATAAACTTTGACATCAAGGATAGTGTACAAGTTACTGAAGGACCTTTTGCTAACTTTGTAGGTACTGTTGAGGAGATTAATCACGAAAAAGCAAAATTAAAGGTATTAGTATCAATGTTTGGTAGGGAGACCCCAGTTGAGCTTGATTATACTCAAGTGGAAAAAATATAGGTTTCTAAAGTGTTTTTCAGTGGGAGGGATTTATCCCGTTGACCACATATTGTGACAAGGAGGTGTATGGCATTGGCTAAAAAAGTAATTAAATTAGTGAAACTTCAAATTCCTGCTGGCAAGGCAAATCCGGCTCCACCGGTTGGTCCTGCATTAGGTCAAGCGGGTGTTAATATTATGGGTTTTTGTAAAGAATTCAATGCAAAAACTGCAGATCAAGCTGGACTTATTATTCCGGTAGTTATCACTGTTT
>CAYPLH010000155.1:0-1544 GCA_964411505.1 uncultured Clostridiaceae bacterium | reverse complement strand
ATCTCTTGCTATATGACCTCCCGCAAATCCCATATATTCATTTAGGAACCCTTCTGCAACTTTTATCATCTGAATTGAGATTTCATTTCCCTTAAATGAAAAAGACATTCTTAATGACCCTAAGTATATATCTGTCACGTATACAAGCATATTAAGCTTATGTTCTTCAACCCATGCAGCAGAACTTAAGCAATCATAACATTTTCCCGATATTGTTCCAATTTTCTCTCCATAATAGTTATTTTGGGGGAAAGATCCTGCAATAATCTTACCTATTCCGAACACAAACTGATGTTCACCAGTTGCATTTTCATATTCCCACACGCCTATGTCTCCTTTAAAAACAAAACGAGTTTTTAAGATTCCCATCCGATTTTTACTTAAATTGTACCACATACCATTAATTTTCTGTTGAAAAGTAGAAGTCAGACTCCCTCGCTGTGGTAGTATTTTTAGACTTTCAATTTTATTCTTTAACATATTATATGAATTAGTATCTTCAGGCAAAGAGGAATCTTGTATTTTATTAAAAATTTCTTCGTAGAAAGAATCACTTATACCGGCTCCCATAGCTCCAGATCCAGATACACCTGACCCCTGTGTATCTGATATGCAAGTGAATAAAAGGTCTTTATCAGGAAAACAAAATGCAAGTTGGGATCCCATTCCTCTGAAAGCAAACCCATTGCTCTCTGTCATCCATATTTGATACCCATATCCGCAACCACCTTTGATGGAATTATCAATCTGTTTTGATGTAGCCGCTTCTATGTATTCTTCTGATATTAACTGGGTATCATTCCAACGACCTTTATTCATACACATATAAGCCATCCTAGCCATATCTCTTAACCTACATATCACACCAGATCCACCCCATGAGGTACCTTCAGGAGTCTTAATACACCAAACATCCTTTGAAACACCAATAGGATCAAGTAACTTTTTACGCATATATTCAAGAAAAGGTAATCCGCTTACTCTTTCAACAATAGTGTTAAGAATGACTGTACCAGCTGTATCATAGGAAAATACAGTTCCCGGGGGGTGTGAGGGTTCCGTTTGAAAAAAAGTTGCTGCCCAATCATTATCATTGAAGCTATATGAAGTTGAATTATGGGGAGTTGCCATTATTAAAAGATCCCTTATAGTTGTTTCTGTTAAATAGGGATGTAAATTCTCAGATACTTTATCTTTGAAAAAATCAGCCACCCGATCATTTAGCGTTAGTTTCCCTTCGTCAATCATTAGTCCTATAGCCATAGATACGAAGCTCTTACTTACTGAGTACATACGATGCATACTATTTTCAGTATATGGTGCCCAATAGCCCTCAGCAGCAATTTTTCCTTTTCTCAACAATAAAAAACCATGCATGCAAGTTTGCTGCCTATCTATTCTCTCAAGAAAGTTGAGTATTGCAGAAGACGGAATCCCAAGACTTTCTGGCGAAGACGCCTTTAAAAAGAGATTATTATTACTCATTATTTGTTCACGCTCCTTTAAAACATGACTATATAATATTTAACCATTGTTTTGCATCA
>CAYPLH010000154.1:0-1788 GCA_964411505.1 uncultured Clostridiaceae bacterium | reverse complement strand
ATGAGAACTGGAGGGTATTATACTATCATCCATATTAAAAGTATAGCAAAGTGAGGTATTATATGTTCTTCTTATTTGAAGATGTGACCATGCGGGGTTTTAGAACTTTCTGCCAGTAAAGTCTGGCCAGTGGTTTATCTGGATAAGGTACTTCTATATCTGGAATATTAAATTCAGCAATCATTGATAAACCTCCTGGTGGAATAATAGCGATTTCATTAATATATCCATAACCAGTTTCTTTTAATTGGTTATCCATAAGCCAGCCTCGTAAATATGATAGGTCCTTTGCCATAGCGAATGCATGTGGATTTGACATATCTGTATGTCCTCTTAGTACTCTGTAGGTAGTACGCCATGCATTATGTAAGCTCTTTTGAAAGATTCCCTCATCAATTTGGTCTCTTTTTGGTAATGGTTGGTCAAGTGGGTGTTTTAATTCAGTGTGTAATCGAAGATTAAACTGTCTGGAAAAAATATCGTAGAATGATTTTCCTAATTCAGCATCTGCTACAGCAAAGGTATAATAAGGGATTGGCTTACCAGTTTCTTTACCAAAGAACTGTTTTATGAATTCTTCATCATATCTTTTTGCAAGCCCTTCGTATAAGGTTTCGTTGTCAAACTTTAGTTGTCCGCCTCCAATTAAAAATTGCTTGTATCCATTCATGGATTGTCTTGCGTGTCCGCGAATTTCGTGTTCAATTAATCCTAAAGCTTTTTCTCCGTCCACAGTCTCACCTTCTACACCTCTTACTGTGGGTATAAATATTGTAGGTCCTTGACTTGATTTATCTCTTACATCTATATCTGTAGTTTCATTTGAAATAATAACTTGGAACCCTTCTGATTCAGAGTCTGTTTTTAAAATCCCTAACTCTGCTAGTGACCACTCAAATAACATTTTTAACTCCTCAGCATTAAACTGTTGGTTTTTTAAAAATTCTTGTTCTTCAGGTGAGAGAAGTGGCTCTATAAGTACTTTTTTACCTGGGTCTTCAAATGATTCATTATAAATATTAATTGCGTGTTCAATGAGTTCTTCATTTACACCCCCATATTTTCTTCTCATTGCTTGGGCAGTCAGCTCATCATCTCCGTTTACTATTCCCTCAGTCATATCAATAGTAGCAAGGTCGTCTTTTATCTTGCTGTATACTCCTATCCTCATGAGTCTCTCGCTCCTATTTTTGGGGAAATAATCAAAAACCTGTTTTTTTAGTTGCACAAGTTTATCTCTTGATTGTTCATCTTTCATTTTTTCAGCTACTTTTTCAGCAGTTGAATAAGTGAAGGAGGGGGTATGTTGTTCTCCATTTAAAAAAGCTGATATAAATTTTTGTTTCTCCCCATTTATAGAGTCACTCTCCGCAGTAAATATCTCGACCGGATTCCAATTGCCAGATATGGATTTAATTTGATCAAGTATCTCAATAAACGTTGGAGGGTATTCAGTTATAGGGAGAATATCTATCCTCTCATTTCCACTTATTGTTTTTCCTAAGAAAGACTGTACTTCAGGGTCTAATTGTTCTGGGGTCATGCAAGCATTATATCAAACTCAGTTTGATAGTCATGATATAATAGGAGACAATATGTCCAGTGTTCTAAAAACATTTTTCCTTCTTGGTTTATTAAGTGTCCTTCTTATCTTTATCGGTGGCCTTTTAGGAGGTAGGCAAGGTTTATATATGGCATTCTTCTTTGCGTTATTAATGAATGGAGGAGCCTATTTTTTCTCAGAAAAAATTGCACTTGCAGCAAGTGGTGCAAAACCTTTATCTCGTA
>CAYPLH010000153.1:0-1872 GCA_964411505.1 uncultured Clostridiaceae bacterium | reverse complement strand
AATATTTCCCAACATTTTCATCTAGTATTTCTTTTATTTTATCTCGGGCAGCATCTGTGATTTGTAACAATATGTTTATCCTTTCGTCTATCACTGGTGAATATCACCTGTGGCATATCTTATATTTTAACACAAAAGATGGGTATCAAAATAATAGAACCTATCAAGCAAGGGCAAACACATTCAAGACAATGGCTACAGTGGCAGCGACTGGACTTGAACCGGTGGTTCACTTGTAATGTGGTTGTATTTAGGAAACACGGTCAGTTTCAGACTTTATCTTAACAATATCTGTAAGCGGCATAGATGTTCTATTTGCTATTTCTGTTTCTGAAATTCCTGTTTTTAGTAACCTCCTGATCACTGTTGCCATAGGTTCACCAATTTCGACAATGTGGTGATCAGGATCAAAAAACCTGATTGCCCGTTGTCCCCAAGGCTGCTCTTTAACTGTGTGAATAAAAGTAACTTTATTATCATTCAGCTTAGAAAAGATTTCATCTAGTTCTTCACATTCAAAATACAGTTCAAAATTCTCCTTGCCTAATTTATTATCAATATACGGATTCGGTCTGTTAAAAAGCAATTGAGACATATGGTTGGCATCATGTATTGTAAAACCACTTTGAAATGAGATGTCTTCCCCAAAGTCATACTCAACTTTCTGCTGAAGGATGTTTTCATAGAAGGAACGAGACACTGACACATCTTTCACAAACAATAATGAACCCTGAAACCTGATGTTCATCTGAATATCTCCTTGAAACTTGGCATAGAAGACGTTTCTAATTATTGCATGAGGAGAGATAATTTGTCTTATTAGAAGGGGGGCGAGCTTATTATTAGTATCTACGGCTATGAAAAAGTGGCAGCGATCAGATTTGAACTGATGACCAAGGGCTTATGAGTCCCCTGCTCTACCACTGAGCTACGCTGCCACGAAGCACAGCAATTTTATAATGGCGCCCGTTTGTTGTCAACTTTGAACATGTGAGATCTGGCAATAAAAAGCCCGCTGGTGTATATTATTTAGAATGCCGTAATAAACGGCTGGTGTGAAAGAAGCAATGTAAAACTAACTGCGAGGGCTAATGGCCAACAAACCCGTTACAAAGAAAATTGAGGGGAAGTCAAGGATAGAAACCATTGACTGGAACGGGTTTAGCTGGATTGATATAAACCCCCCTTCCGAAGATTCATCAAGCTATCTTAAAGAGCGCTTCCCTTTTCATGCACTTGACCTGGATGATACCTGCAGCCGCATACAGCGCCCCAAGATTGATGAGTATAAAGAATATCTTTTTATGGTATTCCGGTTTCCCCGCTACCGCAAGCAGGAGCAGGTCTTGACTGCCAGCCAGATTTCTGTTTTTATCGGCGAGGATTACCTGGTTACCTTGCATCAGGGAGATTTGAAACCTCTTACCAAGTTGTTCCGGGAGTGCCAGCTGGAAGAAGAAGCCCGCCAGGAATATATGAGCCGGGGCTCGGGCTACCTGTTGTACCGCATCCTGGACCGCTTGGTGGACTACTGCCTTCCCATCCTGGACAAGGTCGGCAACAGCATTGAGGATTTGGAAGACCAGATCTTTTCTGATAGTACTCAAAACCTCGTACAGGAAATATCCCGCCTGCGCCGGGATGTTATTGCTTTCCATCGTATAATATGGCCAATGAAAACAGTCCTCGGTGGACTGGAAAACAAAGCCCGCCGTTTTGTAAAATCCGACCTTGCGGTGTACTTTGGAGATATGTCGGACCACGTGGATAAAATTTGGGATGGTTTATGCGAGTATAAGGACATAATAGAAGGTCTCTCCGACACCTTTAACTCGTTAAGCTCAAACCGCATTAATGAAATCCTGCGCGTGC
>CAYPLH010000152.1:0-1964 GCA_964411505.1 uncultured Clostridiaceae bacterium | reverse complement strand
AGTATAGAAGGACCAGATGAATTTGTTAAAACAAATGTAGAAGGAACACTAAACTTACTCGAAGCTGCATTAGCTAATGGAGGTATTAGATTCCATCATGTATCTACAGATGAAGTATTTGGAGAATTACCATTAGATGACCCTAAGGCTAAATTCCATGAAGAGATGGCATATGCACCTAAGAGTGTATACTCCGCATCTAAAGCAGCTTCAGATCATCTAGTAAGAGCATATTTCCATACACACAAACTACCCATTACAATCTCTAACTGCTCTAACAACTATGGACCATATCAATTTCCAGAAAAATTAGTCCCCCTAATCATCACAAGATCCATTATGGATGAGGAACTACCAGTATATGGAGATGGTATGCAAGTAAGAGATTGGATACATGTAGAAGATCACTGTAGAGGTATTGAGTTGTGTATTACTAAGGGAGTAATAGGGGAAACATATCTCTTTGGAGGTAATGGAGAGAAACCAAATATATGGATTGTTAAAAAAGTATTAGAATATCTAAAGAAACCAGAATCACTAATTGTTCATGTAGGAGATAGGAAAGGACATGATTTAAGATATGCAATAGATTTTTCTAAATCTTCGAGCGAATTAGGGTATGAACCTAGTAAATCTGTAGATGATTGGCTAAAAGATACAATAGATTGGTATGTAAACAATAAAGATTGGTGGAAACCACTAAAACCTAAAGCAAATATACAAGCAGAGAAATATCTCTCTAAAAGAATTTAATTTAAATATTTAAAACAATGAAAGCACTCATATTAGCAGGGGGAAGAGGAACAAGGTTAAGACCACTTACTCATACTAAAAACAAACATGCCCTACCTATTGGCAACAGACCAATGATAGAGAGGATAATATTGGATGCAGTAGATCTTGGTATAAAGGATGTAATCATCAATGTGAATGTAGGAGATACTGAAATGAGAGAACTCTTAGGTGATGGTAAGAGATTTGGATGTAAGATTTCTTACATAGAACAACCAGAACCAAATGGAATGATGTATCCAATAAAGTTAGCAGAGAAGCTAATAGGGGATGAAGAGTTTCTTTTCTCTGCAGGAGATAATATCCTAACTGGTGGTCTTAAGCAGCACTATGAGGATTTTAAGAAGAAAAAGTCTGATGCTCATGTATTAGTAGTTAAAAGACCTGACTATCAAAACTTTGGTGTCGCTGTAATGAAGAATGGAAAGATTGTAAAGACAGTAGAGAAACCAAAAGAGTTTGTAAGTGATCTAGTACTCTCTGCAATATATTTCTTTACACCTGCAGTATTTAAAGCATTTGATCATGTAAAACCAATAGATCCTAAAGGAACAGGTAGGCCAGAATACTACCCACCAGTAATTAATAACTGGTTGATAGATAACGGATATACAATGACAGCATCAGAAGTAACAGGATGGTGGAAAGACACAGGAGCACCTGAAGACCTAATATTAGCTAACAGACTAATACTTGAAAGAGAAGTATTAGATACATGTGAAGGTAAAGTAGTTGATTCAAAGATAGAGGGTAATGTAGAGATAAAGAAGGGGGCTAAGATAACTAACTGTACACTAAGAGGACCAATCTCCATCGCAGAAAATGTAGTAATAGAGAATTCATATATAGGACCATTTACATCCATTGGAGAAAATAGTGTAGTTAAGAATGTAGAAATAGAGAACAGTATCCTAATGGGTAACTGTAATATCCATGATCTAGACAGAAGACTAGATAGCTGTTTAATAGGGTGGAATGCAGAGGTAACTCAAAAGAATGCACATCCTAAAGCAGATACTCTCTTCATTGGAGATGACTCTAAAGTAGAAATTAGTAGATAACTTGTATAGATAGAAATATGGAATTTAAACCATTAAGCATCCCTGGGTTATTACTCATTACTCCTAAAGTTTTTGGTGATGACAGAGGATTTTTTAAAGAAACATACAGCA
>CAYPLH010000151.1:1040-1978 GCA_964411505.1 uncultured Clostridiaceae bacterium | reverse complement strand
CCACCAACCCATTGCATAAGGCTTCTGAAGAATAAAATGGATTTAGGTAGTATCTCTAAGTCAGTATAAATCGTAAGTCCAGTGCCACTCCAAGCGGACATACATTCGAAATAAGCATTTAAAAAGTCAATGTTAGTGGCATACATTAAGCAGAAGCTTCCCATGAGTGCTGCCCATAACCATGCCAGTGAAGCGATTATCATTCCGTGTTTGAGCTTTAACCGGCTATAATCGGAGGGTAATCTTTTAAGAATAAATCCAATTCCAATTGAAAACAATCCAAATATTATGAATTCAATAAAGTTTGGTTCACCGTATATAATAGCTATTATGATGGGTATAAGTAATACAGTACCAATGCCTTGCATTATTATGCCAAGAGGGTTGGCTATTAATAACAAATCCTTCTTCCCTAGATACTTTCTCATATAATCTAATCCATAATCAATCCAATATATAAATTTCACTAAGAACGTCCCATCAAGCATAGAGAACCTAAGAAATAAGGAATATAATTTAAAACAATATTAATTTCATTGATTTAGAAATTTTGTGGTTATTATATTGGAGATAAGGCTATATCATTTAAATTAGGAAAAATAGGAATATTTAGATTGGAGATATGTGAGGAGAAGATCGGAATTGTAACTAGGGCCCTGTTTCTAAAAATTTGTATTCTCCTCATCATATTTGCCGTTTTAATTATTTTTTTTCGTTTTCAACACTTTTTAGTTCCGATCCCATGAACTCTTTAATATCCCTGAAAGTGCTTAATATTTGGGCAGGGAATACTATGGTGGAGTTTTGCTCAGCAGAAATATTACTTAAGACTTGCATGGTTCTAAGTTGCAGTGCTACTGGGTGTTTGGCTATGATATCGGCGGCTTCTCCCAATTTTCCAGCAGCAAGATATTCACCTTCAGCAGATATGATTTTGG
>CAYPLH010000151.1:0-1030 GCA_964411505.1 uncultured Clostridiaceae bacterium | reverse complement strand
TTCAGGTAATTTAATGTCTTTTATCTCAACTGTGGTTACTTTTATACCCCACGGTTCGCTGTGGTCGTCTATAATTTCCTGAATTCGGGTGTTAACTTTAGGTGTTTCAGATAATACTTCGTCTAAGGTGAATTGTCCCACAACACTTCTTACTGTGGTCTGGGCTATCTGGTTAACAGCACGGTTATAATTTTCAATCTCTACAACTGCTCTGTACGCATCTACCACTTTAAAGTAAGCTACTGCTGCTACGTCAATGGTAATATTGTCTTGAGTTATGATTTTCTGGGCTGGTATGGGCATAGTGACTATTCTGAGGGATGGTTTGACCATTCTGTCAACTAATGGGATGATAAGTCGAAGTCCTGGTTCTTTTACTCCAATAACTTTTCCTAATCTGAATACAACCCCCCGTTCGTATTGATTTACGATTCTAATGGAAAGTCCCAGTATAATCAGTATCACTATGCTAATAATGATAAGGGTAAATAAATCCATATTTTAAACCTCCTTTTCCAAATTAGAAAATTTTTTATAGTTCAATTATGTTAAAACTATCTAATAAATTTCACATAACGTTGATGGGAATAATTTGTCAAATGAGTAGTGTTTGAAAGTTCAAAGAATTCATAAGATGCATGTATGAAGGATCAGTTACAAAAATTAATAAGCAAATAGATGATTAGCTTATTCAAATTCTTATGAACACATATCATTTCTTTAATTATCGTTAGTTGGATTGAATTACTCAAAATAATTTAACTCATAAGTTCATTTTCTTTGTTTACGGTTTATGATAAATTATATATGTTTTGATAACATAGTCCTTACAGTAATTTTCGGTTGATTTTTCCATTTTGAGGGATAATAAATGATAGGGATTATGTCAGATAGTCATGATAACTTAAAAGCTATCAGAAGTGCATTAGACGTATTTAATGAATCTAATGTAAAACTGGTTATCCATGCAGGAGATCTCATATCTCCTTTCACAGCAACAGAATTTAAAAAGCTCCATGCTCCTTTAGAA
>CAYPLH010000150.1:0-1979 GCA_964411505.1 uncultured Clostridiaceae bacterium | reverse complement strand
TTTCCGACCAGGCACTCGTATGTTTGAATTTCTATTATAATTGGATAAGTATTTAAATATTTATTCATTTGTAAGTTATTAATTATAAAGGAAAAGCAGGAATAGCAGAAGGCACTAGATAACATTTTATATGTATATCGATATTTAGATATTGCACCTGCTTTTACTTCTTAAACCCTGAATAGTATCTAGGAGATTGATTTTTATATTAATACTCCGCATAAAACGAGTAAAGGTGTGTGAGAAGTTTCCTTTTAACAAACATATATTATGGTAAAAATTAGTTTTGGTATTGACATCTCTAAGGACTCGTTTCATGCATGTGTGAAGTTAAGTGAGCATTTAAATGACTCAAAAATCAAAGGCATCAAGAACTTTGACAATAATAAGAAGGGCTTTGACTTGTTTCTAACTTGGGCAAAGAAAAGAATTAGAGAGAACTCAAGTGTTCAGTTTGTTATGGAAGCTACAGGTGTATATTATGAAGATCTTGCTTATTTTCTATACGCCAAAGGTTATAATGTCGCTGTAGTTTTACCAAACAAAATGAACAGCTATGCTAAAAGCTTGAGCATAAAAACAAAGACAGATAAGCAAGACTCTTCAATGATTGCATCTTTTGGAATAGAGCGGAAAGTTGATAACTGGAAGCCTATGTCTCCACTTTACAAAGAGTTAAGAGATTTGTCCCGTGAGTTCTTGTCTTCAAAAAAAGAAGTCCAAAGAGCTAAAAATCAACTTCATGCTATGAAATATGCTCATAAAAAGAGCTTAACAGTTATCAATTTAAAAGAAGAACAGATTGAATTTTATGAAGTTAAAATGAAACAATTAAAAGATGAAATCAAGAAAGTTGCTAAGCAAGATACAGCATTTTATGCTAAGGTCAAGAAGGTAGAAACATTGCCAGGAGTAGGGTTTGAGACTATTATTGGAATAGTTTGTGAGACAAATGGCTTTGAATTATTTAATAGTATTAGACAGCTTGTTAGTTATGCAGGCTTCGACATTGTTTTTAACCAATCTGGAGGATTTAATGGTAAAACAAAGATATCGAAACGAGGAAACTCTAGGATACGTCAAATACTTTACATGCCAGCTTTGAGTGCTATACAACACAATAAGCCAATTAAAAACCTGTATGATAGAATTATTGAAAAGAATCCAAAAATTAAAAATAAAGGTGTAGTTGCAGGAATGAGAAAGTTACTTATTTACGTTTTTGTTCTGTGGACAAAGAATGAAGAATACGATAACTCTCATGAATGGAGTGCTGGGAAATAAAAAAAGGGGGAATTAAATCCCCCGAACTAGATAGACTTAATATGTATATAAGCCTTCTTTTAGTTGAGTGCAAAAAATATTTAAATTTGGAAAATTAACCAAAAATAATTTGGATTTAATCATAGTATCTATATAGAATATGTCAGTATCACAGTAAAATCAATTCTTATTAAAAGTTCGTCATTTTCCCTACAGATATTTGAATCCAGTTTCGAGAGCGAGAAGATATAAAGTCTGTCCCATAACTTTCAAAGGAGGTCTTCCCTACTCCAACTTGAATCCCTACATAAGGCAACCAACTTCCTTTCTCCGAAAAGGTATATTTTAAATCAAACACATTAATATGTGTAGGATAGCTATCTTTTCCTCTAATGATATTTACATCAGCGTAAAATTTATCATATCGAACAGAGGCTGCCCAATGCATGGCATTACCATAAGCCGAATGAGATTTTGGAAAATTAAAGGTTGAGTTCATTTGTGAAAGATATAAATACTTTATACCTATATCTAATTTTGGTATTACTCTGACCTTGGCAAGTAAGCCGAGATCAATGCCAAAGTCAAGCCACATCTTCTTAACAATATCCTCATCATCATATTGATCGTTTCTAATAGTTTTTGATTTTTGATAACCAGTACCTACTTCAAATCCTATAACATCAACCATTCGAAATTTTTGATCGTCATAAAGA
>CAYPLH010000149.1:0-1999 GCA_964411505.1 uncultured Clostridiaceae bacterium | reverse complement strand
TGACCCAAACCCCGCCTTTGGGAAGCGGGGCTTGTGTTAGGATTACCTGTAAGGAATTACCTTCTTATAGGTAAGAAAAACAAACAAAAAGGAAAGGCGTTTAATGACCAGGGAACAAGCAAAAGACCACATAAAAGGAAAGTTAAGATCTTATCTTACAGAACAAGGAATAGACACAGGGAAGCCCTTCCAATGCCTGAACCCAGAACACCCCGACAAAAAGCCCAGCATGAGTTACGATCCCACTAGGCAGAAGGCGCATTGTTTCTCTTGCGGGGCGGACTATGACACCCTGGACGTTATAGGGATACAACAAGGAATCAGCAACCCCGCAGATATTTTCAAGAAAGCCTATCAGATCTTTGGGATCACCATAGACGGGGAGCCTTCCCAAAAGCAGCCTAGAAGCGAACAAAACACCAGCACGAAGGGGAAGCAAGAGGACCAGGAAACCTATATAACACAGGCACACAAGAAGATTGACCAGACAGACTACCCCAAACTTAGAGGGTTAACACAAGCAACTATAGAACGCTTCAAGCTAGGATATGACCCAGCTTTCAAAACAAAGGCAAGCAACGGGGAATACACCACATGGAAAGCCCTGATAATCCCTACCAGCCCTACCAGCTACACAGCCAGGAACACAGATCCTAAAGCAGATAAAGCGGACAGGATCAGGAAACAAGGGGCTAGCCCTTTATTTAATCCAGAGGCAATAGAAACAGATCAACCTGTTTTCATTGTAGAAGGTGAACTGGACGCAATGAGCATTACAGAAGCAGGCGGGCAAGCTATAGCCCTGGGAAGCACAGCGAACTATAGAACCCTTGTGGATCACCTAAGCACAGCTACCCTTAAAACCCCCGTATTATTGGCACTGGATAAAGACAAGGCGGGGGAAGAAACCACAGAAAAGCTAGCGGAAGAACTAACCAAGCAAGGGATATCCTTTTATAGGGTGGATGTTTCAGGGGAATATAAGGACCCTAACGAAGCACTACAGCAAGACAGGGGAGCTTTTACGCAGCGAATAAAACAAGCAGAACAGACCCAGGCAGAAGAACTAAAGCGGGAAAAGGTCGATTACCTACACAAGAGCGCAGCATACAGCATAGACGAATTTATAGACGGGATCCATGCAAAGGCAAACACCCCTTCAATAACTACAGGATTTACAAAACTTGACAGCGTACTGGACGGGGGACTGTATGAAGGCTTGTATATAGTCGGGGCTATATCTTCACTGGGAAAGACAACCCTTATAACCCAGATAGGGGACCAGATAGCGCAGAGCGGGCAGGATATCCTTCTGTTTTCACTTGAAATGGCAAAGACTGAAATTATGGCAAAAAGCATAAGCAGGCAAACCCTCTTGAATTGCAAAAAACAAAACATAAGGATTAACAATGCAAAGACAGTAAGGGGGGTTACT
Organism: uncultured Clostridiaceae bacterium; assembly: GCA_964411505.1. GTDB lineage: Bacteria > Bacillota > Clostridia > CAYPLH01 > DUMO01 > CAYPLH01. Next base: position 564 of record CAYPLH010000149.1, on the reverse strand, counting down.
GACGGGAAAAGGTGGAAATCCTACAGCCAGGAAGAAAAAGATCTTCTTTACAGATCTGCTGTTGACTATGGGGGCTATGCTACAAGGATCTTTATCCATGAGGGTGTAGGCAGTATCGGGGCAACAGAGATCAGGAACATGGTAGGGCTGCACAAGAAGATCACAGGGGAAAGCCCAGTAGTGATTATAGATTACCTGCAAATACTAGCCCCCTACAGTGAACGGGCAACAGACAAGCAGAACACAGACAAAGCAGTTATGGAGCTAAAGAGAATAAGCAGGGACTATAAAATCCCCGTTATAGGTATAAGCAGCTTCAACAGACAAAGCTACAAGGACCCAGTGACAATGGAAGCCTTCAAAGAATCAGGGGCTATTGAATACTCTTCTGACGTACTCATAGGGCTACAGCTTAAAGGCGTAGGGGGAAGCGGGTTTAATGTTGACGAAGCAAAAGGAAGGGATCCTAGACAGATAGAGCTTAAAATCCTGAAGAATAGAAACGGGCGTTCAGGGGATACCATAGCATATGATTACTACCCCGCCTTTAATTACTTCCAAGAA
>CAYPLH010000148.1:0-2037 GCA_964411505.1 uncultured Clostridiaceae bacterium | reverse complement strand
CCTTTATAAAAACTAATTTTTCTTCGGCTGTAGCCCCGCTTTTTTTTGTCCAGGTTACTTTTAATGTGAATTTTATGTGTGCAGGCTCAGCTATTGTTTCCTCCGCTATGCCATAAAACTTGAATGTGCTGTCTTTTAATTCTTTTTGAGCATTTAATAATTTGTCAAAAGTTGCAGGCGGCAGATTAATAGAATCAAAACTAGGACCTAAACTTTGTGCATATGCATAACTTAGATTCTTTATTTCATCTCTGCACGATTCTAATATACGATTTGCTGCAGCTGTTTTGTGGTAAGACATTTCATCAGCAGCTCCAAATGAGAACATAAGATAAGCAGGAACTGCCAGTAGAGCGAAAAGTCCTAATGCTACAGTTATTTCAGTTAATGTAAAACCAAGTTTTTTATTTTTTTTCATAATAGGATTTAGACCAATTCTCAGCGAATGAAGCGTAGTAACGGTGAAAATTTAATTTGTCTGTATTATCATAAAATTTAGTTTCTTTTACAGATATGTTACTAGGAGTATAGCGAACATGGCAATTAGATATGAGAGTTCGATCAAATGCATTCATTACTAGGTTCCCATAAATTATACTGTCTGCAAATACAGGAGCGTCATATGAAAAACAACTTGCACATACTTCGCTGTTAGTTATTGACAAGGTTCCTGAGCGAGCGATAAGGCCCAGAGATGAATCGGAGTCTGCTAAATCGATAGTTGATCTTTCTTTAGTTGATCCTTCTATTGTTATATTGCTAGCTATGATAAGCCCGTTCCCGGAAAAAGTGTATTTGCCTGATAGGTTTAGGTCACCTTCAATATAGTTTACGCCATCGATGTTATAATTTTTCTGTTTAAGATCATCCAAAAAATCATCTGGCTTGGTATAATAGCTTGTTGCCTTTTTTTGGTATTGTACGTCTGAATAGCAATTTGCAGGCATTGTATTATATTCATCACTTTCCCAGGTAGAATCAATTTTATTATATGTCGAAATGTTGGGCAGACCATAGGGAATTAAATCACCATTTGGATAATTTTCAATGTTTTTGATGCCGAAATATGTCTGCACTTCTTTATCCCAGGGGTCATGGTGAGGATTTACAGAGATATCGCCTATATCAATTTTTATATCAATTTGGATTTTATCGTCAACATCAACTATTCCGTACATTTCACTGATTTTTGCTCCAACTTTTCCCTCAATTTTATTGCCAAGAGGGTAGTCCAAGTGTCCATAGCCATAAAAGAGAGTCGGTTTTGTAAAAATATCAGAAAAATAATCATTTTTGTACATATCATAAATACCACTAATTGATTTTTCTTTTGCTGTAGTAAAACCATCAGCGCCATTCGCATTGGTTCTTAAAACGGGAAAATGTATTTTTACGTATTTAGTAACGCTGGCTTCATCTTTCATAGTCTGAAACCAACCAAAAGTTGCTTTTAGCTGTAAATCTCTATCTGCATCTGTTGATTTTTCTGATAATGCAAGAGCAGTAAGCTCGCTCGCAGCAATACCATCATTAAGAGTACCAGCAAACATGAATACGGGTTCTATATCACTTCCGTTTACTCTAATTTTACCTGCAGGGGGGTTAAGAGAGGTAACTTGTGAATATTTTTTTGTCTTGCCATCTTCGGCAGGACTTTTGGTCCCTTTATGGTGCATATTGTGTAGGATAAAAGCTTCGTTAACAGCGAAGGCGGGGCTTACGTCTGAGCAATTAAAGTCTATTGGCTGAGGTAATGATGCCCCAGAGTCTCCCAGCTTTTTTGAGTTTGCAATAAAAAAAGTGTATTCTGGTGCTATTGGTTGAACATCTGAAACTTTAAATGGAATTTCAGCAATAAAAGTTTTTGTAAGCTCGGCTTGAGAACCATTCGGTATGTATCCCACTTTGCAGGTAAGTTGCAAAAGGCCGCCTTTTTCAATAAAAGTATTAGATAATGAACCGGAGTAGGTCTTAGCGGAATACGAAGAGGAGGTTTCCTCCATCACAAAAGACTGCAGTGACTTTGGAGATAAAGAA
>CAYPLH010000147.1:0-2179 GCA_964411505.1 uncultured Clostridiaceae bacterium | reverse complement strand
ACAAATACGATGTGGCTATTCTTATTGCGAATGATGGAGATTATAAAAGCGCTATCGAAAATACCAAACTTTTTAATAAAAAGATAGAAAATGTATTTTTTAAGGGTAGCTTGTCAATGTCAATTGATGGATTATGTGATGTGAAAAGAAGAGCTCGCCGTTCCTTTTTTGTAAAACTGCAGGGATTGGAGAATATATAAGTTCTTAGATGTGTGCAAATTTGCCTCGCTAGTTTTCTTCCAAAAATTTAACTAAAATGCAATCAATTGAAGTATTATAAGAAAGTTTGAACTAATCTAAGATCTCTATCTAAACGAAGTATACTTAGTTTTTACAACTTTTTTATTTATTCAAACTAAAAAAAGCTGCCTGTAATTATTGCCATTCTTACAATTCTTTGATAAGCTGTTTTTAACTGATTCTTAAACAGGGTACATCTGCAGGATGCAGTGGAAAGACTGGTAAGTCATGGATATCATATGGACACTAAAGAGATGTTCAAGAGAATAATGCAAAAGATGAGAATGCTGGAAAGTCAAATAAAATAAGGATTAAAGAGTAATGAGCCGGTGTAGCTCAATTGGCAGAGCAACGGAATCGTAATCCGTAGGTTGTCTGTTCGACTCAGATCGCCGGCTCCATTAATTTTCCATCAGAGATATTTATGACATAATTTTTTAAATAAAGAACCAAATATGTTAGATTAGATTATAAGATAGTGTATATATTTACTATGATTTTTTGTACCTTAAGGTAAAAAATTTATGATAAAAGTATTAAATACAAGATTGCCAGGTAGAGTATTAGAGAAAAATAGATGAAAGAATATAGATAGAGAGGTTCATAGGGAGCTTGCTCCCCTGATAATTTTGAGGTAAAAACTCATGTCCATATCACCACCTACTTTCTTCCTTTCTCTTAAAAAAATAAGGGAATATATGATAAAATATAAATTTAGACCCCTAAAAAAGTTAAGCCAAAATTTCCTTATAGATTATAATATTACAACTATTATTGTTAAATCTTTAAGCTTACAAAAAGAGGAAGCAGTATTGGAAATTGGTACAGGTTTAGGCTCGTTAACTTTAGCCTTAATTCCTGCCGTGCAACATGTTTTTTCCATTGAAAAAGACACCCGTCTTAAACCAATATTAGATGATCTACTCTCCCCATATAGCAATTCTGTTACAGTATTATATCAGGATATTTTAACTTTTGATTTAGCTCACTTTCTGAGTCTAAAAAAACAGGAAGGCTATCACATCGAAAAATTAGTCGGAAACTTACCTTATTCCATCTCCCTCCCTTTATTGAGAAAGATAATGGATATGAGGAGTATATTGAAAATTGCAGTAGTAATGGTACAAAAGGAAGTAGCGGAACGTATGTTAGCAAAACCTGGAAGCAAGAATTATGGTCTACTATCAGTGATGTCAAATTATTATGCCAAGATTGAAAAATTACATCTGGTAAAGCCTAATGTTTTTTTCCCTAAACCAGAAATGGAATCCTTGCTTATTAGAATACATTTTTTACAGGAACCGCATATTAAAGTGATAGACGAAGATCTATTTTTTGATATAGTTCGTGCTATTTTTCAGCATAGAAGAAAAAGTCTTGCTAATGCCCTTAAAATATATTTTGGAAAAAGTCTGAAAAAGTATGTGCTGGAAAAAATATTAGAAGAGGCGGGGATTAATCCAAACCAAAGGGGAGAAACTCTATCTTTAGAAGAATATCCTAAACTTACCAAAGTTATAAAAAACATTATAAATTAGTTTTTGTTGAGATCTGCAATAAAGCATGATAGGGAAGCAGTTTAAATTAGCGCTCCATTTGCTTAAGTATTTTAGCCATGCTTTAATTATGTAATAAGTAAACAGAGAGTATTAGCAATTTGAAATATAGTTTCATTATTCTTAACTAAAAACCAATAACGAAATATCAGAAACCAAATAACTATCTGACGAATAAAGATAAGTGACTAACAACTAATTCAGTTATAATTGCTAAATAATTGTAAAAAATAAAAAGTTTTTGACAAATAACTATTTTGCATGATAAAATTTGACAAGCTCTGAAAAAGGAATGACTTCAAGAAGTTAATAAGTTTATGATGGCACAAAAGTTATTGATTGCAACAATAAGAGTAGGAGAGTTCTTAAGCTGGTTATATGAA
>CAYPLH010000146.1:0-2229 GCA_964411505.1 uncultured Clostridiaceae bacterium | reverse complement strand
TGTATTAGAGATGATTCTTCATTTAATATGTTTAAGCTACCTCTGAATAGACACATGAGGAAAACAAATAAGCTAAAAAAATTCATTATTTACTTGACAGCGATCATTAATTACGATAATATAAAACATAACTTACATTATCGTAATTAAGATCCTGAGGTGTTCAATGAACTATATTAGTAGAAGTTTAGAAAGAAAATTTATTCGCATGAGCGAGTTCTTCAAAGCTGTCCTTGTCACTGGAGCGCGGCAAGTGGGCAAAACTACAATGCTTCGTCACCTATCCAAAAATCAAAACAGGACTTATGTCACGCTTGACAACCTTATGGCTCGTAATCTTGCAAAGTCTGACCCGGTATTATTTTTCCAAACCTATAAACCGCCGATTATTATTGATGAAGTACAGTATGCGCCTGAGCTGTTTAGCCAAATTAAAATAATATGTGAAGAAAGCCAAAAAACAGGATTGTTTTGGCTTGCCGGTTCACAGCAGTATGACATGATGAAAAACGTGCGCGAAACATTGGCAGGCAGGATTGGGATTTTAGAATTATACAGTCTTTCCTTAAATGAAAAAGATGGGATTTTCTTTAATAACGATTTGGATTTTTCATTACCATGTTTGCAAGCTCGCCAAAATCAAATCGCTAAGAATGACATTATTCATATTTTTGAACACATATGGCGAGGAGGTATGCCGCAAGTGCTAAAAGCGGACTTAGAGCAAAGGCAAGAATACTATGATTCCTATGTAAACACCTATATCATGCGCGATGTAGCAGAGCTTGGCGGCGTTACGGATACACTGCGTTTTGGAAAATTCTTAACAGCTTGCGCAGCTCTTGTTTCAGAGCAAATAAATTATAAAACTCTTGCAGACTCTGCTGAAATTTCGCAACCAACCTCAAAAGATTGGCTCCGTTTGCTGGAAGGCATGGGTATTGTTTACCTTCTTAGACCATACGCCAATAATGCCTTGAAAAGGCTGACAAAAACGCCAAAGCTTTATTTTTGCGACACAGGACTTGCCGCTCACCTCTCTATGTGGGTTACGCGGGAAACATTAATGAATGGTGCGGCGAGCGGACATTATTTTGAAAACTTCGTTGTAATTGAAATGTTGAAAAATTATTCCTACTCGCAGCACAAAGTAAACATGACTTATTACAGGGATTCAAACGCAAAGGAAATTGATGTTTTTGTTGAAAAAGATAAATTAATTCACCCATTGGAAATAAAAAAGTCGGCAAACCCCGATCGTCGCGAAGTGAAGAAGTTTGCTGTTTTAGAAAAAACATCCGTAGAGCAAGATTGTGGCGGTATTATTTGTATGTGTGAAGAAGTAATACCGATTGATTCAAAAAATTGCTTTATACCGTGTAGTTTAATATAAAATAAGCCCCTCTCCTGTCGGGCTTCCTTTAAACTTAGCGATGTATGGGTCATACCTAAGGATGCAGAGAAACCTGCAGATAGACGAAAGACAAAGAAAAAGCCAACAAATAGTGTGGTAGATAAAATAGTGTCGGAGGATTGATTATATGAAGCCACCTAAGGTATTGGATAATAAAAAACATAGGGTTGTAGATGAATTAAAAAAGGAACTAAATAAAGGTTCAAAGCTATCTGTTATATCAGCTTACTTTACAATCTATGCCTATGCAGAGCTTAAGAAGGAGCTTAGCAAGATAGATAATATGAGATTCATTTTTACTGAACCTACCTTTGTACACAAGGACCAGGAGCTTATTAGAGAATATTACATAGAGCGCCACCCTGAAAAGAAAATGTCTGGCAATGAATTTGAAATAAAGCTTAGAAATGAAATGAAGCAGGCGGCCATAGCTAAAGAATGTGCCCAGTGGCTTGAAAAGAAAGCAGGAATCAAGTCTTTAAGGCAAGCGAATCCAGCCCAACCAAGACTTGTGTACATAGAAAATGCTGAGGATAATGTATCAATAAATGGAACAGTTGACTTTACTTCTGATGGACTGGGTATCACTCCTTCCAACCGATTAGATAGTAATATGTGCTTATACGGTAAAGTCTACACTATAAGCTTTTTGCAAGCCTTTAATGAACTGTGGGAGGACGACACTGCTGTTCAAGATGTAAAAGACAAGGTTCTTGAGCAAATGCGTATCCTTTATAAAGAGAATACCCCTGAATTTATATACTTTGTTACTCTTTACAATATATTCAACAACTACCTTGACGAATTAACCGAAG
>CAYPLH010000145.1:0-2235 GCA_964411505.1 uncultured Clostridiaceae bacterium | reverse complement strand
CTGTATCAGTAGGCTTATTACCTGTTATTCTTAAAATAAATACACCAGCTCCTATTACTAGTAACAGAACAACTAGAACAATAATTAAAATGAAGTTATCTCTTTGATTACTGACTATGCTTTTATTTAGAGGATATTGGGAGGGGACTAGGTTACGAGGAGTTTGCTGATTCTTATTATCCATCTCCATATACTTACATTATTCCTGTTATTTGTTGAGTTTGCAATAGGAGTTAGATATTTTGTATTTCTTTAACACTTCCTATATTTGTTTTTAACTTTTTGTTTTAGCTTTTTTACCTACCACTTTTGGTCAAGTTTACGTACTTTACTGTGGATAAAAAGTCTTTGTAATTTTGTATGTAAAGGGGTTTCATGCTTAATTTGGAGATTTATGCGTACCAAGAACTTAAGTACATCCTGTTGAAATCCAATCATGGACATTTCGTAAAGATGATACGGCAAAATGTAATTTAACTTTTGATGTAAGTTAGAACTGAATTTTGAAAGATAGACAGCTACAATTTAGATTTAAAGCATCCTATGATATATCACTCTTGTTAGGGATATGCTAGCGCTGCTTGGGGATTTTCGAACAAAAAAGTGGATAGAAAGTATAAAGTCTCCTGGATTGATATATAAACAGAGTTTAGGCTACTTGTCTGCATGAATAATAAGCCAATATGGGTCGTTCTTTCTTATATCCTGTTCATCTATGAGTTTACTTTCTTGTGTAATCGTATAAGAGAAACCTTTGTTTTTTAGAAATTGCAATATTCTCCCCGAATCATTAGTTTGATTTGTAGAACTTCCATGAAACTCCATAAAAATTTCATCAATATCTGTTAGCTTTTCATTGAGCTCCCTAAGCACTACTTCTTCTAAACCCTCAACGTCAAGTTTTAACAAATCAACTTCCTCCACAATATATTCTGAGAGCTTTACCGATGGAACTCTAATAATCTTTGTAGTTTCATCAGTAGCCCATTTATTTTTTGCTGCTGAATCACCCCATGTCCAAGGTATTTCCTCATCAGTACTTATATAAAAGTCGATTTCTCTTTTCTCCTCAGCAACTGCTGCATTTATCAACGTAACATTTTCAATATTATTTTGATTTATATTTTTTTCTAGCAATGTAAATGTCATAGGATTTGGCTCAAAAGCAATAATCTTTGCATATGGGTATAATTTTTTAAAGTATAAAATACTTAATCCTATATGTGAGCCACAGTCGATGATAAAAGGATTATTATTTTGTGTACTGTATTTATATTCTTTTAGTTTGAAAATATCTTTATAGATTAATTCAAACTCTTCCTCATTAATATAAGAAATACTATATCCTTCTCTCCTTACCGTTTTAATATTCATGAGGTAATTATAACAAGTTCAAATTTATTTGAGGGTTGTTCAGTTTGATATAGTTTTTTGAAGCTAGAAAAATTGCTGGCCACCTTAGACTATGTTCGGAATATTTATTCTACTTCTTTTTTAATGTAAGTGCTTGGAAGTGAAAATTAGGTCTACTACTACCGATATCCACTGACCGAAAATCGATTACATCAAATTTGTCTTTTACGACCTTTAACAAGGATTCATCTGTTAGAAAGGAGAAAAATCTCGGCATTCCCATTTTGCTATTGTCTGTTATTGTATCTTCTTTATCTTGTCCACCGTATACACCATACAAGAATATTCCATCCTTATTAAGAACATCAGAAATATTATCAAGAACATGATTTAAGTCATTTCTTGGCACATGTAATAAGACATTCATGGAGAATACAGCATCAAAACTCTGATTTAATGCAGAAAGATTATAAAGATCTGCCACTTTTGCACTAAGTCCTCGTTTTTTACACATTTTTACCATTTCAGGAGATAAATCGGTAGCAAGTATATTAAAACCTTCATCTTGAAAGTATTTTGAATCAAATCCTGCTCCTGCACCTAATTCCAAAACACTTTTTTTCCCCTCCTGTTTAAGCAAATCTACAAAATTTTGCCTTACTTCTTCTTTCCAAAGTTCTCTTTTACCTTCTGCCTCATCTCGCCTTTTTGCATCTTTGTTATAAGCTGCAATTAATTGCTTTTTGATATCCATAGATGAAGTATACCAAATAGTTCGAATCCAAGGTGGAGTTGTAATAGTTTGATATAGAAGATTGAGGCTAGAAATTGGTGCTGCCAGTCCTGGATTCGAACCAGAATAAACGGATCCAAAGTCCGTTG
>CAYPLH010000144.1:0-2250 GCA_964411505.1 uncultured Clostridiaceae bacterium | reverse complement strand
TTGCCATTGTTCTTTACTCCTTCTTCTTGCTAGTTCCCTTTTTTCAGGTGTCCAGCTTTCTCTTCTTGACTTGTTTTTCCATTTCTTTGTTACTTCGGTCTCATCAGTTAGTTTGAATACTAGAATATTGTCATTAAACGCTATTATCGATGTAACCTGTTTTTTGAATAATCTTTCGTCAAATGCATCCAATCCTAGCACTTCGCAAGATACTTCTTTCAATATCTCTTCTGGCACTTGTTTTGCATCACAAGCAACTTTTCCGTTTTCTAAATAATTACTACACTTCCATACGTGTTTATAGGGAGTAGTTTTTCTTCTAAAATTCGATCCACAATTAGCACAAACAACAATACCTGTAAAAGGATAGTATCTCTGCCCTTTCCTTTTTCCCTTTACACAATCACGTAGCTTTAGCTCTTCTTGTACTTTCTTATACTCTTCAACGGTAATGATTGCATTATGTGCATATTCAGCATGATACTTCGGTAACTCTCCATTATTTATTATTGTCTTTTTAGTTATATGGTTTTCTCTATAGGTCTTTTGCAGTATTAAATTTCCAGTATAATTGTAATTTGATAAAATATATCTTACTGATGACTTACACCATTTTTTATTTCTTCTTGTCAAATACCCTTCTTCGTTGATTCTCTTTGTAATTGAAACAACACCCATGCCTGATAAGAAGAAATCATAAATAAGTCTAATAACTTTTGCCTCATCAGGTACTATTTCAAACCTATTATTATCACAAACGTATCCATAAAGGATATGGTTCCACGGTTTCCCTTCCTCAAAGTTTCGTTTGATCCTCCATTTCATATTTTCACTTACTGATCTACTTTCCTCTTGAGCATATGATGCTAGGATAGTTAGCATCAATTCCCCATCACTACTTAAGGTGTGTATGTTTTGTTCTCCAAAATAAACATCAACACCAATTTGTTTTAGTTCACGTACCGTCTTTAACAGTGTTACTGTGTTTCTTGCAAACCTAGATATTGATTTGGTAATAATGGAATCAATCTTTCCAGATTTTGCATCTTCTATCATTCTTTGAAACTCGGCACGTTCTTCTTTCGTCCCTGTAATTCCCTCATCAACATATACCCCAGCATAGAGCCAATTGTTGTTACTTTGGATTACATTGCTATAGTAACTTACTTGTGCAGCTAGAGATTGCAGCATAGCATCCTTACCATCAGATACCCTTGCATAAGCTGCAACTTTAGTTTTCTTTACTAGGGTGGCTTTTGGGGGAAGCACAATTACTTTCTTCTTCAACTAAATCACCTCTTTGTTGTGTACGATATTACCGCTTAAAGAGGATTGTATCAAGTTATTTATCCGATAAATGCTACATCTTTTAATACAATATTTATCAGCTATAATTTGTTCAAACTTTTTGAAATCATCAATATTTATTATTTTCAAAGTTAACATACGCTTTAATTGGATTAAGATTGCATAATAATTCTCAACATTTTTTCTATGCTCCTTAGTCATTTCTTTCACCTCCTTTTTTGTAACGATCTTGGATATAACAAATGTGAGAACAATACTTTTGTTTCTTGTTGCCGTAGGTTGTGAAATGTTTACTACACACTGGACAATCAAAATGATAGATTGCTTTTTTATTCACTTGTTCTTGATGAGTATTCCACCAGTTCACTCTACACTCATCAGAGCAAAATATCTTATTCTTCTTTTTGATTTCAAGTCTAATAAGTTTATCGCAGTTTTTACAAATAGCAAATCTATCAATAGTTTCATTATCAATCTCATTTCTTTTACAAAATGTACTGACTGAACTTCTAGGAATATTAAGTTCCGTGCTGATTCGACCGTATCCATAGCCTTTATTTCTTAATTCAATTATCTTTGTTTTTACATTTTCATTCATTATAAGACCTCCTAATCCTTCAAGAGTAATAGGACAGTTTTATTAATTTTGAGTACCCATAATTAAAATATTCCCCAAATTTCGCTTCGGTCCGACTATTACAATATAACGAATTGGGTTTCAAACTTAAAAACAAAAGCGAACGTGAAGCCTTACATAGGCTCATATTTTGAATTTTAGGCAAAAGAAAAGCCCTCATTCTAGATAGCCCTAGAATGAGGGTATTTTTATTTATTCTTCAATGTATTAATCGTTGCTTCTATTTGGCTTGTTAGCCAAGTGTTAAAATCTCCATAATTAGCAGTAATGTAGGTTCTTACATCATCATTTATTTGCCTTTTTAC
>CAYPLH010000143.1:0-2652 GCA_964411505.1 uncultured Clostridiaceae bacterium | reverse complement strand
ATTGCATGCATTTACTATAATTCACTTAAGTATGTCTATTTAATATATAATGTGAAATAATATCTGTATATATTTGCACAAGCATAAAAGAGGGCTCACTGTGACAGTTATGAAAAAAATGAAACGTGCATGGGGCAGGGAAGACGGAGTGACCTTGGTCGAACTCTTGGCTGCGATTATTCTACTGTCAATAATCGTGGTATCCTTCATGGCCTTTTTTACCATGGCTGCCAAAACAAACAGTAGAACCAATGCTGTCAATGAAGCAACTTTCCTGGCTCAGGAAGAGATCGAGCTTATTACATATTATTCAACCAGTCAGCAGACTGTCGATGTGATGAGAGAAGAGCTGGGATTTCTTAACGATAGCAGGTCCTCAACCGTTAATTCATATCAGATCAACACTGTTATCAGTCCCCAGTCAGATTTGTATAAAATTGCAGTTACTGTTAGCAAGGGAGGTGAGACCCGTGCAAAAATGGAAACCATTCTGCCATTTGCGGAAACGTCTGAAACCACTCCTTAAAAGTGAAGCGGGTGTCACCCTAGTTGAGCTTTTGGCCGCCATAGCCATTTTGGGCATCATAATTGCACTGGCAGGTTCTGTACATATCTTCGGCCAGCGTCAGTTCCGTAGTCAGACCGAATCTGCTAAACAGGCTAATGACATGAACTATGCTCTTTCAGTGATATCGGCTGATCTGCGACGTCATAGTCCGGGCGAAGTGAACGTTACTGAAGATGCAATCGAAATATTAAGTGAAAACGGAGAGGTTGTTCAGAAGTACAGAAAATCAGGTAATAAATTGATGCAGAGTGAAGCTGTATTGATAGATTATGTCCGCAGTTTTTCAGCTGGGACAACAACTGATGGTAAGGGTATACACATAGAAATACTTATTGACAGCATCTCTCTCGGTGTTGAAGCAAAAAAATATCAGACAACGATTTATTTTAGAGGCGAATAGTCTTGATGCCACAGCAAGCGATGGTGAGGGTGGAAAAATGAATAGAGGAAAATTTACAAAAGCATTCAAAAAAGAGGATGGCGCAGGACTGGTACTGGCTCTTATGGTGCTGATGGTACTAGCAGTACTCGGGGTCGCTGTGGCCGGTGTCACAATAGACAGCCACAAGCTGGGGGTTATCAGCCGGGACAACAACTCCTCTTACTATATTGCAGAAGCCGGTGCTAATCTGGCTTATGAAGAAATAAAAAATGGTGTTATGCCTGCTTATGCGAGTAGCAATAATAATGAAACAATCTATTTTACTAATATTGCCGGAATGCTAGCAGCATTCAATCCTAAAGTATATGCGGAAGAAACCTTCGAGAGGCAGTTAGGTAGTCAACCCAGAGCCACGGTTACAGTAAGTGGGCCGGAGGATAGTGACGGCGGTAAGCGTTATACCATTGAATCCATCGGCGAGATAGATGGGAAAACCAGGAGTGTAGAGAAAGCGTTTCTTATCAAGTGGGTACCGACAACCCTAGGAGAGATGATTCCTTCAACACCACCTGACTCAGCCATAGTTGTGCGTAATACCGTAGAGTTGACAGGTTCGAGCAGAATAAACGGCGATGTTCATGCTGATTCAAAAGTCGCAAAATCATTTGTGTTAGGTTCATCAACAAAGGTAAACGGTACAATTTTTAGCAGTTATGAAGGAAATTTGAACGATATAATTGATGAACCAGATCATGGCGGAAATAGATATAAGGGATTGGAGTATCATAATTCAGACATTAATTGGTCAGGTTTCGAATCAATGCTGGAGATGATAAAGCTTCCCGAAAATTGGGGTGAATATAAGAAAATCAACAGTATTTTCTTTAATTGGGAGACTCAAGGGTATATTGGTGAAAATACTTATGCAAAAGAAATTCATGTTAACGCCGGAGACTATTTGGAGATAGACAACGTTGGCCGTGATATTAACATAGTTGTAGACAGTCTCAAGGTCTTAGGTTCCAGGCGCATTGTATTGTTGGGTGATGGTCACGTTAATATTTTTGTTAGAGAACACTTTGAGCTAAGTGGCTCAAGTACGATAAATGCTAATGGAGATCGTTCTAATCTTAGAATATATTATTTTGGGGGAAGTAAGCTAGAAATCGGTGGAAGCACATTGATGAATGGAAATTTACTTGTGGAAAAAGCAGAGCTTAAACTAGGTGGTTCTGGCAACGTCACTGGTGCAGTTGTGTCGGGAGGATATTTTCTTACTTTAGAAGGAGCTATTAATGACAACATAATGGTAGTTATACCATATGGGAATACAGTAATATCTGGAAGCTCTAATGTTCAAGGGATAATTGTATGTGACAGCATAAAGCTAATAGGTAGTGCAAAAGTAACCTTTGACACCTTTGATTCGGGCATTCTCTTTCCAAATTCAGGTGGCAGTGGCTCAGGCCCCGGAAGCCCAGGACCTGGGTCAGCACCCACCCTTGCAGACCTCATCTCAGCCGGTCCTGCCCTCGAACCCTAAACGGTGCCAGGCACCTAACTTATTAAGTTATACGCGGCAATTGCTAACCAATAGAAACTCCAGTCCGTCCCACTTGGCTGACCTCACACTCACTACTAACTACGGCTCGCCCCACCCGGCGGGCCTTGCAAAATAACACCCCGGAGCTTTCCGCCACAG
>CAYPLH010000142.1:0-2886 GCA_964411505.1 uncultured Clostridiaceae bacterium | reverse complement strand
TTAAAATATTTTTCGTACATAACTCTCCTTTTTTTATTAGTGAAGCGGAGCTTAGAGATACTTCATGCACCGCATAGCAACATCTTACTACACGCTTTTGCGAAAGCAACCATTCGTTTTTGCTGTTAAAATGTTATTCGTGCTGCATTCGTGTATTTCGTGCCAAAAATAATGATTTTACTATAATATGGGTATAAATTCCTGCGTCATTTATGGCTGATTTATCGAACACGCACAATGCACAGTCCCCTACAAACCAAAACACTTGTTCACTTTTGCAAAGCAAGCAGGTGCGAATCAAAGAAAGCGACAACATATTGCATATTTATGACTTACATGAAGATAAGCTGGTTGCTAAATGGGATTTGTCAAAGCATAAAGAAATAATTAATGTAAACAATAATCATTATAGGCTTTTTGATGAAAACCTCGACCAAATAAGGGAGCGACTTCATAAGAAGTTAAATTCTGTTGGCATCAAAGATACCAAAGTTATTATGGATAAACTGTCGAAAACTTGTCCCACAAGCCTACGAGATCAATATAGGGGTATGGAAAAAATTATTGATAGATACTCGGTGGATCTTTGGTCAGAAAACTCTTCTGCAATAATGTCGTTGCCAGAAATCAGCGGCATGAGAGTAGAAAGAGTATTGAAAGAGTCTCTAAAAACTAAGGTTGTAAATCAAGCAAAAGAAAATATTATTACACGAGCTTTTGAAACACAAAAAGATATGTTTCAAAGCATTAATCAGTATGATGTCATAATAAACAATGAGGTTATATTATGATCAGTCAGATGAAAGAAGAATTAAAAAGGCTAAGATGTTATCATATGTCTAATTCTTTAGAAGAATGCATCCAAATAGGCAAAGAGCTTGAACTTAGTAATTTAGACTTTTTAAGAAAAATGCTTGATGCAGAAGTTGCAGGTCGCAACCGATGTAATCTTAAAAGAAATATGAAAAAAGCTTCGCTTCCTTGTGAGAAGAATATCGAGCAATTTGACTTTAAGTTTCAGACTTCAATTGCTAAAAAAGAAGTCAATGAATGGTTGACTTTTGACTGGATTGATAACCGTCAAAATTTGCTTTTGCTTGGAGCACCTGGTGTTGGTAAGACTCATCTTGCTATAGCAACAGCATTGGAAGCTATTTATAAGGGATATAAGGTCAAGTTCTTTAGCATGGATGGCTTCGTAGAAGAGATGATCTTTCAAGAAGTCAATCAAAACAGTAAGAGGCGGTTATCTGGCTTAATGAAGTTCGATTTAATAGTGCTTGATGAACTTGGTTATCTGCCATTAGACTCCAGATATACTCATTTGTTCTTTAAGTTTGTAAATGAGTGTTACCAATATCGTTCTTTGATAATAACATCTAACAAGTTGCCTTCTCAATGGGGTGTTTATTTTGGTGATGAATCAGTTGCAATGCCAATTTTAGACAGATTACTACATCGCTCAACATTTATTAAAATGAAAGGAGATAGCTATCGACTACGAGATAAAGTCGATTGTACACCAAAAATTAGTCAGGAAGATCAACAGAAGTATTTTATGTTTGGTAAAAATGCTTCTATTAATACGAAATTTTAAAAAGCATGTGGTACACTTTAAACTTCCAAAAGTGGTACAATATAAATTTCCATTCACACAGGTTAAACATAATTATTTAACCACAAAGGGCAGAAAGAACGCAAAGATAATGAAGATTCATAAGGGGTTTTACCGGTTAACATACATTGTACAAGCTTTACTAACGATACAGACTGGCAGGTGATGCACTTTTTAATACACAGCAGAGATTCACAGAGAACCACGGAAATTTGTATAGAAGAGATAGGTACATTTTAAACTGCCAAGTTTAGTTATATGTATTTAAAATACGATAATTATCTGAATTTAAAAAGGTAAATACTTCTCACTCGTTCGCTCTCTCACTAGTCACTTCGCGAAGCGACTCTAACAACGATCGGCACGAACTGCATGGACTTTCAGCTCCACGATTGCGAGAGTTTGAGGATTTACTATTACTGCTCTATTTTATCTTCAATAAAGTTTTAATTAATTATTTCTATACAATAATTTCGTCTAATGTAGTATGTTTGGGTATTCGTTCGTCTTCAGGAGGAAATGTATTGTACTCGCCGTAGTTGTTTGTCAAAAACAATTCGTAATTCCTCGGAATAGGAAACAAATGGCCTTCAAAACTAGTATATATAGTATCATTATAATCGTTAACGCTTATTAGATTACGTTTAAGATAATTCTTTGATGCGTGGAGGCAAAGCTCATTTAAATATTCCGATTTTTTGTTATTAAAAAGAGTTATCAAATACTTTACGAGCATGTCATATCTTTTTTTATTTATAAATAATAAGGATAGTTTTGCAAACGAGTAACCCAAAATTCTTTTTATACAACTTGCGTTAACCAAAACCCCACGATTGCGGGCTGTGTTTAACCAAAGCAGTAATGATATAAAAAAACAGCGTATATTTTCTGTAAATGAACCAGGAAAAACATTATCCAATGGAAATATGTCAATCCAGATTCCATGATGAATGTTTAGTTTTCTTCTTGAGTAATGTACATATTTAGTTTTGTTTTTTCTTATCTTTGAATATTGAAGCATGTAATGAGGCTCTGTTTTGTGATGTTGCAAAAAATAAATAGAAGATAATTCTGTCTTGCATATTTCTAAAAATTTTTCGTAATCATCCCTTTTCATTGCTATATCAATATCATCGTCCCAGGGAATAAAGCCTTTGTGCCTAATGGCCCCCAACATTGTGCCTGCCCATAATAAGTATGTCAGATTATGTTTTTTGCATATTCTATCAACTTCTAATAATATTTCAAGTTGAGTTAATTGCACTTTTCTT
>CAYPLH010000141.1:0-2962 GCA_964411505.1 uncultured Clostridiaceae bacterium | reverse complement strand
GTTTGGACTATGTATGGTGTTGCGAAGAATTCTTAAAGGCAGGGTGTGATTTTATCGAGACCATGAATTGTGGTCAGATTACCTTGCCACCTGACATATACAACCCGAAGACATCACCTATCGAAACTCAGGTCTACAATAAACTGACAAGTGGTTTTCAAGGTCCTGCTTTGCTTAATACCAACTTCAAAGATGTAGGCATAGTCGGCCATTTTGTACCAAAGATGGGTATAATGTCGGTTGGCGGGCTTACAGACCCTGAACATGTTGTGCAGGCGCTTATGCTTGGTGCGCATTGTACCAACCAGGTAACTGCTGTTGAAGCTCGAGGCAGAGATGTTATAAGGGAAAATGTACACTTTCTACACAACTTCATGAAACAGCAGGGCTACTCTTCCGTTAAAGAAATCATCGGGATTCATCAACCTTACCTCAAAGACTGGGATCACATTTGGGGTAATGAGCAGTCAGTTAAACGCTTCTCAGCTGTGGACACATCAAAGTGTGTTGGTTGTGGTATTTGTGCCGATAGGCCACATGCAACGTGCCCTGAAGGTTGTTGCACGATGGAAAATGGACATTGCGTTGTGCATCCAGAATTATGTCTAAATTGCGAACGATGTGTCGTGTATTGCCCTTATGGCGCTAGGTTCATGGTTAATGCATAGACATACAGCATGGTATTGAACGCAGTACTGAAGGAGTTGACAAAATGACTGAATGCGCCATATGTAGAGTAATTCTAGAGCCCTCTCTCCCGTGGAAGGTTTATGAGACTGAGCATGTCGCTGCAGTTCTAGAAAGTTGTCCAATGCACAAGGGACACACCCTGGTTTTTCCTAAAAAGCACTATAACACCTTGATGGATATGCAATTGGATGATGTGGCTGAATTTTTTAAGAGCGTAACGATTATAGCCCAAGCTTTGAGAAATCTGCCAGGAGTGGAAGGGATCACCTTGATTCAAGGTAACGGGCAATATGGTTGGCAGAATATACCACATGTCTACGTCAATGTTATCCCGAGGTGCCAAGATGACAGGATAAAGATTGAGCATCCTTCAGGCAGAATATCGGATGAAATGCAAGAAAAGGTATGGCAATCACTGGTTAAAGAAATCAATCAAGTTGTTGCTCTTGAAGCTTCATGATAAGACTGTCTGAATAACAGGTTTTAAGTATTCAGGCGGCATGTTGCGACTATGGTTTTGAGTAACTTAGAAATGGCGATCTATCCGTTTTAGAAAGACTATACCCTCCTGGCGTACCTAAGCTGGGAGGGTATAGAATTATGGTGGGGAAAAAAGGAAGAAAGATATGGAATTTTCAAAGGTTCAAGAAGCTATTGGCGAAATAAAAGCTGGCCAGTTCGTTATAATCGTCGATGATGAAGACAGAGAGAACGAGGGAGACTTAGCTATAGCTGCGGAAAAGGTTACTCCTGAGGCCATCAATTTTATGTGTATGCACGCCAGGGGGCTAATATGTCTTCCTGCAACACGTGAACGTTTAGAACAATTGGATATCCCATTGATGGTCAATAAAAATACTTCAAATTTTGGTACCGCTTTCACTGTATCTGTTGATGCTAAACATGGGGTAACTACTGGAATTTCAGCACATGACAGAGCGAAGACAATTAAAGCATTTATCGACCCGACGACAAAGCCAGAAGATATGGCTCGCCCGGGGCATATCTTCCCTTTACTAGCTAAAGACGGTGGTGTGTTGATGCGGACAGGACATACTGAAGCTATAGTTGATTTAGCTAAGTTATCTGGACTGTACCCCGCCGGTGTTATATGTGAAATAATGAATGATGATGGCTCTATGGCTAAATTACCCCAATTAGAAGAAACGGCAAAGAAATATGGGATTAAAATAGTTAGTATCGCAGACCTTGTTCGTTACCGATACTATCATGAAAAACTGGTGCATCGGGTAGTTGAGACCAAGCTGCCAACAAAATACGGTGATTTCACTGCTATTGCTTATAACAGTGAGGTGTATGCTGGCGAACATGTAGCCCTGGTTATGGGAGATATTTGGAGTCAAGAGCCAGCGCTTGTTAGAGTTCATACTGAATGTATCACCGGCGATGCTTTTGACAGCCTCCGCTGTGATTGCGGGGCACAGCTTACTAGAGCTATGGAAAAGATTGCTGACGAAAGACGTGGGGCGTTACTCTACATGAGGCCTAATCGGAATAATAGCGATCCCGACAATCGGTCGTTTTCCTGTGATCTCCCAAATAAAGAATCAAATGTTTCGGAGATTTGTGATCCTTTTAAAGATACTTCAATTCTGTGTAATTATGATATAGCCGCTCAGATATTATTAGACTTAGGAGTAAATAAAGTGCGGCTGATTACCAATAATCGCAAAAGGGCAGCCCACCTTGAGAGATGTGGAGTTAAAGTCGATGAAATAACGCCCATTAATACTTCGGATAATACACATAACAAAACCGGTTTGAAAACTGCAGCTTGTTCCTAGTTTCATAGATTGCAGTTTTTAAATACTAATGAAAACGAAATTATTGTTGCAAGACATACAAGATTTTCATATTAAGAGGTTATTAAAATGTTTAAGATAGGGATAAAATAATACTTAGTGATGATAAGTATTAAAGAACTAATAGATTTTAATAGGCAAAACGCCTATAAAGGTAAATTGGGTCGAAATAGAGAGTTATTCTGTGTTACTTATCTTAAACATAAAAAACACATAATTAACAATATAGTTAACGAGCAAATTCAAGACGCAGCTCGCGATCATGCTGAAATTACCTGCAATAAAAAATGCATGTTTTCTTCTTGTTGTATGCAGTATGTGGAAGCCACAATTCAAGAATGCGAATTAATTGTTTATTATTTGTATAACCATAAGGAAACTATGTCATATTTTTTAAAGAATTATCAAAGCTGGAGGACAAAAGTTGTCCAAAATGGTGATTTGTATAA
>CAYPLH010000140.1:0-3024 GCA_964411505.1 uncultured Clostridiaceae bacterium | reverse complement strand
TCAGACAATAACCCTTGCAAAAAACACAACTGCACAAATCACAGCGGTCGATATGTTTCCGCAGTTTTTAGAAATGCTTATGAAAAAAGCTAAAGAGAATAATCTTTTAGACCGTATTGTAGCTGAAAAAATGCTGATGGAAAGCTTAACCATGGAGCAAAAATCATTTGATGTGATATGGTCGGAGGGAGCTATCTACAATATCGGTTTTGAAAAGGGGCTTTCCCTGTGGAGAAAACATCTGAAAGATGGTGGATATATTGCTGTTTCTGAAATCTCATGGCTGACCGTTACAAGACCGGATGAAGTCGAGCAGTACTGGGTGAATTTATATTCGGAGATTGATACGGTTGAAAACAAGCTTGCCGTAATTGAAAAGTGCGGATATGAGATTGTTTCCCATTTTGCGCTGGATGATAAATGCTGGATCGATAATTATTATCAACCGCTTATAGATAATTCCGAAGCGTTCCTTAAAAAATATAATTATGCAGATGAGGTAAAAGATTTTCTCGAACAAGGCAAGATAGAAGCGGATATATACAACAGATTTAAGGATTATTACAGCTATGTATTTTATATTGCGAAGAAAAAGAAAAATTGAACAGTGTTTTAGATAGCGTCTACACGAGATTGACAACGGAGCAAAGCTATAGTATCCTATGTGTAACGACTGAAAGAAGTGGGTGTTACACATGGAAAATGCGCAACATAGACATGACACATCAGCTGAGGTATGGTCTTAATCGAACCACATTTACCCGGACAACGCGGTCAATGGGGCGGCATAGCGCAAGATAATCGTCGATTTATAGAGGGGGTATGCCGGATTTTGAGAACCGGTGCTCCATGGCGTGATTTGCCGCCGTCGTATGGTCAGTGGGGTACCGTCCATCAGCGTTTTCGCAGATGGCGAGATAACGGAGTTTGGGAGAAGCTGCTTGAAATTTTGTTAGATGAGCCGGATTATGAATGGCTCATGATTGACGCGAGTCATTGTAAGGTTCATCCTCATGCTGCCGGTGCAAAAGGCGGCAATCAGGATATGAGCCGTACAAAAGGGGGCTCAATACTAACATTCACCTTGCCGTGGATGCGAATGGTATGCCGGTCAGAATCCTTATTACAGAAGGTACCAGAGCTGATTGCAAAGAAGCTGTACAGCTTATCGACGGAATAAAAGCAGACTGTTTGTTAGCGGATCGTGGATATGACACCAATGAAATCATCAACTTTTCAACAGTCCCGGAATGATTACTGTCATGCCGCCGAAACAAAACCGCAAAGAAAAACGTCATGACGATGAGTATCTTTATAAACTTCGCCACCTTGTTGAAAATGCATTTTTGCATTTGAAACGCTGGCGTGGAATAGCTACTCGATATTGTAAAAACACAAGTTCTTTTTTTGCCGCCGTTCAGATACGCTGCATTGCTTTATGGGCGGAAATCCTTGCTTAACTCGTGTAGACACTACCTACTTATTCTCAATATCTTATAAAGTTATTCATCTGTTGTTTTCCAAACTTTAAGACCGATTGTGTAACCATCAATAATGAAGGCAACTGAATATGATGGGTTCGAAATAAGATATTCTCTTGTAATATTCCTTTTTAAATTGAGTTTTTTGAATATGGCTTAACTTTCAAGTTCTCAATTCTATACAGTTTATTGATTATTTAATAGAGAACACATATAATAGAAAAAAAGACGGAAAGAAGGAATGAATAAAAATGGAAACAAAGGAAAAGTTTTCAGAGTTCATAGCACGAAAACGTAAAGAAGTAGGTTTAACACAAAAGGTTTTTGCTGAAAGACTTTTTGTTTCTGATACTGCAGTATCGAAATGGGAAAGAGGTATATCTTATCCGGATATTACGTTGATTTCACGAATATGCCAGGAATTAAAAATTACTGAACATGAGTTTATTACTGCTTGTGACGATCCTTTGGCAAAGGTGGAGAAGAGGCAAGCTCGCTATTTTAGAAATATATTAAATACTTATCAAAGATTAACATTTTCGCTTTATGGGATTGCACTTTTTGTTTGTTTTGTCGTAAACCTAGCAGTCGATCATACGATCTCTTGGTTTTTTATAGTCCTTGTATCAATCGCCCTTGCATTTTCACTAACCAACTTGCCTATTATTTTGAAGAAATATAAACTTTTTGGGTCTATTGGAGCGATGACGATTTGTATCTATCTATTATTATTTGTCTGTAATACATATGTCGACGGAAATTGGTTGTTATCAACAGCATATCCTATTGCAACAGTTCCATTACTGGCTTTATGGGTTACTCTCTTCATAATAATTAAACTAACCATCAACATCTTCTTCAAAATAGGGTTTACTTCATTTCTTTTGGGTGCAACTATTGTTATGATAGAGGAGTTGACCAATTTTATCATTGTAGAAGATAAGATTGAAATATTCAAATACTTTAACTTAACAGAATGGGAAGTTGATTCTATTCCAAATAAAATTATCATAATAAGTTTAGTTTTAATGGGAATCATTGGAACTTTAACAGGAGTTATTCATTCAATCCATCATAAGAAATGAATGTTTAAATACGTAACACAAGATAAAAAATGAAAATTTATAAGACCCAATTAATAGAAATGTATATTTTGATAATATGGTGATTGATATGTTCTCTCATACCTCGATTTCCATTAAAACAGTCAAAAAAGCGGTTGATATGTTCCCTCATACTAGCTTTTTACCATTTGGCTTTTGACATCCATTCTATCCTCTCGAGCCATGTGGAGTGCGTGGTATTGATGTCAAGGGAAAGTAGCATGGAGTCCGCAAACCCTTATATATCAAGGTTTTTCACACTTATAGATTTTAAACCCACCAAGCAAAAATGAGACTTTTTACTTTGCGGGAACAAGTCCAGAAATACCTTATTGGATAGTTAAGTGGTCAGGTTAGATGTCAGGGGTCGCGAGTGGTCGGGTTAGATGTTTGACAAACATTGCGGAAACTAAAAATAAGGAGGCCAATTATGAACGAAA
>CAYPLH010000139.1:0-3185 GCA_964411505.1 uncultured Clostridiaceae bacterium | reverse complement strand
GGGACAGGCAAAACCTATGTGTATATAAAAACAATGTTTGAGCTTAATAAGCGATATGGCTGGAGTAAGTTCATTGTTGTTGTGCCGTCCATTGCTATTCGTGAGGGTGTTAACAAGTCCTTTGAAATGACGCAGGACCACTTTATGGAGCATTACGGTAAAAAGGCTCGGTTCTTTATTTACAACAGTTCTAACCTAAATCAGCTTGATAATTTTTCAAGCAGCAGCGGTATTAATGTTATGATTATCAATACCCAAGCGTTTGCATCTTCCCTGAAAGAAGGCGGAAGAAATAAAGAAAGCCGCATTATTTATTCTAAGCGTGATGAGTTTGGCTCTCGTCGACCGATTGATGTTATCAAGGCAAACAGACCTATTATTATATTAGATGAGCCTCAAAAAATGGGTGGTGAGGTCACCCAAAAGGCACTTAAAAACTTTAACCCGCTTTTTTCAATCAACTATTCGGCAACACATAAAAAACAACACAATCTTGTATATGTGCTTGATGCTTTAGAGGCATATAACAAAAGACTTGTAAAGAAAATTGAGGTTAAGGGCTTTGAAGTGAAAAATTTTCGTGGCACAGATCAATATTTATATCTTGAAAGCATTATATTGTCAAGTAAAAAACCACCCATGGCAAGGATTGAACTTGAAATATCCTACCAGAAATCTATTAACCGTGAACCTCGGATTTTAGGTGTTGGAGATAATCTTTTTTACATATCCAATGAAATGGAGCAGTATAAAGAGGGGTATACCATATCCGAAATTGACCCTATAAGAGGAACGGTTACCTTTGCAAATGGAGATGTTTTGTTAAAAGGTGATGTTGTGGGTGATATATCCCAAAAGGATATGCGGCGAATTCAGATAAGGGAAACAATTATATCCCATTTTGAAAAGGAAGAACATCTTTTTAACATGGGCATTAAAACCTTGTCTTTATTCTTTATCGACGAGGTTGCTAAATACCGCTTATATGATGAAGATGGCAATGAACAATTAGGCGAATACGGCAAAATGTTTGAGCAGGAATATAACAGTATTTTAAACGAGTATATCACCCTTTTAGATACTCCGTATGTACGTTATTTAAAGGGAATAGAAACAGCCGATACCCATAAGGGTTATTTTAGTATTGATAAAAAAACAGGCAGAAGTATCGATAGCGCTCTAAAACGTGGCAGAGAGTTTTCCGACGATATTTCAGCATATGATTTGATACTTAAAAACAAAGAGCGATTGCTTAGCTTCAATGAGCCGACACGATTTATTTTCTCTCATTCTGCACTCCGTGAAGGTTGGGATAATCCGAATGTCTTTCAAATTTGTACGCTGAAACATTCTGATAGCTCTACCATGAAACGCCAAGAGGTTGGTCGTGGGCTAAGACTTTGTATTAACCAAGCCGGCAACCGAATGGATGCGGAAAGCTTGGGGGAAACTGTGCATAACATTAATAAATTAACTGTTATAGCAAGTGAGAGTTATAAAAACTTTGTTGGAGACTTGCAAAAACAAATCAAAGAAGTTTTATATGATAGACCTTCTAAGGCTACTATTGAATATTTTGAAGGAAAGACCGTTATGGTTGGTGAAGTACCAACTGTTATTGACGCTCGGCAGGCTAAGGATATTTATCGTTACCTACTCAAGAACGATTATATTGATAACGATGATAATGTTACAGATTCTTACCGCACTGACATTGAAAACCATGCTCTTGCGCCCTTGCCGGAAGGGCTTGTGCCTATGATGGAGGGTGTCCACACCCTTATCCAAGGCGTATTTGATGACAGTGTTCTTGATGATATGATTGATAATGGTCATGAAACAAAAATACCGGAAAATGAACTCAATGAAAACTTTTATAAAAAAGAGTTTCAGGAACTTTGGAATTACATTAATCATAAATATGCATATACTGTTGATTTTGATAGCGGCGAATTAATTGCAAAGTCCATAAGGCATATAAATGACAATTTGTATGTTTCGCAGCTGCAATATACTGTTTCTAAGGGAGAGCAGAGAAAGGATATGAACCAGCATGAGGTTGAAAGAGGTGCTTCCTTTAACATTGCAAAGACAAAAACACAACGCTTAAGTCACGCTAAAACAAGCCAAATAAAATATGACCTTATTGGAAAAATTGCAGAGGGAACTGTTTTAACCCGCAGGACAGTAGCTGCTATACTAAAAGGTCTTGAGTTGTCAAAGTTATATATGTTTAAAAATAATCCCGAGGAATTCATTTCTAAGGTAATAAAGCTTATTAAAGAACAAAAAGCCACTATGATTGTTGAACACATCTCCTATGACCAAATTGAAGGGAAATATGACAGCGCAATTTTTACTGCGGAAAAACATTCTCAAAGTTTAGATAAGGCATTTAAAGCTACTAAGCATATTCAGGATTATGTTTTTACCGATGGTTCTGCAGAGGAAAGTGTAGAAAAGCGATTTGCAAAAGACCTTGATAATGCAAACGAAGTATGTGTTTATGCAAAATTGCCAAAGGGCTTTGCTATACCGACTCCTGTGGGCAATTATTCTCCTGATTGGGCAATTGCATTTAATAAAGGTACCGTAAAACATATTTACTTTATTGCGGAAACCAAAGGTACAATGGATAGCCTGAACCTACGGCCTATTGAAAATGCAAAAATATCATGTGCAAAAAAAATATTTAATGAGTTGTCTACAAGTAAAGTTAAATATCATGACGTTGATAGTTATCAAAGCCTGCTGAATATTATGAATAGCATGGAATGAAGATTAAACCTAATCAGGATTCCGATATTAATGTAATAGGAGAGCAAAAATGAAAATACTACATACTTCCGACTGGCATTTAGGAATGTCTACTGCATAATGTTTCTTTAATAGAGGATCAAAGGTATTTTGTTGGTAATCCACTGGAAATTACCAAGGATTTGTTGGGAAAATTTCCCATCTGGCAAACCCTAAAGAAAACATTGATGCGAGAATTGAAGTTGTGAAAAATAATAAGGGAAGTAATTTAGTGATAATAGCTTGAAAAATATATAAATATATGGTATTATATTCTATAAAGAGATAAAAATAGTATAGTCATAAATTAAATCGCTGTAAATTGGTTCTAAATGTCATCTTTGATGAGTACAGGGGCAATTACTAAGATGACAATATTGTCACTTGGT
>CAYPLH010000138.1:0-3339 GCA_964411505.1 uncultured Clostridiaceae bacterium | reverse complement strand
ATTAGATTTTTAAGCACTCCAGGGAAGAAGTGGTTATATTCTGGCGTAAAGAACCAAATCCCATTTGCTGTTTTTACTTTTTCACGAACTTTTTTTACTGACTCAGGCGCTGGATATTCTATATCCTGATTCATTAATGGCACATCTTTATAGTCTAAGATTTCAAAATCAGCCTTATCACCTATTATTTCCTTTGCGACCAAGGCCAATTTAAGATTAAATGATTCTTTACGTAAAGAACCAACTATTGCAAGTATTTTTAGCTTTTGCATTTTTTATGTCCCTCCATTTTAATACTACCATTCGTTTAGTAAGTTATGTCTTTCTGTAAAAAAGTCCCTTTTCTTAAGTCATCAAAGGCTTTATTTAATTCTTCTCTTGTATGCATTACTATTGGTCCACCCCAATGCACTGGTTCTCCTAGGATTTTAGAGCTAATAAACAATACTTGAGACTTATTATCTGCAGCTTTAATTTCAACATGATCTCCTGCTGTCAAATTAACAGCTGTTTTTTCTTTTACTAACACTCCACTAATATAAGCATCTCCCAATAATGTAAATATCATAACGGAACGATTTTCTTCAGTTTCTATAACTATTGAAGTGTTTGGATTAAGATGTACATCATAATAATCAAGTGGTTGATATTTACTGATATAACCTTCCTTGTCTTTATATTTACCTGCAAGCAATCTTAGCTTCCCATTTTCCAAATCAATCTCTTCTATTTCGGAGTTTTTGATGCTGCGATAAGCGGGTGGTACCATTTTATCTTTAGCTGATAGATTGAGCCATAGCTGTACTCCGAGTAATCTCTCAGACGCTGGTAATTTTTCTTCATGCATAATACCTGATCCTGCAGTCATCCATTGTACTTCCCCATCTCCAATTGTATCCTCATTTCCTAAACTATCCTTATGTGTCATTTGTCCACGATATACATAACTGATAGTTTCTATGCCTCTATGAGGATGCATTGGAAATCCTGCTGTGTATTCATCAGGATTTGTACTATCGAAGGAATCAAGCATCAAAATAGGATCATAATCCTCAACTGTTTCATGTCCTAAAACCCTTACTAAATTCACACCTGCACCATCTTTTGTCCTGAATCCTGTGACCTGGCTTCTAATTTTTCTCTCCATTCTAACCTCCATAGTAATTTATTTTGGAATCTATTACTTTTTAATCACTCTCATTTCCAGTTGTCATATTTAGCAAAGAAAAGTCAAATATGCATTCAATAATCCCAAATTACTTTTTCCCATATTTAATATTTTAAAACATTTATCATATTCTTCTTGTCTATCAAATTATAATAAAACTCATACTAACTAGTAATATTATCGCAAACTTTTTAGCCTAGTTTTTTTAACAACTCGATAAGAATGTGCTTCTCATCAGATGATAGGTTATTAAAAATTTTACTAATATTTTCGACATGGTCTGGAAAAATACTACTAATTAGTTTTTTCCCTTTTTCAGTAATACAAATCAGTCTTGCCCTGCCATCATTTGGATCAAGTCGCCTAGATACATACTCTTCCTTTTCCAAATTATCAATGACAACTGTCATGTTCCCGCCTGTAGAGAGTGTCCCCTCTATAATGTCAGCAATCCTAAGATCACCCTTGTGATACAATACCTCAAGAACTCCAAATTGGGCTAGAGTTAGTCCTCCTTTCTTAAATGTTTCAAGTTCTCTCTTTCGCACTGACTGAAAACTCCTAGAAAAGGCTATCAAGGTTTTTAAATTCAAATCATTTTCTTCACCGTAAATTCTTTTATTTTCCACACTCTAATTATACTACTAATTAGTAATATTATCAATTCTTTTAAATCTATCCTTAGAAAAAAGCAACTCTTGATTGCGAATAAATACTTTAAGAATTATTTTGAACAGATTCTTTAATAATAAACGTTGTATAATTTGGTCAACACAATCCTGATTAATTTGGAGCTCGTTTTTTTACAAAAATACACCCTCGATATGTTCCATGAACTAATATCGAGGGTTAAAGTTTATGAAAATTAGGGTTGACTATGATAACTGCCCCCTATGGTTTGGAATTCCGCCCATTTATGTAAATCTACAGAGTTGTCATTCTTCTTATGGTTTTGCTCACTTAAAAAATAACGCTTATTATTTTTGCACACACTTCCATCATTGTTGATGTACACACTGAGTTCCAGTTTGTCCTCCATGTAAAATTGAACATAATAAATATGCTGGTCAGTTTCAAGGCACTTTCCTTTATGGTTGTATTTTTGCTCCATCTGAATAATTAAATCGTCCATTAACCAAGCAATTTCTTCATCTTCCGTACGCATGTGTTCCACCTTTTCACCTGTAGCCATATCCTCTACCAACATACGAGTAATCAACGTAGGGCGAATAGTAGTCAGCTTGCTACTGCAACCTGATATAAAAAAACATAATATTAATATAATAAGGATGCTAATATTCTTTTTCATTTTTCACCTCAATGTGTAGCTAGAGATAATCCCCCAGTACTCCATAGATTATTCTAAAACCATCCTCATAAATTTTGTTGTAAAAGATGAAATTGTACTGCCAATCCTTATTGTTTGATCTTCATCATTTATTTCAAGTGACACAGTATAATCTTGTATAGTTTTATCAGTATAGGCTTTGTGTGCCTCTGCTGCTTTAGAAGGAAGCCAACTCTCCTTTACATCAAAAAATGTAATTGTACCATTTTCTGAATCAACAGTATATTTACCTTTATAAGATGCAGTGCCGTTTATTACACTCCCAGAACCAGTCATAAGGCGGACATATGTTCCATCATCCCAGAAAGCATACCATTCACCTGAATAATCATCAAGTGGCATTCCAGAATATGCATCAACCCTAAGATTTGCAAAATGTGTAGTTGACCAATATCCAACTATACCACTTTCTGAAATACTAATAGATTCTATAGGCTCATTTGCTAAGTTTGAGGAAATCGTCACAGTTCTATTATCATTATTCCAATCTACAACATTACCAAAAGCTTCGCCTATAAAGCGAAGTGGAACAAGCATTCTTCCATCAATTATTTTTGGTGCCACATCTAATTTAACAGCTGAGTTGTTTTTATTGGCATAAAAATTATCAACTTGAACGGCAATACCCATATCCCCTTTATAGGCGGCAGCAGTTTTTGTATCCTTATCCCAATGTACTTCTGCACCTAAAGCTTCAAATATAGCCCTCATAGGGACAAGTGTTCTTCCATTCTCAATAATTGGTGGCACATCAAAGCTTACTTCAACTGGACCTATGTCAATACTTTGGACACAAAAAGTTGAACATTTTCTCTCTGCATGA
>CAYPLH010000137.1:0-3421 GCA_964411505.1 uncultured Clostridiaceae bacterium | reverse complement strand
TCCTTTCCCTGATGCAAGCTGTTCTATTGATCTATCAATCATTGCAAGGTATTCTGCATTTCTTGCGGCTTTCATTATTGTGTTGTATTCCTCAAGGCTTATAATAACGACATTCTTTTCATCTTTCCGGGTAACTATTACTGTTTCCTGGTCATCTGTAACACGATCACAATATTCTTTTAGTTTGTTTCGTATTGTCGAATAATTAACTGCCAACATATAATATCCCTCCCTTCAGATATGCGCAACAACATATTATTGACAATATTCTGTACAATTTATTGTACCGTTATATTATATGCCTGTAAAGCGGTTTTAATACTATTTAGGTGCGTGTAAATTGTAACTTTAAGTGCCATACATTTTCTGCTTCCGATTGCATCACCTGTAGATAGTCCGCTTTCATCCAGCACATCAGATACCATTATCTTTGAAAGCACAAGCTTTGGAAGAGACTTCTGGTCTGCAGGCAATACTATCTAAATCAAAAATTATATATTCACCTTCAAACAAACCGGAATTATATCGTTTATCGGCAGCACAAAATAGATTGTAAAGATTTTTTTTCATTTGATCTTCATCAATTATTGTTTCCTTCAAATTGTGATATAGAGGTAAATTTCTATCCTCACATATCCTTAAAAATACAATTTGGTTGATAAATTGTTGCACAACATCATTTATCACTTCAATAGAATCATAATTTAATGATAATACAAAAATCAGTGTGTAGTTTTAATGCCAAATCTGTTGAGAAAAATTCAGTTAAAGTGAGGATTATATTTATAGTCTCAAGTTCATTGGCTAATTATAGAAGCTCGCAATCTTTCATTATTTTTTCCATTGCTTCCCAAATTGTAAGAGATGGATTTTCTCTATAATATTTGTAGCCTTTATATTGCTGCAATACTAATCCATTTTCTATATTTATTTTCATTATTGCTTTTGACCTATTAATTGCATCTTTTACATCAGGTAAGTTTATTTTTCTTAACACTCTCTTGAAATTTGTTTCATGTTTGTACTGGGTAAGACTTTCAAAATTTTCATCAAAAGCTTTATTAATTGAGTCAAGATACTGTTTCCTATGCATGAACATAGAATTACAATTTGCTTTATGTAGAACCATCCATAATTCAAAAGTAAAATTGCTATATCCCAGATTGTACTTAATTTGTTTGCCCAATTTTTTTGTTTCTTTCAGCAAATCTAATGTTTCTTTGAACTGAGTGGTATGTATGTCTTCATTACTTTCATAATCACATATATGTGTAACCTCAGTTTTTGCTAATACAGTCATTGACTTAGCTCGCTTTAAAGGATTTTTTTGAACACTGCTATCGATTGAAACATTATATTTTGCTGCTGGTTCGTTATTAATTTTATCTTCCAGCCATTTTAAATACCAGTCTTCAGTTTCTCCCTCAACAGAAAAATAATATTTCTGCGTAGTTTTTAAAACAGGCATGTATTACACCTCTTTTCTGTTATTATTACTCATAATATTTTCAAAAATTGGGGTGAAATCAACGTCCTTTATTGCTCCATACTTACTTATAAAGTAGTGTTTTAAATAATCTTCATGCTTTCGTACTCCATTATCACCAGAAGTACCAAAGTCAGATAAAGAATAATGAGTACTACAATGCGTCCCATCATCTCGTTCCACAAATTTGATTTCATCTCTTCTAAATAAATTAGAATTTAAAAAAATTGGATTATGAGTATTGAAAATCAACTGAGCATTTTTTGTATTGATGTCATCATTATGAAATATATTAATAATACTCATCACTGCCATAGGATGAAGCGAAGCATCAAATTCATCAACAACCAAGGTTCCGCCATTAATCAAAGCGGTTATAACCAGTGGAAACATATTTACAAACCGTATTGTCCCATACGACTCAAAGAGTTCTGCAGCTATTGCAGTATTAGTATCTTTCCCATCAAAAATAGAGCAAAGCTTAGCATCATTTTCATCTTCTGCTACGATATATCCAAGAGCATTTGAATTGATACCAAATGCCCTGGCTGCATCATTTGTTGTTTTCTCAATGTACACAGTTTGTTTTTTTGAGTCAGAGAACTTTTTAATTAAACTAAGTGAATCTGCTCTATAGATAACCATAAATCTATTTTCCAGCCAACTGCTAATAATGTTGACTAGTTTTGAACTAAACATTGCTTTAAAACCGTTCATTAAGAATAATTCTTCATTATTCAGGTTACTTTTAGCAAGAGTAGTTGCTCCTGTGGCATTTTCCTCAAATTCATTAACCAAATAGCTTTTAATAACTTTAAAGTCACCAAATTCCAATGTATTGCTCCTTGAAAAGATGAGATTTTCATTTATATATAAAGATTCAGATATTATTCTACGATTATAATCAGCTTCTAAAAATCCACCAATATCAAGCGATAGATTATATTCAAATACTAAACCTTTCTCAATAAATTTTATTGCAAAATCAATCGGAAGCTTTTCTTTGTTTTTACTATTGGGGATCAATTCCAATGTATTAGCTGCAGCATTAGGTATATTTCGTCTATCGCTATTACGAATATTTCCACGTAAAATAATTGTTTTAAGGACTTCCATTGCACCTATAATATTTGATTTACCTGAAGCATTAGGTCCGTATATTACAGCAGAACTTAAGCCCTTATACATTTCAGAACCTATTTTTTCATTTAAGACACTATAATTAAGACCTGTTTGCTTTGGAGCCGGCATCATCGAAAAAACTAATTCATTCTTAAAGGACTTAAAATTTTTAGTTCTAAATTCTAGTAACATATTATTACCTCCATTTTGCAAATATTTTGCAAATACATATTTATATTATATGTATTATACTACCCAATTGTCAATTATAATATAACATTTTGCAAGTAATGTGCAAAATGAAGATTGGTAAGCATACCTCTATTTATAAATATATAGAATGTAACAAGTGAAATCACTAATTTCAATCATATTAGTTCTTTATTCTCCAACATGATCACTCATAAATTGCTGCACACAATCTTCCATGTCCAGCAGGAATGAGAACAGAAAGTATTGCCTTGCCTCAGGGTGTTCTGCTAGCAGTTGAATATCTTCCGGAAACTGCAGCCCAGAAACATCATATAAGATACGCAATACGGCCATCATTTCAACTTCTTAATTATTATAATATAAATGGTATAAGGTATCTGAAATTCTTTCCATAGCTTCAGCGTCATTTTCAGTAAAAGTCCATATAGCTTCAACAAGTATGGCAGTCATTGCTCCGGATATCAGGTTGATTTTATTCTTGCATATTTCCCCGGATGAAAGTAAAATACCTTTATCATACAGAAGACTCAGATCAGTTGATGTTTTCATATTATACTTTGTAAAACCTCCTTCAAATTTTCATGGTGCCATGGGTGACAA
>CAYPLH010000136.1:0-3541 GCA_964411505.1 uncultured Clostridiaceae bacterium | reverse complement strand
GATGTTGCAATGAACAGCGGATTTGATTCTCACGATGGCTTTACACGGGCGTTTTATCGGCAATTCGGCATTACACCGTATAAATATCATGCTGAAACGCCGCCCGTGAACTAGTTTGTCTATTATCCCAATCTAAGCAAATAACAATATACAATATAAGTGAATTACCAGAATATGTATGGCACTTAAAGTTACAATTTTGTCTGGGGAACGATGTGTGGAAAAGCTTTGCCGAATTTCAGGAATTGAAGTATAATAATGTTGAGGACTACAGATTAATAAAGTTGGATTTTTACCGAAGAAGCAAGCCTAAGAACAATTCTGGTTTAAAGCTCCCTAATGCAGAAAAAGCCACTATTGCGGAAGACAAATTCACTAAATATCTATTTGATGGAGACAGTCCCAAAGGGTTACTTAAAGGGGAATTGATTACAAAAAAGTTAGGTTATAATTTTAATAATTATTAGGAGTTCAAAGTTGATATTTTAACCCGGGCACAGGTTAATCCAGCAACCCATAAAGGATGCAACATATACGGAGAGAAATATGAGCAAAGGATTATTTTTTATAGTAAAGAAAATAAACCTGTAAATTTAGAAATATGCTGGCTAAGCGATGCAGGCGGTACACATATGATGAGTATTTATGTTAATGAGGTGATAGGTGATGAAAATTGAACAATATGATACAGTTTTATTAAAGGATGGCAGGGAAGCAGCAATTGTTGAGAAGTTTAGTGAAACAGATTTCATGGCAGACGTTGGCAGTTCTCCTGCGGATTGGGAGACTATTGATATAACAATTGGCGACATTGAAAAAGTAATATACACAAGCAGAGAGTGAAAGCAACTACTAATTTAAAAAGTGGGTGCTTTTCACAGGTGATGCAGCATACAGGGATATTATACGCAGCAGCCAAACCACAAACAAACAATTCGATAAAAAAGCAGGAATTGAGGAGGTGGACGAATGAAAGTATTTCAGATAGAAGGTCAGCTTGATAGAATTTTTTTCTCTAACTTTGAACGAGTAGACGAAAGTATTATTTTTGATATGGTGCTGGAAAAGCTAAAAAACAATAAAAACGTGATTATTGGGAAAAAAATTATTGGTCCATCTGAAGATTTGTATAATTGTAAAATGGATGATTCGGAGTTTAGTATTATCTTTGATTTAGATGAGGGTGTATCTATCTTTTCGAAAAACACCAGCATCACCGACAAAATAAAAAGAATCTTTAATTATTAGTATGAAAGCAAAAGAAATTTTGGAGGTGTTAAAGAAACATGGAAGATGACCATTACTGTCCTATACTTAAAAGAACTATAAATGATGCATACTGTTATGAAATAAATAACGTTGCATATAGAATAATAAAGCCTGAGGCTATTGAAGACAAAATAGACAGGGCAGAAGCTGAAAAAATATGTGATAGTTGTAAAAATAACCAAATGAGATAAAAGCACTTACTAACAAAACCCAAAGAAAGGAGTGGGGTCAGTGATCAATCTATCAAAATTTAATGGTAAAAATATCAGAGTTGATTTTGGTGATGGGGCACAAATAGAAGCAGTTGGGGAAGAATACATGTATGGTGAAGATTATGAAGAAGAATATAATAGTTTGGCGTTAAGGGTCACAAAAGTTATAAAAGATAGAGAAATACACCCATTCCGAGTTTTTGTGAACAGTGGCTTATTAACTGCTATTTATGAAAATGAAAATGTCAGAATTGAAGAAATTTAATTAAAAGAGCACTTACTTCGGTAAAGTGTTTTTATTATGCTTATATAACACTCTCACATGGGAGTGGCTAACACAAAGAATGTAAAGGCTGTAAAAGCACTATTAAAGCTTGATGATATAAAGCTTTCTCCACAAGTAGATCCCATACGCAATCAGGGCTATGGATTGAACAACGATCAAAATGATCTCTGTTGTGCCCTGAACGGGGGAAACCCAATTGATAAAATTGTATAAAGTATGCCATATCATGGCAGGAATCAAGCTACCTGTCAGTATAACGATCTCCGCTGCGACAATGCCGAAGATCAGCGAATTGAGCACAGCCATGGTGACCATTACAAAACCCTCTCCCGAAAACGCCTGCGAAGCGTGAACGGTCGCAAAGAGTATGGAGGATAGCAGTACGGTTTGTTTTATGGAAAAACACATTTTCACCCGTTTGAGAATGATACCTCTGAAGTAGATCTCTTCCGACAACCCGATAGCCGCCGTGAAAAAGGTCAGGGCAATTATCCTCTCTATATCATGGTTGATTCCGAAGAAAAGAAAGCCTGCTTTTGCCATGATGACAGGGATAAAGTATAATACGGTTTTTAAGCTGCCTTTTCTCATTCCGACAAAGCCAATTTGGCTAGGGCGTACTCCTGTGATGAGTAGGATACCCACAGGCACTGTGACTGAAAGCAGCATGAACGCGCCCTGCACCCAATAGCTTTGCGGTACCTCCATATTGTTTACAGCTACGATGATGCCGGATACTACCGGAAAGCTCATTAAAACAATTGAAAGCATCAGAGAATAAAATAATGCTTTAGATTTCACGTTTGTCTTTTTCATTGGCATCCTAAATCACCCCTTATTTGGAAAAGTTGCTGCACAACTATGGATATGAAAAGCGCAATCATCAAGATTCCTAATGCATCACCATTTATTTTATGGCGTTGCGCTACTATTCTTTTGTCATGTGAATTATGTTTTTTCATTTCGATGCCTCCTTTTATAGACATATTGTACATCA
Organism: uncultured Clostridiaceae bacterium; assembly: GCA_964411505.1. Taxonomy (GTDB): domain Bacteria; phylum Bacillota; class Clostridia; order CAYPLH01; family DUMO01; genus CAYPLH01. The sequence continues at coordinate 777 of CAYPLH010000136.1, read as the reverse complement.
AACATTGCCCTAAATGTGCAAAATAAATTTTTCCGTTCGGAATAATACATATTGATATATTTGTTGGCACAAAAATTAGGAGTTTCCTGCTGCCCTGCCTATCATATTGATAAAGATACCGTATTTTCTGTCTTTTTGTATGATTATTCAAAGGAATATATCCTCCATTTTCGGCGATTGTTTGACGGTGCTCGTTCAGATAACGAATACCAAAATCTAATTTCTGTTCGTCCGCAATACAAAGACGATATCGCCCGGATGATAATGCTTGACTTTATTACGCGGCAGGATGACCGCCATTTGTCTAACATTGCAATTAAAATAAGCGGACAAAGCGAATCTTTTTATCCACTTTATGATAATGGACGCAGCTTGTTTTATGAAGATACAGAAGAAATGGTGGCTCAGGCAGTCGCCGATCCGGCAAGCTATGCGACCAGCTTCGGCTACTCTGGCACCTATTACGATTATGTTAAAGAGATTGCTAAGGAGCGCGAGGACCTTGCCGGACTTATCAACCTTTGCTTGATTTTCACCATATAATACACTATATTGCAATTATGAGGTGAGGATATGATAGAAACAAATGCCACGATAGGTAATCCGTTCTTTTTCCTTTTGAACGGTTCGAATCATTAAGCTTATTTCTGTATATCTTACATTGAGTAAAAAGTTATTCTTGAATAAGCGAGAGTAATTCTTCATATTACTTCTGCAATGAATGTGAACTACATCGCCATTGAAATGGCGAGCTTCGAGCTCCCGACAAAACAATGA
>CAYPLH010000135.1:0-3670 GCA_964411505.1 uncultured Clostridiaceae bacterium | reverse complement strand
CAAATATCAATCTCCTCTGCAAACACACATCTGTCCCTGAAATATCCATCCACATCCTCACAATCAAGATACAGTTCCTTATATTTAGGCTGGTTTATGTCGAGATAAAAACTGCATGTGTCCTTATATTCGCAAGTCAAGCAGCGCTCACTTCTTTCATCCCTGGTTGGACCATAAAAGTTTAAAGCTCCATAAGCATTGATTATTTCAGGCTCCTGATCAATAAACCAGTTAACCATGTCAAAATGGTGAGTAGATTTATGTATCAGCAGTCCTCCTGAGTTTTCAAGCCTTCTGTGCCATCTTCTAAAATAATCCGCTCCATGTACAGTATCTAAAAACCATTCAAAATGTACACTGTAAACATCACCAATAGTTCCTTGACTTACAATTTCCTTTATTTTAGTAGATAGTGGTGAACATCGTGCATTAAAAGTTACCCTTACTTTTTGCCCTGTTCTTTTTTCTGCTTCCAATATTGCATTGCACTTTTTTGCATCAATAGTCATTGGCTTTTCAGTTATTGCTGTACAACCGGCTTCTAGTGCTTTAATTATATACTCGTGATGGTACCGGTCAACTGTAGTAACAATAACTGCATCTGGTTTAGAATTTTCAATCATCTCATCAAAACTTTTATATACAGGGAAATCATTCCCTGCCTTTCTTTTCATAAGCTCAGCTCTTTTCCAGTTAGGGTCATAAACTCCGACAAGTTTTGCATCATCCTTATAATTCTGAGCTATAGGTAAAGCATACATATGCATTCCTCTACTACTAGCTCCTACGATTGCGTACTTCTTCATTCTTATCATCTCTCCCCTTAAAAAAACATTTTACGCTTTACTTCTTCACACTATTTGTTATCTGCTATTTTTTGCTGTTTGTTAAGTACTGATAGTGGATTTTGCTTGTGGCACTCTTCTATTACTGCGATTTGCTGACGCACCTCCTCAAGTGTTACCTCCAAGGGAGTACCTTCTGTCAGTGTTCTATAGAGCATATCATAATATTCTCCTGTCATTGTCAGCACCATATCGCTTTGCTCCTCGGGTACTTTCCAGCTGTCTTCATACCAGGTAAGCGTCTCTTTGCAATAAGCAGGTGTACCATCCTCTGTTTCCAATGGCTGCCTAAAAAGCTTCTGATTTGGGGCTTCATCAGCTTTGAAATATTTCCAATCAGCCTGTGTCATTGTTCCCTTAAAACCTCCTCTTGATCCTTGAATATTATATGTGAAACAGGGGTAAGCACAGCAGCTCGATATCTCCAGATCAATCACAGGTCTTCCCTTACCTGTCAAAATTATTTTTACATAATCTTCTGCATCCCCAAATGTATTTACCCTGTCCATAATACACTTAACTTGCGGCATAATGTCAGTGCCAAAAAGCTGAAGGGCCTGATCCAGTGGATGCGGTCCGGTATTCAAAAGACTACCTGCATAATTTTCCTGAAAAGTCTGCCAATCCCACCTTCTGCTAAAACCATTAAATGATACACTTATTTGTATGATACGTCCCAAAACACCTAAATCAATTACTTTTCTGACTTGCTTAAAATATGGCGCAAATCGTGACTGTTGAAAAACAGTCAGTAATTTCTCTGATTCTTCCGAAGCTTTAATAAGCATGTCAACTTCTTCCACTGTGCGAGCTAATGGTTTTTCACACAAAACATTAAATCTGCTATTTAAAAGGTCAAGCGTAATTGGTACATGCTGTTGACTGTAGCTGGCATTCACAACCAAATCAATGTCATCTCGTTTGAGTAAACTGTGATAGTCCTCATAAGTATCACATCCGAATAGTTCCCCAGCAGTTTTACGACGCTTTTCCAATTGATCTGCTACTGCAACAACCTGGTATTTCTCCTGCCCGCTTAGAAAATACCTGCCATGTATACTTCTTCCACTTCTTCCCTGCCCTATAATTGCAACTTTGATTTTTTTCATTTTTTTCTACTCCTCATATTTAAAATTGTAGTTTCAAAAATTTAAAGGCTTTTACAAAGTGAACTTCATTCTTCTGTTTTAATTTTATCCTTTAATCCAAGTAGTTTGATAGCATTTCCACTTAATATCATATCTTTTGCTTGCTCAGAAATCTCTGCATTCAAAACATCTTCGGGCATAACCCCTTCTCCTCCATAAAGAATCTTATCTTCACCAGATATGTTCACTGCATGAGTAATAAGAGCAGAAGGTGTCGTTGGAGGAAAAAATCTTGGAGCAAAATATCCTAAAAACGCTGTATCAAGATAAACATTTCTGTGCTTTGACGCCAAAAGAGTCGCTGTGTAAATGAAGTTTCCACCTAAATGGGCAATGATAAATTTTAAATCTGGAAAATCTATAGCGACTTCATCAATATAGATAGGATCACAATATTTAACCAATAAGGGGACATTTAACTCGTAAGTATTTTGCCCAAGATCCACCATCCCTGTATGCCATGTAATCAAAAGATCTAGTTCTTCGCATACTTCATAGATGGGATAGAGCCTTTTATCATTCATATACACATGTTGATCTAGTGGCTGGAATTTTACTCCTTTTATTCCCCAATTGTTTACCGCCATTTTTAACCTGTGTATTTCATGATTTATATCATTTTCTACTTCTACCCAGTGAAAAGAAACACATTTATCAGGGTTGTTATGTGCAATTTGTCTTCCTCTTAATGAATCTTTGCGCCCTACTGTTAGGAGCACGGTATAATCTACACCCCATTGTCTATTATCTTCTAACACAGTATTTCGAGGATGTTCATGAAAATTAACTATAAACTTATTATTTACCATTATGAGCCTCCTTTACCCAAAGAGCAAGTGTTAAGTAGCTACCAAATTAACTGTAAAGTTCGTAGGAATAGTAACTATCAATACGAATTTCTGCTTCTATCAGAATATACTACAACTTCAGTATTATTTTACAGTATAGATATTGTATATTCATCAGGCGTTTCTTTTAAGACAGTCATTCCTTTTTATCTATCCTTAATCTGAACATTTACAAGTGTTTCTTAAAAAACTCAAATGCTTTATTCCCACCAAACGAATGCTGCCCAGGGAAAATATCAGCCCAAAGATACTCCTCAACGCCTGCAGCTTTGTATATTTCTTTAACACCTTCATATCCCTTTAATAGATCCTGTATATAAAAACAATTATCGAATATTCCCATTTCTAACAAAAGCGGTCTTGGTGCAATTAAACCTGCAATTTCATCTGTATCAAAGTATTTATATATGTTAGGGACAATTTGCGACCCACAGCAATTTGCCCTTTCTATACAAAATCCTTTCCAAGGATTAATATATCCCATTATGTCTGCCGCTTTAATTCTCTTATCCAAAGCACTTGTAAAAGTGGTATTTGTACCTCCACCACTTAAGCCCATCATTCCAATTCTTCCTGAATCTACTTCTGGTCTAGTTTCAAGGTAGTCTATACAACGCATAGAGTCCCATACATTTAAAGTTAAGGTATATATTCCAATAATTGAACCTTTCATATAGTTTACATTGCAAGTGTCACGACCCGGGAAAGGATCACGTCCATCACTTTTTTCACCATATACCCTAGCTCCCGGAACAATAGTTAAAAATCCTGCCCTGGCCATTTGCTCACCATAATTATGATTATGTGTCATTATATTAGTCACATGTCC
>CAYPLH010000134.1:0-3897 GCA_964411505.1 uncultured Clostridiaceae bacterium | reverse complement strand
TTGACTGGCTTGCAAGCAATATGGCCGCATTGATAAATGCCTTTAGGCCATTGCTCGATAATATTATGAAAACCATTCATTGATTGCGGTACCAGATACCGAATAGCTAGAGTGTTGTATTTAAGGTGGGGGTTGCCATGAAAAATAAAAAGGTCGTGCATGGGAAGTTAATTGGTATGAGGACGATTACAAATATTAATGAATTAAAGGCAAACATGCAACTATTGGATAAATACTTGAATGGAAAAACGGATCCGGAATATAGCTTTGCATTAAATCTAATAAAAAGAGGAATTTGCTTTGTGGCGCTTCCGGAAAATGGTACATACAAATTCTATCCAAGTAGATTTATTGGCTACTTTGGGAACAGTATGAATGCTCATCAAAACAACAATCGTAGAGACGGAAGGGTTACCAATGCTGCTATTTCTGTAGTTTTGGGAATGAAGCCCGAAACGAATTCCGATCTCGATAAAGCTTATAGAGATTATTGTGAAACATTGGGTTTTATTGCAAATGAACGCGGAAGTTTCGGTGTAGAAAGAAAATATTGGGTCGTCTCTCTGTAATAGGATATGCACTATTTTGCGGTACTTATTCCTGCATGCATTACATAAGAGAAGAAAGTCGAAAAGTGGGTGTCAATAAGTTGCGTATTGCACCTTGGATGCTTTGGACTTTAAGATCTATTTAAAGGGAAACGTCCTCTGCGACATATCCGATATAGGCATCGACAACATGGTGATGATCTGGCTGAAATAAATTGCTATAGTAACTAACATGGAGGTAAAATGCAATGATGGTTAGCCCGCAAGGATTTCTTGAATACCATAGCGATGAATCATATAAGGAACTTCTGCCTATTCGTGATGGGTTGCTAGCAGCAATTCTCTTTTTTGAAGAACATAAAGATGATCCCAAGGTAATTGTATGCCCATCTCCTGAAGTGGTATATCAGTGCAACCTTACATATTTAGCTAAACTGTGCGACCTAATAGCCGAGAAGTATAACCAGGAATATGTATGGGGTAATAAAGAGAAGAAGGATGTACATTACCTCTTCAAAATCCGTAGTTTCCTAAAGCGGAAGTGTCCGCAATATAATTCATTTTTATTATTTTCGATTGAAGAGAGAAAAGCAGGCAGAATATTTTCGACCTCTGATCATATAAAGGGGCTTGTGCATTCACTCTTGACAGCACAAACGAAGTGGCGCTTGATTGAGCCGCATTTGCCGGAAATCGATAAGTTGTTTTTTGACTACGATATCGAGAAAATTAATAGAGCGTCGGCAGAACATTTCTATAATGGCTTGTTTGCGTTGAAGTGCGGGAACAGAAGCACTAAGGCCCAAATGGAGGCTTTGCACCACAACATCACCGTTTTTGAGAAAATTGCCTCAGAATATGGCAGCGTTGATGCTTTTGTCACATCGGCTCCGGCACATGAGATTGTTCAGCGGTTTTCTAAAGCCGATTCACCGTACAAACTACGTATGCTTGGCAATGCCCTTGTGTGGGAATACCTGCGAAATCTTGGCATTGATGGTGCAAAACCAGACACGCATCTTCGCAGATTTCTTAGTAAAGATAGGATGGGAACGGGTAGCTCCGGTTTTGCTTCCGCAGATGAAGTAACAAAACAGGTAAATGATCTTTCGGAAGAAACAGGCTTAACGAAAAGAGAAGTTGACAATCTGATTTGGAGCTTCTGTGCGGATGGATTCGGTGAGGTTTGCACAGCTTCACCACATTGCAGCATATGCGTGATTCGACAGAGCTGCAAGCGAGGTACTTCGTTAATTCCTAGAGCGGAAGTGCCCGCGATATAATTCATCCTTGTTATCTTGATTAAATAAAGAAAATGATGGGCGAATGATGCAGGAGTACTAATATGCCGAAACTTACTGAACGGTATGTACAGAATAAAGCACTTAATTATCATATCTACGCCGGGATATCGAGATTGGAGAGTTAGTGCGAACTAAGTGGTCAAGTTAACTTATCCTTTTGAGGGGCCAGGCGGGTTTTAGCGCATAGTTTGAGTACTTAGTCGATACTATTTTTATGAAATTTACTACTAGTGGTGTGGGACACCAAACAGATGAGCAAAGGATATTCTCAGATGCTCCAAAAAGCAATAGCCGGATAGCGGGGGAGAAAATAAACCGACCCTTGACAAGAACGTATGTTTGAATGTACTATAGATATGACAAATATTAACAATGCCCGTACTGATAAGCTAGCGGAACTTGCAGGCAAACCCGTTATATCAAGTAACTTGGACCATATAACCTGACTACTATTGGGAAAAACAATTCGTTGCTATTTTTAATAGGTGAGGAGGTAATAAAATGCCTGGTAAATTCCAATGGTGCAAGTTCTCAGAAGTTAATTTGGAAGATTCTTTCTTTGACTCGCTTAAAGCAGACTATACAGAATTCCCGAATTGGTTTAAACGAAAAAGTGATGCTGATGAATATGCGCTGGTATTTCATGATGAGCAAGGTGTCGGAGCTTTTGTATATCTAAAAAGAGAAAATGAAGCTATCGAACTGGTTGATAAAACTTTGCCTGCAATACCTCGTATTAAGATCGGTACCTTGCGATTAGCAGAGCGGTTCAGGGGTTTACGGCTTGGAGAGGGTGCTCTGGGTGTTTCGCTTTGGAAGTGGAAAGATGATAAAGTGGATGATATATACGTCACAGTGTTTGAGCGGCATACGGAGCTAACTAATCTTTTTGACCGATTTGGATTTAAATGCATAGGTATAAATAAGCGGGGCGAGCAAGTCTACTTAAAAAGCCGAAATGCAATAGATTACAAGGATCCTTATACAGCATTTCCGTTTGTCCGTCCGAACTTTTCAAAAGCAGGATTGATTCCCATATACGAAAGGTTTCATGATAGACTCTTTCCTTACTCTGAATTAAAGGGTAGAAGAAGAGAAATGGAAGAGGAGACTGCCGGGAATGGCATAACAAAAGTTTTTATTGGGACGCCATACACAGCCATGCAATATACAGTCGGAGAGCCAGTATTTATTTACCGCATCTTCGAGGGACAAACTGGGAAGACCTATAGATCTGCAGTGACTTCTTATTGCACAGTAACCAAGGTGGATGTTATAAAAAGCCATGGCAATGCAACCGTGAGTGTTTCAGAATTTATTGATAATGCGGGCAATAAAACTATTTTTTCACCGGAAGAATTGACTAGTATATATGGTCAGGATAATGTGGTGATGCTAGAATTGGTTTATAATGGCTTCTTTGGGAAAGGGCACAATGTGATACATAAGGATTTGAAAAATCATGGATTATTTGAAGACCACCCTTATAATATAGAATATACAAAAGAGCAGTTTATTAAAATACTAGAAATGGGTGATGTAGATGTGCAAAATGTTATTATCGATTAATCCGGAGCATGTAGAAAACATAATGAATGGGAATAAAAAATTTGAATTCAGAAAAGTACGCTGCCGTCCTGATGTTGATAAAATTATTATATATGCCACTTCTCCTATTATGAAGGTGGTCGGCGAAGCAGACGTGATCGATGTAATAGTGGATTTCCCTGAACAGGTATGGGAGCTGACTTCGGCATTTGCAGGAGTATCAAAAACATTTTATGATAAATATTACCAGGACAAAGAAATTGCAGTAGCATATCGGCTGGATAAGGTGAAAAAGTATAACAATCCATTGTCGCTTGCTGATTTTGGAATACGCTTTGCGCCACAGTCTTTTGTTTATGTATGAGAAGAATCTGCGAGGTCCATTAAAGGTCTGGTCCCTTCTATCATATTGAAAGCGCTCTTGATATTTCCATGAACTCTACAGGGTCTTGAGGAATGACACGAAGTATATCGTGGATACCTATACCAATCAGGTG
>CAYPLH010000133.1:0-3903 GCA_964411505.1 uncultured Clostridiaceae bacterium | reverse complement strand
CATCTGTTACAGTTTATGCGCTATTGTTTACTTTTGCAAGCAACATTTCTAACCAACAAAACCAACAAAATTATTTGCAAAAACTCTCACCTTTGAGAAGTTGTAATACATTATCTTTCTTGCTGCGTTTTCATGCCCTTACTTCTTCTAAATGCTTTTCAAGCTTTCTTTTTACCCGCTGCAGAGCGTTATCAATAGATTTTACTTGTCTATCCAGCTCTTCAGAAATTTCCTGATAAGATCTGCCTTCTAAGTATAGCGTCAGAACTTCCCATTCAAGTTCGCTCAATATTTGTTCCATTTTAAGTTCAATACCGGAAAACTCTTCACGGTTTATTATCATCTGTTCCGGATCTGTTATTGAACTATGACATAGGATATCTATCAAAGTTCTGTCAGATTCATCATCATAGAGCGGTTTGTTAAGAGACACATAGGAATTTAGAGGAATATGCTTTTGGCGTGTTGCTGTTTTTATTGCAGTAATAATCTGCCGCGTTATACACAACTCGGCAAATGCTTTGAAGGACGAAAGCTTGTCCGGTTTATAATCTCGAACAGCTTTACATAATCCTATCATTCCCTCTTGTATTATGTCTTCTCTATCAGCACCAATTAAGAAATAAGATCGAGCTTTTGACCTGACGAAATTTTTGTACTTGTTTATTAAATACTCTAAGGCATCACTGCTGCCGGCTTTTGCCTCCATGATTACATCATCATCAGGCATTGAGGCAAATAATTCTTGTGTCTCAGCATATGCATTATACCCCGACATAATGTCCCCCTATAAAGTAAGTTTTTTCTTTATTTATGTGTTTGTCCCCTTATGTCTAATTATAAATTATCACATATAATTATGTCAAGTAAATCAGCTATTTACATAACCTTCACTAATAAAGTAATATAAAATAATTAATGTCAATATAGTAAGTTCCTAGTGCGTAATATGTAATCCTATGGCTTTCCTCTGCGGATTTTTTCAAGCCTTTCAATAACGTCAGGATCCAACTTAGAGTCAATAGTATTCTTAAAGGTTTTCTTAGCTTCTCCCTTGGCTTTATTTACTTTTGATATATGTTCAATTTCCTTCCTAAGCTCATTTGGAGTCAACCTTACACCACCAATGTTTAGAACTGTCGTTTGCTCCAGATAATCTAGGGTTGCAACTCTTACCACATTCTGTTTATCCTTACTAAGGATGTACACCAGTCTTTCAATATATGAATCGGCAGTTTCATTCTCTTTTGTGAATACTATTTTAATATTATCAAAAGACTCCATTTTATCCTGCCGCCCTTTTACACTATGAGCATCAAAAACCACTATAATATTGTTTTTTTTGTATCCTTGGTAGTTAGATAAAATGTTAAGTAGTTTTTCTCTGGAATCCTCCAATGGTTCATATTCCGGATTGAAGATATCTCTCCATGCATTTATTATATTGTAAGCGTCTATAACAAGGTACTCTATCAAGTATTCTTAAGCTATTCCCCTTTGCTTCGATATTTCATACATTACAATAGCTCCTGCAACTGCTGCATTTAACGAAGAGATTTTGCCTTTCATGGGAATATTAACAACAAAATCGCATTTTTCCCTTACCAGCCTGCTCATACCTTCTCCTTCGCTGCCAATAACCAATGCAACAGAACCCGAAAAATCAGATTCATAAAAAGGCTTTTCCCCTATAGAATCAGTGCCAGTTACCCATATCCCTTTTTCCTTAAGTGTCTCAACGGTCTGAGCCATGTTAACGACACGAGCTACAGGTACATATTCTATTGCACCAGCAGAAGCTTTGGAAACTACTGCATTTAACCCAACAGCTCGTCTTTTCGGTATCACAACACCATGTGCTCCTACTGCATCAGCAGTTCTTAAAATTGAGCCCAAGTTGCCAGCATCAGTAATTCCATCGAGAAGTACTATAAAAGGTGGTTCTTCCTTTTGCCTCGCTATATTTAATATATCATCTAATTCCACATAATCTGCTGCAGCAACATCGGCAATAACGCCTTGGTGAGCATGAGTTGTAGACATTTTGTCAAGCTTTGCCCTATCTACCTCTTGAACTACAACCCCGGCCTCCTTTGCAAGAGCCATAATATACTTAATTGAGCCTTCTTTGTCGCCCTTTGCAAGGAAGATTTTGTTTATTGTTCTACCTGATTTTAATGCCTCAATTACAGGATTTCGCCCTTCAATCTTAGAAAAATCATAATCCTCTATTTTCTCTGGGTTAATATTCTTAAAATTTTGTCTAGCTTTCTTTTTCCTATCTTCCACTCTTAGTCAATCCTTTATATTTATTCCTCACATACTATAACCCTCAGTTTATACTTTTTTAAAAAAGATCACCACTTGTTCATGCATGAACTCACAAGACTGCGAAGCACGATCTTTTTTAAGCACACACAAATAATCCTGCTCCTTACGCTGTCAGCAGTAATATTAAGCAACAAAAAATTCAACCTCTTTTTGTATATCATGAGTGAGCTATTGTATCCGCACAGCTTAAAGCTAATTCTAAAATCCTTTTAAGCCTGTCATATTCCATCTTTAAGTAAAGATAACCTATTAATGATTCAAAACCTGTTGCATATCTGTATTCCCCTACATCAGCGTTTTTGGGAACAGTAGCAGATTTAGCATTTCTGCCTCTTCTTATAACATCCTTTTCTTCATCAGAAAGCAGCTCTGATATTTCATGTGCAATAAAAGCCTGTGTATGCGCTTTTACATAGCTTATAGAGCGCATGTGAAGCTTATGAACAGACGTATTCCCAAAAGACACAAGGTGCGTACGTACATAAAGCTCAAAAACAGCATCCCCCACATAGGCTAAAACCAGTGGGGAAAACTGTTCTATACTCTTTACAGGAACATTTATGCTTTTTAATGTATTTGTAAAAAAATCATTATCCATCCGTCGTTATACTTTCTAAATAGCCAGTCTGAATTTATCCAAGCTCCTTAATAATACTCTTAAGGTAGTCAATGCTTGGTTTAACACCTTTGGTAGATTCAGTTGTCTTCCAAGCTTCATATTCTAAAGAGATATACCCATTGTATCCTTTCTCATGGAAGAACTCAATTGTCTCTTTTACCGGAATTATGCCCTGACCAGTTATACATGACTGAAAGCTACCATTATCCAATTTGATTAGGTCTTTGGCATGAATAAAATCCACATGGGTATATAGTTCTTTTGCTGCCTCGATAGGATCCTGCCCACCAGCGCTCAAAAAGTTGCCAATATCAAAATTCACTTTTAGCCAAGGAGAATCTATGGCATTCAAAAGCGTAAGCATTTGAGAACTTGTTACAGGAATACCACCATGATTTTCAATAACCAGTCTCACGCCGTTTTCCTTTGTATATCCAATGATCTGCCCTATACAGTCAATGATTATATCAAGCCTCTCGTCCTTATTAATACCTTCGGGTATATCCCTTGAACCACCAAATATTCTTAGTTTATCTGCTCCAAGTTTTACAGCAGTTCTTATACCTTCTTTCACATACTCAATTTGCTTCACTCTATCTTCTTTGGGTACTATAAAATTATTTCCTACACAAAATGCCCCTATCTCCAAACCCTTAGCCTTTAACAAACTAGGAATCTCTTTAACTTCTTTTTCCTTGTCATACCAAAAATATTCAAGAATATCTACCGCATCAACTCCAAGTCCAGCGCAGGTTTCAATAAACTCCGCAACAGTCATTTTTCCCTGTTTTGCTAAGTCCTCATAGCTAATCATTGTGATTGATAATTTCATCTAATTTCTGCCTCCCTTGAAAATTTGTTCACATTTTAATATGTTCATCCTATAATACTTTATCATAAAATGGTGCAATTATAAAGGGTGTTTAATTTATCATAAACGCCCGATATTCTTT
>CAYPLH010000132.1:0-3972 GCA_964411505.1 uncultured Clostridiaceae bacterium | reverse complement strand
TCGAAGGGAACCATAAGGTTCCCTAGCGAAAAAAAGTGGCGAAGCCACCTTTTTTGGTTTTTAATTTGAAATAGCAACTCAAAGTTAAATATGTATTACAAATTTAACCTTATGGGTTTATTTTTTTTGTATTTGGAGGTATAATTTACTATGATGATAGTATGATTATTATTTCATGAAAGAAGGTGGCAACTTGAATATTTCATTTAGAATTTTACTAACTGTTTATGCAGTTTGTCTTACTTTAATTGCGCTTATAGTTATGATTATTGCTTTATGGCCGTCAGTTCTTGTTACAATTGTGGACTATATTTTTTATGTTGTTGACATACCGTATGCTAACTTCATAATATTTGTGGTTGCATTTTTATTTCTCTCAATAAGTTTGATATTTCTATTTTCAGGAATTAGGAAATATAAAGAGAAAAAGGCCATAAGTAGGTCTACCAACATAGGAGAAATTAAAATATCGCTTGAGACTATCGAAAATATTGCGTTAGCTGTTACAAGAAAAATTGCCGGTATAAAAGATATCAAAACAGATACTTCAAAAACAGATGAAGGCGTAACTATAGAGTTAAAGGTAGTTTTATTGCCAGATGTAAATATTCCATCACTTTCGGAAGAGATTCAAAAAAGGGTTAAACAATCAGTAGAATCAACAGCGGGTATCATAGTAAGTAATGTTTCTGTGGCTATTGATAGTGTCTATACGGGTTACAGATCTAGGGTTGAGTGATTTTTTTTAGTGCAGGTCATGGAGGGAGTAAGAGTGTTCAAGGAAAGATTATTGCAGTTTTATTTATCCTATCGCGGAGGAATCGACGGAGCAGCCGCAGGCTTGTTAGTTGCTGTAGCAGTATTGCTGCTTGGTGTTTTCAGGGTTGCATTTATTGCAATATGCATGGGTATTGGTTATTTTATCGGAACAAAATTGTCCGAGAACAAAGACTATTTGAAGAACCTCCTGGACAGAATATTACCGCCGGGTACATACAGATGATATTGCAGCCCTAGTTTTTATACGGTGTGTGATTTTAATGGGCAAATCCTAAAAAATGGAGGTTTTACCAAAATGGGTAGAAAAGCATCCAGAGAAGAGGCTATGAAGCTTATTTACCAGCTGGAGATACAAAAGGAAGATAGAGATGAGCAAATTAGTTCTGTCTTGCAAAATAATGATTTTAACAGTAAGGACAAGGTGTTCATTTTAGATGTAGTCAATGGAGTTTTCAATAATCAGAGTTTAATTGATAATAAAATTGCAGGCTGTTCAAAAGGTTGGAAAATAGGTCGAATATCTCGTGTTGATTTAGCAATATTGAGGCTTAGTATATATGAAATGTTATTTCGTGAAGATATCCCAATGAATGTTTCAATAAATGAAGCTATTGAGCTTGCTAAAAAATTCAGTGGTCAGGATGCGGGTGCATTTATTAATGGTGTATTAGGGAAAATAGCCCAGTTGGTTGATTTACCTCAAAAGGATCACAAACTATAAAGGTGGATTTATGTACAAAATATATAGTGTTTCAGAGATAAATAAGTATGTCAGGAACATAATCACAAAAGATTTATTGCTTTCAAATTTATGGATAAAAGGTGAAATATCTAATTATAAGTCGCATTATTCAGGTCATATGTATTTCACAATAAAGGACGAAGCTTCGATTTTAAAGTGTGTTATGTTTAGAAGCAGAAATTCTAATCTTAATTTTTCACCCGAAAACGGTATGAAGGTTATTATCAGAGGTTATCTTTCGGTATTTGAAAGAGACGGTCAGTATCAGCTTTATGCTGAGGAAATGATCCCAGATGGCGTTGGAAATTTATACCTGGCATTTGAGCAGTTGAAAAGAAAGCTGGAAGCCGAAGGTCTTTTTGAAATCTCTGCAAAGAAAAAAGTCCCTTACCTTCCAAGAGCTATTGGTGTGGTTACTTCATCTACAGGAGCTGTAATAAAGGATATTATAAATGTTCTCACTAGGCGATTTTATAATTTTGATCTTAAAGTATTGCCTGTTGCAGTTCAAGGGAAGCTTGCAGCTAGCCAAATAGCAAACGGTATAAGAAAATTCAACGAAGTAGGAGGCGTTGATGTTATTATAATTGCTAGGGGAGGAGGTTCTATAGAAGAGCTTTGGGCTTTTAATGAAGAAATTGTAGCTCGAAGCATTTTTGAATCAAAAATCCCGATTATTTCTGCTGTTGGTCATGAGACCGATTATACAATATCTGATTTTGTGGCAGATTTGAGAGCACCTACGCCTTCAGCAGCAGCAGAGCTGGTTTTGCCTGAAAAAAATATGTTAATACATAAAATTGAGAGCTTAAATATTAGGCTAAGAAATTCTGTCAATAAGCAGGTTGATTTTAAGTATAAAAAGCTAGATATACTTTTAAACAGCCATGTTTTTAAGCAACCTTATGAGAGGATATATCAAGAGCGCATGAGATTGGATATGCTTTACAAATACATGCGCAAAGCATTGGTTTTGAATAAAGAAAGAATAAGCTCAAATCTTTATGCTTTGATAGGAAAGCTTGATACTCTAAGTCCTCTTGCTATTATGTCAAGAGGCTACAGTATTGTAAGGAATATAGAAAATGGTATCGTTCTTAAATCAGTTAAGGATGCTCACATAGGTGATTCAGTTGAAATAAGCGTTACAGATGGTAAAATTAACTGTACTGTCGTAAATACCGATAATTAGGGATAGCAAATTAAAGCTTTAAGGGAGGTTACCATGGTAAGTGTAAATAATAATATTAAATTTGAAGATGCTATAAAGGATCTGGAAAAAATAGTTGAACAGCTTGAAAGAGGAGAACTTCCGCTTGATGAACTGGTGAATGTGTTTCAAAAGGGCATTGAGCTTTCAAAGTTTTGTAGCAAAAAACTGGATGAAGTCGAAAAAAAGGTTACAATTCTGATTGAAGATGAGAAAAATGGCGTAATTGAAAAACCATTTTTACCGGAGGAAGCTAATGAGCTTTGAACATAAATACAGTCAGCTGGCAGGCGCTGTTAATTTAGCTTTGGAGGATTTTTTGCAAGAATACGACTGTCCTCAGCAAAATTTATACAAAGCAATGAAATATAGTCTATCAGCTGGAGGAAAGCGACTTAGACCTGTCCTATCACTTGCAGTATGTGAATTGTTTGATGAAGATTATAGAATTGCTCTGCCTTATGCTTGTGCAATAGAAATGATTCACACATATTCACTAATACATGATGATTTACCAGCTATGGATAATGATGACTACAGAAGGGGAAAGCTAACCAACCACAAAGTCTTTGGTGAAGCTACTGCAATACTTGCAGGTGATGCACTACTCAATTATGCATATGAAATTATGCATGAGGATGCTCTGAAAAATAATACTTATTTAGACCGCAAGATAAGGGCAATGGCTATAATAAGCAATCTTTCAGGAGCTAGTGGGATGGTGGGTGGACAGGTTGTAGATATTGAATCTGAAGATAAAATAATTTCTCCGGAGTTATTGAGCTATATGCATAGTAAAAAAACAGCTGCTTTGATAAAAGCTCCAATATTATCTGCAGCAGCTTTATGCAATGCGACGACAAAAGAATTTAATTTACTTGAGCAATATGCTGAAAAAGTAGGTCTTGCATTTCAAATTAAAGATGATATTCTTGATCTTAAAGGCAATTTTAATGACATGGGTAAGCTTACTGGTAACGATGCAGCAAAAAAAAAGCAAACATTTGTGACCCTATATGGAATTAGTAAAGCAGAAGAAATCTTAGCAAAAACAGCTAAAGATGCTCAAAAAAGTATACAAAAGATAAAACTTGATTCAAAATTTCTGGAAAGCCTTGTAGGGTATATAGTAACCAGAAATAACTAAAATGATTATTCTGTAAAAAGTAAGTTGAACTAATACGTTTTTTCATTGTCTAGGAAAGTATACTTTCCTAGACAATGGGGATTGCAAAGGGGA
>CAYPLH010000131.1:0-4108 GCA_964411505.1 uncultured Clostridiaceae bacterium | reverse complement strand
ATATTTATATTATTTTACAAATTTTTATAAAAAACTTTCGACTGTTACTAGCCTCTTTAATTATTGTAAATAATTTCATGAAACACACAAAGCTCCTAGTGAATTTCGCAAGCCTACTTTTGTATAGAATCATTACTTCCATATAACACCACAGCAAAAAACAGTATTAATCCACAATTACAATATAAGCATCTTCTGTATCAGATGTATCTTTTTTCAATATTCCAATCCTATCTCCCACCATAAGGTCAGAAGGCTTTATTATCTCATCATTTTTTATCAATATACTGTTGCTTAGAAGATTAACTTCCAAATCCGTACTTGAATTCCACTCATATTTCTCAATATCATAATTAGCAGTATCCATAAGCATAAATCCAGTAATTTGACGTGAATCATCAAAAATAAGCTGGTATATTTCCCCGCTTGAAAACTGATTTCCATATGGGGCAGTACTGATTACCAAAGCCTTTTCATCTTTTGATATAATATAAACCGAAGTATCCCTGAAACTATTTTGACCAAAATCAATAAAACTTCTGTTGTTGATTACACCATCAGCTCCTACTATCCTTGTGTCATAGGTAATATCAAATGTCTTTGGAGTATTGTTGTATGTCCATCTTAGACCATTAAACTGCGACCAAGATTCTAGCGTCACATTTCTATTTGCTTTTATATCAATAATTCTTCCTCTGTAAACCCTAAGTGCCTTTATTCCAAAGCGTTCTTTTATTTCTATAATTCCTGCTGTAAAACTTCCCGACTCATAGTCTCTGTTTGCTACTATATACGCCTTATCCTGTTGTGCAATGCTCATGGCATGCGTCAATCTTCCATCCTTTATCACCATAGTGTCCTGAGTCATTTTTATACTGCTAATAGAATTTAGAAGCTCAATCTCCTTTTGGCTTTTATTTACGATAATATCATCGTAGAAAATCTCTGAATCCCGGTAATTTCTAAAGGATATCATCATTGCATTCTCTACACCGCCAAATTCTTTTCTGACCGCCACATAAACCTCCATACCCTTAAGATTCTTATTTGCATATTCCTTATCAATAAGGTTATTATCATAATACAAACGGCAATCATTCGGGATCAAAATCCCACTGAAACCTTTCTGTACGCAAATTTTCCATCTGCCGTTTTCTAGTTGTTCCATATTGCGCAATATAATTTTGTCAGAAGTTGTGTCAATATAGGCTAGTGTACCTTTGTATATACCAGTTATTTTAAATCTTTCATCCTCAATATGTATTTCCCGCACATGGGTTGATTTAGGGTTAGAATTTACAACAAGCCTGATTTTATCTCCATCCTTGACAGTATTGGTATCAATCCTGACGCCTGAAAGATAAAACTTCACATTGCTGTCAATAGAAAGTGTCTGATGAGTTTCGTCTTCATATTCGATTGAAATGTAATTCTTATCTAAGGTCAGAAGTGTACCATATCGATGTGTATAGTTTTTGACCGCACTTATTCCAGTGATATTTCCTGCAAGATCAAGTCTTATAAATACAGAATCTCCGGTTTCAAGATTGTTTACAGAATCAATTTTATGATTTATAAAGACTTCAATTGAATAGATATCCGAGTACACGAATGTTCTTTCTATTGAGAGTATCTGTGCATTTTGCGGAGATGTTCCCCAGCCATCCTCTCTATACAAAGTTATATAACCAAAATCAGGATTATTCTCTTCAACAATACCATATACCACAGTGCTACCTTCACTTTCAATAACACTGCGTGCTACACTGTTAGCATCCAATTCAGAAATGTCGCTTCCTAAATTTTCAAACTCACCTTCAAACTCACCCTGAGAATATGCATCCTCATAGTATACAAAAAGAGGCGTTAAAAGCAATAAAAATATTAACAACCTCGTAACTGATATTTTGAATATTTCAAATATCCTAAATTTCATGTTTTATCCATCCCTAATCACAAATTCTGTACATTAATTTTATCGGATGGATCTAGTAAAAAGTTTAATACTTTTCTATATCAATCTTTTCAGGCGAATGTATCTTTTCACCAAGGAATTCACTTCCTAAGCTCTCAAAGCTTTCAATGCTGTCACTTGTATAAAACTTAAAATTAGGATGCACCTCCAAATCCCCAGCACAAACATTCTTTCCTATTACATCGCATACAACACGTGCTGTTTCCGCACCCGAACTAACCAGCTTCACACTGTCACCCATCACTTTTGAAATAACATTAAATAAGAGGGGATAATGCGTACAGCCAAGGACTAGCGTATCAATTCCTATTTCTCGTAAAGGGGCAAGATATTCTTCGGCAATTCGAAGTGCAATATCATTCTCCCACCATCCTTCCTCCACCAGCTGTACAAAAAGAGGACAGGCCTTTGAAAATGTTTCTATAGTACTGTCAAGTTTGTTTATGTTTTTTTCATATACTCCGCTTCGGATTGTTGCAGAAGTACCTATTATACCTACCTTTTTGTTTTTAGTTTCTCTTACTGCTGCAATGGCACCTGGGTTAATTACTTCCACTACCGGAATATCAAACTTTTCCACTACCATATTATAACTCATGGCGCTTGCAGTATTACATGCTATTACAACCATTTTGATATCCTGTGTCATAAGAAATCTGACATCTTGCAATGAGTATTTAATTACCGTTTCTCTTGATTTTGTTCCGTATGGAATGCGACCACAGTCACCAAAGTACACAATACTTTCGCTAGGCATAAGCTTAACAATTTCTTTTAGTACAGTGAGACCGCCAAGCCCTGAATCAAATACACCAATCGGTCTGTTGTCCATTATTTTCCCCCATATATAACTTCTTTCCTAGTATCATCATACCTCTCCAAAGCAAGTTCAATTAGTTTATTAATAAGCTCCCGATACGAAACTCCTGAAGCCTCCCAAAGCTGAGGATACATACTTATCTTTGTAAAACCGGGCAGTGTGTTTATTTCATTAATGAAAACCTCTCCATTTTCCCGGGAAACAAAAAAATCAACTCTTGCCATCCCGGCGCACTCCAGAGCAACAAATGCCCTAACAGCATAATCCCTTATCCTCTTTATAGTATCTTCAGGAAGATTTGCAGGGATGATAACTCGCGACTTGTCATCTATATATTTTGCATTATAATCATAAAATTCATTACAAGGTACAACCTCACCTAATTTTGAAGCAATAGGCTCATCATTTCCTAAAACCGCACACTCAATCTCCCTACCGTTGATAAACTCTTCAATAAGTATTTTTTTATCATATCTTGCGGCATAGAAAAGACCTTCAATAAGTTCATTTCTGTCGTGAGCCTTTGTTATACCTACTGATGATCCTGCATTAGCAGGCTTTATAAAGCACGGATACTCAAAGGTACTTTCTATTTTGGAAATTATTTCTTCCTGATTATCAGATAATTGTTTTCTGTTAAATACCAGAAAAGCGGCATTGGGAATTCCTACCTTTTCAAATATAATTTTTGCATAAGCTTTATCCATAGCCAAAGCTGAACCTAACACCCCCGAGCCTACATACGACACATCTGCAAGCTCAAACAATCCCTGAATTGTGCCATCTTCTCCATTGCTACCATGCAGGACAGGAAACACTACATCAATTTCCCTGTCATCTTCATTAATATCCACTAAATTCTTTAATGAATCCCCGGGATTGTTCCCATCACTCAAAAGTGCTTTTTTGTTTGAACTCGTAAGCATACCACACGCAGTCTCTTCCCATTCACCTGTTCCGATTTTATCAATTGGACCATCATAACCAAGCCACTTTCCATCTCTTGTGATTCCTACCATCGCTATCTCGTACTTATCGCTATCTATGTTTTCGAGTACCGATTGCGCTGACAGTCTGGATACTTCATGCTCAGTAGATTGACCACCAAACAGCACCACAACCTTTTTCTTTCTATTCAAAAAAAATCTCTCCTCACAAATGAGTATATAATCATTCCTAACTCACATTTTACTATTTACTTATACTTACTTCAAGCTTTTCGAAAATTCCTCGGTGTGATTTATCTATTTTAGTTACGGTTCACAGGTAGCTAAAGAGATATAACTTTTGCAATGTTAGGAAACATTAGCGAA
>CAYPLH010000130.1:0-4145 GCA_964411505.1 uncultured Clostridiaceae bacterium | reverse complement strand
TGCTTGTTATCGTTGACTTTTCAGCTTTTCAATATTTTTCTATGCGATTGCCCTGATATTCCCTCGGAAGAACATCAGTGAACATATTATCTGAAAATGTAATTTGAAACTTAAAGCTTTGTTGACGAGGCAAAGTTAGTGATTGCTGATGCTTACTGTTATTTATATCAAAATTAGATTGAACAAAAGGGTTTAAATTAAGAGTTCTTTCATTTGCCGTACCATCACCAGTGTCAAAATAGAGAATACCATTTTTTATTGTATCATCCAGTAATTCAGCCTCTTTACCGGACTGAAGTCTATATAAATGTCTGTTATCGGTATTAATGAAATATAGGGTACCATTAAAAGTTATCAAATAAGTGGCAGGCATTTGTGAAACTATTTCTAGTTCCTTGCCATCCAAGGTCATTCTTTTAATTCCTTCACCATCATAATAATATACCCTGTCATTCTCTATATCTAAAGCATACTCAAAATACAAATCATAGTACACCTTAAAATCTTTGTCAGTAGCAGGTAGAGGTTTTACAGGATTCATTCGTGGAAAACCTTCTATAATTGCATATCCACCAAACCCACTATTTTCCAGGCTGAGGTTACGTTGTTCTTCATCCATCAATATGGTTCTAAGTGAATTGCTATTGCTGCCGTAACTGCCGGCTCCCCAAGTGATGTCAGTGTGATAATTTTTACCGTCTAACTTAACCATATTCCATGCATGAGGTTCATTGCTGATATAATTCGTTGGAATACCAACATGGTTTAAAACATAGTATCCTAAACTTGCGAAACCCCCGCAAATACCCTTGCCTTTCATTAAGATGCTATAAGCAGTAAAGGTTGAACTATCTTGCATTTCATCAGTATAATCAGCATTTACAGAAATATAATCATAGACTGAAAATAACTTTTGTAGAGGTGAGTAATTTTCAGGGGCAACATTATAGACTATATGACCTAATTTTGCATAGAAGATTTCTTTGTTTTTTTGTGCTTCTTCGCCTTTCTCCATGTAAGTTATTAACACAGATTTACCATCTTCACTTAGTTTAATTCTGTTTACATAATAGAACTGTAAACCGACCTGTTCGTACAAACTATCACAAACTGCCGCTTTTTCAGAAACTGAAAGCGGAAATCCAGAAACATCTACCGTAGTTTCCATTTTATCAATAGCATTAAATAATGTGTTGTATAAATCCTTATCTGGTTTATATGCCTCTAATACTTGCTCTGATATTTGTGCATATGGATCTTTATTCTCTCCAGAGAAGGGTCAGTCACAACATTTATCGTTGCTGAAATAGGGAGTGTTGCTTCAGGAACTGTCCCTGATATTGTTTCAGGATGTTCTATGGGGTCATTGGTTATTGGTTGCGAGCAGCCGGTTAATCCTATAAAACCAGCAGAAATTGTTAATATCAAGACTATTAGAATGCTACTTAAATTACTTTTTTTGAATTTCATGATAACGATCTTCCTCTCCAGACCTTTTTTGCCGATTTTTTACTCCACGGCCACTACATATGATGGTTGACCTGCCTTATTTCCACTTAGAACCATTATTCCAATCTGATCATTTTCATAACTTTTGATCCCGTAGTCATCATTGCTTTTTAATGATCCGCTGTCGGAAAGTCCGAGATAGGCTTCATATTGTTCAAGCAAATCCAATATGTTATTGTTACCACCAAATCGTGTTGTATATATTTTTTTAAGTTTTTTACCTCTAAAACCATCGTTACCCAATCTCCTTATTTAATTTATTGAGCCTTACTTAATATGATAAGCCCTATGGCTGGTGGGTTTAAAAATCTAAACTGTAAATTTTTTGGTCCGCTTACACCTAAGCCAGAACCAACATATTGTGTATGACCGTTTTTCTCATGGACTCCCGTAACATTTATTTTGCCAGGGAATAATCCATAATTAGGGGAAGCAACAGGACCAATAAACGGCAAATGAATCTGACCACCGTGGGTATGACCATTTATACTCACATCCCAATTAATCCATTCATCATCCGTTTCGCCCAAAATGTGCGTTCTGTAATCATGAATCCATTCGTCTTCATAATCAATCTCAGTCGGTATGTGCGATACCTCAACAGTAAAAGGATCATCACTCGCTTCATATTTCATATTAAAAGTTTCTATTGCGTTCACAAGTTCTTTCCGGATTTCCTGATAGATTTCGGATCTACCTACATAGGGATTTGTTCTTAACCATATGGATTCATAGCCTCTCGTAATTTCAACCCCCGGATATAATGGCTTCACTCCGTATTTGGTAAATAAATCATAAAACTTATTTCCTCTTACTAAGGGAGTAATACTGTTATCTTCATCTACGTTCCCCAGAATATAGTATCTGTCACCGCTCTCAGGTAAACCTTTTAATAGGTCTTCCAACGGAGTCAAGTCATCACTTTCATCTGTGATATAATCTCCTGTAAAAAGCAGTAGGTCATACTTTTGTTTCTTTATCAGTTCAACCAATTTCCCTTGTTTCTCACCAAAGCTCTTTCCGTGCAAATCGGTTATTTGTAAAATACGATACCCTTCAAAATCTGAAGGTAAGTTAGAATTACTCATTGTTACATTATCCACAACGACCCTTTGATTATCCCAAACAGTATAGCCACCTATTAATATCATTAGTAGAAAAATAATGCTTGGAATTAAAAATTTTCTTGATTTCATTTTCATAATAAAAATCATCCTTTTCCGTATTTAGGAGCATAAAAAAGCATCCATGTCTTGATATATAAAATATACCTGAAACATGGATGCACTTTATCCGCTCTATCATAACGAAAACCTTTTTAATAGTGATGAAATTCTTACGATTTCCCTACAGAGTAGGAATAGCAACCTCAAACATTATCGTTTCATTTTCGCTGAATGCCGATATAGTACCTCCGTGCAGCTCCACAATCTCTTTTGCAATAGCAAGTCCTAGTCCTGCACCACCGTTTTGGGTTGTTCTGGCTGTATCAAGTCGATAGAATTGTTCAAAAATCCTATCGAGTTTTTCCTTTGCAATTGTATTGCCGTGATTTAAGACCTTTAGTTTTACGCCCTCATTGTTTTGCATGACCAATATTTCAATTGTAGTGCTGCTGAAGCTGTAATTTACTGCATTGCGCAGCAGATTGTCCAGTACACGCTGCAATTTGTTCGCATCACAATTTATCATTATATCAGAAGCTGCCGATATAGTGTATTGCAAGCCCTTTTCGGAAAGCATCGGCTTAAATTCATATACGGTTTGTTCAATCATCCTTGTTAAATTAACACTGCTGAGGTCAAGGTTTAAAGTAGTAAAATTGAAGCGCGTAATTTCAAAAAACTCATTAATCAAGTCCTCCAACCGCTCTGCTTTTTCCAGTGATATTGAAAGATACTTTGTCCGCAGCTCTTCCGAAATTTGGCTTTCATCACGTAGCAGTGTAAGATAACCAATAACTGAAGTGAGCGGTGTTTTCAAATCATGGGCTAAATATACAACTAAATCATTTTTCCGTTGTTCTGCTTCTTTTGCAAGCTGTTGACTTCTTTTGAAATTAGTCTTTATTAGGTTCATATCTTTTTCAACATCATGTAATTCCGACGGAAGCTCAATGATTTGGTCATCCACAGTATAGATGTTTTTTGTTGCAGAAATAACTTTGTCCAGATACTTTAATGTTTGAATCCAACACGAAATAAATATTATTAACGCTCCGAGCCCCCATGTTAACACAAATAAAACAAATTTATTATTCCAAACAAACCGGAACGTCTGAGATAAATAACTGCCGCTTGCATCTATAAAGTCATATAAGAACAAGAAAATGATAAGCAACAAAAATAAAGACAACGTAAAAATAACCAGAGATACGAATAATCTTTTGATTAATTTTTCAGTTAATTGATATTTCATTTTATTTTTTTCTCTACTCAATTTGATAGCCAACCCCCCACACAGTTTTTATGAATTTTGGGTTTTTCCCAGGCTCACTCATCTTCTCACGTAACCGTCCGATGTGAGCCATTACGGTATTATTGTTATCTAAGAATTTTTCACCCCACACTACTTCAAACAATTCTTCAGATGAAACAACCTTCCCTTTGTTTTCGCATAAATACCATAAAATTGAG
>CAYPLH010000129.1:0-4254 GCA_964411505.1 uncultured Clostridiaceae bacterium | reverse complement strand
CTATAAGTCACCTGGCAGTAAGCATTAGCTTGGGTGGGTGGGTCGGTTATATAAAGCTAACGCTTATAATCGACCCCCTTTAATACTTGAAATAAAGGGGGCCGTTTTAGCTTTTAAGTGGTAAAACGTGGAAGTAAGTTGTTGTATGTTTATACTATTTAAGTATGCTCGTATTTATTGATTTAGTTGATGTTATATTGAAAGGAATAAAGGTCATTGTTGGGATAAATAAAAAGAGTCCGCTTGAAAGAGTTCAAATAAATAAAAAATATGCTACACGCTAACACGATTTTATGCAATCCACGGACGGCGTTATGTTACAATTAGAAAAGGGAAAGCCTCTCATAAGGTCTCACCGCATATCTAGCTTTCCTCACTTTCCTTAAACATAACAAAGCAGGCTCCGCGGATTTATAAAGAAGATTAGCGTCGTAGCATGTTCATGTTTTTATTTGAAACCTTGAAAAGCTCCGCTTTTTATGGTCAAAAAAATGAGATCTATGGATTGAAATATATGAAAGGACCCGTAAGGGTGGACCGCTCGTAAGCGATCTGGTAAAATAATGGATAATGAAAAAAAGCTTGTAAACTGGCAGACTATTCGTTCAAGAAGAAAAAGAGTGTATAGAAGAATAGATGATATGTTGCACTCTGGTTATAAGGTTTATTTTTTCACTCTGACTCTTGCTGATGATTCTAAAGATGTTGGATATTATTATAAAAAAGCTAAAGATTATATAGCTTCTTTGTGTACTCATTATGTTTTGAATGTCGATTATGGAAAAAAATACGGCAGACTACATTTTCATGCTGTTGGCATATTTACTCCATTGTGGGTTTGCCCTGTGTGGTTGCATGGTTTTAGTAATATAAAACAGATAACTGCTCTTGATGATTTTAATAGAAAACGTTATGCTAAAAAGTTGGCATATCATTCTCTAAAGGGTGGTGTACCTCCTACGTTTTCACGTAATTGGGCAGCTCTTGAGGAAGATGTTTTTACAGAGAATGACTTTTATGCATTATATTCTGATATTATGGCTCTTGACATAACTTTTAGAAAGTGATATTATGAGGGTGAGCGTAAGTCCTGAACCCTGTGAGGCAGGCAGCTAGAAAGGTCTATTATGAATGATACACCAAAATTGAATGTTGTTCTTGTAGTTGATGAGTACATTGATAGAAACGGTAAGCCTGCAAAGTTTGAACGTTTGGTTGTTCAACTGCCTCTTGGCTCCTCTGTTATCAATGTAGAGATTGAGGGAAAGGAACGATTGGGCGGTGCTATGATTCGAGATTTTCTGAAAGGTGAGTTATGACATTGGTTTTAGGTTTTGGCTACAATATCGTGCAGGCTTTTGTTCGTTTGCTCGACATTGGTATGTTTGCAAAAGTTCAGACTATTGCAAATGATTTTTCTACGGCTGTCATGGCTTGGCTCGAAGCTATTCTTGATTGGCTGATTGCAGCTTTTAGTGGCATGGTTCCTGTGTTCTATGACACTACGACTGGACTGACTTTTATTGGTTGGTTATTGGTATTTGGGATTGCGGTAGCATTTACACGCTTGGCGTTTAATTTCATCCAGCGTGCGGCTCGCATGTGATGAAGTTACTTAAAAAATTAGCCGTCACTTTGGCGGCTTTTTTCTTGGGTTTGTTCGTGTTTGGTATTGAATCAAAAGCTTATAGTTTGCCACCTGGTGTCAAAGTGTTATCAACTACTGCTGTTAACGCTGGTGGCACTTATGATGTGCTTTCTTTCAATAAGTTTGAGGACGGTGGTTTCGGTATTTCAGGTTTACCACTATATGGCATTTGGCAGTATTTGAAAGATTATCATTCTGATAAAGATTATATATTGTATGTTGTGCCTCAATTAGACAATCCTTTTGAGCTTTATGTGTCTGATGTTCTTGTTCCTATGGATTATGATATTTATTCTATTTTGATTAATTTTAATGTTGTGAAATCAAATACATATTTTGTTTTTCGAGATATGTATGGTGATACTCTTCAGGCTATAACTGCTGATAATATAACGTCTGCATGGGAATTAAAACGGGTTGTTATCTCTGATGATGATCTTTTCTTCGACCTTCTAAGTGACGCTTATAATAACGGTAAAGAAGCTGGCTTTATTGAGGGTTTTGAGGCTGCTGGTTTTGATTATGAGGAAGCTTTCAAAGCAGGCCAGCTTGCTGCTGAAGATATATCAATTTGGGGTTCAATACAAAATGTCTTTTTCGGTGTTTTTGGGTTGCTAGCTATTGAGATTGTACCTGGTGTTACTCTTGGTCTATTGATGTTCTTTCCATTGATTCTCGGCTTGCTTTTTACTGTTGTTTCTTTTGCGAGAGGTTTCAGACGATGAGCGAATATGAAATTATTGTGCGAAATCTTTATGATTGGGCTATGCAGCTTGCTGCATGGGCGGACCAGGCTTTCAAATGGTTAATTTTACCTAATCCGCAGCTGGGTGTTGCTCCTATTGATTTTGTTATCAGTATTGCTATTGGTTCTATAATTGTAAATATATTGCGAGGTGTTATTGGTGAATAGATTGAATATCTTTTGGGTTATATTGCTTGTTTATGTGATATCATTTTTCTTAATTACTGCTACAGAGGTGAAACATACTTCTTATTATTATGAGCTTGAGCCTGTAAATTATAATGGGTATTTTGTTGTAAGTGATGAAGATAGATTCATAGAATTGGGATTTGTTTATAATGAAGAAGTACAAGCTTATGAGATTTTAAGTTGGTATCCGCTTGATGAAGGAAATATAACCTTTTATCCTTATGAGGTTATTGGTCATTATTTGGTTGGATTGCAAATGATTGGTACTTCATGGTATGAATACGTACATACTAAAGATATGACAAGATTTTTTGGATTTTCTCGATATGTTGAAAGTGGTAGTGAGCAAATACGAGTTGGCGTGAAAGTTAATGAAAGTGGTACTAAAACAATTTATCGAATAGGAACTACTTATACTCTATTGAGTACTTATAACATAAGGATATATGGCATATCAAATTATGAGGTGGAATCATGACAGCTTTTATATACTTGTTGGAATCTTTTTATCATTCGATATATTTAGATCTAACTTATATACCACAATGGCTGACCGCTGATAGATTTGTGTTTTTCATGGTGTCTTTAACATTTATTATCATGACTTATGCTGTTGTTTCTCTTTTGTTTATTCCTATAAAGCGTTTGGTTGGGCGGTAACAATATGATTTTTAAGGGCTGGAAGTGGTATCAGTATTTAATTTATTTCTATTGCTGGTTTACTATTATTGTATTTGCCATAGTTCCTATTATTTTTTTTAGCTGGTGGCCCTGGGTTCTGACTATATTTATTGTTCTCTATTTAATATGGCGTTTCTATATGTGGTTACATCGTCGTCAATTTCTTTGGCGTATTCTTGGCCGTTCTATTTTCTTTGCTGGGCCTCGTTCTTCCGGTAAGGGTGCAACTATTGCTCTTGGTGTTAAGGCTATGCAATCATTTTGGCTGATGAAGCGTAAAGCTCCACTTTCGTCTATTGCTATAAATAACTCCATTGTTGTCAATCCTTATTATTATTTTGAGTCCATTGGTTATACTTTCAAAGATATGCTTTGGGGTTGGTCACCTAATAGAAAGAAGGCTATTAAAAATGATGATTGGGAAGGAAGGGACTATCTTTTACTTGACGGCGGAATATATTATCCGTCACATGAAGATAAAGACTTGACTTCTATGTTTCCTGCCACTCTTAACTTTATTGCAACAATGGGGCATTCGTATGCTGCTAATTTATGGACTGATTCTCAAATGATGATGAGGTTATGGATTAAGTTACGTGAGCAGGTTGCTGATGGTTATGTTTTGGCTGATTATACTCAATTTGCATCACGTCGAGAGTTCGCTCAACGTATTTATGATTCTATACCTTGGGTGCGTCGTTATCTTATTATTCATGTACGCTATTATTCTATGCTTGAGTCTTTTGAGAAGAGGTTGCTACCTTGGGTAAAGCCTGGGATTGCTGATGTTGCTATGGGTCCCTTACATGTTGGTGCTGGTTATTCTAATTTGAAGCTGTTTGAGGCTGCTAATGGTATTGTTCGTAGTTATTCTTTACTTGTTAAGAGAAAGTGGCTTAAATACGATTCTCGTGTCTTTCATGAGTTGTTCTTTGGCTATAAGTCACCTGGCAGTAAGCAGTAGCTTGGGTGGGTGGGTCGGTTATATAAA
>CAYPLH010000128.1:0-4964 GCA_964411505.1 uncultured Clostridiaceae bacterium | reverse complement strand
TGAAAATCAGCGGGAGTATTTTCTAACGAAGATACCCCGCTTTTTTAAAATTAAACTTTATTGTTGCCCAATTAGCAATTTGCTTTTAACTATTTCAATTTGCTCATCTGTGAAAGGTGTTTCTGCATCAATGTGAATAATTTTATCAGTAAAAACTAATATATATTCCCCGCTAAACAGTTTCCCATTCGATTCTTCGTAATAGAAAGCATAGGCTTTTTCAGTGAGAAAAATAGCGTTGTCAAGGGTTTCGAGTTTTCTATCTGACCAATCATCAAGCTTTGTTAAATCGGATACAACAATATTCTTGATAAATTCAAATTTAGGTTTATATATACTATATTCAAGCTCCGGTGGAGCATTCTTCATTGGGGGACGCGTCTGAGAATAATGGTTTCTATGTAGCAGAGGAGTGTCTTCTTCCGACCTTTCGTAAGAATAGTATTCAAAATCAATATTCCCATATAAATCCTCACAAGTAATGGGGATTTTGTCGTTATAAAGGCGATACTCTCTTGTCATTCCCTCATACATCTCCCAATCAATAGTGGTGTATGGTTTATTTGACCTTTCTGGGAAACTAAACTGAGAGATAGAATAAAATATAAAGCCAAGATACAAAACGCCGGTTAAAATAAGAAGTGAAATTGAGATTATTCTATTTGCTTTTGCAGAGATTTTGCGTTTTTTCAGCAATGTAATTGAGCCCCAAAATACAAGAGCAAACAGTGGTAGCTGCGCCACAGAAAGAGCAATTATGCCAAAAGCTGTGTTAGTTAAAAGATGGATAAACATATACCCAACAAGCGAAAATAGGAATATAAGATAGCCTATATCAAAATATCTTCGGGTTTTATTAAAATTGTCAATGATAGAGCCGCCCATAGCAACAGATTTTTGGGATTTATTGTACCACATATAGTAATTTATTAAGGTATAGGATGAATAGAGAATAATGCTAAAAAACATAAGCAAGGTAGCTAAATCTATATTACTTGATAGAAAATCCGTCGGATTCCGCTTTAAGCTGTTAAGTCGTAAAAAAAGATTTAATGCAAAAATTCCAATCATCAAAAGTTGTGATGCCACAAAGCTTTTCTTCATACATTTGTGAATATTTTCAAGCTTTTCTTTCTCGTCCGTTTCAAATTCCGGAGGGTTCTCTAGGGAAGAGCTAAATATTTGCATTTGATTATACTCGCAAACAAAATCCCACCCTGCTGCTTTTGCGTATTCAAAGTATGTTTGCTGATTATCGGTTGGGTGAGGATTAAAAACCGAGCCCTCGGCAAAATATGTAACGGTGTATTTAAGGTTTTGGGGTTCAGTTTTCTTAAATGTCCAAAGATAGGGTCCCATTTTTTCTAAAACAAGTCCTTTTTTCGCATAGTGCTCCAGCTTTTGTTCGATCTCTTTGTAGTAGTTATAATTGATTAACATAAGTCTTTTTGTGGTTTGCATCTACAGCACCCCTTTCATAAATGTTTCATAGTCATCCGTCAGCTTGTGCAGGCGGTTGTATTCCTTTTCGAGCATTTCTTTTCCAGTCTCTGTGATAATGTAGCTCTTTTTTCGATTTTCTATGTTAGTTTGAATGATGAAACCTTGAGATACAAAGTTGTCAAGGAGTGTATATAGCGTTCCAGGGCCTACAGTCACTCGTTGCTGCGTCATCTCCGATACTATCTTCATAATATCCACACCGCAGCACTCATTGTGCAGGCATAGTAATATATAGAACATCTGCTCAGTCAATGTTTGATATTTCTCCCTTGCCATTTAGATCACCTCCGCAGATATCGAATATCAATATTTGTATTTTTAACGTAACATCGAATATCGATATTGTCAATAGATTGATTTTACACCATAGAATATTACATCACTGTCTTCATGCAAGGCTTGGCTGGAGCATTCTCGGTTATAATGAAAAGAGCAGGCCGACTCCATTGATGAGGAATCGGCCTGCTTAATACAAATTTTTATCGTTCCCGTTTCAAGTAGACCATATCAACAAGCTGTTTTCCGTCTTCAAACATCGGATGGTCATAATTGTCCGTGAAAAAGTTTTTTATTCGATGTGATTCTGCAAATCCGCATTTCTGATAAAAGCTGAGCGCTGAAGGAACGTCGCCCGTTCCAACAATATTAACAAGTGTAACCCCTTATAAGTTCAAATTTAGCAATGACCTTTACAGCTAAAACGCTTCACTATTCTCGATAATTATATCATTACAGCGAATAACAAGCTCTTTCAATCCCCCGACTGCCCAAAAAAGCATATGGGCTTCATAACCGTTTTCCGTACTATATAACTCATTATAAATCCATGTACTTCCTGCAATATGCTCTTCCTGTTTTATAATTTCAGCCGCAGTAAAAGTAATCATATTAAAATTGGTGAATCCGCCCTCTGTATCAAACCCCATGACAACATTTTTACCGACTGTTAACTCTGCTACCTCGCAATCATGAAAACCGAATCTTTCTCTGATAATTTGAGGAATTGGCTCCGCTTGCTGTGCTTTTGAATATGCGTTTAATACACTGTGCATTTTCTTTTTGTTTTCGTTGCTGAGTTTTTTCAATTGATTGAGAATTCCCCTGGTACAGTAGCCCAGAGAGAAAACCCGCATATCTGCAATTTGTTGAAGAAGTTTGGGAGGAAGCTTATCTGTAGTTTCTTTTTTTGTCGTTTTTTGAAGAATGCGGAATTCTTCTTTGCATTTTTTCTCATCAAAGGGCGGACGAACATCGTACTCCTCTATCAACTTCTGAATGCGGTCTTTTACTTCAGGCGGCATGTGATAAATTACTTTATCCTCTTCGTTTATCTCTTCGCCGCTGGCAAATTTATCGAGCGGCACAAGCGCACATCCGTCCTGCTCCAACATAAAACGAGGGTCAACATCGTAACCCTCACGCTGCATTTTTACAAATTCTTTCTCTTTTCTTTTATATAGCCGCAAATAGAGAGCTTCATCATAAATATTAGCACCATTGTGTACTCTCATACCAAAATGAAGTCCCGTTTGCTGACATAATTCGTACCATTCCTTTGTAAGATACTTCATGAGAGCTCCTTTCGGTAAATTCCTGTTTAACGGTATTATACCATACACCGTGCGGTTGTTTCATATACACCCCTCTTTACTGTTTGTAGTATAGCAAAAACGGAGGATGACTGTCGACCAAGCTAGCTTGGAATCTTAGCAATTGACAGTTGCTGATAACATTCTTGATGGCGTATCGGGATACCGATATAATGGATGCAGGTGATGAAAATGAGATGGTTGATGATTGAGGTGAAAGATAAAGAGGTTCTAAAGGATATACAGGGTTTGCTTCGTATCAGAATCAAGCCGACCTATGACGAAGATAGACGAACAAGAAGCCGAGCGTTTTGATGAAAGTCTGGAAAAAATGGAAAAGGGATTCTAACCAAGCCAGGAAGAATTTTATATTCACAGCCATTCTATTATACAGTGAATTTAGTGTTATAAAGATAAGCTACAATTTCCAATTTAACGATGTTTAATGCAAGTCCGACTGAGGAGGGGATGAGGTGGATATGGAAAAACCGTTGAATCCATTGTGGAATCAAGAAAAAAACTATGTGCTGCTTGCATCTGTCAACAGCAATGCCATCAGTGAGTATAACGAAAAAATACTATCCGCACTAACGCTAATAGGGGGATTGTTGATGATGCTGCCGCTGTTGGCAGCACCTTTCAGTAACACTAAGACAGACGCTGTTCCTGCTTATTTGCTGACAGCCTCACTCTTTTTTACCCTGTTCTTTATATATAGGATTTCTTTTATGAAAAAGTACTCTCTTGGCGGGCTGTATCTCTGTTTTTTCGTCTTATTTTCATTTGCTATTTATCTCAGTGTAATTCACACCCCCAATATGCGGGCGACAATTCTATTGGGAGCGTTTTGCATTATGCCGCTCGGTTTCATCGACCGTCCTGCCCGTATGAATCTATTTGTAGCTTTTTGGTTTGCGGTACATACGATTTTGGCGTTTTATCTGAAACCACAATATGCGCTCGACGATACAATTAATAGCCTGTGTTTTGCTATTTTGGGGTGTTTTATCGGTAATATAATGGTATGGGTTCGTTTAGAAAGTTATGAGGTACACCGTCAACTGACTATTGAAAAAGAGACTGATGTGTTGACAGGTCTTTTTAACCGCCGCAAGCTATTTGAAACCCTGGCGGCTCTGGAAACAACAAGTGCAGAAAAACCATCCGGAATCCTGATGATTGATATCGATCACTTCAAAGACTTTAACGACAAATACGGTCACGCCGCCGGTGATAAGTGTATGAGTCTTTTGGGCGAAGCGTTTACAAAATTCACACAAAATTTTCGGATAAAATTCTATCGATATGGCGGTGAGGAATTCGTAGCAATAGCATATGGATACGACGAGAAAGAACTGTTGTCCATCGCAGAAAGTCTGCGGATAGCTGTGCAAAACATAGATGTGGATGGGCATCGAACTACAGTCAGTATTGGAGTTGCCTACTGTGGCGAAGAACGAGTTCGAAATTATGAAAATATAATCGAACGAGCGGATAAGGCTGCTTATACTGCTAAACACGCAGGGCGGAACAAAGTGTGTATGGAGCAAAAGAAAATGCAGATAAAATTGATTCAGTAATTAATATTTGAGGTACAAAATCCATTGAGTGAAAATCATGATTTTCCGTCGTGGAACAAGTCCATAAGGACTGCATTTGATAGTTAAGTGGGCAGGTTGGATGTTGCTTATAATTAGGTTGGCTTTATAAAGCGGAGGATTATTTAACATGAGAAAATTATTGCGCTTATTATTCGTACTTTGCCTAATCGCATCGTTGTTAGGATGCAGCGGAAAAACCGCCGATACTGACGCAGAAATGCTTGAAATAATAACTAAAGAATTAGATTTGGATGTTTCGGTACAAATAATT
>CAYPLH010000127.1:0-4975 GCA_964411505.1 uncultured Clostridiaceae bacterium | reverse complement strand
ATTGCTATTTTCATAAGAATCCTCCGTTCTATTTTTGTTTAAATAATTCTCAATTACTTTTTCTGAATATATAATCAGCCATCTCAATCCGTGTCATCTGTAAAGCATCGACCACGCCTATGCCTATGGCAGGTCCGACCACAACCATTCCCCAACTCTTCACAAAGCCGGTATTCGCCACCCTCAATCAGTAACACCTTTCCATTTACTAAAGATTCTGCCAGCTTTTTTCTGGCTTCAATGTAAATGCCTTGAACTGTGCTACGAGCAATATTCATTTGCTTGGCGCACTCTTCTTGAGTAAAGCCTTCCAAATCTATAAGTCTTATAGTTTCATAATCGTCTACTGTCATGTTTACATGGTCTTCTGCGTCGATAGGTGAATCAAGAGGTCCAAATCTATTGCTTTCAGGCAAACAGCAAACTTTTCTCCACTTCATCGGTCTCGCCATAATTCATCACCTCCATTCTAATCAGAAATAACCAGAGCGTCCTCCGGTTATCCCTGATGCCCATTATAGGTTCTCCATTTGCTTTTCAATAACTTCGAGTCGATCTTGCAACATGGCTTTCTGTTCATTCAGCAGCTCTTTTTGTGTATTTGAGGAGGTCTGGTTAACCGCAGAACCCCTACCAAAACCGCGACCGAAACCGCGTCTGCAAGCAAGCCCAAGGCCTAATCCTCTTCCAGTCATTGATGCCGCACCCATTGGGCCGGTTCCATCCCTTCTTGGCATAATATTCACCTCCTTATGGTTTATGGCATATGCCATCTATTCTTATTATACACCGTTTATGGCATATGTCAATAACCTTCGAGTAATTTCATAAGAAATTTAAAAAGACTGCCACCCAAGCAATTTAATCCTTGGGGGCAGTCAATAAAGTCTTGCCTATACTTCTTTCTACAAAGCAAATGTTGAAAATGGTCGAAATCCGATACTATTTTTTTATCGATAATACCATAGCCAACAATAGTATCATCAAAACGTACAGTTGAATATAAAAAAAAATCTAAAATAGCATTAACTGAATCAATAGAATTTTGCCACGATGGATTAAAATCCCAAAATCGAGCTAATTGATTTAAATCAATTTTATTGGCCAGTTCAACTTTATGATTGTTTATAAAATTATATTGATTTTTATTTATCTGGAAACACTCTAACTCTCTTTGAATTTCAAAACCTTGCTTTTTATAAAGATTCACAGCAGATTCATTAGACCTTCTCACTTCTAATACATATTGCTTTACATCCTTTTCTTTAATTAAATCCTTGATATCTGAAAGTATATTATCATTTACTCCTTGTCTTCTATATTTTCTTACGACACCTGTTCCAATGTCATATACAGTTAGCTTACCATTCCAAATTCTACAGCCATTTAGCCTCCAAGTTAATTTGATTTATTATATCATGTCCGAGTTTTTACTGTCTAAGTAAGTGTAAACTATCCATAACATGGAGATTGATTGTAGCAAGGACGACCCCGTTATTTGCTCTTCCCCTAAATTTAGATTCTTTTTTTAATTATACTACCACTATGATTATTAGCAGTTCTTTAAAAATCTTACTGGTGTCAAATATTAAATTATTCCCGTCTCTAGTAAAAGTACCTTTATCATTTACCCTATAGTATTTATGAAAATCAAAATAAAATAGGCATAAATATAACCTGCATAAAGACATGAGTTGCTGCATGAGCGCACATTGAATAAGCCAATCCCTTCTTCCAATACAAGTAACCAAATCCAATTCCACCAATTCCATTTAAAAGAAAGCACCTTACTAATATAGGTATAGATAACCCCATCAACTGCTCTGTTAACGGAATGTGTCCTGATGCTATAAAGCAGTTGCAAGAATAATAGCAGTTATATAAATCCAGTTAGGTATATGGGAGAAAACACATAGGTTGTTATTTCAGATGGAAGATACTTAGCGAAAATAAATCTATCAGATCCTGTAATTATTAAGGCAGTAACAAATCCAATTATAATTGCCGGTAGCAGAGCTTTTTTATCAAATTTAAAGTTTAGCTTTAGGTTGACCTTTCTTGCTAGCTTCATTCCTACAAAAGTTGCTATGAAAGTTATTAGTATTCCCTGGACTGCTGCAATAGGTAAAAGTGCTTCCACTGAACCTAGCTGAGAGATTATTTGTTGCTTTATATCTTCATTAAGCATAGAAATTTGATACACTCCTGCGCATATACTTGCAACAAGCCCTATGAAAGAAAATATAAGACTGGTTCTTAATTTTTTGTTCTGTAATATTTTTTGCATATTATTTACCTCCTAAATTTGATTTCAAACACTCAATGATGTTTTTATATCGGGGATGGTTCATTAAATCTGCCTTCTTTCCTTCTTCCACTGTTCCTGTTGTATCTAATATACCTAAATATTCAGCAGAATTATGAGTGGCTGTAACCAGAGCTTCCATTTCTGTCAAGCCCGTATCCACATAATACTCCAATTCTTTATGGACAATATTACCTGGAAGGATTATTTCCTCCCAAAGTAACTGCTGGGTGTCCTCCCTTTCCGGTGATGTTTGGACCTACAATCAATAGATTTGGGCCTAATATCTCGTTACTGCTTAATTTATCTCTCAATTTATATATAAAACTCTCAGGCGCACCCAATTCTTTTATAGTTGTAACTCCATTTTCCAACAAACTGTAAAGTTGTTTGGGTAATATGTTTTCCAGAAACTCGTCACTTTCCTTCTCACTTGTATTCGTTATGCCTTGTATATGCATATGCGAGTCGATTAATCCGGGCATTAATGTTTTTCCTGTTCCATCGATAACCTCTGAATTTTTAACTGATATCTTTTCATCAGCTATTTTTATTATTTTTTTGCCACTTATTAATACATTTTCGTTAAATTATTCTTTTCCGTCACCAATTGTTACGATGGCTAATATACTGATTAAAATTGCTTTCTCCATAATTTGACCCTCTCTTTCAAAAATATATTTCGAAAAACTTTCAAGTTGTTTTTATTTTACACCGTTCATATATATTTCCCTTTAGGCTGTGTTGTTTTGCCTCCTCCGTAAAGTATGAAATGTATGATTTGTATTTTCTTTCTTAATAACTCTCCTTTACATACCTTCTGTCAATCCATTTTTTATAATAAAAAATCGCCAAATAAGAATTATTAATCCTCAAATAGCGACCATGCTGTGCTGGTAATTATAATATCAATATCAATCTCGCAGTTAACTAAAAATAAATTTATTTGTCCTCAGCATAATCTGCTATCAGATTACACT
This sequence comes from uncultured Clostridiaceae bacterium, assembly GCA_964411505.1. Classification (GTDB taxonomy): domain Bacteria; phylum Bacillota; class Clostridia; order CAYPLH01; family DUMO01; genus CAYPLH01. Next base: position 1,690 of record CAYPLH010000127.1, on the reverse strand, counting down.
AACTGTCCGAGAAATTAATTCGTTGAACCTACAAGACGAGTTTACCCATTTTTACTTACTTCTTGTCTACGAATCCCTTCTTACACCATCCCTAACTTTTCCATTACTCTCCATGAACCAATACTATCTTCAAAAGACAATACAAAAATTTTATTTAAATTAGCATTTTCAAATCCAAATTCAATAATAGCATGGCAAGCCTCTGTACAATATGCTAATTCTGCTTTTTTATGAATGTTTTTTATCCCCATAAGACTTATTGTACCTATCAATTCTCTAGTATCTTTATTAACTATAGCATAGGTAATACCATTTCCATTATTAAAACTATTTTCATGAGTGCCAATCCATGATTCTGCCATACCATCTTCATATGGATAAGGTACGTTCAATGTTGTTTCTGCAATCTTTATATCTCCCCCTTATATCTTATGCTGGAGTATTAACTTTTTACTCATATTACCATAGAAAGCTTTCCACTTTATGAGAATATTCCTAATAATCTTTTTTGTAATGAAGTCAAAATTTCAATTCCCATGACAGTTGCAGGAATCCTATAATTATGTCATTTTTCCGTTCTGTATAATTCCTACGGTGGTGACTGCATCTTTATTGTCTTTAGTTGTACAGTCAAGCATTTCCCCAAATGTCATTGTTGATAGTTGATTAATCTTGTATGAACCATAAATAGAATAACCTCCCATTCCACCTTCAGTCAGATAGTTAATCAATAAAAGGCTTATCAAGCACTCTGTCGCGAGCATTATTGTTCTTCAACATAGTATTCCAAAAAATATTATCTGAAAGACCCAGTCTACCTAAAAACTGTAACAAATTACACTTGCCTTTTGATAGCTTGTTGGGACTTGCCAATTCCTCTACAGTTTCTATATTAAAAGTACCATTTATTTCAAAATGTTCACCTAATGTGCTTAGTTGTCTAAATAACCTTTTATTCATCTTCTCAGGCATCATGTATATTCCTGCAGATCCTCCCCTTATTACCGTTCCAAGATAAGTATAATTTAAGTTTTTAGTAAGAACAGATAAATATCCTTCTAGGTATTTTGACTGTGCTGATTCCATAAATCCAGATTGCACAATAAAACCCATTGATTTCCCACCATCCACTGCTGGTTCCATACACTCGATTAGCTTCATCACAATACCGGGCATTGCATGAACGTATAATGGCATAAATACAATAATAGTGTCAAACTCTTTCATATAATTAGCAATTCGCAATCTGTCTTCCTTTGCTGCATAACATATCTCACAAGGAGACTTCATCCCATTTATAAACTTCTTAATAAATATTTCAGTATTCCCATTTTGGGCCTTTGGAGAGCCATTAATAATTAAAGTTTTCATCTTTATACCTCCTCCAAAGAAAATTGAGTTATAGGTTTTACTATTTCACATTTGCTATAAAACTGATAAAATGTTCTATAAATATAGTCCTCATAGATTTTCTTATCTTCTATGGACGCAAAATCATCTTGATAATAAACCTCTATCTCTGGGTACTTTTCATATCTTGGTATGTGCATAGATTCTCCGGTTTTATATGTTATATAGGGGAGAAAAAGAGGAATCATTCGGTCAAAAACTGTTTTAAGATTGCCACTAATAAACGAAGCTGCTGAAAAAGTCCTTGATATTGCAATTAGCAATTAAAAGATAATAGTTG
>CAYPLH010000126.1:0-4985 GCA_964411505.1 uncultured Clostridiaceae bacterium | reverse complement strand
CAAGGTTTTCCGATAATGGTCTTTCGATGGAGGATTGTTTGCAAAGCATTTTGCTTTGATATTTTTTTGATAGCTCCGCAAAACCGTGATACAATAATTTACGGAAAAAGAATTGAATATGATAGACTTCCTATCTCTTTGATTTTGCGGATAAACCGTAATTTTAAGGAGGTTTTCTTATGCTAAAATACAAAGCAACAAAATACGTTCGACTTTCTTATACTGATGATAAGGAAAATGAAAGTGACAGCATAATCAATCAAAAAAAGCTGATTGATGAATTTGTAAAAAATAATCCTGACATTGAAATTGTAAGTGAACGGGTAGATGATGGTTATAGCGGTATAGTTTTTGATCGTCCTGCATTTAAGCAAATGATGCAGGATATTGAGAATGGAAAAGTAAATTGTGTTATCGTAAAAGACTTATCAAGACTTGGTCGGGAATACATTGAAACCGGAAGATATTTAAAACGTATATTTCCTGCACTTGGTGTTCGTTTTATCGCCATAAATGACAATATAGATACTTTAAAGGAATCTGCCTCAGAAGATTTATCCGTCTCATTTAAAAGCATTATTAATGATGAATATTGTCGGGATATTTCTGTAAAGGTGCGCTCGGCTCTTGATGCTAAACGAAGAAATGGTGATTACGTCGGTGCTTGTCCTGTATATGGATACAAAAAATCTGAAGAAAACAAAAATAGACTTGTAATAGACGAATACGCCGCTAATATTGTCCGTGATATATTTAAAATGCGAATTGAAGGCATGAGTGCTGCCAAAATAGCTGATGAATTAAACAGAATGGCGGTACTGTCCCCCATCGAATATAAGAAAAATCATAATATGCCGCATCCGCATGGTGGATATACAGACAAAAGTAATGCACGTTGGTCAGCAACAACAATTATAAGAATATTAAAAGATAAGATTTATACGGGTACACTTATTCAAGGAAAACAGGGTACCCCGAATTATAAAATCAATAAGCTAATCACAAGACCCAAAGATGATTGGTTTATTACAGAAAATGCACACGAAGCCATTATATCCGAAAACGACTTCGCACTTGTAAACCGCCTGATGAATATTGACACTCGTATTTCGCCGCTAAAAGATAATCTGTATTTGTTTTCCGGTATGTTAATATGCGACTCCTGTGGAAATCGCATGACGAGAAAAACTGTAAGCTACAAGGGAAATAAGTATTTTTATTATTACTGCCCTACTGGAAGAAAAAACGGTTGCAAAGGCTCGAATATGATTAAAGAAGGCGATTTAGTTAGGTGTGTAACAGAGAATATTAAAGCCCATATCAAAAACATAGCATCATTAAATGATTTAATTGATACACTCAGCGAACAAAATATCAACCATGAACTTGTGAAAAAATATACTATGCAAGTAACGGAACTTAATAAGCAACTTGAAAAGTGTAACGTTTTCAAGTCACAGTTGTATGAAAGTTTTGTACAAGGCATTCTTGATAAAGACGATTACCAAACATTAAAGCGCCGCTATAATAAAGACTGCAAGCGTTTAAGCAATGCTATATCCGAGCTTGAAAATGAGATTAACGAATGCATGAATAACACATCTCAAAGATTAAAATGGATTGAGCATTTTAAACAGTTTGAAAACATAACGGGAATTGACCGTAAAATAGTTGTGCAGTTAATTACAAGCATTCATATTATAGACAAGAAAACGATTCAGATTACTTTTAACTATACCGACGAATATGAAAAGGCAATATTGGCCTTATCAGAAATAAAGGAGGCAATATAAAATGGCGAGAAAAAGCAGAAAAAACATTGTTCCGGAAGAAACAATACAGGTTGCCGAATATATCCGTACAGCACAATATATTAGACTTTCGGTAGAGGATAATAACGATAAAGGCTATTCCATTGATAGTCAGAAACTTATTTTAGACGATTACATAGCCCGCAATATTAATATGAAGCTATATGATACATATATTGATAATGGTGCGACCGGATTGAATTTTGAAAGAAAAGAATTTAAACGACTACTTTCAGACATTGATAGCGGGAAAATTGATTGCGTTATCGTTAAAGATTTATCTCGTTTAGGCAGAAATGCCATTGATACAGGGTTTTACATTGAAAAGTATTTTGCCGAAAAAAGTGTACGTTTTATATCGGTCACCGATAATTTTGATACGGACAATCCTGATGTAAGCGGACTGATGATGCCGCTCAAAAATATAATTAACGAAGCGTATGCTATTGATATTTCTCGAAAAGTTAAGTCGCAAGCAAGACAGGCAATGCGTGATGGTGATTATTTAGGTGCAAGGCCAACATATGGCTATTTGAAAGATAAAAACAACTGTCATAAGTTGGTGATAGATACAGAGGTGGCTCCCATTGTCAAACAAATTTTCGAGTGGTTTATCGGTGGTATGTCCATGAATGAAATCGTAATACAACTTAACCAAAGAAGCATACCCCCTCCGAGTGTTTATGAATATGAGAAGGGTATTGTTACAACAAAAAAACTTATTGGTAGCGGCTTTTGGCAGACAAGAACAATCAACAAAATGCTGACTGAGCCTATTTACACCGGAAATATGGTTCAAGGCAAGACCGAAACCTTTATCAGAAAGCAATCTCTTGTAACTGACAAAGATAAGTGGATAACTGTTAAGAATACTCACGAACCCATTGTAAGTGAGGAGGTTTTTGAACAGGCTCAAAAAAGAATTGAGGAAATAAAGGAAAAATCAAAGAAATTGAAGGTTGACCCCTATACTGAAAATATCTACAAGGGTAAAGTCTTTTGCGGCACTTGCGGACGACCTATGCACAGGAGCCGGGAAAAACGCAAAAAATCTGATGATGTATATCGTTTCAGATGTATTGCAAATACTCGTGTTGCACGGGGGACTTGCGATGCTCCGCAAATTACGGAAAGTGAATTAACAGGAATCATTATATCTGCAATCAAAGGTCAGGCTAACGCAATTGTTGGAAAAAAGCAAATATTATTATGTTCTGTTTCTGATAAAAAGCAAGCAGAAGAAACAGCGATGAAAATGAAATCCCTAAAGCAATATGTTGAACGAAACCAAAACTTTCTGAAAAGCTTGTATGAAAATTTAATTAGCAAGGTTATAACTGCCCAAGAATATCACGCTATGAAAGCTGATTATGAAACTAAAATATCTGATGCGGTTAAACAGATGCATATGATTAAAGCCAAGCAGGGAGAAATGAAAAATGAATATGAAAAATATTGCGATTTATCTGATGCAACCCTTGATATTAGCAAAAACAATAAGTTGACGGCTGAACTTATAAATAAGTTAATTGATAAAGTTCATATTTATAAGAACAAAACAATCAACATAGAGTTTAACTTTGAAAATGAATTTCAAAAGAATTGTGTGGTGAATGTTTGTGGATAAATATGTCGTTGCCATATATCTTCGCCTTTCTATTGATGATAAGAAAGTTGAAAGCATGAGCATTGACTCACAAAGAAAACTGCTAATCGAATATGCCGATAACCTCGGCATTGATAATATAGAAATCATAGAATTTGTTGATAATGGGTACAGCGGAACAAATTTTGAACGTCCTGCCGTGCAGGAACTTTTAACACAGGTTAAAGCCTTTAAGATAAACTGTATTTTGGTTAAGGACTTTTCTCGTTTTGGCAGAAATAGTCTTGAAGTAGGGTATTTTACGCAACAGGTCTTTCCTTTGTTTAATTTAAGATTTATATCTGTAAGTGATAACTTTGACAGCGACAATCATAAGGGCGATACGGGTGGCTTAGGGGTAGCCTTTAAGTATCTGGTCAATGAGTATTATAGCCGAGATTTATCACAAAAGTCTAAAACCGCAAAATATATGAAAATGAGGCGTGGTGAATATAATTCCGGAACTTATTGCTATGGATATAAAAAGGGCGATAACGGAGAAATGGTTGTTGATGAAGCTGTTGCTGACAATGTAAGACTGATTTTCAGGTTGGCAAGTCAAGGCAAATCGTCACATAAAATTAGTAAAGAGCTTTTTAATAGAAAGGTTTTAACTCCTGCTCAGTATAAGGCACTGAAAGGAAAGAAGGGTTATGATATTTCAAGATGTAAATATTGGGTTGGTACAACAATCATACGGATGCTGGAAGACGAGCAATATATAGGTACATTTGTTATGTGTAAACAGACAGTTCGTGAAGTTGGAAGTACATTGATGCGAAAACGTGATGAAAGTGAATGGATCAAAATCCCCAATCATCATCCTGCTATTATAAGCCAAGAATTGTTTGATAAGGTACAAAAAACAAAGTTGACCTTTAAGCAACCTCATAAAAAAACTCGCAATTATATTTTAAAATCAAAAGTTTTTTGCGGTTGTTGCAATCATGCTATGGATTATCTTACTAAAAAATCTCCTGAATATATTTGCTATTATACTAAATTCGATGAAACGGAGCCTTGTTATCGAATGACTATTAAGGAAACAGAGTTACATAAGGTTATCTTTAATGTAATATCAAAGCAGGCAGAGATAATGGTCAATATTGATAATTTAACAGACCTAAATAAATTACAAATTCAAACGGAGCATACAATCGAACTTGAAAATCAAATAAATTCTTATCATGAGAAAAAGCAAAGCCTATACGAACAACTCCTTATGCGTGAAATTTCGCTTGATGAATATATGGCTGAAAAAGAATTTTGGGACGAAAAGCTAAAATCCCTACAAAGTCTTTATAATCATTCCACTGAGCAAATAGAAATTATGAAAATTGATAGTAAAACCAAATCTCAGATAATACAGATAGCGAAAGATGTTTCCAAGGAAAACATATTGACACAGGCTTTGGCTGATACGCTTGTGGATAAGGTATATATCTCCCCAGAAAAAAATATAGAAATCGCATGGAAAATACAGGACTTTTGTTATACTGCCCTGAAAAAAGATTAAACGACTTGTTTTT
>CAYPLH010000125.1:0-4986 GCA_964411505.1 uncultured Clostridiaceae bacterium | reverse complement strand
CCCCTTTGCAATCCCCATTGTCTAGGAAAGTATACTTTCCTAGACAACAAAAAACCTTGTCCTTTTGCTTGCTCAACATAAATCTGGCAAATCATATAACCACTTTCCAAAACCTCTGATTCTAATCAAGCTAGCAAAATTATGTAATTACACACAAGAATTATTATAAAGTTAATGCTAATAATTCATGTATTTGTAAATTCTTATCATGAAAAATAGAATCTTCCGCAAGCGGAAGATTTGAAAAAGAAATTTTTTAACAACTCATAATTAAAAATTGTTGTTTACTTAGTCGGTGGATGTCAAGGGCGAGCAAGTTTTAGCTTACCCGAGTTATAACTCAAAATAATCTCGAATTGCGTTTATAACACTTTGCTTATATTCTTGGTTATCTAATTTTGAAACCTTATTCACCAATCTGCTATGTGACACAGTACGAATTTGCTGTACCATTGCAACAGATGTTTTTGGAAGACCTGTTATTTCAGTAGGTAACAGAATCTCGGTGGGATAAATCCTGTCACTTTCTTTTACACTTGATATAGGTAACACCGTTGAAACAGGTAGATTGTGATTTACCGCATCATTAGATACAACTAAAACCGGTCTCGTACCTTTTTGCTCACTGCCTAATGTGGGGTCTAAGCTACAAAAAAATATCTCCCATTTATTTACCAATTGTCCCCCACCTCACTATCTAGATAGCTAAAATCTTTATTGCTCTCAATTGTTCTGTTTATAAAATCCTTATCCTTAGATGCCTCCTTCATTTCCCTTTCATACAGCTCTTTTTTTGTCTGCACAATATAAACATTAATAGCTTCGCGAACAGCAAAATTTACTGACGGAATCACTTTGTTCTTAGTAAAGGCTTTAAGTTCATTTAAAGATTCCTCAGGTAATGTGACAGTATATTTTATGGTTTTATTATCCGGCACAACCAACCAACTCCTTTGCATATATTATATGCTTAAAATGCTATAATGGTCAATATAATTTTACCACATAAAATTGCAATACTAAATGTATGGTTACAGTTCGTTGGTAGCTAAAGAGATATAGGGTTTGAACTGTAACAACTGCAACCCACTGTAGTAGCATTTTTTACATTATATTGACCTTATCCTTACTGCTGTTGTATACTTTTCATATCACTAATGATAAGAGGTTTTATTTTGGCTGGTTATAAAGAGCTTATTGCTGTAATATATCCTAATGGTTTTGATCTTGACTGGCACGAGGCAGATTATGAGCTGAGGGAAGGACATACACAGCTGCAGGAAAAATTATATAAAGGTTTTATTGAAGGCCCATTTAAATGGCTTTTGGATATGGGTTTTTCCAATCAGCTGGGTGATATGTCCGAATCGGTTAATTTTATGGGCATTTTGGCTGTATCCTTTGTAAAGTCCCTTTCCCTCAGTGCAGAAACGGAATTTTTAAGAGAGAAAACAGTTGTTGAACCCGAATCAGCACAAATTGAATATATTTTTAACTCAGCCCCTTTTATGATTGGCTCAGAGTATATAACAAAGCAGTGGATAGAAAACATCTGGCACAAGCTAAACGAAGAATTTTCAACTGAAATCAAAGATTATAAAGGGAGTGTTTCTACATATTTTGCATCAAAAAGCTCTATGCTTCAGCCTGTGGGACGGATTTTTCTCCATCTTGTAGAGAGCAAAAAAGAAGATTTTCCGTTCGCTTTTTTGGCCACATATTCTTCCGAGTTGACTAGGGAAGGCAAATGCAAGCATTTGCCGTTAAAAAATGCACTTTTGGAATACAAGGACAACAATAAAGAATTGCTTAAGCTTTTATCAACAGTTAATAAAGCTGCTCAAAATAGCGCTTTTATAGCAGAACTTATAGACACGGGTGAAATTTTTCACCCTATTGGAATGACAGCCAAGGAAGCATACACCTTTTTAAGTGAAATACCTCTTTACGAAGAAGCAGGCATATTATGCCGTATTCCTAACTGGTGGAGGAGCAAATCAAATTCGTTAAAAATATCCATATCAGTTGGTAACGATAATCCTTCGCGTGTGGGATTTGAATCTATTGTTGATTTTAAAGCTGAATTATCTCTAGGCGGGGAAAAAATATCTATTGATGAGTTAAAGAAATTAATTTCACAATCCGAAGGTCTTGCATTAATAAAAGGTAAATGGGTAGAGGTAGATCATGAAAAACTGAAAGAAACCTTAAAAGCTTATGAGAAGGCACAAAGCTTAATGGGGCTGGATGGAATGAATATGCTCGAGGCAATGCGGTTTCAACTTAGTGCATCAAAATTGCTAAACGTGGATACCCAAGATTGCGAGATAGAAATTACCAATGGTGAGTGGCTTGAGCAAACACTCGCTGCCATGAAAAGACCCGACAGCATAAAACCCATAGGATGCGGCACTAATTTTAAAGCTATACTGCGCGATTACCAAAGTAAAGGCGTCAACTGGCTCAACTATATGAAATCACTTGGATTTGGAGCATGTCTTGCCGATGATATGGGGCTTGGTAAAACAATTCAAGTGATTGCACTTTTAAATCATACCCGGACACTAAAGAAAGAAAAGTCTCTTTTGGTTATACCTGCATCTCTTGTTGGCAACTGGATCAATGAAATTGATAAATTTGCTCCTTCGTTAAAATACTATGTGCTCCATCCATCTGAAAACAAGAGCTGTGATGAAGAAAATTTTGCAAATCTTTTAGACGAATATGACATTTTCATCACCACCTATGGGATGCTTATCAAATATGATTGGCTGAAAGAAGTAGAATGGAATACGGTCATACTTGACGAAGCACAAGCTGTCAAAAACCCCGGAACTAGGCAGACTAGAGCCGTAAAACAGTTAAAAGCTGGTTTTAAGTTAGCTATGACGGGAACGCCGATAGAAAACCGGTTGTCTGATTTGTGGTCCCTATTTGACTTTATCAACAAGGGACTTTTAGGCAGTGTAAAAGAGTTTTCAGACTATACAAAAAAATTAGGCAAGAGTTATGAAGGGTATTCAAGACTTAAAAATGTTGTATCACCCTTTATACTAAGAAGGCTAAAAACTGACAAGTCAGTAATTGCCGATTTGCCTGACAAGATTGAAATGAAAACATACACCAAACTGACTAAAAAGCAATATGCATTCTACAGCTCCCTTGTGGATGAGCTTAAAACAAAACTGGAGTCCTCACGAGAAGGTATTGAAAGAAAAGGGCTTGTCCTTTCATCAATTATGAAGCTTAAGCAAATATGCAACCACCCTTCCCAGTATCTTGGGCAGGATGCATATCCAGAAGATGAAAGCGGGAAATATGAAAGGCTGAGGGAAATATGCGAAACCATCTATGAAAAAAGAGAGAGAGTACTGATCTTTACCCAATTTAAAGAAATAACAGAGCATCTTAAAAACTTCCTTGAAACTGTTTTTCACCGTGAAGGGCTGGTACTGCACGGTGGAACACCTGTAGCTAAAAGAAAGGAAATTGTCGCTAGGTTTCAGGGACAAGAATATGTGCCGTTTCTGGTGCTCTCCATTAAAGCTGGAGGAGTTGGACTTAACTTAACTTCTGCAAATCATGTCATCCACTTTGACAGGTGGTGGAATCCGGCAGTTGAGAATCAAGCTACCGACAGAGCGTTTCGAATAGGACAAAAAAGAAATGTTGTGGTACACAAATTTATAACTAGAGGCACAATTGAAGAAAAAATTGATTTAATGATAGAAGATAAGGTTAAGCTTCAGAATGAAATAATTTCTGATTCTACCGAGAGCTGGATAACTGAAATGGACAACAGGCAGCTGATGGAATTATTCAGACTATCGATATAGCAGGCAATTAAAAAGGATGATGTTTGTAAAGTTTATACCAAAACAGGCAGATCATGTAGTCGCAAGAAAAGCATACAGTATCTTGCTTGAATTAGGCATTCATAGAAGTTATTTAAGAAAGCGAGGAAAAAAAATGGCAAGGTACGGTGGTTACCCTAAATATGAAACAGTAGCCGAAAAAATGGCAAAGGTGCAAAAAGGTATAGCAAAACTCAAAAAGAAAAACCCTGATATTGAGCCAATTGTTATTAACGGCACTAAGCTGGCAAAAACATGGTGGGCAATAGCATGGAACAAAAATCTGGAGAGCTATTCCGATTACTCCAACAGGATAGGCAGAGGACGCACCTATGTCCGGCATGGGGCTGTAATGGATCTCAAAATTGCACCGGGAAGTGTGACTGCCCTTGTCCAAGGAACCAGAGCCAAACCCTACAAAATTGAAATTACTATTGAACCTCTCAAAAAAAGCTTATGGAACGAGCTGGTAAACGCTTCCCAAGGTAAAATAAGTTCGCTTCAGGAGCTGACCGAAGGTAAATTTCCCAAAGAGCTGGGTGAACTGTTTACTAAACAGGGAACCGGACTTTTCCCAAGTCCTGATGAAATTTCTTTTGATTGCAGTTGTCCCGACTGGGCATACATGTGCAAGCACGTAGCTGCAGTGCTATATGGTATCGGAGCTCGTTTTGATGAAAACCCCATGCTGTTTTTCCTTCTGCGTAATGTAGATATCAATGAGCTGATATCAGAGGCAGTAAAAGAAAAAACTGAAAACCTCATAAAAAAATCTTCCAAAAAGAGCAAAAGGGTAATTGATAGCGGAGACATTTCCGATATGTTTGGAATTGATATGTAAAGCAGAATCCAGCTGGTGATATAGACAATATTGTTTTTACGGATGCTTAATTAAAGCTTATAGGAGAAGTATGGCAAAGAAGCTAATAACAGTCGAAAGTTTTTATAAAAGTTTGTAAAATAATAAACGGGCATATAAAATTCAAGAGGCTGTCAGATAAGGTGTGTAAATAGAAGCTAGGATGAAGCGGCTGACAGCTTTACCACAAAAATAATATCCTACAATAAATCTTGTCACTGTTCAGACCCTCTGTAACTTGAGATAAACTTTCGCAATAACGGAAACTTCGCT
>CAYPLH010000124.1:0-5062 GCA_964411505.1 uncultured Clostridiaceae bacterium | reverse complement strand
ATATTTGTTAATAATTATATCAGTTTAACGGTGAATTGTCAATCTATGGTTCATAATATAACATATCCTCTAAATAATAACAAAGAAGGATATGTTGAAATTCGCATACGCTCATTATAACACATTTATCATAAGCAACTGACGATTGATTCACACCAAAGAAACATAAAAAATTTTAAATTTTTTTATTATATTTGAAATGTCATATTGTATATAATTTCAGCCATTTCTCTTGCTGATTTATTCAACCCATTTTTAAGCCAATGTTGGATTAAACCTATGCTTCCATATATGGCAAAGATAAAATAAAGCTCTTTGGTGACTAAATTATTTTCCTTATCAGGTTTGGGTAGCATACCCAACTGCTCATAAATTAGAGTAATTAAGTTTTTTTGAAAATTAATATCTCCCTGCTCGCTCATCAACACTTGAACATGGTTTCTATTATCTGAAATGTAATTAAAAATACTTTCAAGATTATGAATCATCACAGTTTTATTTGGTTTGTCTGAGAGATCCTTAATTATATCCTTACACCAAGTGAGAGTTTCTTCCTCTATGTTTTGTAAAAGGTCATACTGATCGGAATAATGTGCATAAAAAGTCGTCCGATTAATATCAGCGTTTTCACATAGCTCTTTAATCGTAATTTTAGATATTGGCTTTTCTTTCATCAGCTCAATAAGGCTGTCCTTGAGCACTGTTCTTGTATATCGAGTTTTTCTACTCTCTTTTGGTTTTTTCATAATATCTCTACTTTCTTTTTTGTGAGAATATATATAGAATTTATAATTAAAACAACATTTGGATAATTATTTGTTGACTACACAACATACTAAAAACATCTGACGGTTGCAAAACCAACACGATGTCATTATACTAAATATATAAGATATTGTCAAGAAAAAAATGTTGATAAAAGAGGGCATTGATAAATGGCGTTAATTAAACTGCAAAATATCAATAAAAAATATTATATCGGTGATGTGGAGATAACAGCGGTTAAGGACTGTTCTTTTGTAATTAATTCAGGGGAGTTGGCAGTTATACTTGGCCCGTCAGGTGCCGGCAAAACAACTGTTCTTAACCTACTTGGTGGCATGGACAACCCCGACAGCGGCGAACTTATAGTGGGTAAAAATAAAATCCACAAATACAGCAAAAGGCAACTGACTGAATACAGACGAAGGGATATCGGCTTTGTATTCCAGTTTTACAACCTTGTGGGTAATTTAACTGCCCTCGAAAATGTAGAACTGGCTTGTCAGATAAGCCCTCGATCTCTTAATCCAAAAATCATTTTAGAGCAGGTAGGCCTTTCTGAACGAATGAACAATTTTCCTTCACAATTATCCGGTGGTGAGCAGCAAAGGGTGGCAATTGCAAGGGCAATTGCTAAAAATCCTAAGTTGCTTTTATGTGACGAGCCTACCGGTGCGCTTGACAGCGATACAGGGCAACGTATTATTGCTCTTTTGCAAAAGAATTGTAAGGAAACGGGCATAAGCACTGTATTAATTACGCATAATTCTGTAATCGCAGAAATTGCAGACAAAGTAATTACACTAAAAAATGGAACAGTTAAAAGTATTGTCGAAAATGCCCATCCAAAATGTGCAGATGAGATTGTGTGGTGATAGGATGCTTTATAAAATTATGTTAAGAAAAATCAAAAAATCATTAGGCAGGTATCTGTCTATCTTCATCATCGTGATGATAGGTGTGGGCTTTCATTCAGGGATACAGTCAAGTGCACCGGATATATTAAAAGTCGCTGATGTATATTATCGTAATTATAACTTAATGGATTTTAAAATCATCAGCTCCATGGGGTTAACAGATAGTGATGTTGCTGCGCTGAAGAAGATATCCGGCATAAAGGAGGTTGTTCCAAGCTATTCCCTCGATGTGTTGGAAAAAGATAAGGCAATCCGTATCCATGCAATAGAGAACAATATGAATAAGCCAAAGATCATTGCAGGCCGTCCGCCCGAGTCGGAATCTGAATGTGTAGCGGACAGTAAGAGCTACCAAATCGGCGATAAAATATACATTACAAGCGATATAAGCGAAAAGTTGAAAGAGAATGAATTAACCGTTGTCGGTTTGGTTGAATCTGTTTTGTATGCATCGGAGGATTACGGAATTTCCACAATCAGCGATGGTAAGCTATCGTCTTTTGTTTTTATGGAAAAAAACGACTTTATTCTCGATGCTTATACAGAAATATATATTGCTATCGAGCAAACCGAAAATACTGATATTTTTTCAAACAAATATAAGGATATTATATCTGAACTTAGTGGTGAATTATATAAAATCAAGCCGTATAGGGAAAGTGCGCGATTTAGTGAAATTTATAAACAAGCCAATGACGAAATTGACGAAAATGAATTAAAGCTTAACGAGGAAATGGAAAAAAGCAACAAGCAGCTTTCGGATGCAAGGAATACGCTTGATAATAATGCAAAAAAACTAAAAGATGCAAAGAGCGAGCTTTTAAACAATGAGGCTAATCTGCAAAAAACGATAGATGATAAAAATGCCGAATTCGAATCGGCACAAAAGAGTATCGCGGATGGGCGGGAGAAAATTCATACAGCCCTGCAAGCATTCAAAATTTCTGAGGAAAAACTTGATATAAAAATCATCGAACTGACTTTAGCATTGCAAGAAATAAATTCACAACTTGCACAACTGCCGGCAGATAATCCTCAATATATACAGATGCACAATACGGCTACAGAATATTCCGCCATGCTAAGCGGACTTGGCGACCTTAAAGCATCTGTTGATGAATTAAACGAGCAGGAAAAGCAATTGCAAGATGGCATCTTTCTATTCAATTCTGAAATAGAAAAGGCAAGGATGGATATAGCAAAAGGAAAAACGGAAATTGAAGAAAACGGGAAAAATCTGAATGCTGGATATGCTGAATATGAGGATAATCTCAATAGATTTAATAATGAAACATCGGACGCCCAATCGAAGATACAGGATGCTAAAACAAAGCTTGCTGAAATAGAACATCCCAAATGGTATATTTCTAACAGGAACGATATAGCAGGATATAGTGAGCTGGAAGGCGCAATAAAGATAATAACTGCGTTTGCGGCTATTATCCCTTTCTTTTTTATCATAATTGTAATCCTGATGACATCCAACTCCATGACCCGCATGATAACAGAGGAGCGTGGCGAGTTAGGAACACTAACATCCCTTGGATATAGTGACGGCGGCATTATCTCAACATACCTGATATATGTTCTATCCGCAACCGGGTTAGGCGCCGGGGCAGGGTTCTTTTTGGGATGCACCGTTATACCTCCCCTCATCTATTCCAATTTTCCGTTTATTATGCCGCCGCTTATTTTACAGTATGATTTATTTGCTTTTATGATAATTTTGGCGGTTACTCTGACGGTTATGTCATTTGTTACGGTTGCAGAATGCCGTAAACAATTGAAGGAAAAACCTGCGTATTTAATGCGTCCTGCTCCGCCCAAACAAGGGAAAAGAATATTGCTTGAAAAGCTCGGATTGGTTTGGAATCGTTTTTCATTTATATGGAAGATTACTGTACGCAATATGTTCCGCTATAAAAAACGCGGAATCATGACCATTGCAGGTGTTGCAGGGTGTACAGCTCTTTTACTCATCGGCTTTGGGCTTCAAGATAGTATGGATGGAGTGGCCGAAAAACAATACAGCGGTATTTTTCGTTACAACAACATGATTGTTTTGAAGGATGAAACGCCGTCAATTGGAGGGGAATTAAAAACCCTGCTTGAAAGGGAGAACATAAGCGATTCGTTGCTAATCAGTCAAAACGCATACCAATGTGCAATGGGCGGGCAGTCCCTTGATGTGTTCGTAGTTGCCCCGCAGGATAATACTCTTTTTAATGAATATTACCATCTGAAAAGCACTGTTAATAAGAAAAATGTTTTCTTGGGTGAGGGCGGCGCCATCATTACGCAGAGAATTGCAAAAAAATTCAATGTAGGTAAAGGTGATGTGATTACTATTAGAGATGCCCACCAAAACATCCACGAACTATCCGTTTCCGATGTGGTAGAAAACTATCTTTCAAACTATATTTATATAGAATCGCACGAATACAACAAAATATTCGGTGAATCCACAACTTATAATGCCGTCGTTTCAAAATACAGCGGCGATGAACAGGACTTAGCGAAACGTTTAATTGATAGCGGGTTGGTTGCAAATATTCATTTTACAAGCGATGCAATAGAAAAAATAATTGATAGCAACAATAGCTTGCACAGTATCATTGTTTTGCTTATAGTAGTTGCCTCCCTCCTTGCCATTATAGTGCTTTACAACCTAACAGCAATCAACATCAGCGAAAGAACACGTGAAATCGCAACGCTCAAAGTGCTGGGATTTTACGATGGTGAAACCAATGCGTATATTTATCGTGAGGCATTGATCCTGACCTTTATCAGTATCGGGATCGGTCTAATACTCGGCATATTTCTTCATAGCTTTGTGCTTAATGTTATTGAAACTGATACAAGAGTATTGCTTAGAACAATTAAGTGGTTTAGCTTTGTAGCCTCCGGTCTGCTTACACTCGCATTTTCATTGATTATGCAAATTATTACTTACTTCAAACTTAAATCAATCGACATGATCGAATCGCTGAAATCAGTGGAATAAATGTTAGCATGATACTAAACAACAACGATTCGAGATTATGTACTTACACTTATGTTCTATTGTTGTCCCCCAATCAGTTAAAGGAACATTATTCATTGGCTATTATCTTTTGATGTTGATAAATACACTACACAAAATGACTATTATGATTATTCCGGAATGATGTCGATGCAATACCCCACATCTCGCACTGTTTTTATATATTCAACTGAATCTGAGATGGAACGGAGCTTTTTTCTAACCCTTGTTATCAAAGACCATATAGCATAATTTTCAGATATATTAATCATCTCATCATTCCAAATAGTCATAAAAATTTGTTTGTGAGTATATACTCGGCCAATACTTGAAAACAAAAGATGTACTAAATCAAATTCTT
>CAYPLH010000123.1:0-5298 GCA_964411505.1 uncultured Clostridiaceae bacterium | reverse complement strand
GCGCGGAATGCACTCGCTCAGGCACCCTTATGTCAAGCTATAACTAAAAATTATTATCCTAACCATCCACTAAGACCACTAAGAGGAATCAAGGCAAAAGTCCCGTATTTTCCATACAATTTCTATATTTTTATTCGGAGAAATATATACTCTTTCTATAAGGGCATCAGCTAACGTTTGCGTTAATGTATTTTCTTTTGAAGCATCCTTCGCTATATGTAAAGCCTGCGACTTAGCCTTACTATCACTGCTTATATTTTCAACCTGCTTATAAGATTTATTATAATGTTCTTGCACAACTCGTAATTTTTTGTCCCAATTCTTTTTTTCAGCCCTATATTCATTAATAGCAATTTCATTCATGAGAAGCTGCTCATATAGTTGTTGTTTTTTCTTTTGATAAGAATCAATTTGATTTTCAAGTTCAATTGTATGCTCTGTTTGTATTTGCAACTTATTTAAATCCAACACATTATCAACATTTAGTATTATTTGCGACTGTTGTGATACTATCTTGAAAATTATCTCATGTAATTCTTTTTCCTCAATATTCATTTTATAACAAGGCTCTGTTTCGTCACATTTAGTGTAATAACAAATATATTCCGGTGTATTTTTGTTAAGATAATCCATTGCATGGTAGCAACAACCACAAAAAACTTTTCCTTTTAGAATATAATTACGAGATTTTTTATATGGCTGTTTAAAGGTCAACTTTATTTTTTGAACTTTATCGAACAACTCTTTGTTTATAATGGCAGGATGGTGATTGGGGATTTTAATCCACTCGCTTTCATCTCTTTTCATCATCAAGGTGCTGCCAACCTCACGAACAGTTTGCTTGCACATAACAAACGTTCCGATGTATTGCTCGTTATCAAGCATTCGTAATATTGTTGAGGTAACCCAATATTTGCATCTGGAAATATCATTGGTATTCTTTCCATTCTGTGTCTTATACTGGGCCGGAGTCAAAATTTTTCTATCAAAAAGCTCTTTACTTATTTCATATGATGATTTACCTTGACTTGCCAACTTAAAAATTAACCTTACATTGTCGGCAACAGCTTCATCAATAGCCATATCCCCGTTATGGTCTCTTTTGTAACCGTAACAATAAATTCCTGATTTATATTCGCCATTTCGCATTTTCATATATTTCGCAGTTTTAGATTTTTTAGATAAATCTCTGCTATAATACTCATTTACAAGATATTTTAAAGTTATTCCTAAACCTCCTGTGTCTCCCTTATAATTACAACTATCAAAGTTATCGTTTATGGAGATGAATCTTATATTAAATATTGGAAATACTTGTTGAGTAAAATACCCTACTTCAAGGCTGTTTCTTCCAAAACGTGAAAAGTCTTTGACTATAACACAGTTTATTTTAAAAGTTTTAACTTGTTTTAAAAGTTCTTGTATTGCAGGGCGCTCAAAATTTGTTCCAGTATAACCATTATCAACAAATTCAAGTATTTCCATATTATGAATACCGAGGTTTTCGGCATATCTGACAAGTATTTTTCTTTGTGAGTCAATACTCATACTTTCGACCTTTGTATCATCAATAGAAAGACGAATGTATATAGCAATGACATATCTATCCACAAACACCCACCTCGCACTCCTGTTCAAATTCATTTTCAAAGTTAAACTTTATATTTATTTCTTTATTTGCATTGATGTAAATTTTATTGATCAATTTATCAATAAGTTCTGCTGTTAGTTTATTGTTTTTCTCAATATTTAAAGTCGCATCAAATAAGCCACAATATTTTTCATATTCTTTTTTTAGTCCTTCCTGTTTGGCTTCGATGGCATATATCTGTCTAATTGCATCAGATATTTTTTTCTCGTAATCATCTTTCATATCATGATATTCTTGAGTAGTTATAATTTTACTGATTAAATTTTCGTATAAACTTCTTAAAAAATCTTGATTTCGTTCAACATATTGCTTTAAAGATTTTATTTCAGCTTCGATTTTTTCAATTTGTTTTTTATCGGCAACAGAACATAATAGAATCTGTTTTCTACCGATGATTGCATTAGCCTGACCTTTGATTGCAGATATAATGATTTCTGTTAATTTACTCTCTATAATTTGTGGTCCATCACAAATGCCACGTGCGATACGGGTGTTTGCAATGCATCTAAAGCGATATAGATCATTAGATGTTTTGCGTTTTTCTCGACTTCTGTGCATGGGTCTTTCGCAAGTACCGCAAAAGACCTTTCCCTTGTAAATATTTTCTGTGTATGGATCAATCTTTAGCTTTTTTGATTTTTTCTTCAGTTCTTCAATTCTTTTTTGAGCTTGTTCAAAGATTTTTTCACTAACAATGGCTTCATGTGTGTTCTTAACAGTAACCCATTTTTCTTTATCAGTCACCTTATGTTGTTTTTTATCTATGGTTTCTGTTTTGCCTTGCACCATATTTCCGGTATATATCGGTTCAATCAGCATCCTGTCAATTGTTCTTGTCTGCCAAAGACCACTACCAATAAGTTTTTTTGTTTTAATAAAACCTTTCTGATATTCATAAATACCCGGGGAAGGTATATTCCTTTGGTTTAACTGCATGACGATTTCATTTACAGACATACCGCCGACAAACCATTCAAAAATTTGTTTTACAACAGGTGCAACCTCTGTATCTATCACCAACTTATGACAGTTGTTTTTATCTTTTAGATAACCATATTTCGGTCTTGCACCTAAATAATCACCACTATGCATTGCTTGTCTTGCTTGTGACTTAACTTTTTTTGAAATATCTATTGCATATGCTTCATTAATTATATTTTTAAGCGGCATTATCAGCCCATTTACATTGGGATTGTTTGTATCAAAACCATCTGTGACCGATATAAAACGGACATTTTTTTCAGCAAAGTATTTTTCAATATAAAAACCTGTATCAATAGCATTTCTACCCAAACGAGATAAATCTTTTACAATAACACAATTAACTTTCCCATCATCAATATCGGAAAGTAGCCGTTGAAATTCTTTTCGTTCAAAATTCATTCCACTTTCGCCATTATCAATATATCTATCATGTAGCTTCATGCTAATATTACGAGCGATATAATCATCAAGAATGAGTTTTTGATTATCAATAGAATCACCTTTATTATTACTATCTTCAACTGAAAGTCTAATATATTGTGCTGTTCTAACATAATCTGCACTCTGTGCTGTTTCTTCATGAATAATACCTTTTCTGCTTTTTCTCGCCATTTTTATATTACCTCCTTTAATTCATCTAATGCTAACATAGTTTTTTTGTACTCATCAGTATAGTTGAAAGTAATTTGAATAGTTTTCTTATTTATAATATGTATGCTTGAAATTAGCTGTACTACTGTTTTACGGTCGATTTCTGCTATGTTTTCAAACTTCTTAAAGTGTTCAATCCACCTTAATCTTTGAGAAGTATTATTTAGGCATTCATCGATCTCGTTTTCCAATTCGGAAATAGCATTGCTTAAACGCTTACCATCCTCACTATAACGGTGTTTTAATATACGATATTCATCTTTGTCAAGAATACCTTGCACAAAGCTTTCATACAACTGTGATTTGAAACCCTTGGATTTTTCAAGCTGTTTATTGAGTTCTGTTATTTGCATAGTATATTTCTTTACAAACTCATGATTGATATTTTGTTCGCTAAGTGCATCAACTAAATCATTTAATGATGCTATGTTTTTAATGTGTGCTTTAATATTGTCTGTAACACATTTAATCAAATCAGATTCTTTCATCATATTAGAGCCTTTACAGCCATTTTTTGACCCAGTGGGGCAATAATAATAGAAATACTTATTTGATTTATAGCTCACAGTCTTTCTCGTCATTCGATGTCCGCAAGAGCCACATATTAAAATCCCGGAGAATAGGTGCAAACTATCTTTTAATGGAGAAATACGAGTGTCAATATTCATCAGGCGGTTTACAAGTGCAAAATCATTTTCTGATATAATAGCTTCATGAGCATTTTCTGTAATAAACCAATCTTCCTTCGCCCTCGTAACCAGCTTATTAACCTTATAATTCGGAGTACCCTGTTTTCCCTGAATAAGTGTACCTGTATAAATTTCATCTTTTAGTATCCGTATAATCGTTGTTGCTGACCAACGTGCATCGGATTTATCAGTATATCCGCCATGCGGATGTGGCATATTATTATTTTTTTTATATTCAATAGGAGATAGGATAGCCATTCGATTTAATTCACCTGCTATTTTCAAGGCACTCATACCCTCGATACGCATTTTGAATATATCCTGAACAATATTAGCGGCATATTCATCTATAACGAGTTTGTTTTTATTTTCTGCTGATTTTTTATAACCATATACGGTGAAAGCACCGACGTAATCACCATTTCTTCGCTTAGCATCAAGAGCCGAGCGCACCTTTATAGAAATGTCCCGGCAATACTCATCATTAATGATACTTTTAAATGAAACGGATAAATCGTCTGATATAGATTCCTTTAAGGTGTCAATATTATCATTTATTGCTATAAATCTAACACCGAGTGAGGGAAATATACGCTTTAAATATCTTCCTGTTTCAATGTATTCCCTACCAAGTCTTGATAAGTCCTTTACGATAACACAATTAATTTTTCCGTTTTCAATATCCTGCATCATCTGCTCAAATGCAGGACGGTCGAAAACAAGACCACTGTAACCATCATCCACCCGCTCATTTACAATTTCAATATCCGGATTATTTTTTACAAACTCATCAATTAGTTTTTTTTGATTGATTATACTGTTGCTTTCGATTTCTTTGTCATCGGTATAGGAAAGACGGACATATTTTGTTGCTTTATATTTGGGCATAAGAAAACCTCCTTAAATTACGGCTTATCCGCAAGATCAAAGAGATTGGAAGTCCACTATTTTCAATTCCTTTTCCAAAAATTATTGTATCACTGTTCTGCGGAATAAGCAAAAATATTAAAGTAAAAGACTTTGTAAGCAATCCTCCATCGAAAGACCATTATCGGAAAACTTCGTTTTAATAGTAAAATCACCACATTTAAAGCAGTATGGATTTTTGATTTGTTTTATAAATTCGGCAATCCGTTCGGCTTTTGAAAGCTCTTTGTTAACTTTCACATTATTTATATCAACCAATTCTTCTGCCGATACCAATACAGGATTAACCTCTTGCATAGTTTCAAGTTTATTCATAAATTGTTCCTCCTTAAAATAATTGGCGTACTGTAAAGTTAAATGAAAATTGAGGACTCCAAACCTTTCTGGTACAATGTT
>CAYPLH010000122.1:0-5320 GCA_964411505.1 uncultured Clostridiaceae bacterium | reverse complement strand
GGCGGCTTCTCCTGGACCAATTATCTTATGTCCTTCGTCTGGTGAGGTTGTAAGTTTTTGATACAAAGTATATGCATCACTACCAATATCGATGGTTGCTAAACTGGCTTGATTATTGCTAATTAAGTAATCAATTCGTTGTTTTAAGTGAGGGGTAGTTGGATACGACAATTCATCATACGCTGGCTTTGGAATCACCACCATACCCGGATAAAGTAAAGCTAATAAGTTTTGCTTGTTTACCCATAAAAACGCTGAAATACAGTCACTATCAAAGAAAAGCGAATCAATCATTTAATTCGCCCCCTTCGAATTCATCACCATAGACAAGATCAGGTCTAAAGGCAGTCAACAATAGTTGCTCATATTTGCCAGTTGAGACAAGATCCTTTTGAAGTAACTCTTCAGCTTGTTGAATATAATATCCGTATGTTTTGTATTGCTTATCCTCCGGAAGAGGTTTGTAAAGAGCGTCATCATAACCCAAATTTACCGCTGAACGAATAACTCCTTGCCTGAATTGATCAGCCTGTTGAGGGGTCAGTTTATTATCTTCGATTAACCTACACAAAAGTGCTTGTCTGCTTACCCCAAAATATTGTTCCAGCTTAACAATTTCTTTTATTCCTAAATTGTCCGTTGACGTACCATGTATTTTTTTGAGTGTTTCAGATAAAGCAACTGGTGGCATGAGAAAGTAGGAAGCAAACTGGTCGGCAGCCTTTTCAGTCTCATTGCCCGTTCCTATTTTTATTGCACATACCGTCGATTGTTTATTCTCATCATAATATAAGTGATATAATTCGTGCGCCATTGAAAACCGTTGTCTGCCAACAGACATAGAAGAATTAATGGCAATCACTGGATTGCCATCATTCTTAATACACATTCCGCTTAAATGGTCACCCATTGGATAAAAAACTAAAGTTAGTTGTATGATTGTGTGAGCCAATGAAAAAATGTCGACTGGTGATGTAGTGTCTTCACCTAGCTCTTTTCGTAAAGTTAATGCTTTTGTGCAAAGGTCTAGTTTATCTACCAATTTTATGGCCTCCCAACAATCGTGTCATAAAATTTAAGTTTAAAGCAATTCGATTTATGGCGCTAATTGTCTCTAAATCATCTTCGTTAATCTCACTGGCCCTGAGCGCAAATGAAATTTGATTTGCTTGGATTGAATCTTGGTTAAAGTTCTCTGCTGCTACTCCAAATAATGCAGATAACTTATCAAGCATATCTGAAGTCATAGAGCGTTCATTTTTTTCGATTTTAGATATTAAACTTTGATCAACATTTAAATACTTAGCAAGGTTACTTTGCGTAAAACCGCTTTGCTCTCTTAAACTTTTTAAATTTTCACCAATTCTCAACATTGTATTTTCCATGATAATCCCTCCTTCTGTACTACTATTATATGCGGTTCGTGTCATAAAATCAATAGTAATTTTTAAATTTTTTATGACAAGCGATTAGGATTTTGATTCTATCTACATCCAACCTGACCACACACTCAAAAACTTCCGAAAAAACATCTAACCTGACCACTTGACTATCAAAAAGCGCCTTGATGGACTTGTTCCCGCGAAGCGAAAAAATCTCATTTTCGTTCAATGGGTTTTACACCCATGTGTGCTAAAAGCCTTGATATATAAGGCTTTTTTACACACTCACTCTTTTACTCTTGTAATCAATACCACGCACTCAACGTGCCCGCTATGTGGAAACATGTCCAATTCGTTATCCTAATTTTTACAAGATAAAAAAGTAATAATATCTCTAATACAACTATAATTGTAAATATATTTGCTACTCTTCGTTGTATCTGTTAGTTGGTTAGTTTTATGTAATAGGTAATGTAGTCACTAATACTATACGGTGCAATTATATTATATTAGTTATGCTAACAAACGAGGAATATTCTTTTGTGAACTACATATACGTTCGACAATATTCGACAAAATTCGGGTTGAACCCGGTACCTTTGCGAATGAAGCGCAACGACTGAGCTTCTTCTAACTGATTCAATAACTTTATAAAAGACTTAATTATTTTACTTATTAGACACATAAATTGGAAATCTTCATTCTATGCAACTTATGCACATAAAAATTAGCGATTAAAATTATTGAATAGTTGTATCCATTTTTGAATGTATTCATCTGGAACAACATTTTCCTTCGACCTTTGCAGTTGTTGTTTTACACTTCTAGCTATTTCAACTTTCCAGCCTTTATCCAATTTAATATTGTACTGTTTAGCAAATTTCTCAATTTGTGGAACAATGGGTTGTCCTCTTTCAAAAATATCTTCAAAAATTTCATCTTCTACATCGCGAAAAAGTCGGTCAATCTGTCGGAACATTAACTCAGGTGGAATTAAATCCTCAATCTCTCCATTCTCTAAATCTAAAAACTGGCCAACATCTATAATTGCATCTTTTTGGTTTTGATATAGACCTGATTGAAGTTTTGCTTTTGAGGATTTGCCACTACCATCAGCATCTAATATTACTAATGGTAATTCACCACTTCTACCACCAACAATGCTAACAATCCCCGCAACTCCACGGACTCCACCAGATGGCATGAAAACCAACTCCAAATTAGGAGCATACTTCTTATTCCGAATAAGATAGAGCTTTATTGCATTAAAACAGTGTTGATCTGATGGTCCCTCAACAATAATTGGCTGACACCCCTGTAAGAGAATGTCTGAAACACTTAATCCAAGAGCAGCATGTACAGCATATATAGATTTTTCATTCAATTTGTCATCTGATGCTCTTAGGTTACTGGATACTACCGTTAATCCATTATCATCAAAATAGACGACCTTGGCCCTATCTATATTAGATGTATCAACCAAAAATGGAGAATGTGTTGTATAAATCAACTGATTTGTTTTTGAAAGATTCTCAAAAAAAGCTATTAAATCTCTCTGAGCAAGCGGATGTAATGAAAGTCCTGCTTCGTCTAATAAAAGTATTGCTCCTCTATGTGCCTCTTGGCTTTCCACAAGAAAAATCAAGAAAAAACTAAGAAACCATTGCAAACCTGTACTGCGCCTTTCTAACTCTATTTCTTCTGGACGTTTGTCATCAGAAACCCAGATTTTAAAGAACTCGCCATCTGCTTGAAAACGAAAAATATAGTTACCTTGTTTCCACCATTCTTTAAACTTCAGCGTTAAATCTGTCGAAGCTGAATTTAGCAAAATAGTTCTTGCTGCCTTTTGCTCAGTTGCTTTAGTAATTTCCTCATCAGTGGGGTTTTTAATTGTTTCTCGTCCATGATTATCTAAAACAATTCTAACAGGGTCTTTACCAAGGTCTAAAACTTCTTGTGGATTTAGATTGACAAAATCAAACAATACCCGCAAAGTTCGAACTTTTGCACTATTATCTATTCCTGCGACTTCCTCTCCTTCCAACCATTTTATCGCATGCGGTAAATAAATTTGTGCATCAAGATTACCATAGTTAGAGTAATAAACAAATGAAGGCATTTCTCTTAACATTAGCTGACGAGCTTCTTTATTATCGGAAGGGTTAGCAAGATTTAATACTAAAAATTCTTTTTCTATACAATTTTTCACATCCTGTAAATGAGGATAGATTTCAGAAGTGACAGATTTAGTAATTCCAGTTGGATACATTTTAGTGATCGCTTCAAAATCTGACTGATTTAGGGTGTTTTTAGAGGAAATATAATCGAAAATTTCGTGATATAGTTTATTCGCTTTTGACTTTATTCCTGCTTCAGCTTTTGTTTTCTCATCGAGTTTATCTATCCCAGCAATTGCAATTTCAACTATATCTTTTATTTTAGCTGCGCCAATTTCTGTATTTTTTTTGAAATTTGGAAATGATACACGGTATTTTCCACTGTAGAGTCGTTGAATATTGACAATTGAAGCCGCATCCCTGTCGCATTTGCATAGGTCAACAACCTTATGTATCAACATACTGTCCAATTCATAATCTGCTGAAACAAAAACTATCTTTTCTGTCATTGAACGCCATGAAGAATACTCTTTAGCCGGCATATCATGAAGAGAGTCAATTTCACCATCTCTTACTGGATTAAGCTTCCAAAGGGCTAAAATTATATTGGATTTTCCAGCTTCATTAATTCCAACTAACGAAGTTACGCTATCACATTCAATCCAGCCGCTATCCATGATAGAGCGAAAATTTGTAACCTTAAATCTTTTTAATTTCATCATTGATATAACACTCCTTATAAAAATTACTCACAGTGTACATGTGGCTTAATTTAGGAAACAAAGTTTTCTAAGAAATCTGTTTCAATAAAAGTATTTTCCATTGCACTAAACATTATTATTATAGTCTATATTTATTTTTTATCGCTCTCACCTAATAACTTCACTTCCATATCTTCCAAAGCCTTGATATAATCTTTTTCCACCTTGGAAACATCATCTAAATATAACTCCTTATATTTCTTATACTCTTCCTTTGCTTTTAGTTCAGCAGTCTTAGCACTAATCTTTCCAGCATGGGCTAAAATTTCATGCTTAGACAATTGCAGAAATCCATCCAATGTCTCAATCCAATCAGACATATACATAGGTATTCTTCTACGAGCTTGCATCTCAGCAAATTCAAGATAAGCAGAAACTATGCTGTTTAATGCAGATAACTCCTCCTCAGTACAATAGTTTTTTGCCACTAATGCATCTGATTGTTTAGGTCGATTTCCTTTAAAACTAAGCATCCCCATATAAGGCTTGTCTGCATCTGCAGAGTAATAAATCTTTTCTGCTGCAGTTTGTCCATGAGCTGCCCAGTGCATTTTATTCTGTACTGTCTTAAAAAACAAAGTAGATACTTCTGTACTTGGATTATAATCTACACTTGTGGCATAAATATCAAGCACTTTTCTCCAGAATACTTTTTCTGATGAACGAATATCACGAATACGTTCCAATAATTCATCAAAATAAATTCCACCGCCACTATTTTTTAAAAGGTCATCATTCATGGCGAATCCCTTTTTCATATATCCCTTTAAAATACTGCTTGCCCAAATTCTAAACTGAGTGCCTCGCAAAGATTTCACACGATATCCAACTGAAATTATTACATCTAAATTGTAATAGTCTACTTGATATGTTTTTCCGTCAGCAGCAGTTGTTGCAAATTTTGCAACAACTGAATTTCGAATTAGTTCACCTTCATTAAATATGTTTTTTATGTGACGAGAGATTGTAGACTTATCGCGTTGAAATAATTCTGCCATTTGGTCAATAGATAACCAAACGGTATCACCATCAAAAGTAGTTTCTATTTTAGTCAGAC
>CAYPLH010000121.1:0-5397 GCA_964411505.1 uncultured Clostridiaceae bacterium | reverse complement strand
AAGGAAAGCTAAAAACAAGTTTTATCCTCTCTATCCTATAATGTTAGTAGTTGCAGAGGAATGTGATGTGGGAATTTTACCACCTGCCTAAATTCACTTAAAAAGAATAAGGCAGAATCAAATCAGATATGGACGGTTGTTGGCTATGATACAAAGCAAACGAAGTATTATGAAATATACAATTGTAATTCTTAGCATCGCACTTATTGCAGGGTGTACACCTTTTGAAAAGGAAGGGATACACCCTGCTCCCATGCCCAGCACCAAGCCGTCGGATAAGATCGCCAAACAGATTAATAATATGTCTTTGTCAGAAAAAATAGGACAATTACTGATAGTTGGTGTTGAAGGCTATGAGATAGACGAAAATGCAAAAATTATGATAGAAGAGGAAAAAATAGGCGGAATTATTCTTCTGGAGCGAAATATTGAAAATGCCAAACAACTTTTGTCTTTAAACAATTCATTAAAAAGTCTTAATTCCAGTAATGCAATACCCTTATTCATATCCGTCGACGAAGAAGGTGGAAGTGTAAGCCGTATGCCGATCGAGTTTAAAAAGTTGCCCACGAATAGAGAAATAGGCCTTTTAAACGACAAAAAATTGTGTTTTGAAGTAGGCAAGCTTATTGCAGAGGAAATAAAAGCTTTTGGTTATAATATGAATTTTGCACCTGTATTAGATATAAACAGCAATTCTCAAAACACTGTTATAGGGGACAGAGCGTTTGGGGAAAATGCAGATATAGTTAGCGATTTAGGAGTAAGCACTATGAACGGAATCAAATCCGGTGGAGTTGTTTCTGTTATTAAGCATTTTCCAGGTCATGGTGACACCTTAGTGGACTCCCATGTAGACTTGCCTGTTGTAAATTACGATATAGACAGACTAAATGCAATGGAGCTAATTCCTTTTAAAAAATCTATTAATGAAGGTGCAGATGCCGTAATGGTGGCACATATTTTAATGAACAAGCTTGACTCAGAACACCCTGCCTCAATGTCAAAGGCCGTTGCAACAGATCTTTTAAGAGAAGAAATGGGTTTTAACGGCTTGGTTGTAACCGATGACATGACCATGGGTGCAATTATAAAAAATTATGATATTGGGCAAGCTGCAGTTATGGCAATTAATGCAGGTGTTGATATTATAATGGTTTGCCATGGATATGATAATCAGTCAAAGGTGATTAATGCATTGCAAAATGCTGTAAGAACAGGAGAAGTTTCTGAAGATAGATTGAATGAAAGTTTAAAAAGAATTTTAAAGTTAAAACAAAAGTACAACTTAAAAGATGAAATAATAGATAGCATCAACATCGAACAAATTAATCAGAGAATTGGTGAAATTACTTTGTAAGTATACTTTTTGGAAGGGTGTTATAATGAAAAAATTACGTTTAATTACAATGGCGGCTTTGTTGATTAGTTTGGTTTTTTTGGTTGGTTGCGGATATATAGGCGTGGAGCCTGGAGAGCCAAATATATCACCAGAACCTAAAGCAGAAGACTCTTTGCATGAAGTTGTGCTGTATTTTTCAGATAATGACTTGATGAATATTTATAGAGTTAAAACAGAGATAGCCGCTGAGCAAGAAAAGGATATCCCCAAAGCTGCTCTGGAGGCATGGATATCAGGACCCCAGCACGAAGAATTGTCAGGGATCATTCCAACAAACGTGATCATTGAATATGTCGAGGATGTTGATGGAATTGCTCATGTCAGCTTTTCTAAAGAAATTCTGGAAATGAACACAGGCAGCACTGGTGAGGCAATGATTGCAGAGCAACTCTCTATGATTATGGAGCAATTTGGATTTAAGAGCACTCAGATATTAGTAGATGGAAAGACAGGAGACTCTCTGTTTGGCCACCTCTATACTGCAGACCCGGTTATCTCCAAAGAACCAGAAACATATCAATGGATTGATGAGAAGGAAATCCAGGAGATTGTACTAGAAAATGCAGCCTTTAAAATATTTGAACCAACTCCAGGTGACGAAGTGCAGGATAGGATAGTTGTAAGGGGATTGGCCAGAGTTTTTGAAGCAACTGTTCAATATGAATTCGAGGATGGTCATTATGTTCTAGATAAAGGTTTCACAACAGCGTCAGAGGGCGCCCCCGGATGGGGAGAATTTGAATTTACCATTAATCTTGATGAAAAGACTTTCAATGGTTTAGGCAAGGTGGTTATTTATGAAGAGAGTGCAAAAGATGGTTCGAGATTGCATGAATTGCATATCCCTGTTGTTATTAAAGAATAAGTTCTTTAATATGATCGGACTCCGGTAGAGATCAACCCGAGCGGTAGCTTTTGCATGAAGTGATGGGTGGTGCAAGACCGTTTGCAAGTGAGTGTTGCGCTACATTAAATGAAGGAGATTGTATATGAAATTTAAAAAATCAATAAGTTTGCTAACTATATGCGTTTCTATGCTATCGTTAATTGCAACAATTTTCGGAATATTCACAAATCATGGATCGGGAGTGCATGAGTTTATAACTATATTTGGGCAGTCAGTGGCTATATACGGTAAAGGCATATATAGTAATAATACTGTTGAAGCAGCCATGCAAGCTATACCACAAGATATTGTAACGCTGATTTTTGCCATACCACTGCTTATTGTTTCTCTTTTTGCTGCAAGAGGGGGAATGCTAAAAGGTAGAATTTTACTGGCAGGAACGTTGGGTTACTTCTTAATTACATACATGATGTACACATTCATAGCTATGTACAATAGACTATTCTTAGTATATGTATTACTTATGTCAGCCAGCCTTTTTTCGTTCATTTTAATATTATTAGATTTTGATATCGAAAAATTAACTTATTCCTATAATGAAAAACTCCCAATAAAGTTTGTGGGAGGATATCTTATGTTCTCTGCAACAATGATAGGACTATTATGGCTTGCGAGATCCCTTCCAACATTGATAAACGGTTCGGTTCCGACGGAAGTAGAATTAGGTACCACGTTAACAGTTCAAGCATTTGATTTGGCATTTTTCTTACCCGGAGTTTTTTTGGCAGGTCTGCTTTTGATTCAGAGAAAAGCATTTGGTTTTTTGCTTGCGCCGATATCAACAGTCAGTAATGCTTTAATAATGGTTGCTCTTTTATCAAAGGGAATTTCAATGCAATTAGCGGGGATACCGGGTGCGATTCCAATGATAGTTATGACATCTCTGTTTGGTTTATTAGCAATTATATCGGTAATTGCTATATTAAGAAATACACAAGAGTCTTCGTTTGAAAAGGAATGAACGTGTAAAACCCCTATACATTGAGTTTATGCGAAATAATACATTCGCCATATTTGGTCTGGCACAAAAACCAAAGCCGGCATTTTTGGTGAGTGACACATTACTTTATAATCGTTTCTTCATAGTCCGGATTTTGCCCTACTACAACTGCCCTCCCATTTTCCTGTCCGGTTGTAATTCGTTCAAAGCCCTCATATACTGCGGTAGTGGAATCGGTATATTTATAGGTAATCAGTGCAGTGTAACCCTCTATTTGAATCGAGTAAGAAGTAACCCATGGGCTTGACCAGCGAATAACCCAAGGGTCGCCCCCGATTGCCTCTTCCTGCTCTGCCTTAAATTTCGCTTTCATATCGGAACTCATAATATTGTAGCGTGACTCTCCATCCCTTGTCATCCAAGCCTCTGCCCAAATGTCCGCAAGGCGGTATATTTCAGGATATTGCTCTGCGAGTGTTTCAATGTTTAAAGATATGCTTTCGAATAATGTTTTAAAGCTGTCATAATCCCTGCCAAACTCTCTCAAGGGTTTATGAAAAGTATTGTCGAAATCCGTTCTCAAATATGTATAGCTGTACATTGCGCCTTTATACTGCATTTCATCTTTAATGTTTACGGTTATACTGTCTGCATTATCAATTAAACAAAGCATAAGCATAGCATTTTTATAGAAGCCATCAGCTTTCACAGTGTTGTCGATTACTGCTTTATCATAATCATCAATAATATAGTTTAGTGTAACTCCATAAGGGTCACTGTCTGTCTGAAGCTCAATATCTTCAAGCTTTACACCTTCCGCAAAGGGCAAAAGCCCTGCTATTTTAAAAACACCGGAATTATCACCTACATATTTTATTTTACTGCCGTATAAATCTTTGATTTGCTTTTCCGTGTCACTTGACACAATAATAGAAGTAGGACCGTCACTGCCTCCGATAACACCGATACTACCGCTATTGCAAGCGACCAATGTACCCACAGACAAAACAATGCATAGTACCATTGCAAATGCCATAACACCTGTTTTTTTAGATTTAGTGTTTAAAATGTTTTCAAATCTTTTCCTTGCATTTTTCCCACTTTCGGAAAAGTTGGTGGATAAGGTTGGTGGTTTAATATATTCTCTCATTGAATATTCTCCTATTCTTATTCATTATAACTATCCTGCAAGGAGGTTATAATATCCCTTGAAATCCTTTCGCTTTCCTGTTTTTAACTAAATTTAATTTTACTTATAAATTCCCAAACCAGACCACTTATCTCATATTTTCTGCAATATAAAGTGCTGTTTTGGCAATGGGAGATATGTCTACCGATTCATCAGAAATATCTCCCCAAAGAGTATAGTTAAACCCTTTATAATTCCAACTAACAAGAACACCTTTCGCTTTGTTATCAGAAATTGCATATTGCACTTTAACATTTATATGTTCTCCGCTTAATGTCCCTGTAGACCAGTTTTCATCACGTTCACCATCAAAAGAATAGTATATTTCAGATAAGGTTTGAATATCTGCTTTGCCAACACGTAAAGTTATATCTGCATTGACTAATTTATCATAGTACTTCACTTGTGCAATCATTTCATCAATTATGCTATAAGTAGGGTTTTCAATCCAATTTTTATTTTCAGGCAACTGAATTGTAATGCCAAGTTTATCAAAGTACTTTATTTGGCCTATAGTATATGGTGTAATATCATAGGATATATCAGAAGCTTTTACCCATTTGCCATCATCACCGCCTATTAAATTGACTTTTGCCCATTCTCCGTCGCGTTGCACTATATAAAATACAGATGTATAATTTGTTTGGTAAATGTCATTTTCATTTGTCGTTTTATAGATTGTGCCTGTTAAAACACTGCCATAGTTTGCATTTTCATAATCATCTTCATCAAAAGAAATAGATGCCTTCGCTATATATCCTTCTGTTGCGGGAATATTCATCACAGAAGAGGCAGGCTGAACATAACAAAAACCATCATTTTGGTCATAAATTACATAAACCAAGTCATTCTTTTTTAATGTGATTATAACTTCTCCATCATCATCAAATATATCTGCATCCCTTATTAGCACAGCAGTGTGTTTCTCATTTGCTGCTCGCCGTATGCTTTTTTTGATT
>CAYPLH010000120.1:0-5503 GCA_964411505.1 uncultured Clostridiaceae bacterium | reverse complement strand
TAGTTTCAATACTGATATTTTGTTATTAAAATTAGTCAACTGTTAAACTGCTGATTTACAATGCAAATTAAAGGAATGATACGGTAATTGTTAAAGCTTGTCGACAAGTTTTAACAATATGTTTGATTTATTTTTTTTAAGTGATAATATGATTAGTGTAACATGTAGTATTATTTCTCCTCGGAAAGTTGTAAATGACTTTTTACCGAAAAGCATTAATTATAAAATTATTTTATAAGGAGTAGAAATATGAATGGGATCCAGAAAGTACCATTAGGCCCTTTGGGTATTATAGCAATGAAGGGCAGCGAAGAATTATGCGGTCTGATAAATGATTGGATATACAAACGGAGATTGGAGTTTCTTGAAAGCGATGAGAAGAATCTTTCTTTCCCGGGTTTTTTAAGAGACACCTTTTTAGTGTCGGCCGAGACTATCAGGTTTGCCAATGGAGAAGGAAAAGCAATAATCAACAGCACTGCTCGTGGGTACGACATTTATATAGTTGCAGATATTGGGAACTACAACTGTAAGTTCAACATGTTTGGTATGCAGTGTCCTATGAGCCCAGATGACCACTTTCAGGATCTAAAAAGGATTATAGCTGCAATTGGTGGTAAAGCTCGTCGTATAACGGTAATAATGCCAATGCTTTATGAAGGAAGACAGGACAGGCGGCAAGCCAGAGAATCACTGGACTGCGCTGTTGCCTTAAAGGAGCTTGAATACCTTGGAGTAGACAATATAATTACGTTCGATGCTCACGAGGCAAGAGTACAAAATGCAATTCCTCTCAAAGGATTTGAAAATTTATCCCCGGCTTATCAAATGGTAAAAGCGCTTCTTAATAATGAGAAAGATTTACAGCTTGATAGGGATAAAATGATAGTAGTGAGCCCTGATGAAGGGGCTGTTGAGCGTAATATATATTATGCTAGCAGTTTAGAGCTTAATATTAGTATGTTTTATAAGCGTAGGGATTGCAGCCGCGTGGTTAATGGGAAGAACCCTATAATTAAGCATGAATACTTGGGAGATGATGTGGCAGGAAAGGATGTCCTCATTGTTGATGATATTATTTCTTCAGGTGAATCTATGCTGGATGTAGCCAGAGAGCTTAAGGCAAGAAATGCATCAAGAATTTTCATCGCGGCTACCTTTGCTCTTTTTACTAATGGAACTGATGCTTTTGAAAAAGCGTTCAGTGAAGGTGTCTTTAACAGGCTTTATTCAACAAATCTGACATATAGAAAACCTGAGCTTTTAAATGCACCATGGTATATTGACGTTGATGAGGCTAAGTTTTTATCCTTTATTATTGATATGCTAAACCACGATCAATCATTAAGCTATCTGATTAATCCAAGAAATAAAATTAACCTTTTTTTAGAGCAGCGCGGACTGAAAAAACCCTCTTCTGAAGGTTAACTGCAAGCTGGTTAGTTGGTCTAAATTGCTCACTGATGCGTAGAACGCGTTGCTAGGAGTCCGCTCGAAAAGTAGTGTGTGCAGAATATTGTTCATGACTTTTTTGAGCAGGCTGCTAGCATAAGATAAATGCTAGAGACAGGTTGTGTGTCCATAAAACTCAAGTATTCTATCTTCTTCTTCAGTTTGCTGAGCTATTTTTAACTCCTTTAATGTATGAAAGGTTTTGACAACTAGCTTGTCAATCCATCCGGAATTAAGAAGTCGGCTGCAATACTTAAGGACACGATCATTATAAATTGTGTTTTTATTGCATAGATAAAGAAACATCCAAAGGTTGGGTAAGGGAATAAAAGGATTAATGTTATCTAGGGAATCAAGAATGGATTCTGCCTTTTTAATATTCCCTTTTTTAAGAGCGCTTTTTAAAATAAAATTGCTGTATTCTGCTGAACACCCTTTGGAAGGCAGTGCTGTAAACTTACTAGCTATCACGTCATCTTGAAGGATTGATACATCCTTATGTGACAATATCTTTACGATAGCCCATCTCATGTTATTATCAAGCCCATCAAGGTTTATGCATTCTTTATATACTTTAATTGCTTCTGCATCAGACCTTTGATAATCAAGATGATAAGTGCATATAAAAAGCAATAAGACTGGATTGTTATAATGATTCTTGAATTTATAACCTAATGGTTTTGCAAGATACTTTATGGCAAATTTGTTCCAAGAATAATATTTAACAGGGTCTGTCTTATTGTTGGAAAAATGACTGCTTATAAATTCAATTAAATCTTTTTTGTAGACAACTTTTCTCTCAATACTTCGTGAATACTTATTATAAAGGTACGCGGCTTTGATGATATTCCCTTTAATTATTTGAACTTTTATAAGTTCCAGTCTGGCACGCATATAGAACCTGTCAATCTCTAAAGCTTTTTTGAAGTGGATTTCTGCAGCTTTTACCTTATTGGCTGCAAGCTGAAGCTTTCCAAGGCAGTAGTAGCCATAAGGTCTTGTGGGGTGATTTCTAACATAGTTTTCATACTTTAATATTCTCAGTTCTAGTCGCATTTTATCCATATTTCTCTCCAAATTTAAGTAGTTAATTATCAAGTAATTTATTTGTGTCACTCAAATAATCAGTAATTATGTTCTGAATGTTTGAATCCTTTATTACAACAGAAATTTCTATACGTCTGTTTTGCTGACGCCCTTCTGCGGTTTCATTAGAAGCAATTGGTCGAAACTTTGAATAGCCACTTGCTGCAAAATAACTACTGTACTTGTTTTCTAGGCTGCGATTGAATTCCATCAGTTTATTTACCACATTATAAGCTCTTTCAGCAGATAATTTTCTATTGCTGTCGGCATCACCTATAGAATCTGTATGCCCTTCAATAACAATAGCATCCACATATTTTCGGACATTTTCATCATCTAACAGCTCTTCAAAAGCCAATGACAACTGGAGAAGGAGGGGATATCCTTCTGATTTAATTTCAGATTTGGCAAAATCAAAAACAAGACTTTCGTTAATAATTATATTAGCATTATTACCTATTGTAACAAGGGGTTTACCTTCATAATTTGATTCTCCAAGCTTCTGCTCTATAGAGTCCTTAACCTTGTCAAGAACACCGACTCTTAGTAGAGCTATATCCTGAAGCTTTGCTCTGAGTTTTCCTAATTCGGCATTGTTCATGGCAATTATTTGCTTCTGTTCTTCCAATTGCTGCATAGTTATTGAGATCAGGATTTCTTTGTTTTCCAGTTCAGTTTCTTTGGATTGTATAATTTGTTTTTGACTCTCAATTTCTTCACTTAAAAATGTCAGTTGAATTCTACCTTCTTCTACCTCCGCCTGTGTTAGCTCAATGTCAGTTTCAAGCAGCTTCAGCATTTTTTCAGCATTCATAATCTCCAAGCTTTTTTCATCAAGCTTTACCTGTGTTTCTTCAAGACTCCTTCTGGCATAATCAAGATTTTTTCCTGTTACTATGTTTTGTATATAGGTAAGTAGCATTATAACATAAAGTATTAGCGCAACCGTAGTCATAATATCGGTAAAAGAAGGCCAAAAATTTTCTGCCCTAGTTGTTTTCTTGAAATTTCGGGTTCTTGTCTTCAACAACCTCACTCCATTTCTGACAAGCTCATATATTTAGGTTTTTTTATATAGCCATTTCCAGAAAGTCACTTTATAACTTTTCGGGAAAGAATCATAATATCAATTATTTTTGACTGACTTAATAAGCTCATTCATTTTATTCTCCACATTAACAGCAGCTGCTTCACTGTATGTCATAAACTGATCAGGGAGCATGGATATTGTTTTTGAAAGCATTTTCTCATTGTCTCTGAATGTTTCCAAAAGGTTGTATATTTCACTTAATGATGACTTTATGTCCTCTGATAGTTGTTTTGTTATTGCTTTGCTGCTATCTGAAAGGCTTTTTTCAAATGCTTCAGATGTGTGTTCACCCAAAAGGCTGATTTCCTTACCGGCGTTAACCATGAGACTACTAAGGTTTTCACTATATTTTAATGTTTCTTTTTCACGTTGACCGATCTCATCCTTCATAGCCTGCCCGATCTCTTTTACACCTAAAATAGTTGTTTTAACTTTATCAACAAGTATTTCCATGTCATCGATAACTTTTCTGTTGTGTGTACTAATCTGAGAAACTGCAATCTGAACTTCCTTTGAGAAACCTTCAAGAGAGTTATAATTTGTCTGTATTGTTTTTGTAGTGTCCTTAAGTGCTTCGGTAACCTTAATAAAGCTTACATCCATAATTTCAATGTTGTTTCTTAAATTGATATTAAATTCCGTAAAATCCTTTATGTTATCCGCAAAATTTCTTAGAGAGCTGTCAAATCTTTCAACGGTATTGTCCAAAACCTGTGATGATAGGTTTACTTCCATCACAGCACCTTTTAATTTGTCACCAAATATTTCAGCAGTAGCTGCCATGGATTTTTCTATTTTTTTACCAAATTCTGTAAAGGTCTCTCGTAAGATTCTGTTCATACTGACCAGTTCTGTTTCTTTATCCTTTGAAACAAGCAGTGAAACAGTATTGTCAAGATACTCTTCAATATGAACCATTAAGGTTTCACGAGATTCTTCAACATTTAATATTATATTAAATACTGTTAAAATTATTGAGAAACTAATTCCGAACAGACTTGTGGTAAAAGCAGTTGACATTCCCCTTAAAGAGGTCAGCAAGCTGGTGCCTATTGTTCTGAACATTTCAATGATTTGATCACTGTCAATTCCAATCATCATGGAAATGAGCTCGCCTATTGCAAGCGTCAGACCTAAAAAGGTTCCTAAAAGCCCAAGAACAATCAGGAGTGATACAGAGTTTTTGATAAATCTTTCGGCAACCTGCAAAGATAAATTTGATGTACTAAAATGCTTTTCAATTATAGCCTGTGTGTTTATTTCACTATTGTTACCTAGGGCAGTACTTTTATAATCATCTAAAATTTTATTCAGTAAATCAGATTTGAACCTACCGCCTCTTGGCTTTTCCAAGTCAACCATGATACCTTTGTATTTTAATCGGATTACGAAACTGATTATTAATGACGCAATAAATACTGCTAATATAAGAGCTAAAATAACATAGGCTACAGGATCTAAATTACTGAGAGTATGTTGAAAGGTCATTAGACTCACTCCTCGTTCTTTAATAACACAAAACGCGTGTTTTGCATATATTTATTAGATACTTAACAACAGATTTTTGTTCCCTAAAACACATAAATGTATAAATTTATTTTATAATACTCATGTTTGAATGGTGATTTGATTCAACGTATACATATTAATCCAGCACTTCTGTGCTTACATACAAAAAGATGCTGATAGTTCATAAAAGCTAGACTATTCATGAGCATATATTGAAAAGTATCTGATTATATGATTAAATAATACCAAAAGAAGGCACATTATGCAACATTAAAAAACTATTAAAAGTATACATTTTGCAAAATTTGTTTCTGTTCAGACCCTCTGTAACTTGAGATAAACTTTCGCAATAACGGAAACTTCGCT
>CAYPLH010000119.1:0-5540 GCA_964411505.1 uncultured Clostridiaceae bacterium | reverse complement strand
TGAAGTGTTCTTAAGTGAGTTTGAATAAATGATCTTGGTGGATGGCACAGCGCCCTTTTGCTATACTTTTTAATATACAAACCCATTCGTGTGATTAAGTAAAAGGGCGGTGAGTAATTATTTATTCACCAACGAGAAACTACGCTTCAATTGTAGAAGCTGTAAAAGCTTTAGCTCTAGCAAGCAGAAACTCTTTAAAAAAGCATTTCAGTATTCTAACTTGTCCTAACATAATGTATAATGTATTTATCCTATAAAGTTGCTTTGTGATTTACTGGGGAGTAATAATATTAAATTATTTATATAAAGAATGCTCTAAAAGAGTTGATATATAGCACAAATAAGTGAGGTAGAGCCAGGTGGGTTTGATTCAGCGGGTTATTAAAAGGTATTTTGGCAGCTATAACAGAAATCAAATCTTATTTATAATTGATGCTGTTTTGATAAATGCTTCACGTATACTCACTACAGGAATATATATTTCTGGATATATGGTCTTGCTGAAAGCTCCTGACTTTTTAGTTGGGATATTGAACAGCTCAGCAGCTTGGGCTACTATTGCATCGATCTTTTCATTTCTTGTTTATGAACGGCTTCAAAAACGAAAAAAGTTTCTTGTTATATTGGTTTCACTTTCAAGACTAATGGTTTGCTCCATAATATTTCTCCCTCTTTTTATTAAAAACACTACCGTGCTTCTTGCAGTTGCATCGACTATGGTAATCACCGGCAACATTTTGTGGGGCTTTTATTCGGTTGGCTGGATGGTATGGGTCATGAGCGTATCACCCAGGGCAAGTAGAAATGACTTTATTTACACCCGAATGCTTTTCTTGAGGATTGGAATTATAGGTGTTATGATTACCATGGGATTTGTGCTTGATCACTTCAAAAAGAGCTACACAGGATTTCTCATTATATTTATTGTTAGTCTGCTACTTTCTGTTTTAGATATTATAGTGTTTATTAAAGCAGAAGAACCTGAAAAGAAAGTGGGAAAACCAACAAAATTTGATATTGCAGTTTTTTGGGAGCCGATAAGAAATTCAAAGTTTTCAAAGTTTCTGTTATTTACTTTTTTGTACTACATTACACTCACTTTGTCATCTTCATACTCGCCGTTATTTCAAATAAAGTATCTTAGATTGGATTATACATTCGTATCAGGTGTGTCAGTTGCAAGCTATATATTTATGCTGCTTTCAACTAGGTTCTGGAGCAAAATTGAAAGGAAAAAAGGAATTGTATTTGTAATGAGCATCACGTCCTTTCTTATTGCTGTCGAGTTTTTAATATACGGTTTTTTAACTGCTGACAAATATTATCTTTTGTTTATAGCTCCCATTTTTAGTGGAGTTGGTAATAGTGGCTTTAATGTTTGTATGATGAATTATAGATATGACATAATGCCTGAAGAAAATAAAACAGTGTATGAGGGATGGTTTGGAGCGATATATGGGTTAAGTACGCTTTTGGCACCTGTAATTGGAGGTATCCTTATGCAGCGTCTGCCGGTAATTGGAAATAGTTTGTTTACTCATGGGAACTTTCAGTTCTTATATATAATATCCTTTACCGCTGCAAGTATTGTAATACTTCTATTTTTTAAAGGTCCATGGAAATTTGTTAATAGTGTGGAAGCTAATAAGACCATTGTTGGGGAACGGTGATATATTCGATTCTTATGAGTATGTAAAGCGTGCTCCCCATTCATAGAAGGCATATACCAAAGGTTGGTTTGAAAAGCAGAAATATTAAGACTTTTGGTTATTGCTGTTTTCACTTCCCAGTATTTTAAGATAGTTATAAATTGTGTAGCGTGAAACATTCAATTTTTCAGCAATCGTCGGAATTGCTTTTTGCATCAGAAAAACGCCACGCTCATCTAACAACTTAATAGCTTTGAGTCTGTCATCTTTATTCATTAGAGCAACTGGCTTTCCGATACTGTCAGTTACTTCACAAAAAACATCATCAATAAAATTATTACTGTTCTCAGGAAAGCAGTCCTCTATATGATCAGCTGTAGCTATTAAGCCTTGGATAGACAAATCTGCCATTTTCAGATTAGTATAATCAAAGTTAATTCCCAAAATAAAGCTGTAGTCAGTATCACTGATGTAAAATGAAGATGATTTTATCAATCGCCCATCTTTTGTTTTGGATTCGTAATTAATTAGGTCGTTGGTTATTTTACCCTGTCGCAAGTTTTTAAGACCTAATATAGAAAGAGAGTCTCCAACCTTTCTTCCGGTAACGTGACCGTTATAAATAGCTACTATCCCTCTGTCTGGGCTGTCAAGATTATGTATGACAACCTCGCAGGAACTTCCAAACATTATAGATATTCCCTCACCAATACGGCAAAGAGTTTCAAGCATATCTTTTTTTTTCACATTAATCAACTCTCTCGAACTTTTTATTTCATAACTATACGGAGCCTAATAATTTTATGCAATATAGCTTTCATATTTGGCTAGAAGTATTTCACAAGAAGCTTTGTGTGTTAGTATATAGCAAAAATAGTGATAATGTAAGCTTTACTCCAAAATAGTTTCTTTTGACAACGCAATTGATGCCAAAGCAATCGAAGTAATATTTGAATCCTTTGAAGAGGCACGAGAGGTTAAAATAATCGGAGCTTTCGCGCCTAATACAATTCCTGCCATCCTAGCTTTTGCAAAGTAAATAATGGATTTTCCAAGCAAGTTTCCTGCTTCAATATTTGGGACAACCAGAAGATCAGTGCAACCAGATACTTTGCTGGTTATACCCTTATGCAATGCTGCATTTGCATCAAGAGCAACATCCATTGCAATAGGACCATCCACAACACCGCCTGTGATTTGCCCGTTTTCGGCCATTTTTGAAAGAATGGCAGCCTCTATTGTAACAGGCATTTTAGGATTAATTATTTCGTTTGCTGATAGTATAGCTGCTTTTGGATTTTCATAACCAATAAGATTTAAAAAATCCAAAGAATTTTGAATAATTAACTTCTTTTCATTTATTCCTGGAGAAATATTAATGCCGCCATCCGTTACGAAAATGAGCCGATTAAAACTAGGTATCTCAAACGCAGCTAGATGAGAAAGCAGATTACCGGTGTTCAGCCCCTCTTCTTTATCAAGCACGGCATGCATAAAGTCAGAACTATTTATCAAACCTTTTATCAGTATATCGGCATTACCACAGCGTACTTGGTTTACTGCTTCTTTAGCAGCCAAATTTGAATCCTTTTCATCTATTATCTTATGAGTTGATAGGTCTAGATTTATCGCTACTGATAAAAGTTCAATTTTTTCAGCATTCCCGATTAGTATGGCATTGGCTAATCCCATTTCCTCTATACATTTAACCATTTTTAAAAGCTCTTTATCATGTGCGCATGCTAAGCTTATAGTTATTTTTTTTCGTTGCCTTAAAACTTTCTGTAATACTTGGTCAAAACATGAATACACAGTCATAAATTTATATTTCTCCTTTTATAAATCCTATTTTCAAACATAAGCAGCTGTATGAGTACTTATGGTGTAAAACTATAAATGAATTCATTTGCTTTTTCTTCATTACGTAAAACTTTCAAAATTCCTAAAGCCAAAGCTTCCATTTCATATTCACCTGCAACTACCCTTACAGGTGCAATAAATTCAGTTCTCTTTTTTATCCATCTAGTTAAGAGAGGAGATGCAGCAAGACCTCCCGTCAGAATAATAGAGTCGACTTTTCCGCTTACAACAGTTGAAAGCTCACCAATACCTTTAGCTATCTGATAAGCCATGGCTTTAAATAATAGCTCTGCTTTATCATCCCCACTATTTATTCTTGATACAATTTCTTCTCCATCTGATGTGCCAAGATATGCAATCAAACCTCCGTTACCACGTAGCATCTGACTTAATTTTTGGTAGTCATAAGTTTCTGAAAAGCACAATTTGATGAGATCCATACAAGGAACTTTTCCAGCTCTTTCAGGGGAGAAGGGACCTTCATCGTCGGCTATTAAATCAACCACCCGTCCTTTTTTATGTATACTTAAGCTGATGCCACCACCCATATGGCAGACTATAAAGGTACACTCATTGTATTGTCTTTCCATTGATTTGGCTATTTTAGCAGCAACAGCTCTTGAGTTTAATGCATGAAAATTACTCCTTCTTGGAAGTGCTGCCATTCCGGAAATTCTTGCTATTTCATCAAGCTGGTCTGTTGAAACTGCATCATATATATATGCTTTTATGTTTGCTTTTTTTGTCAGATCATAAGCTATAAGCGCACCAAGGTTTGATGCGTGCTCAATCAAAGCTCCGCTTTTTATAAGTTCCACCATTGCATGGTTAACAACATATGCCCCCGCATCTACCGGTGGCAGGATTCCGCCTCTTACTGCAATTGCAGAAAAGAAGTCAGGGGAATAGCCCGATTTTTCAAGAAAATCAATAATTGCCTTTTTACGCATAGGTAATTGTTCAAAAATATTTTTATATTGTGACAAATCAATATGCTTTATAATATGTTTTAAAATTGCTGTTTCGTTTTTATAAACAGCAATTTTGGTTGAACTTGATCCGGGATTAATTACTAGTAAATTATAATCCATTAGCATACTCCTATTCAATGAGATTACACATATTATATATATATTCTACAAGATGTTGAAATATCCTCTATGAAAATAATTTTTTATAAATTTTGATTTATTTTGAATAGATTAGATTGAAGATCAGTTGGATAAAAAACAAGAAGGGGACTTAAAAGCGCGGTTTAATAGGGTAATAACGCACATGAATATGATAGACTTTTTCCGCAAAGGCGGTCGGTGTATAGCCTTTTAGGAACACCCAATACCGTAACCTGCTTCATCACCTCAAACTCAGTTTTCTTCTGGTCATATGCATCAATATCGGTAACACGGAGCAGATATCGTTTGCCATCATTGGTTTCGATATAGTATTTCTTATCTCCTGATATACCTTTGGTTATTGGTACGATTTTAGTGAAAGAAGCATAAGAGGAGATAGCCGTTAATTGTTGTTTATAATTTTGATCGTTCATAAATCACCTTCATCCTCCGCAATCTTCCGCTCGATAAGTTCACGCTCCCGCTCCAATTCTGCTTTTAGTTCTTCTTCAGTCGGCAGATACAGTCTGTACTTTGATGCGAAAAGGTTCTCGTTGTCCGCAAGCACAGAGTATTTTACGATGCTCTCGTCCTTATCGGCACACAGGACGATACCGATAGTCGGGTTGTCATCAGGCAACTTGATCTTTTCGTTAAACAGCCGGACATAGAAATCAATCTGCCCAACGTCCTGATAGGTCAGCTTACCCACCTTAAGGTCGATGACAACAAAGCATTTCAGGATGAAATTATAAAACACAAGATCGATGCTATTCCGATATCGGAATAGTATCGAGTATTCCGATTCTGGGTTTATTCCGATTCCAATATAATTACGTGTGATAGTCAACGAGTAATCCTCCTTTTTATCGGAATAATATTTTTATATCCTATAATACATTGTAACAAACTAACCTCT
>CAYPLH010000118.1:0-5554 GCA_964411505.1 uncultured Clostridiaceae bacterium | reverse complement strand
GGTAAAACGATTATAAGAAGCGGAGAAATAATAGAGGCGGATAAGATAGAAAAATACGATGTTGTCTATGAAGTTTGTGATATTCTTGGTAACAATAAGTATATAGCTGTTTTTAACAAGAAAGTAGAGGGCGGGATTACAGACATAAAACCAAATAAATTATCTCCTCAAAGCATAGAGATTGACGGAAAAAGCTATGAAATAGGAAGCGGATTGGATATCAAAAAAGCGAAGGGTTTAATCGATTCATTTAAAATTGGGGACAAGGTGACCTTATTGCTGGGGCATGACGGCAAGTCGGAGGGTATTGTTCCTATCACCTATGCATCAGGTCCCTTTACCGAATGTACCATCATTGGTGATG
The DNA here is from genome assembly GCA_964411505.1 of uncultured Clostridiaceae bacterium. Lineage (GTDB taxonomy): Bacteria > Bacillota > Clostridia > CAYPLH01 > DUMO01 > CAYPLH01. Next base: position 5,190 of record CAYPLH010000118.1, on the reverse strand, counting down.
GTGCGGTTTCTGAAAGCATAGGGACGAAACGGGTGTTGATTGATAAAGGAATATTTTATGCAGACAGCGACGCAGAATTTGAGCTGGGGGGCAAATATAAGCTGGTGTTAGACGGAACAACCATAGTCAAGGTATGCGAAAAGCTTAATATTACAGAGGCCTATACAGTTGTAAATGCATCGGAAAGCTACCTTATAACTACCGGCAAGCAAAAGATTCATATGCCCGAAACAGCTCGTTATTATTACAAGGGCTCGCTTATCACCTACGAAAAAGCGTTAGGATTGCTAAAATATAATTTATCAATAATTTTTGGTTACGATGTGGATAACAGAGGCTATGAATATGCACTCCTCTTTGATCCTGTTTACAGTAAACCGGAAATAGTATATACCTTAAGCCTGATTGATGAGTATATGAGTAAAATGGGAATAACCGACGAGGATGTCTTAATGCGGCAAGACAAGATAATACAAAAGTCTGATATACAGCAGTATGATGGGCTATACAAGGTGACCGACATATGGTATGAGAATGGATATTTTATCTCAATAGCAACTGATATCACAGGATATATAAAAAGCATATATCCAAATAAGCTTATGCCAAAAGCAGTAGTTTTGGGCGATAACAAGCAATATGAATTAAGTATAGACATGGACTTGGATACGCTCAATGTAAGTAAAGATTCTTATAAAATAGGAGACTGGGTACGGCTTATTATAGACCATGATGGGAAGGTAATTGATGTGCTGAGAAATTAAAAGGGGCATCTGTCGGCAAAGTAGGATTTGTATACATCTTTACATTTTCCAAGAAAGCTTTATGCTAACAAGGATTATTAATATCTTTATGTCATACTTATATCTAATATTAGTATCTGATAACAATTTTAAATCAAATGAACACTCAAGGATAAAAATAGTAAAAATATCAATACAAAGTAAAAATATTGATATTTTATTGGAGATTTAAACCAGATATACTATAAGTAAAGTAATAATTCATTCTAAATATATCCCCCGAAACGCACTAGAACCGTTGTGCGTTTCAAAGGTTACAATTTTTATATAATTTATTAGTTTTTGTTAGCTTTTTGGGTAACAATCACAAAAATAATTATAAAAAATGTAAATTTTTTGTCCCCGAAACCTCCCCTTGGTGGTTATTATTACTGTAAACGACATATCAGATAGGTGGTGAATTATAGTGAACTATATTAGGGCACCTGTTACATTAAAGATGAAGCTCTTTTCAATCTCCGTTGTGACCTCTCAAGTCAATCTATTAAAGAGATAAAAAGAGCCCATAAATCTATTTTACTTGAATAAGTTCAATATTGGAAGAAAAATTTAAAAACAAAAATATTATATGTGCACAAGATATCGAAAAAAGCATGAAAACATAAGGAATAAGGGAAAATGAAAGAAAAGCAAGCCTAAATTTAGGAAGGAGTGATTTTATAATGAAAAGGCTGTCAGCCGCATTAGTAATTGCCTTTTTGATATCATTGTTTTCTGCATGCAGTCCGGCTAGTGAGATTGTTTACAGCGACAAGGAAAAGGGCGATTACGTAAAGTATGTCAATGTAAAAGAGAAAAAACCATATAATGTAGTAAATGCACAAATTCTTTTACTTAATGAAACAGGACTTCTGGATCGGACCGCTGTAGTGGTTAAAGGGAAAATACTAAGCGAAAAAGAAATAGCAATGGAAGAATACATAGATAATAAATTACATTATATATATTACGCAGACATTTTTGAAGTTAATGTGAGTAAGGTTTTCGGCGGAAATGAGCAAGAAATAAAAGCAGGAGATACCTTAGAGATTGGAAATGGATGTTGTTCACATTTTTGGCTTGAAGGTGCAATAAAAATGGAAACAGGAGAAGAGTATATATTATTCCTAAAGAATACCAGAGACTCTGCCACAGTAGAATTCAGCAAATATGCTAAGTATTATGTTACTCGTTCATTGCAGTCAATTATAACAATCAACAACGGAATCTACACTTTTGACAAGGTATTCGAATCATTGGGAAAGGATGCGTCAATTGTAGAAGCGAAAGAGGCTAAATGGCTAAAGCGTTATGAAAAAGCTAACCTTGAGGATGAACTGGACGACTTTCTAAAGCAGAAATTGAGGTGATTAAGATGAAAAAGATTAAGATTATTACCTCAATACTGCTAATATGTATGATTTTCCCATGCGTTATTTATGCAACTGAAATCCCTTTTTATTTCAGACCCTCAAGTCAATCCAGATGGATGCTATATCCCGAACACAATAATTTTCATATGGGTTCAAAGAATACCACTTTTACTTACAGCGATGCAACAGCAGAGGCTTATGAACCACATGTAGACTCTGGAATTTCAATGTGGGGAAGCTATATTAATATGACTCGTAATGATGAGGAATATATGGGGACAATTGCTACTGTGCATAATGAGCAATATGATGCAGTAGCATGGGTAGATCTTTTTGGTTATTCTTTGTCGCCTCCCTATCATAGAACAAGTTGGACATTAACAATAAATATACCCGAATTTGACGATTCTGAGATGGAAGCAGAACACAAAAAAAGAGCCATTGCCCATGAAATAGGTCATGTTTATGGATTGGCAGACTTATATGAAGGATATGAAACACAGATTATGTACGGATATGCAAATAGTAATAGTGAAGTTACAACATATGACAAATGGGGCATGGAGATATGTACAGATGTTCACAGCTCACATTCATATGAATCAAACTTTTCATATGAAGATGAATATATGCACATAAAACGCTGCACTTATTGCAAAGGTTATAATGAGGGCCAGTCGCATAGCTTTAGCACTAATTATAATTCAATTCAACATTGGAGCGAATGCACATCCTGCCAATATGAAAAAAATCATAACAATCACAACATGTACGACTGGATTAGCAATGGTCCTGCCGGAGAAATAAAAACTTGCAATTCTCATTGCGGCTATTATGAAACCAGAGACCATGACTTGATAGAATACTGGGTGTTTGGATGGGAACCAACATGTGAAAATCCGGGAATGAAGGGATACGATTGTCGGACTTGCACATATAATTATGAAGAGGCTGTTCCTGCACTTGGACATGACTGGCAGCCTGCAACATGTACATTACCTTCTACCTGCTCAAGGTGTGATGCAACAATCGGAAATCCACTTGAACATGATTGGGAATGGGTGACGCTTTACGACTATATGGATGCATCGACCTGCCCGTATAGAAGGTACTGGGAGGATGAAATGTGTACGGTTTGCGGTGAGTGGCACTGGGTTGAAAGATCATATGATATTTATGAAGGTCACGAATGGGTATGGTGGGTATATTATGCACATAAGGATGAGTCAACGTGCCCATACAGAAGATATTGGGAAGATGAAAAGTGTATAGTATGTCAGGAATGGCATAATGTTGACAGAACGTATGATGAATATGAAGGTCACGAATGGGAGTGGGTGACATATAGTGACTATAAGGATGAGTCAACGTGCCCATACAGAAGATATTGGGAGGATGAACTATGCATAGTCTGTTGGGAATGGCACTGGGTTGATAGATCATATGATGTTTATGAAGACCATGACTGGTTGGGATGGGTATTCTTATATGGAGATTGGGATTACTATACTGGGGAATGGGTTGATTATTACTACAATGTTTGCGACACATGTGGAGAAATGGATTACAAGGAGGAAAGATATTAAATGAATAGAAAGATAATTGCAGTATTAGTTTTAAGTCTAGTGATGGTTATATTATTTTCAGGCATGGCAGCTTATGCAACCAAAGCTAATTTAGATGCTGAAAAGGCTAGGCAGATATTTAAGCAAAGAACGGACTTATTTAATATGACCGAGGAAGAATTTATGGAAGCAATAAAGGAACGAGACCCTGCGAAGGTATTGTTTGCTTCATCCATGGCAAAAAAATACACAAAGGATATTGACGCAATATATAAACTTATTGAAGAAAACAATGGAGATTTCAGAGCCGTTAGCAAACTGCTTATGGATGAAGAAGACCCGGAGTTATATCAGAAAATTCAGCAAGCAAGGCAGAGGCAGGAAAGAACACTTGAAGGGGCGCAGCAGAATTTCCCTGTGCTGACTGAAGCAGAGATGCAGAATCTGAAAAATGAATTTGATAAAAAAAGAGGCATAGACACAACCAAGGGTAAAGAGGAGAAGGCTTTAACAACAGAGGAAATAGAGGCGCTAAAAGAAGCGAGGCAGAGGTCAGAAAGAACACTTGAAGAGGCGCAGCAAAATTTCCCTGTGCTGACTGAAGCAGAGATGCAGAATCTGAAAAATGAATTTGATAAAAAAAGAGGTAAAGACGCAGCAAATGGTAGAGATGTGAGGACTTTAACACCAGAGGAAATAGAGGCGCTAAAAGAAGCGAGGCAGAGGCCAGAAAGAACACTTGAAGAGGCGCAGCAAAATTTTCCTGTGCTGACTGAAGCAGAGCTTCAAAGCTTAAAAAATGAATATGTTAAGAAAAGAGAAGAGAACCAATCTAAATGAAAGCATTGCAGTAAAATATGATATTTCTATATAAATATTAGAAAGTATTCTCCAGCTTTTTTGTGCGAACGATAAAAATAACAAAAATGATCCCGGAAAATAGAACGAATGGCATATAGATTTTTATGTTTTAATCAGGAGAATAAAGGTCAACCAAGTACTTAAGCTTGGGGAGGATTAGAGCTTTCCCGAAAGGAGTATTTATGAATATTCTTGAAGCAAAAGGCATATGCAGATCGTTTAATGTAGGAAGTGAAAAGATACAAGTACTTAAGGACATCAACCTGTCAATAAAAAAGGGTACTTTTAATGTGCTTATGGGGTCTTCGGGGTCGGGCAAAACAACTCTTCTTAACATTCTGGGTTCATTGGATCTACCTGACAGCGGCGAGATTTTATTTAACAATGAGAATATCGCAGTTGTTTCAAATGGAATTACTACAGAATGTATCGTTATTTACAATTCCGAAATATCCGATGAGGTTGCAGGTGGCAGTATATATACGGATAAAGGATTATTGAGGCTTCCGGCGGGAATTGAAGAGCTAAAGCCATGCAGTAAGTATAGTATCGCTCTTTATGGGGACAGGATTTTGAAGATATTCGGTGAGATGAACGATATTGAGGTTT
>CAYPLH010000117.1:0-5639 GCA_964411505.1 uncultured Clostridiaceae bacterium | reverse complement strand
AACTTAGGGATTTACAAAAACAAGAAAATTTTTGACCGATTCTCTTCAAGCGGGAGTAAAAGTAAAAACTGCACCGAAGGATAATACCTTTAGTGCAGTCTTTCTTTTTTGTGGATACCCTTATAACTTCAAAAATCCTTGCTTGAACGCATCCGGGAAAATGAAGGTTTTCTCACCAACATTGAAGGTTACACGGATGTGTTTCTGCGCCTTGTCAATCCATGTGACTGTACCTGCACCGAAAGCCTTATGTGTAACAGCAACACCAATATTTACACCTGAAAGGTCAAGATCCACAACTTCTGGCTTTTGGACTTGAGGTATAACCGGTGTTTTCGGCAATTCCGGTTTCTTTATGCCAAAAGACTCTGTTACGAGATCTGGCTTCGCTGTTGTAGAGATTTTCGGGTTTTCCATATTTGGTACAGGTGTTTCCGCAACCATTAGTAACTCATCTTCAGTTTCAAGTGAATATTTCGTTGATTCCATGGTGGACTGCTGATTATAGAATAGCTGTTCATATTCCTCGCGTTTAATGACAGTATCCCAGCCTCCAATATCCTTACCTTCATGTTTGTCAATCCCTGTGTAAGATAGGCTGGAATCTTCGTAGCGTTTGAACTTAAAAATAGCATCATTCATAAGACTTGCGTTGAATACCCCAATGGAACAGAGCAGTTCGAAATCTTTTACGACAAGGCCGGTGACCTTCTTGAAAAGCCCAGGTTCTGTTTGTGTGATGACGTCTTTAAGGGAGCGCTCACGATAGTCAGTAAGGTACATAAATACCGGCACTCGCGTGGCAAACTTAATGAGTTTTTCTTGTATCTGTTTGCGTATGGATTTATACTCTTTTTCCTTATCAGAAAGTTTTTTCTTCTCCTTAGGCGTGAGTTTTCCATCACCTTCTTTTTTTGCCTTTTTAACAGCTTCAGATTTATTGATGATCGTCTTTATATCCGAGTTAAGGCTTCGGAAACCTTCAATATTCATCAATGCATCCAGCGCCTCTTTATTATTCATAAGGCGTTCGAGTGTGACATTATCTACATTAACAAGTAGCGCTGATTCCCAACGTTTAGCAAGGAGCGTTGCAGAGGTTCCTGCCATTGCAATATCCAGAATATCCTGTGCGCTGATTTGCCTCATTGAACTGCCGTCATAAGCGAGAACAGGTAAAAAGTTGATAAATTCGGCGACTTTTTTTTCAGGATTGTTTTCGTTAATGTCCAAACGGCAGCTGTAATCTGAAATCTGTCGAAGAGCACGGTCAAGTGCAAAATCGAAAACATAACATTCTTGCTTCATAATCTCACGATCACCGTTGTCGTCTTTTACCTCCCATGGAGATTGTACGCGAAATGCCGCCTGAAAATAGGTTTCAGGGCTTTTGAGATTGCGCAGCATAAATATACCCGTCCATGGTCGAATCGTCACCCCAGTAGTTAACTTGCCACAGGAGAGAGTGATAGTTTTAGTTGCAAGTGGGTCACGCATAGCTGACAGTACAGGCTTAAGTGCATCAAGACCGATTCCAGCTTTAGTTCCAGCGCTAACGATAATTTTATAATCGTGATAGAAGCTATTCTGTTTCTGTGTTAGTAAATTTGCCATTGCATGGCAGGACGCCACATTAGGCAAAAACCACATGGTGTGGGATAATACATTTAAAAGACGGGTATCAGAATACGGCATTGGCGGGCGTTTATCCTGCCCCAGCTTCAAATCGTCCACGCTTGATGGCAAGTAAGAGCCACGAATAAGATTAAGCCACTTTTGCACCTCGTTTTCATAAACGAAGCGCGCCTCACCTTCTTTACCCTTGGCTGAAAAGAATATATTGAGATCGAATTCATCAAATTCGCCCTGTATAGCAATTTGCCGAATACTGTCTGGAATACGGTATGTAAGCATTACCATGCGTGGTAAAGCTGCGTATGGGTTGCCTGTACCGAGCCAATTTTCCTTTGCGCGCTGTTCATCTGAATATGTCCAGTTATAAATCTGATCCTCAATAAATTCGCCAGAGTTGAGAGCGCGAAATGGAGTGCCAGATAAGAACAGATAATGGCTAGTAGTGATGGGTAGGAAAGTTTCATTATAGGCATTGTCCGCCTCATCTTGCTTATATTTCTCCATATCGAAATCGACTTCTGTTTCTTCATCAGGATTATCAAACAGCTTTTTGGCATTCTCACGCCAAGCACCAAAATGGTATTCATCGAATATTACCAAGTCCCAATTGTCGGAATGTATAAACTCATTCTTTGCCTTTATGCCGCCACTGTTATTTGTACCGAGCAAGTCCTGGAAAGAACCGAACACAACTATAGGACGTGACTTGTTCGCCTTTGCATATTGCTCATCGATATTAACATTATTATTGTGGGCATCCTTATTTGAAATAAACTGCCATCCTTTGAAGTCCACATGGTTCATAAGGTCATCTGACCAGGCGGATTCCACTGCAGGCTTGAAAGTTAATACCAGAACGCGAGTAAAACCCATCTTCTTTGCAAGCTGGTAGGAAGCAAAGGTCTTACCAAAACGCATCTTGGCATTCCACAGAAATTTCGGAGCACGGTTCGGCTCGTCTTTTTTTGATGATGCATAGTATTCTATTGTGCGCTTGACGGCATATTGCTGTTCTGGTCGCATTTTGAAAGTTTGTGTACGGTTTCCATCCAGCCGTATTCCGGTACGCAGTTCAGTGATTGCAGCCATGATGTCATGAGTTGAGCATTTAAACCATTCATTACGACCGGCGTCCTCTTTTAGCTGCGAAAAACCCTTTCTACGCAAGATAGCGTGTACATCGTGATCAGTAAAGCAAGTGCCATCTTGGCACATAGCAGATTCTTTAAGTAGAATCTTGTATTTCAAACCACTTGTATGTAGTTGCTCGTTGATACGCTTTTCAACATCTCGCTCAGTGTAGCCGACTTTAATATAGCCTTTATGAGAAGCAACACCATCAAGCACATACGCGTAGATAGTGGGATAAACTGATGGACGTTGAATAAAAAAATCAGTTGCCATCCGTGTCACCTCCGATTTCACTGATACGGGAATCAATATATTGCCATTCTTCTTCTGTTATTCCCCATTTGGCACACAGCATTTTATCACTGTATGCGCCTTCATATTTTCCTAAGTCAGGGACAAATCCATAATTCTTTTTTGTCACATCTTGAGACACGACCGTTTGCAAAAGTAAAAATCTAACAATCTTGGTGAATATATAGCTCTTAAATGCAATTACTTCTTCTTCTGTTTCAAATGCACCAGCAACAATCCAAGACTCTGTGCAACACTCTCCAGGTTTAGCAATTCGTGTGTTCCCGTCATAATAAAATCCAACTGGTTTTGTAAAATCTGTTTGCCCGGCGATAGGAGCCTTTGGTACTAACAGTTTCCATTTATCTAGGTATCCTCTTGAATTATCGACATCAGATTTTGATGCATACTTTAGCCCAATTTTCTGGATGAACCAACATGGAATGCCACTTGACTTCGGTTCATAATTTGTTGGAAGACCAAAAGGTTTCCTTGAAGAAACTCGTTCACTCAAAAATGATGTTTCTTTATTATGCACTTTGTGTACAATCTCCAATGCAAGATTTTGACGAATAAACGTATCAAATTCATCCAAGTACCGTTTGGACACTGATGGCAAATCTTTACTAAAGTTTGTAACTTCACAAACGCCTTCATTATCGCGATCCCATAGAAAATAACAAGCCCCGCCGGCAAGATCTACTCCAGGAAAAACATCCTTGAAATTTTCGTAGTCTACCAGTTTCCTTATGCGCCTATCAGACAACATTTCTCGCCTAAAAATATCTAATCCCTTCCCTCCAGAAAACCACCTTGAAGGAATTATCATTGACATATAGCGTGGTTTTAATTTTTTACCTGTTTCAACAAATAGTTGATAAATAGGCTTCGCACTCTTTCCATTGCCGCCATCGCTCAATTGATAAGGCGGATTACTAATTATCACATCAAATTTCATACCAAATATCTCCTCTGGATTGCTTGTATGAATCAATTCGTAAGCATATGTTTCAAGCATATCATTTCTGTCATATTCACTTTGAGTAGCACCGCAGTATTTACATTTTCCATCTTTCCATTTATGCTGAATCTTCCGAAACCGAATATTGCCTTCAGCATCATCAAATTTTGTCACTGAAAATTCACTTTGCGGATACTTTGAGCAATACACACCACGTCGAGAGAGCAGACTCGTCAACTCAGTGATTGCGATTGCGTAAAGTTGTTTATGAAAAATATGGTCTATACGTTCTTGCAGGTCAGGCATCTGCGGCTCAAGCCCATCAATTAATCTCTTAGCGATTTCACGAAGGAATACTCCCGTCTTGCATGCTGGATCAAGAAAAGTGGTGTCTGGGTTGTGAAACAATTCTTGGGGAAGCATATCAAGCATTTGGTTGACAATATTTGGTGGAGTGAATACCTCATCATTGCTTAAATTTGCCAGACATGATAGCACATCTGGATTATATACGGTGTTAAATAAATTATCAGCCATTGTCCTGAACCCTCCTATAGTTAGAAATATATTGTTTGAGGAATTTTCCCTCTTCATTAGGTTGCGACTCTTCAAATAGAGAGAGCTGCTCTTTTTCCTTTTTCTTTTTCGGAGATTCTGTTTTACCATTCAGCAGTTCATCAAAGGTATAATCCTTGCGTTGCATTTTTGAATCGTTGAACGGAAAAGTCCACTCTGAAAAAACAATCGGTTCATTTGTATCTTTACCATTCTCATCCACACAACGAAGGCTCAAAGCATTTCCGCAAACAATATTGCGACTAAGGATGAACTTCGCAGCCTCACGAGTATCATCACTGCATTCTTTTTTACAAACTTTTTTATATTCCTTATCCCAAATGGTAAAGAGTCTCTTCCTGCAGGCAATGGCGTTATCAAGAAGGATATCGACACCATAGATGCTGCTTAGTGCAAGGAGTGAATTGCGCTCGTAATCATACGAGCTCTTTTTATATTTATTTTTTACAATAATGAGTTTGCGCGTGAGGATCTCTGATAAAAAATTGCCATCACCACAGGCCGGTTCCAAAAATCGGGAATCAATCCGTTCAGTCTCCTGTTTGACGAGATCACACATTGCCTTGACCTCGTGCTCGGCGGTAAATACCTCTCCATGATCGGCTACACGCTGCTTGGATTTTACTTGTTTTGTCATTTCTTATATCTCCTCGTGCAGCACAAATTCTAATATATCATCAACCTTGCAATCCAGTACCCGGCAGATACTTTCAACACTTTCTAGGGAAATATAGCCGTTCCTTTTTAGCCTAGTAATTATATTCGCACTAAAACCAGCTTGCTTTTGAAGCTGGGCATTTGTTATATTTTTCTCTATCATAAGGTGAAATAATTTTTTATAACTAACTGCCACAGAAATCACCTTCTTTTCATACTTTACCTACGTTATATAGCAAATACATAACAAAACACAATGAAAACAACGAGATATCGCTGTTTATTTTAGATTCACATTTTTTATTCTTTGTTTTCTACTTCAGCAGCCTTCTTCCGGGCATAGCTGGCTCGTCTGTTCCTTCGATTACGCTCGGCTTGGCAATCCCAA
>CAYPLH010000116.1:0-5753 GCA_964411505.1 uncultured Clostridiaceae bacterium | reverse complement strand
TATTTTCGTATTTTACATTTGTGCCAATTGCTTACATATTAGCTTGATGACATTGACCGGGTACCACCCGAATTTTGTCGAATAATGTCGGTTGGTCGCTCAGGTGATTTATTGACTCAGGTATTCAAAAGCGAAAATACGCAAAAAAAGAGTCGGGGGATTGATCCTCCGACTCTTTTTTAAAAGTAAATAGAATAATGCTTATGCTTTAAATATATCTTTAATGGTTAATGTATCATTAATCAAGTGGTTATGTTGCATATCTTCTGAATATAAAAAAGCACACTGATTTTCAATCGCTGTGGAAATTACAAGGCTATCGAAGTAGGAATAGTGGTACCTTTCATGTATTATAATAGCTTGTTTAATAATTTCTATATTTATATTGACAACTTCTATTGATTGTGAAACTTGGTCGATACAGCGTACAACATCAGTGTATGAAACATTGAATTTTTTAATTAATACATTTGCCAATTCGTTAATGTTGTTAATTCCGGTAATACAAGAACTCTGAGCAATAGCCTTAATTGCGTTGCCCTTTTTGTAGGGTTCATCTTTTGAAAAGAGGTAAACCAATATATTTGTATCGAGGAAAATTTTATCACTCATTAGCTTCCTCCCTATTGAAATGGAACCCTTTTGTATTGAGCTCAATCGCATCAAATGTAAACCCTTTTGAAGAGCAACTCTCACTATCTGCCAGAAGTATCACTTTGACTTTTTTGGGCAGTTTTGCAGCTTCTTTTTCAGGTATAATAATTGTTCTGTTCTGAATATCAGCATCAAATTGAACAGCATAATACATATTTGTCACCTCCGTCTTTATATATAGTATACCATGGATTTGAGTTCCTTAAAATGATATAGTTCTATCCTACTAAGTTTGGTACAGCACCGCCTGAAATTAAAAAGCAAGTTTGGTATCCAGTACTACCCAAACTTTGAAAAACAACGCTGAAATCTTCTTAAATAAAAATTATTCTAAACACATTTCAACACATTACCGATATATAAATTAAGAAATATACACGGAGGGATAGAGTTATGCGCGTTGATAGCACGGATGGTCTTAGAAGCGTATTAAAGCCTGAAATGATGGAGGCGGTACCAAGGGCTGCTGCAGCAAATAGCGGTAAAAGCGACATACCGCAATCCGATATAGTAAAGACAAAAGAAACTAGAGAGATAAAAGAGAATAAACAGCTGGAAGAAGCAATTGAGAAATTTAATAAAGCAGTGGCAGGGTATGATAGAGAATGCCAAATATCAGTTCACGAAAAAACCAACAGCATAATGGTTAAGATCATTGACATAAATACTCAGGAAATAGTAAGGGAAATACCACCTGAGAAGATTTTGGATCTTGTAGCTAAAATGTGTGAGCTGGCAGGTATTATAATTGATGAAAGAAGGTGATTAAATGGCTGTTAACGGTTATTATGGCGGCTACCCGCAGTTTCGATTAAGTGGGCTTGCTTCAGGGTTAGATACAGATAAGATTATTAGTGAGCTTATGCTAGTTGAAAGAATGCCGCTGGATAAGCTGGAGCAAAAAAAGCAGCTTGCAGAGTGGAAGCGGGATGATTATCGGGATATTACAAATCTATTGCGTGGGTTTAAGGATGAATACTTCAATCTTCTTAAGCAATCGACTAATATGCTGTCCCAGTCAAGCTACAAGGCTTTTTCGGTCACAAGCACAAATAACAGCTTTGTTACGGCAACAGGAACTGTTACCGCTTCAGAAGGTAATCATTCTATTTCAGTAGTTAATCTTGCCACAGCAGACAAAGCTGTAAGTACAAGCACGGTGACAAGCGAGTTACAAGGCAAAATAGCCTTGGATGATGCTGCAGTTGCTTTGCTAAGCGGAAAAAAATTTGTGCTTGATCTTGACGGAACAACTAGGGAAATCACCATTGAAGATTTTACTACTGTGGAGGAGCTTGTCACAGGTCTTGAAATTGCTATAGCAGAGGAATTTGGATCGGGAAAAATATCAGTAGGACATACCGGGGGAAAGATAACCTTTACTGCGATAGGTGGTGCAAGTAAAATCAGGATGTTCAACGGTTATTCCAATAATGGTCTTGAAGCTCTTGGATTTTCTCCGGGAGACTCAAACCGATTGGATACATCAAGGACTTTGGAAGACCAAGCAGATAAATTTGCAGTACCACTTACTTTCAATGAGGATGGAAAGCTTGCGTTTACAATAAATTCAAAAACCTTCACCTTTGATAAGACGACTACAATCTCGGGAATGATGAGCGCAATCAACAGTGATGTTGAAGCCAGGGTTAACATTAATTTCGATGAGGTGACCGACAAGTTTATCATAACTGCGAAGCAGATGGGTGCAGGTAATAATATTGATATAGAAGAGATGGACGGCAACTTTTTTAGCGGTGCATCGGGTATAAGTGAGCTAAATCCAGTTACAGAAGAAGGTATGGATGCTGCAGTTTTTTTAGATGGTGTAGAAATAAAAAGAAGCTCCAATAATTTCACTGTAAACGGTATTACTTATCAGCTTCTAAAGGCGCATACTGATCCTTTGCATGAAGCTGAAACTGTTTCTGTCGGGCTTGACGTAGACGGTGTTTACGATAAGATAGCCAGCTTTGTAAACAAGTATAATGAAATCATCTCCAAGATAAATTCGGAGCTTTCCGAAGAGTATGACAGGACCTATCTGCCCCTTACGGAAGAACAGAAGGATGCCATGGGAGAGGATGAGATTAAAAAGTGGGAAGAAAAAGCAAAAACAGGACTTCTTCGAAATGACAGTCTTCTGACCAATATTGTTTATAATATGAGAAAAGCGTTATATGACAGCATTGAGGGTGTAGCATCCGGTATATCGGCCATAGGAATAACTACAGGAAAGTATTACGAAAAAGGAAAGCTCATTATTGATGAGACAAAGTTAAAAGACGCTATACGCAAGGATCCTGATGGAGTTATGAATCTTTTCTGTCAAAAATCAGAGGCAGTACCAAGCTATAGCCGCGATTTGACATTTGAGGAGCGAAGCACAAGATATAATGAGCAGGGGATTGTTCAAAGACTGTTTGACATAATTGAAGACAATATTACAACACTTAGAGATAAAAACGGCAACAAAGGAGTTTTGCTTCAAAAAGCCGGTATAACAGGGGATGTCTCGGAATTTGACAACTCAATCTATTGGCAGCTTGGTGACTATGATAAGCAAATCGACAGAATGTATGAAAGACTGATTCAAAGGGAAGAAAATTACTACAAAAAATATGCTGCCATGGAAAAGATACTCTCCCAGATGAACTCACAGAGCAACTGGCTTATGTCACAGCTTAATATGGGTGGATGGTAAGCGAAAAAATGTCGATTATCTGGGAATGACTGATTAATGGTAGTATTTGAAAATAAAATAAATATAGAGAAAGATCTAATGGGGGCAAGAAAAATGGCACTGAACAAGGCGTATGATAAGTACAAAGAGAATGCAATATTTACTTCAAGACCGGAAGAATTAACTCTAATGCTGTATAACGGAATGGTCAAGTTTATTATGCAGGGGATAAATGCAATTGAAAAAAAGGATATTGAAAAAGCCAACAGTAGTATAATTAGAGCGCAGGACATAATAACCGAGCTACAAAACACCTTAGATAAAAATTATGACATTTCCAAAAACCTTAATATGTTATATGATTATATGTACAATCAGCTACTTGATGCAAATATCAGGAAGGATACTAAGATATTAAATGAAGTTTTAGGATTTGCAAAGGATCTACGCGATACTTGGACGGAAGCTATTAAAATAAATATGAAAAGTAACATAAAGGCTGCAAGATAAGGAAGAGCAAGAAGGGTAACGAAGAGCACATAATGCAAAGTTGAGCAAAGCAAGGGAATGAAGAGCACGTAATGCAAAGTTGAGCAAAGCCAGGGAACGAAGAGCACATAATGCAAAGTTGAGCAAAGCAAGATAACGAAGAGCGTGTAATGCAAAGTCGAGCAAAGCAAGAGAATGAAAAGAGCACATAAATGAAAAGCAAAGTAGGGTAACAAGCTATGGATAGTTATATCAAAGAATTGCTTGAGTTATTAGATAAAAAACAGCAGCAACTATATGAGATACTACGTCTAACTAAAGAGCAAGCAAAAGCAATCAATGAAGAAAATATTGATGAGCTTGAGCAATTTTTAAGCAAGAAGCAAACGCACATTGATAAGATTGATGCCATTGATGATGACTTTACAAGGATTTATAGTGCCTTTAGACAAGAGTATGGATTAACAGATAGTGACAATAAGGAATATCCCCAAATAGGTGGTTTTTCCGAGCTTGGGTCAAAGGTTTCAAAAATCGCGGAGCTAATAAAAGATATTCTGAAGCTGGAAAAGTCGAATAACAGCAAAGTAAAAGAAATAATGAAAAAATATGGTGATAATATTAAGAATGTGAATCAAACAAAGAAAATAAGCAATGCATATGGGAATGAACCTATAGAAGCACAGTCTTATTTTTTTGATAAGAAGAAGTAATAGTTAACAACCATAGCATCATTATCTAGGTGCGGTTATTTAAAGTTATGACACCCCCCGGTGTCACTTCATGTTTTCATTTAAAAACTCAATCACCTTGTTAATATACATTTGCGGCTCCTTTGTAAAGCTTTCAAGGTGACCTGCATTTTCTACTTCCCACATAGAAATTACATTATCTTTGTTTATGGAATAAATATTATATAACTCTCGGCTGTTTTCAATGGGTATTATATCATCTAATTTGCCGTGTATGAGAAAAAGTGCAGCTGGTGATATACTTGTGACAATGTTCTTAGGGCTTATTTTGTCCACTTTCACACCTGCCAAAAGCTCGAATGCAACAGGAATTGTAATGTCAAATGGGAAGCTTCGTAGACCGCTTGGAACAAAAGCGCTTAAGTTTTCTAAAAGGTCAGAAAAAGCAGAATCAGCAATAACTACATCGACATCATCTATTTCGGAAGCTGCTATAATTGCGGTAGATGCACCTGTTGAAAAACCCATCAAAGCAATTTTAGAGGTCTTTTGGGACTTGATGTACCTTATGGCTCCGAGTAAATCATCTTTTTTATAATAATTTGTCCCCAATATTTTTTTCTCAGATAATCTACTATCTTGAAAATCAAATGCAAAAACATTATATCCTTCAAATATTAATCTTTTAATTATATCCATCGTATACTCACCGAATTGGAGTCTGTTGCTTTTGTAATCATGTGCAAGAATAACCGTTTTTATGCTTTGATCTGACTGGAAATACCAGCCATTTAAAGTGGTATTATTATTGATGTCCTTAAAGGTTACTTCTTTGAAGTCAGGTACTATATTAGAGGAAAAGGATGGGATAGCCGGGTGGTCGAAATTGATAAGTCTCCATGCAGCATATGCTGAAACCAGTGTTACAAATATGGTAGTTAGTAGAAGTAATAAAATAAAGTACTTGAAAAATGGTCGGAACTTTTTTGGCTTTTTAGGCGAATATGCTCTATACTGGATTTTCATGGGATCCTCCTCCTTTTTGGATGTGGCTACTTTCATAATTAATTATATTTTTTATCGTATGTTATGTAAAGTAAAACTGATATTTTCTTTTCAACCTTTTTAACTTCCATTACAGTTCAGACCCTCTATAACTTGAGATAAACTTTCGCAATAACGGAAACTACGCTTCATTTGCAAGAGCTGTAAAAGTTTTCGCTCGGGCAAGCCGA
>CAYPLH010000115.1:0-5772 GCA_964411505.1 uncultured Clostridiaceae bacterium | reverse complement strand
TAGTTTCAATACTGATATTTTGTTATTAAAATTAGTCAACTGTTAAACTGCTGATATATAATTAAAAATATAGATAAGAATATTATGTTAAATCTTCATGCCTCTTTAAGTAGCACCATCAAATTAACGAAAAAGGTATTTTTCGAATAGAATATTATATAAGTTAGTTAGTTGTAATTTTTAAAAGCATATACTGATTTAAGGAGGTGCTTTATGTTCAGTTACATAGATAACGATTATAATACTATATTAATAGATGTATGTGGTTGTTAAATAAAAACTATGGATGTCTTCATATAAAATATAATCAAAATTATGTAAATCGTTGACAAAACATTGAAAGTAGTGGTTGCAGGCTCCCTGCGATCGTACTAATCAGAACAGCGTTTAACCACTAATCAAAATGATACTGCAAAAAGATGCATTATGCCAGATCACATGACTGCAGATGAATTGTACTAGCAAAAACATTCAATTTCAAAGCAAATGGAAAATCTAAGATGAATTACATCAGATGAAAGATAAGAGAGGGAGGCGGATAGACTATGGTATTTATTAGGTCTCCGAGTGAAAACTCATAAGATAACCGATCAAATGTTTAAAAATTATTAACGAAAGGAAGAGATTAAATATGTTTACTCGACAAAAAAAACTACTAGGTATTATTTTTTTAGTGATTCTTTTAGTAGTAGTAACAGCTTCATTTGCTGGTACATCAGCCATAGATTACGAAAATGGTGCTACGGTTTTTGAACATATGATTCCAGAGAAAGTGCAGCGTGAAATGGAAGCGCAAGAGCCTGCTTTAGAGGCATATAAAACAAACTAGAGGTGCGATATCATGAACACAAAAGTTTTATTTAGGGTAATGAAAGTGATATTTTTAATAATAACCCTATTCCTTTTACTCGTCATTGCTGTCCGAACTGTTATGTCTCTGAGGTATAATTTCAAGTTGTCAAATAATTATTCTCATAATCCAGAGGCTTACAACTACAAAGAAGCCCTTGAGGGCAGAGTTATTAATCTTTCGAATGTGGAAGATCTCTTTTCATCTATAGTAGCACCACTCGGATATAATCTAACAAATGTGGTAAGTACTCCTGTAAAGATACATTACTATTATGCGATAGGGGATCAATCGCCTGCTTATATAATAGATAAGGGGAAACGTATTTTTGTCAAAAAAGACAGTAATTCACTTTCAGTTGAAGTTGGTTATGGTTTGGACAGTCTACCAACGGATGTTGCAGGTTGGCGAATTGCATATCCATTTGCTACAGATACTGGCATATCCAATGAACTTCTCTATGTTAGGATGGACGAATTATTTAATGTTGCACGCTCATGGGTAATCGCTAATGAAGCTCATGTAAAAGAAGGGTATCAATTATGGTTGACGAGGAGTAACAGGATTCGGCTCTCTACTTTATGCGTTGATCGTAGATTATACAATAGTGGTGTTTATTTGTCTCCCGATTTATTTGTCCCCATTTTTTCTGTGTCTTCTCTCATCATGTCAATGATGTCAATTTTCACCTTTGTTGCTTGGGTATTTATTCGAGGAGCTAACACTACAACGAAAAACGCGAATTCATCCTGATAGAACTTCAGAATTTACGTATTATATTTAATTCATATCAGGTATATTTCATGCATCTTAAAAAAACAGGATATAATAACCTCCATGTATGGAGGTTATTATATCCTGTTTTTTAAGATGCTTATAAACCTCTACATTTGTTTTAACTGAATATTAAACTCACATCATCCAGCTGAAAAGGATGACAACAGCGCAACATGATTTTCATCCTGCAAATAACAAGCTCAGTCGCTGCGCTTCCTTCGCAAGGGTACCGTGCAGAGAACATCGCCTTTTCAAAAATGAATGGTGATGGATATCTGTTTTCAAAGACCGTCAAAGGACTTTCTGAAAAGGAAAAAGTGTGGGTTCTGCTTGACGAGGATTTTAAGGCAAAGAAAAGTGAGTATGGCGAATCCGGGGCTTCCTCTTACGAATCATCATCTGACGAAGACACAGATAAAATCCATGTTTAAGTATAAAATATAAATCAAATTCTTACATACTAAAAAAGATGCTGATTTCAATATAAACTACAGCAGCTTCTCGGTTTTTATTTTGCTAACGCCATTTTTGAATGTCTAATACCAAAGTCAGGTACTATAACAGTGAGAATTATTCAATTAGAAAGTTTAAAGTTGGTGAGGATTATAAACAACAGTAATTCCGAATCTCACTCTCCAAGCACCATGTTTGCTTTGTCATCAATCAAGGTAGCTGCTTTGTCCAGCGCAATATCGCCTCTCATATAATCTCCTATTGTCCCAAACAGATGCTGCCTCATATCAAAAATATCCTTTTCTCTTGCACTGTACTTAAGCATATGTTTAAAGATTTCAATGTTCTTTTCATTGGATTTAGAAAAATTACTTGTACTTGGAAGGTAAATTGAAATGTCATCCTGCAAAGCCATAAAGCTTGAAAGACTAATTTTTTTGTGCATCTCTTTGGAACAAAATACCGACAAAAATTCCGCAGCCAAGTCCTTTTTTGGGGAAAATGAATTAATGCAAAGCAAATTTAGCCTTGCAGGGTATGACTTTTGCCCCTCCCAAAGTGCAGGAGGATTAATAATGGTCTTTTCAGCCATTGCTAATGAGCATAAACATGAATTAAATACAATGTTGTCTTTCATTTTAATGCTTAAATATTTATTGCTTGCCATTATTAAATCCTCGTCCCACATTTTCTTCCATAACGCTAGCAAACTTTTAAATTCATCATTATTGAAAGAAGCTTTTCCCTCTACAAGGTCTATATAAGCAGAATTATATTGTTGTAGGAAGGGAGGGTAATCCGCTCTCCCCTCAATAATGTATGTATCTTTTGTTCCGTCACCGTTAATATCCCTGCGGGCAAGCTTGGCATATTCATAAAAATCATACCAGTCCCAGTTTTCCTCCGGCAAATCCGAACCTATTTTGTCTAACAGTTCCTGGTTGGTCTCCCATGCATACATCTCTATCCATGCAGGAACTCCGACTAATTTGTCATTAAACTTACATAAGTTTTCTATTCCGTCAGACATGTATGTAAGCTGCTCTCTAATATTCTGATATCTATCTAATGAAATAGCTGCACCACTTCTGACAAAATCAAAAAAAGTAAATGAATCTACATAGATTATATCCATATCTTTGTTGCCGGCCATAACCGAAACTTTCAAGTCGTTAATCCCCTTAAATTTATAGACAATATCACAATTAGGATTAGCTTTTTTGAATACTTCTACTGCCTCTTTAAAATCTATATGGAAGCGCGAAACAATTGTAAGGGTGTTTTGCGGTTCTTCGCCTATAATATTCTTGCCAATACAAAAAATCCTATCTTCCACTTTGTCTAACAGATAAAATGAATTTGCATCGCTGACTATTCTGGTAAAAGCAAACCCCGTATATTGCCTAAGGTCAATAAACTTGTCTATTTCATCGTTTGTAAAGTCGTGTTTGTACAATGCCCAATTGGTGTAATATAACATGTTATCATTTTTATCGAATATTAGATCAGAAAAATGCATTTCCGGACTGTTCCTAAATTCTTCAATTATTTCACCTTTTTCAAAGTCATAAATAATTAACTTGCCATAGGGTGCTTCACTAAGAGCTCCAATTAATAATGAATTATCCTTGTATACTGTAAATCCATCTACATTTTCCACATTAAGCGCAATCGGTTTCATTAATTTATTTTTCAGATTTAATATTGACAGGGTACTCTTTCCCATGCTTTTATCATATTGAAGAAGTATCAAGTTGCCATTTGCATAATCAATTTTAATCACATTGTTTGTACTAGTGTTTATAGAAATCTCCTGCTTTAGCTTTCCATTCAGACTAAACTCCTTTATTATGTCACCGCCTTCTCTTCTATCGAGTGCATACAGACTGTTGTTGCCCAGTGCTAAACAGGTAGAGTTCGAAAACCCCTTTATCTCAGTTTTTTTATTCCCGTTTTTGTCAGTTATTAAAATGTGTTCCTTATCGGCTATGTAAATATTACTTCCATCGTTATCAACAACAATATCGAATATATCGTATATATGCAATTTGCTCAAAATAGTAATCCCGCCTGATTCCCGATTAACTGTACTATTTATGTCACTTGAACTGTCAGCGCCGCATGAGCACATCACAAGCAGTAAAGATAAAAAAATAATTAATTTGAATTTCATAAAACCAACTCCTAAAAATTCCTGTTGTTTGCGGATTTTATTTATATTATTAACATATAAATTTAATGCAAATGATGATCATGATGTTCCTCATCATCGTTACTCAATTTAATATGTGTTTCTACTTCCTTGATATAATTTATTAAGTATGCACAAAATCCCTTATTTTCTAAGAAAAAGTTAAGATTATAAAATGTCTCTTGATTCCAATCTTTCATAGTATCACTTTTAGATGAAACATAAGCCTTCGCTTTTACAGAAACAATATCTTGAATCTTTTTTACTTCATAAATATCAATGTCTTTTAATGATGTGCTCAACTTGTAATTGTTAAATTCTTCTATATAAGAGTTGTAATCAAATAACTTATAGTCATAACATAAAAGTGAAGCATCTAATAATTTTTTTTGGAGGTTGCTTTTTTCACTAATATTTAGATAATTCGTTTTATCATATCTTTCCACATATATAGCAATCACCGTAGTATTGTATTTCAGCAAACGAAGTTGCTGTTAGTGTAAATACCATTAATATTATGATTAGGATTGAAATGGTTTTCTTTTTTATTTAGTCCACCCCTTCCATTATTTTCTTTTAAATCAGATTGGTTTCCCTATACCCTTTCAAATGCATATATTAACATTTCGTCTTATTTATGTTCCCATTATATAATATATAGAATTTTTTGTAAATGGTTATTTAGTATTGTTATAGTATTTTATGTACTTATGTTGTTATAGTTTTTATTAATGCATCGGCATTTTGAACTGTGTTGTTCTAGACCTCTCTGTAAATAGTTGTATTAGAGCTGATTGTTCATTTAATAGCTACAGAGACATCTGAACTATAACGCTGCCACTTACAACTCAGTCCAAACATCTCCGGAAATACTGTTTAACTGTAACAAGCTCAGTCGCTGCGCTTCCTTTGCAAGGGTACCGGGTTCAACCTGAATTTTGTCGAACGCATATGTAGTTTATAGACGCTTATGTGTATGATATAATAACCTCGTTACCGAGGTTATTATATTGCCTCCGGCGGATTTTATGCGCGTGCGATTTTTTTTGCTAAAGCAAAAAACGCACAAGGAAAGGAAAAGGTGTGGCTCATGATAAAAAATATATTTAAAAAGAAGTTTTCTATCGATTATAACGTAGATAGAATCGCATAGCTGGCAGAGGAATTTAACAGGAAAGATGAGGCAGTCAAAATTCACAGGCTTCTATGTGATCTCTTTAACATCCTCACCGAACAGCTTCCGGGGAGCGGGAAAATCCAGCTTACACAGTTTGCTGACGCTATGAATCAGCTTATATGCCTGCAATCAGTCCATTATTATGCTAATGGGTTTGGTGATGGTGCAGCTCTAACTCGCGCAATGGTCGAAGAAAAACAGGATGTCACCATCAATATCACTGTAATGTAAGGCGGTGGTATTATGCTTAAATGGTTTTTTGATAAAGAGTTACTGTTCACTCCCCCATAGTAGTCGCACACATGATAGCGAAACTTTTAGGTG
>CAYPLH010000114.1:0-5799 GCA_964411505.1 uncultured Clostridiaceae bacterium | reverse complement strand
CGGAAGAAAGTGGGTATTTAATGTCATTTATCACCGTTTGCACGTTTCCTCTGTGATCGGTGAGTTCATAATTTCTGTTTCCAATTACACCATAGCTTTGCAGAGTGTATGGATTAAACATATTAATCGTGTCTTTTGTTACTCCAAGCCTAGAACTTCCATAAATATTACGGTCTGTTAGGTAATAATACACCGAACCTGAAGCACTATCAATACTATGCTCGTAAATACTTAATTGATTGCCTTGAGCATCTAAAATATAGTATGTTGATTTTTCTAACATCAGTGTTTGATTATTATATACGTGCTTGGCGATTTGATTTCCCTCCTCCAGACTTCGGCACTAACGTTTCTCGTCTTCCGTCTCTCAAAAGCAGTGCTTTTTCGCTTAATCAAAAATAATGTTTTTCTTGTTACTATCAAAATTTCTACGAATTTCTTTGACTTTATTACTTGCCGTCCAAATGACAGTATCAATTTCCTCTTGACGGTCTTTCACTAATCTACCTATCAAAATATTCGTTGTATCGAAGTTATTTATTCGCTTTTGTCTCGGGAATTGCCAGGCTATCTATTTTTATTAATTTATTTCCTTTAATTAAAAACTTATCATTATTCATAAAAATATACCAGTCTGGTCGAGATGGGTAAGAAATCTTAAAGGAGATATAATTAAACGTAAAATTAGGTAAATGAATGTATGGAGAACTACCGTCACCAAACCTGACCCTAAATTTAGTAAAAGTATTGTTCTCAATTTTTCTATCAAAAGGGGGATGAAAATATTTAAAACTTGAAGTATCTTCATTATAAAACTCTAAAAAAGACAAATAAGTGCCTGTTTTATCTTTAACAGAATACTTAATGTATATACTATCTTTACTTACATTTTCTACATTTTTAAACTCTAAATCAAGAATTTCAATTGAATCTCGTCGATATTCACTTTTCAAATATATTGTATCTCCAATTATAGTATACCTACCTTTCGTATTTTCTGTTAATTTATTCAATAACTCGAACTTATTATCAGAATATAAAAGAATCGACATATCCTTGAATATAACATAGCGTTTCTCTTTTGTTGTAGAAGAGAAAATAGCACAGCTATTAAATACTATAATAGAAAAATAAAAAATAAAAAAATGTTTCAACCTCATAAAATCACGGTCTAATTATATCTGCTTTTTCAATTTCATTCCATAATGAAAAAGAAACCATTCTCCTATTTTTATCATACCCATCTAAATACGGATCACCCTCAAAAACAGTTCCTATAGGAGTATTTACATTTAAAGGTCCGTTTCTTAAATTTTTATAATTTTCATGTAAATTTCTTACATCATTCGCACTCATCTTTCTTATCGAAATGTCTCCGTTATAATACGATTGTCTTGTGTATGCCTCAATTTCATCAGTTGCATCATATAAATAACCTGGACCTCCATCTGGAGCAAAACTAATCTGCTTATTTTCAAATTGATACAAATGCTTTAATTCATGAGCTAAAGTACTCCTATCACTATAATAAGCAACAACGATACCATTTTCGTATCTCGTTACACCTGTAAAGCCGTCCTTTGTTTTGGCAGTCATCTGGGCAACTGAATACATTTGATCAGAATTTTCCAATATCGTAATTTCCACTAGTGCATCATTAAGTTCTGCTAAAGCTTCTTCAACCCTATTAATCTCTGCCATTACTTCATTGAAAGGATCCATACCTTCATAATTATTTCCTAATGCTGAATTAAGCGAATTAAGAAACATTAAATCATTTTCTAACGTATTTATTTCATTTCTTGTAAACTCCTTATGTTCATCAACAACTTCTTGGCTGGCTGGGTCAAACTCATCTCCAAGTGGATCATGAAACCAAATCGGATTGTTATTATTAATCACATACGGGCTTTGCCAAGGGTATTTAAAAGCCATTGGGTCTCTGTTCCACCTATGCACAACCCTCGGGTCGTATTCCCAATAAGGTGCGGTATAATGGTCTTTTTGTATCTCAGGCACTCGCTCTTGGGTGTTGTAGCCATACCTATACGCCATATCCACATCAAACCCACCTACAAACACCGTATCTTGGTAAGTTCGGTACATTTTGATGTTATCCAAATAATACGTTCCTGCTTGACGGATTTGTATGTATGTGTTAGCTTGTTTCACAGATTAAAGATAAGGATTTTTTGGGATAACTGCCTTTTGAACTCAATTTACACCAAAAAAAGGGGGAAATAACACATATTATTACAAGTGACCATTATTGGAACGGTTTGGTTGTAGAATGATGTGGAGTGTGCACTCGGGAATTGCCCGGGAGTGTGCAATTAAATCTACTCACTAATTTTTAATATTCTTTTTGATTCATGAATACTAACTAAACTATCACTTTTTCTTACTTCAATACCAAAATAAATATTTATAATCCCTTTATTCAATCTTGAAAAAGTATGTGTTGCCCATTTATCCCCAAAAGAATTTAAGGTGTCGCTATAATTGTCATACTTAATAATAACCTTAGAAGATATTAAATTAGAATCATAGAATTTTACTTTTAAGTTCAAAAATTTTGTCTCCCTTATTGAAAAATAGATTGTGTCGTTTACTGACTCTGGAATGGTTGATAAGAAAAAAGATTTATTATAGTCAATATTTCCTATACTATCATAAACTATATTCTCAACCAATGCATTTTTCGTATCTCCACTCCAACCGTATCGGGACTTTCTTGTCAGTCTACCTATAGAGTCAAAAGTTTTTACATAACCCTGTAGTTGGCCTCCCTCGAAAAAAGCTACTTTCTTAAGTCTCCCAGAGTTATAAAATCTCTTTTCTATTCTCCTTACTTGGCTTGAGTCAAGTTTTGGAAAATCATTAAACCTTGATTCAAATTTCTCTGTCGTTTCCTTTAAATTTTGATTATCTGTACATGCCGTAATGAAGAATAACAAATACATAGATAAAATTAAATTATTTACTGTATTCTTAAAATTAATTGTCATTAGATATTTTTCTTGAATTATTTTCATTTGGATATCCACCTGCATCTGACGAATCAACTTGTATTCTATATGTACCATCAGGCGTTCTATGGATCACAGAGTCTTGATAGACATTGAGACCACTTCCTGGTGTCCCTCCATGACCAGTTCCTTTAGTTCCTTCACCAGTTCCTTTAATATTATCTTCTGCCATCTCACTAATTTCTTTATACAATTCCGTAATAATTTCCATTCCTTCTTCAATATTTGTTGGTTTAGCTAAACTTTTTCCTTTACCTCCAAAAGCAGCTAACAAAGCAGTAATATCTATACTTTTTACCTTGTGTTCAGCAATGTATTTGGTCGATGACACGCCTCCTTCCTCAGTTGTTAACTTATACCCATCAGGCTGTGTTCCTCCTTCACCTTCAGAATGAAAAAGAGTATATAAGAAATCTGGCTTCGGTTTAATATAAGGATTATTGCCGATAAAGTCATTATCTTTTACCCCATTACTATACAAAATGCTGTATTGAGTATTAACTGATCTTTCACCAGATTCTTCAATTGTTAAAGTGATTGTTGTTTTAAAATCATAATAATTGATACTTGTATATTGATTTTTTCGAACATAATCCGTTCTGACTCTAGTAGAAACAGCAGTCGGTATCTCTAAAGTCGTCTTACGTCCCGTACGTTTATCGTTGATTACAATAGTTAAATATTCGTCATTCCCATCAGGATCATTATAAATTAATGGATTGTTTCTCATAGCCTGATAAGGGCTTAAATACGGCTTTTTCTGTGCTAAATCATCTAAACTCAACCATCTCCCTAGCCTACTATCATACAATCTCGCTCCAAAATCATAACTATTTCCTTTACCTTTTATCTCATTATCTTTTAACATTCCGTTAAACCCATACCTATACACCATATCCACATCAAACCCACCTACAAAAACCGTATCTTGGTAAGTTCGGTACATTTTGATATTGTCCAAATAATACGTTCCTGCTTGGCGGATTTGTATGTATGTGTTAGCTTGTTTCACAGAATAAAGATAGTTTTTTTTTAAATTCTAAATCAAATTTACACCAAAAAAAGGGGAAAATAACACATATTATTACAAGTGACCATTATTGGAACGGTTTAGTTGTAGAATGATGTGGAGTGTGCAAACCCATACCTATACACCATGTCCATCTCAAACCCACCTACAAACACCGTATCTTGGTATGTTCGGTACATTTTAATATTATCCAAATAATACGTTCCTGCTTGACGGATTTGTATGTATGTGTTAGCTTGTTTCACAGAATAAAAATAAGGAACTTTTTTGGGATAACTGCCTTTTGAACTCAATTTACACTGAAAATACAGGAAAAATCATACATAAAACACAAGTGACCATTATTGGAACGGTTTGGTTGTAGAATGAGGTAGAGTGTGCAGATGTGTTTACCCTTAAAATTAAACTACAAAAATATAAGTCCATACAATAATTATTGTAATCTTAAAGATAAAGTAGAATATATCTAATATAGAACTATTTGTTGTAATAAAAGCAAAACTAATTATATCTAGCCCTCTATTATAACGCTTAATAGAATACCAATTTAAAAGGGTTAGAAGAAAATAATCTACTAAAAGGTAGGAGAAAGTAAATGCAGATTTAAAGTCACTATTTAAATAGGATATTAGCAGAAAAGTAGAATATGATAACAATACACAAACACCTATGAATAGAACATTTTTCTCTAATGGAATTAATACTTTAGGAAAAAGTGAAACAACAACTGATAGCATTAAAATATTAAATTGGTTTTCACGTAAAAAAAGAGCCCCAATAACAGCTAAAGATATATATATTGTCAAAATAAAAAATTTGTATGATTTTTTTGTTTTCATACTTAATCTTGATCTAATTTATCATTTTCACTAATCGTTTCAATTATCTCATTACCAACACTGTGAACATCACTTCCAACACCAACTCCTTTAATTACACTGTTTGTCCCACCAAACATACCATACACCCCCGTTCCCAAGGTCACAACAGGCAAAGCATACCTATCCTTCCATCCCGTAACTTCTCCTCTTTCTGGAGACATCATATCTTCTCCAGTAATCATTGTATGTAATGCATCAACCCATGCAGGACCTGGCAATATTTTCACTAAAACCCTAATTGGTAAAGGTGCTTTTCCTGATAAATTATCCGATTCCCAATTTCTAAATTTATCTGCGTTCTCCTCTCCTATGATAATACCTAATGGTCCATTTCTTTCCCAATTTGAAAGCTCAAGATTAGCTGTTTTCCTTTCCCCAAATACATACGCGCTTGCACTCTCTGCAAGTCCTTCAACTTTCTGAGCATCAACATTAAACTTAATAGTAACATGGCTATTTAAAGCAAAGTCTTTAGATTTCAACCCCAAATTTGGAAGCAAATTCTCTAAATGATACGATCCTAAATGCGCAGTACCAGAGGCTTCTATGATATTATCATATTCGACTTCGCCTGCGTCATTAACTAATATTAGATGTACACTCGCAGGTTCTAATCCTTCCAATTCCACAGCATCCAAAACTCTATTTCCTGAAAAAGAATAAGGAGAGTAGAAAGGATAATCCTTCGCCAACGGGTCCACCGCAAAAAATCTGCCCAAGCGAGGGTCGTGCATACGATATTTATAATTCACACTATTTCCAGCGCCTTTTACCTCGTCATCTTTCTCCTGTCCTTGGAATCCATAGCGGTAATTAGTTGCAATAAAAGCGTTTGTATTTTCTACAACTACATCCTCTT
>CAYPLH010000113.1:3083-6137 GCA_964411505.1 uncultured Clostridiaceae bacterium | reverse complement strand
CCCCTTTGCAATCCCCATTGTCTAGGAAAGTATACTTTCCTAGACAATGAAAAAGTGAGGAGGCAAGAGCTTCTCATTTTTTTATTTATTTTTCATGTTACATAGCTTTCATAAAAGTAATCAAGAAAGTAATATTTTAAAATGCATTTTCGCAAGTTTCGGCTTGCTCGAGCTAAAACCTACAGCTCTTGCAAATGAAGCCTAGTTTACGTTATTGCACAGTCATATCACAAAACATAGGGAGTGTAGTAATTTTAAACAAAAAAATTGATAAATCTGATTAACTTTTTACAATACTTGCTTTCCTAATACTGTTAAACTATAATGTGATTACTTGGGATGGAGGTTATTTTTAATGCATAAACTAACAATAAAAAAGGGAGATCAAACTTTTAATTTTAATGTACCAAATGGGAAAAATCTTCTGGAATTTTTAAATGAAAATTCTTTCTATATAAATTCACCTTGCGGGGGAAAAGGTATCTGTGGCAAATGTAGGGTGAAGATAAAAGATGAACAGAAAAAACCTTTAGAAAAGGAATTAATGCTTTTAGGTTCAGATTATATTCAAAAAGGTTTCAGGTTAGCATGCTATTATGATATTGATAAGGATATTGAAGTAGAAGTTCTTGAGCTTGAAAATGAGGCTCAAATTGCTGTTGATGGTGTAATTAAGCCATTCACTCTTAATAATCCGGTTGTTTCTAAAAAAGAAATACAATTTGATGAGCCTGATTTAAATGATCAAAGATCAGATCTAAAAAGATTACTTGATCACTTAGGTCATCCAGCTATATCACTTAAATTGCTTCGCAAACTGCCTGAACTTATCAGAGAAAACAATTTTAAAGCAACATATACTTTATACAGGTATAATAAGCTTTTGGACATTGAATCAAGATCTTTACAAAAACCATACTATGCTATAGCAGTGGATATTGGTACAACTACAGTCGCTGCCTACCTTTTGGATTTATATGAAGGAAAATGCATAGATACCTATGCAACATTGAATCCCCAGAGAAAATATGGTGCGGATGTTGTATCCAGAATAAATTATTCAGACCAATCTTCTGATAATCTAAACAGCATGCACAAGGCTATAATTGATTGTATTAACAACGATATTATTGGGCATTTCTTAAATCACAGTAACGTGGTCAGTAATGATATATATTCAATTGCTATTGTTGGGAATACTACAATGCTTCATTTTATTATGAACATTTCTCCACACAATATTGCTCTAACCCCATTTATATCAGCTACTACTGAGCTCCATGAGTTTGATGCAAAAGAGTTGGGAATAAATATAAATGAGCATGGTATGGCTATAGTGCTTCCTTCGGTATCTGCCTATATTGGAGCTGATACTGTATCTGCAGTTCTGGCAAGTGGTATGATAGATAAGGATGAGATTTCGCTGATGGTTGATCTTGGGACAAACGGTGAGATAGTCTTAGGGAACAGACAACAACTTTTTTCATGTTCAACAGCTGCTGGTCCAGCTTTTGAGGGAGCACAAATCAGAAATGGAATGGGAGGAGTAACCGGAGCAATTGACAGTTTTAGAATATCTTCCGGCACAATTTATTATACAACTATTGGAGATAAAAAACCTATTGGTATTTGTGGCTCTGGACTTGTCGATATAGCAGCGGAGTTATTAGAGGTTGGCGTCATAGACGAAACAGGAAGAGTACAGGAAGATCAGAATTCCTCTTTTAATAAACACACGAAAAAGATTGACGGTCTTAACTCATTTGTATTAGTCAATGCAGAAGACAGCGGAAACAAATCAGTTTTGGCAATTACCCAAAAAGACATAAGAGAGCTTCAAAACGCAAAGGCCGCAGTTACTGCTGGTATTAAAGTTTTAATAAAAAGAGCGGGCATTGAAATAGATGATATAAAGAAAGTTTACTTTGCTGGTGGTTTTGGGAATTATATAAATATTCAAAGTGCGGTAAAAATCGGATTGATTCCAAAAGCACTTGAAGACAGGGTTGAACCTATAGGTAATGCAGCAGGCGCGGGTGCGATTTTACTCCAGATGAACACAGCAAATATTGATAAAGCACTGGAAATATGCAAAAAAATAGAGTACATAGAGCTTTCTGCAAGCATTGAATTTATGGATGAGTATATTGAGTGCATGACATTTGGCTTGCTGTAATGATGATAGCTCTATTACAGGTACTTTAAGCAAATAGTCCTGATAATTGATAGTTGGTGGTGAATATTTTTGAATAATCATAAAAGTCTTATACGTAAACAGATGATTAAAAAACGTGATGATATGAAGAGTGAAGAGGTTATATCTTTTAGCAAATCAATTATTGACAGAATAATAGAAATGCCTCAATTCATTCAAAGTGAATTTATAATGGCTTATGTGAACTTTGGAAATGAAGTAATCACTATTGATCTTATAAACCAATGTTTTGCCATGGGTAAAAAAGTATATGTGCCTTCAATAATCAAAACATATGGCAACAAGAAAGAGATAGTGGCTTCAAAAATTTCTGATCTTAGCAACTTGGTTAAAGGGGAGTATGGTATTTATGGACCTAGTTTGCAGTCATTGAAAGCTATAGACCCAAAGGATTTGGATTTCATTGTTGTACCTGGTGTGGTGTTTGACATATATAAAAATAGGATAGGGTTTGGAAAAGGCTATTATGATCGCTTTTTAGTACAAACCTCTTTAAAATGTTATAAAATTGGCTTAGCGTTTGAAAGTCAAATATGCGAAAGTATACCTACAGACAAGCATGATTACCCTTTAAATGCAATTGCAACAGAAAAGAGAATAATTTAATATTGAATCAGAGATTCTCTAGAGTCAATCGTCTTTTAAAAAACAAATCTATCTTGATACTTTAGTGAAAAGGTTCAAGCCCTTCATCATATTGATTTTGTCCTTTTTATATACTATTAATATAAAACATTTGTGGGGTGAATGACTTGAATTATATTACGGATTTAGAGTCAAATTCTAAAAAATCTGAACTTGCTGAGAAGGTTAGGCAAGCTTTGATTATACTCGCAATG
>CAYPLH010000113.1:0-3073 GCA_964411505.1 uncultured Clostridiaceae bacterium | reverse complement strand
GGAATTAAAAAGCTATGCAGAGGAATTAATGGATAACTATCAAATTCATGATTCTCACTTGCAATATAATTTTGATAGAAGAGGGCATAGCATAACCTCAAAGAAAGAATATTTTGCCTTGTGGGCTTATTATACAGGAACAGAGGAAAGTGATGAGGCAGACAATGAATATTTAGGTAATAACTTCAAAAACAACAAATTCTTAAGGGATTACCTTTCTTTTCAACTACATACTAGCATATTAAATAAAAATGAGATGTTGATAGGTGAATACATAATCGACAATATTGACAAGAATGGTTATCTGACAGTAAATCTTAATGAGATATCAGATTTGTTTAGTACACCTGAAGAAGAAATAGAAAAAATATTATATATAATTCATACTTTTGATCCTCCCGGGATTGGGGCTAGAAACTTGAAGGAATGCTTGCTTATTCAGTTAAGTCAGAGTGAGATTTCTGATCAGGATGTAATTAAAGCAGTGAGTGAGCACCTCGATGATTTTGCTTTTCGTATAACGGATGATATTTCAAAAGTTATGGAAATAGACAGCAAAAGGGTATGCGAAATTAAAAAAATTATAAAGGGACTTGAACCAAAGCCTGGAAGAGCTTTTTATAATGATGAGATAAAGTATGTTATTCCTGATGTTTTTGTTAAAAAGCTCGGAGGCAAGATCATGCCGGTTATAAACAAAGACTCACTTCCAATACTTGTAACAAACTCCTATAGTGATAGAAGCAAGCTATATAAAAAAGGAACGCCCATCATTCATTATATAAATGAATATGAAGAAAAACTGCTTTGGTTATCAAAATGTATTGAGCAAAGAAAGAGTATCCTGCTCAAAATCTCAAGGTACATTATAGATAGCAGTAAGATGTTTTTTGAGCATGGTAAAAAGCCATTTAATCGCATACCCATCCAATCAGCACAAAAGGATCTTGAAATTAGCAGTAGTATCATAAAAAGAATAGCTCATAATAAATACATAAAATGCCGTTGGGGTATTTATGAAATAAAAAATTTCTTTTCACCCCTATGAATTGAGTGAGTGTATTGTATAACTTTTTAATTTACTTTCTAATAAAATTAAGAGGTGTTATTATTGGCGTCAATAGACAAAGAAATAGTCTTTAATTATAGTTGTGAAAAGGACGTAGCGATAATTTTGTATGAACTTTTATGCGCATTTTTGAGCAATATTGAAAACAATTATGCGACGGTGGATGGAAAGGGTGAGGATTTAAAAATAATTACAAAATAATAGTTTTGATTAGGCAATACAGCTTTTCTAAGGCGTTCAAGGTGGTATGTTATGATCATAAATCAAATAAAAAATAATTATAAAATTGCTGTTTATACAAGAGAAAGTAGAGATGAAGATGGTGAAAATTATGAAACAATTGAAACACAAAAGGAACTTTTGATTGATTTTGCAAATCAAAGAAATTTAGGGGAAATAGCTAAAGTATATGTTGATGATAATGTTTCAGGTTCAGGCTTTGATAGGGTAGGTCTTAATGAGTTAAAAGTAGATATTGAAAATAAGCAGGTAGATCTTATTCTAATTAAAGATTTATCCAGACTTGGGCGTAATAATGCGCAAACACTGCTTTTCCTTGACTACCTTGAAGAACGAAGAATAAGAGTTATTTCTAGCGATGGGCGGTATGATAGTGAAAAGGATAATGAAACGGTTGGGATTGACACCTGGTATAACGAGCGATATATCAAAGATATTTCTAAAAAAATAAGGGCAAATCTTATACATAAGATAAACAGAGGTGAATATATAGGAAGCGCTCCTTATGGCTATAGAAAATCAGAAGAAAAGAGAAATCGCCTAGTTATTGATGAAACAACAGCATTAGTAGTAAAAGAAATATACAATATGTATAAGACTGGCTATGGCTATGCGTATATTTCCAGACAACTTAATTCAAAAGGTTATGCGTCTCCTTCATCAAAACATGGTAATACTAATGCCTCATGGGGTCCAGTTGCAGTACAACGTATAATAGCTAATAGAGTATATACTGGTGATACAATTCAAAGAGTAAGTGAAAAGGTCAGCTTTAAAAGTAAAAAAACAAGACGACTACCTGAAAACATGTGGGTTATCACAGAAAATACTCATACTCCAATCATTGATAAAGATACATTTTATGAAATTCAAAAAATTAGAAAGGGAAGGAGGAAAGGTCAAGGGCATCATAAAGGTGAAATTCATGTTTTTAAAGGTCTGCTGCAATGCGGAAAATGTGGCAAAACACTATTTGCAAGAAAGAGAAAAAGTAGACCTATGGGTTATATTTGCAGTACATATGCAAAATATGGATTAAGTCAATGCACAAGCCACTATATTAATGAGGAAAAATTAATAAGTGTAATATCAAAAAGCATTTTATCTGCTTTTAATAAAAAGAAATGGAATTCTGAGGTGCAAAGGCTAATAGAAAATAAGATATTTAAAGAAAAGGAGAGCGATAATAATCAGAATCTATTAAAAAAAAATCTTGAAAGCAAAATAAAGCAGCAGGATGTCTTATATATGGATAAACTAGAAGGCAGGATTTCTGTAGAGCTATTTGAACGTACAAATGCTTTCTTGGAAAAATCATTAGCTTCACTGCGAGGTATGTTAAGAAAGGTTCAAAACAGTAAAAATAATTATGGAAATGAAGTTGAACGCATTTTTAAAGATTATATAAATTATCTAAAAAGTGGGAACCTGACTAATGACATGACACGCATTCTGATTAAAAATATAGTTGTTTTTGATCAGAATGACAAGTTACCAGAGGGTATAACAAAAAAGAAACAGGGCAATGGACTAATTCAAATAAATTACTATTGCAATTTTCAGTAATATTTAACACTGCGTTTTTATATTCAGTTCACTAGGTTTTCTGGGAGAATAAAGCCAATTCCTCTTTTTGCTAAATCATATCAGTATTCAGTAGGATTTGTTCACTTAATGAATTTAGAGGTGTGTAAATAGTAGCATTCAGTGGTTACAGTTCACAGGTAGCTAAAGAGATATAACTTTCGCAATGTTAGGAAACAT
>CAYPLH010000112.1:0-6336 GCA_964411505.1 uncultured Clostridiaceae bacterium | reverse complement strand
TTCCCCTTTGCAATCCCCATTGTCTAGGAAAGTATACTTTCCTAGACAATGGGGACTGGTCCAGTTTACAAAAGTAAGTTAGCTAATCCTCAGATCACACTCATTCCGAAATCTAATATTGCTTGAGGTATTTTCATATCACCTAACGTGTAGCTTCGCTGTTTAAAACTACATTTAATCGTTTTGACATGCTATTTAAAACATCCGAATATTGTCCAGCTACATTTAATCTTTGGCTAATATCATCTTCTATGTTGTAAAGCTGAGGCTCATCGGAATTACCCAATTCAATATTACAATGCTTGTTAATTTTCGGGCCTTCATAAGGAGGAATGTAAACCCATTTACCCTGATGCAGCACAACTTTATTAGTTACCCCCTCGGTTAAAAGCTCATACCGACCAACTTCATCTTTCCCAATGAAAGCATCCAAAATATTAAAACTATCGGGAGCTGCATCTGGCGGTAGCGGTTGACCAACTAAAGATGCCAGTGATGCAAATATATCAACCTGACTTACCAGAGCTGATGATTCCCTTTGTTCTACATTTCCCTTCCAGCTTAAGACAAACGGAACATGGACACCACCTTCATACATGCTATACTTACCTCCACGATATGGACCTGCTGGCGTATGCATGTTATTTAACTCTACAGCCCTGTCTTCATATCCATCATCAAGTACCGGACCATTATCACTGGTGAAAATAATTAAGGTATTATCTGTCAGATTCAATTTATCCAAAGTCTTAAGTATCTCACCTACACACCAGTCCATTTCCGCAATCACATCACCTCTTGGACCAAGTTTGGTTTTTCCTGCGAACCTTGGTCCTGGTAGTCGCGGAACATGAGGCTGATGAAAAGCATAGTACAGAAAAAATGGATTACCAGCATTTTCAGTGATAAACGAGACTGATTTATTAAGAAAAACTTCAGCCATCTCTTCATCTTTCCAGATAGCCGAGGCTCCACCCTGCATATAACCAATACGACTTACCCCATTTATGATGCTGCCATCATGTCCACTACTGTATTTCATGCGCAGGAGTTCAGGATTATCTTTTCCAGTAGGTACCCCTACAATCGGATTGTCTTTATCATAAGAAACTTTAATTGGGTCATCAGCGCTAAGCTTGTCCACTTTTCTTCCGTCAACATAAACACAAGGAACTCGATCATTTGTTGCTGCCATAATAAAGGAATAGTTAAATCCCAGCTCAAGGGGACCGGGGTTAATCTCCTCATTCCAATCTATGTTACCCATTCCAAGTCCTAAATGCCACTTTCCCGTGACTCCAGTAACATAACCAGCCTTTTGTAACATACTCATTATTGTCAGAGATCCTGGCTCAATAATCAAAGGAGCATCTCCAGGTAAAATTTTAGCGCTTTTATTGCGCCATGGATACGCTCCAGTAAGCAGACCATATCGGGCTGGTGTACATGTAGCTGCAACAGAATAGGCATTTGTAAATTTAATGCCCATAGAGGCAATTCGGTCAATATTGGGTGTCTCAATATCCACGGCGCCATAACATCCAACATCTCCAAATCCGAGGTCATCAGCATACATTATAATAATATTCGGATGTTTTTTTGTGTGCTGTTCTTGATTCAATGCTATACATCTCCTAAGCTTGCGTCTATAGCAAGATATTTATTTATCTGAACTCATTAGAACTCAACTACCCTGTTTTCATCTGCAGATTGTCTAGCAAGAAGACATGCTCTGGTAACAGCAAAGGTATCCTCTGCATTTATTATGCATTCAGCTTCTCCCCTTACCTGCTTCACAAAATCTTCAAACATATACTTTTTGGGTAATAGCACAAGTTCTTGTTCGCCCTCCACTTCATTATTAATCAAATATACTTTTCCGTGCCTCACTTCAATTACTCCTTCAGTACCTGCAATTCTTATCCTGTCATCACCATGGGTAGGAGCACTTTCAGGTCTTAAAAAATCCATATTTACAGATCCGTAAACATCATTGGATAAAACAAAGTGGCAAAGGGCTGACATTTCCATTTCACCATTATCTTTATTAAACATGGTTGTATGATTTGCATACACTGACTTAAAAATCTCTCCACTAAACCAATAAAGCCAGTCTATTGCATGACTCCCAACCCAGGGAATTGTTCCTCCATATGTAGACCGCTTCTTGTAATATTCAGGACGGTTACCAAGCTTGTAGGATTTCTGTGCATTCATGAGCCTTACCCTGCCAATTTTTCCGTCCTTTACAGCCCTCCACGCTGTATTAAAATGTGGTGAATACCGGAGTCCGAACATTGAACAAAGATATCGTCCTGACTCTCTTTGTATGCTTTCGACTTTGTTAAGCTCTTCTAAATCGACAGCAACAGGCTTTTCTACAAATATATGCGACCCTCTTTTCAAAGCTTCAATGGTCACTCTTGCATGATCACAAAAATAACTTGCTACCACAGTTATATCAGGTTTAATGTCATCAAGCATATTTATATAGTTATCATATCTTACCGGCGAGAAACCATTTTTAACCGAAATACTATAAGTCCGATCGATGTTTTCTCCTTCAGTACTCGGAGCAACCCCTGCTATTTCAATGTCTTTCAGGTTATTAATTCTCTCAAATACATAACCTATATGACCAGTTGAACCAATAATACAAACCTTCACTTCAATCCCCCCTAGCTTTATTATGTAACGTGGTGTTACAATTTTACTCTTGTTCATTAATAAATTTACTGATTAACACCAAATACCTCCGGTACATATCAATAACCTTGTTAATGCTGGCAAATACAATTTCATCGTTAATATCTTCCTATTCATGCACTAATCTGTTCCTTAACCCTGTTGATGGAGCAATCGATACAGTAAAAACATTATCTAATACTCCATATAAACCAAGATCAATAAAAGAATTAAAATAATCTGGCGCAGGTGGTTTTCTCAAATATGCTAGCACAATATTATTTATATCCAACGCAATATCTACTATTAGCTGTACGATTCTTTCTACTGTGTACTTTGTTTTTATATCAGCCATATATTCTTCAAATGATGCTGGTTTTATTTTTTCCAATAGTTCAATATATTCTTTTAGTTTCAACAATTTACTAACTGCTATCTCAAATCCGAACATTCAATCATCTCCTAGGGTAAAATCTTACATTAAGCTCGTTTGCTCCATAAGGTATGCCTTTCTCAAGCCTCTTATCGACTTTGTATCCGCATATCTTGATGAAGCTTTTAACTTAAAAAATAAATAACTTGAATTCTCCTCATATATTATTCTGGAATTGCATGCAATTTCATAAGAAAGAAGCGGTTCTGATTTTGAGAGGTCAACCAAATCTATCCTATCTCTACGGAAATAAAAAACCAAGTCTTCAAGAAGGTGTAATTTTTCATTAGACATTAATTTTCTCTTGGAAATAAAGGCAGTATCAATATCGCTATCTTGTGTGAATCTATCAGTATTGTAAGAGCCAAAAGTAACAAGCAAGCTTATATCATACTTTAAGATAATATCTTTTAATTGTTTTTCTATTTCCTGCTGATTGTCAATAAACATGACTCGTTACTCCTCTTTTCGCTGAAGCTCATATTATAATTGATACCCAAAACATCTCTTTGTTCTTCCAAATTATAGCTATACATGCACAATTTGCAGCAGAAAGTTACTCTGTGACTTTCTGGATTATAATCATATTATAGCACACCCTTATATATAAACACTATCTCTAATTAATTAAGTATGACAAAATCATCTTCTACTTAAAAATAGTACAGTTACATCGCTGTAAATCCATTTATACTTAACTGTCAGAATTCTTTTAAGCCTTTCTCAATCCTTGCAATTTTAGGGTAATCATTATCATCAAAAAGAAAAAGAAGAAATAGTCTATTTTCAATGGCAACTTGTGCAATCAGCACATCAACAGTACTACTTATTTTTATACCTTGTCTGCGACAATTATATAAAATCCGAGAAGCATTCGCACTACAGCAATTCTTTTTACCAGCGACGATGGTCCAGTACTAGATGATGGTTGCAAGGATCAGACTATAGTATTTTATCTCATAATTAAAGAAGGGGGTTCGCCTTTTATTCTTTTATATGCACGAGTGAATGAGTTAATGCTGTTAAACCCACACAAGCAAGCAGTCTCTGTAACATTTTTGCCCGATTTGAGAAAATTCTCAGCCATGTTTATTCTATACCGGGTCAGATAATCTGTAAATGTCATACCTGTGCATTTTTTAAACAGCCTGCAAAAGTGAGATACACTTAAGTTAGATGCACAAGCTGCCTGTCCAAGGGTTAAATCATATGCATATTTTTCATCAATTAAATCAAAGGTTTTTTGAAGCATTGTTTTTACTAACCGGTTCCTATTTTCATCATCCCTTATTTGAGAATTTTCTTTAAAAAAGCGTATAGCATATCCAATAAATCCGTATATTCCAGATTTAATAAACATTTCAAATGCCGGTGGTTTAGCCGTCCATTCACAATACAACTTTTTCATGCACTCAGCCAATTCATTTGCTCCCAGTTCTGAAGGTTTTATTGGCTCTGGGTAGCTTAATCGCCTACAAAACACTTCAAGTAAATCATCTTCTGGCTTTATATTATGAGTTGAACCAAGCATAAACGGTTTAAATTGAAGAACAAGGATATCAGTATTCTTATCATGCTCGGTATAGGTTGAATGTATCTCATCACTCCCAATAATAATAAGGTCTTCTTTTTCTATATTGAAGAATCGTTTGTTAACCTGTTGAACAGCACCGCCTTCCAGTACATATAAAACTTCAATTTCCTCATGCCAATGAGGGTGAACATACACACGCGGACCAATCGCCCTGTTTACAAACATCCTCATAGGAAACATTCTGTCCGGCATATTTATTTCTTCACGAAGTGGTTTCATAAAAATACCTACTCACTTAATATTGCTAAAAGTAATTATTGTTAAAAACATGATTATTAATGTGTAGCTAAAATAATTTAATACCATTATATTCTATATTATATTATACATGAAATTACTGCTTATTTAAAGTTGCTACTACTTGCGAAAAATTAATTAATACAATGCATAAAATTTACCTGAGAGGAACTTAAGACAAAGGCTTCATGTCTGAAATCCTATCAGAATTAATTCATATACTTAGCTGTAGTACTACCAATAAATATTAAGTCTGGTTTTGAAGGAGGATTTTAAATGTCAAAGCATGATTTTGGGAATCTTTTGAAGGTGTTAAAGCGGGAGATACCTGACCGTCCGGTATTGTTTGAGTTATTTATGAACCCCATTGTTTATGCACATCTTTCGCAAAATGATTTACCATCACAAGAAGATAATTTTTATAACTTAAAGCTGCGGATAAGAGGTTTTAAAAACGGAGGATATGATTATGCATTAATTCACGGCTCCGATTTTACTTTTAGAACGCGTGCGCATATTAAGCAGAAAACTATCTCGCTTAATGAGAGCCCTCTAATATATGACTACAAAACATTTACGGAATATCCCTGGCAAAGCCCGTCAAATTCTGATTATTCAAGGCTTGATATACTTAAAGATGAGCTGGCTGAAGGAATGAAGCTTATAATAATGGGACCTGGTGGTGTACTGGAAAACGTGATTGACCTGGTAGGCTATGATGCATTGTGCTTTATGCTCGCTGATGAACCGGACCTTGCCCGTGAACTATTCGATGCTGTGGGATCTCGGCTTGTCGAATATTATAAAATATGCAGCAGCTTTGATTCGGTTGGAGCTTTAGTTTCTAATGATGACTGGGGCTTTAATACTCAAACCATGTTATCCCCAACAGATATGCGCAAATACGTATTCCCTTGGCACAAAAATATTGTTGATGTAATACATGCTTCCGGGAAACCCGCTATATTACATTCCTGCGGGAACCTCGAAAGCGTTATGGACGATATTATAAACTATATGAAATATGATGCAAAACACTCATTTGAAGACAACATTATTCCAATAGAAGAAGCATATGAACGCTGGCATAAGGATATAGCAATTCTTGGTGGAATAGATGTAAACTTTATTTGCACAAGATCAACCGAAGAAATCCGTGAGCGTTCTATGGCTATGCTAAAAAGAACCTCCGATAGAGGTGGCTACGCTTTAGGTTCCGGTAACAGCATACCTGAATATGTTCCGATAGAGAATTATTTGGCGATGATATCAGTTGTACAAAAACATAAATAAGGCACAGGTACACCCAGCATAAAGGGAGGAAAGCTCAACTCCGTTATACAAAACTTATAAAACTCTATAAAAACATTATAAAAGTTAATGTTTG
>CAYPLH010000111.1:0-6433 GCA_964411505.1 uncultured Clostridiaceae bacterium | reverse complement strand
GCATTATTATTTATGCAAAAGTTGCTAATAGAGAAAAAGCACGCCATGTAATTATAGACATGCATGTGAAATAGTTTTTACAAATTATTGCTCAGTATTTTACATATTAGCCTAATGACATTGGGCACCCGGTACCTTTGCGAGAAAGCGTAGCGACTGAGCTTGCATATTCCGATATTTCACATGGAAGCAGGGAATAGATGCAAAGATGAATGCCTGCCGGAGGAAACGAACCGCCAAATTGTCGATATTATATCCGATGTGAATATGGCATACTCTGAGCATGCTCGCCGGTATCTGGCGGAATGTGGGCTACCGAAAGAACGCACTTATGTCATAGGTTCACCTATGGCAGAAGTGTTGCATGCTAATTTGGAGGATATCAAGAATAGTGGGATCTTGGGGAAGTTGGGTTTGGAGCCGAAGGGGTATATTTTGTTATCGGCACATCGTGAGGAGAACATTGATACAGAGAAGAACTTCCTCTCATTGTTCACGGCTATCAATGTCCTGGCAGAAAAATACAACATGCCGCTTCTGAAGGTTAAAGTTAGTTAAGGTAAGTGAGATGAGTGAGTTTAGTATAAATGAGGGGGATGTCTTCAGTTAGCTTGTCGATTTGATGAATTAAAAACAGCGTACTACAATTGAATATATTTCGCATATAATGTTATAGATATAGCAGGAGTTTACTGAAATATGTAGAATTACTTAACATGATTCTTTTAAAACAAAATATGCAACACTTCATGTGTGTTTTTAGATAAGATGTTGTATTACTACGGATGGTTACATTGACAGATCGGAAATGAATATCTAATGACCTTTTGTATTAGAATAATATTTTGATATGCAGAATATTATACTTGACTAGAATCAATGTGAAGGATAGCAATATAATAAGAGGAGGATGAAAAATATGTGCCTCATGTTAGAATCAGAGGTAATCCTTGCAAATGTTTTATCAAACCCAACTTGTAAATATGGCATCGATAGGGATGGCATAACTGAGTACTGCATGGAAATAAAAAAAGAATTGTCAAAAATGAAAGATATTGCATCAGAATATGTCTATTTTGATATAACATCACAATCAATAAAAAACGCAATTGAGTTATATCAGGATTTCTTTGTTGAGATAGGCGGAAGAATATGTTCTTATAAAAAAATAAATGTTGATTATTTCAACTCAAGATTTCAGAACGAAATATCTGATTCCCTAAAAAAAGCGGCAGATAACTATTGTTCGAAGATCAAAAAGTAACAATTAACTCCATAATAGCTGACAATTCATTTAAATCACATTAAAGTTTTACTAATGGATTATAGCAGAGTAGAGCCTCTTTGCTTTATTATAGATACTCATATTTATTTGTTTATGAAAGAGTGATTATATGCGAAATTGGGGTTATAAGACATTCAAGGACAATATCCATGGTTATTTAAAAATACCTAAACCATTTGTTGATAAACTAATTGATACTGAGGTATTTCAAAGATTGAGATACATTGAACAAACTGGTATGCGAACACTATACCCTTCTGCTAGGCACGACAGATTTATTCACTCTTTAGGGACATATCATCTTGGAGTCAAAGCTTATAGAGCTTTTCAGGAAAATGTAAAAAGACATTATTCTAATAAGGAACAGAGTGGACGTAATCACTACTTGGTTATGGACAATGAAGATGAGAACAAAGGTTTCTGGGAAGAGCTTGGAGTGTTGTTTTCTATTGCCTGTTTACTTCATGATTGTGGACATGCTCCTTTCTCCCATACTCTTGAATATATCTATGATATGGGGAGTGTAAAGACAGTAAGTGGTGATATTTCTGAATTAAACAGTAAGCTACTGAAGCAGTATAACAGTGATGCGTTTACTAAGGACTTTGCTAATGGGGTAGGTAAAGAGCATGAACGTATGAGCGCTTTGTTAGTCAAGTCTGAA
This sequence comes from uncultured Clostridiaceae bacterium, assembly GCA_964411505.1. Lineage (GTDB taxonomy): Bacteria > Bacillota > Clostridia > CAYPLH01 > DUMO01 > CAYPLH01. Next base: position 4,484 of record CAYPLH010000111.1, on the reverse strand, counting down.
TTTGGTGATGCGATCAAATCAATTATGGAATTTGGAAACTCTAGTGATGAGGAAATCGAATTTATTGCACGCGCTATAATTGGTTGTCAATATAGTGACACTTCCTGTAAGAAAAACCAGATAAAAAACTGTACCATTCAGTTATTGAATTCAAGTTCTATTGATGTAGACAAATTGGATTATATAGTAAGGGATGCAACCCTATCAGGCTTTGATAATACTGCTATTGATATAGATCGGTTGATAGATTCCCTAACTATCGTTGAAATTACACACTTTGATAAGTGCAAACTAGACAATTTCCCGTTAGATTCTGTTATTTTAAATGGGACTCTAATGGGCAAGATTGATGCAAATGTGTCCGGAGTAATGGATGCGGTTAATTTTAAGGGTACAATGAACGGTCAAATATGTATTAACGGGTTAGGTCAGATTACCAAGGAGGCAGAAATTAAAAATGGCTATATCAAAATAGGTGGAACACTTTATAAAAAAGCAACAGAAATATTAGAACCTGCGAAACTTGATATTGATGCTGAATTTTCAGATGATCTCAAATTAATGTTTGGAAGTTTCAAAAGTAAAGATCAGATGAATGCTAAGATAATATCGGAAAAAGATTCACAGGTCATATTTTCATCAGTATATTTGAAAGGCTCTGTTAGTGGAGCTTTTAATGGAGATATACTAGGATATTTTGATGAGTTTAAAGATAACGTAAAGGTTGTACCAGCATTTCACAAAAGCTCATTAAGTGTATTACAAAACGTGGTTTCTGCGAGGAATTATGAATATCTATGGATATATAGTCATCATAAAGTTGCTTATTACTCTAATTATTTGTTAATTTATGTCTTAAGACGATCAATTAAATTTGTACTTAAAAAATTATACGATGCAACTAAGACAAAGGATATTTCAAATGCTACTGACATGGTATTGCAGAATATTGTTTCAATGGACTATGTTTACGAATGGAATAATAGGTTTTTTTATCGTTCTAATGATAGTGATTTTATTGCCTTTTTTAAGGATTGTTACATAAAAAATAAAGAGAATAAGCATAGGGATTCTAAACTGGATGAATTATATAATGAATTTTTCTCAAGAAAATATAAGAGGAGTGTCTGGAAGTCATATGCTGAATTTTGCCTGTTTTTTGGTGAATTGACTGATCAGGAGAAAAAATGTTTATTAGGAGCTGTTAAAGATAATTCATCGGGAAATTTCAAATTATATGGTTTTTTCAACGAAGAATGGAGTAATAGGTTTTCTGAATTTGGATTGGAGGATGTTGTCTGGGTCAATGCTGATGTTAGTATGAGAGACTTGAAGCCTGAAGACACATTCATTCTTATAAAAGGTAAGCCCATAAGATATAAAGATGTTTCAGTAATTAATACAAAAGATATTAAGATTAATTTGTTTTACCTCTACTATAGTGGAGATTTAATTGAGAAAGATAATTTTGAAAAGCTAATATTCTTTTTAAAAGAAAAGGCAAAGGAAAAAGCGAAAACCATGAATGGGTAAGTAATCTGTAGCAATGCGATTTGGAGTCTTAGTGTGTGAATAATATGCATAATGAATGTACATACAGTTCGGTAAATACATCATTGATCCATATGTGTAAAAAATCACTTGACACAAACATATGTTTTAATATAGGCTTGGTAAGGAAAGATGGATATATTGTTCCTACCTAAAAGGGAGCTATTAGTAATTTAATTAATCATAAATTTAAGTGGAGGGGTAAGTCATGTATATGGACTCAGACTTACGGAAGATCACACCAAGAGGTAAGGTGATTAGAGACGCAATTCATAAGGATATATTTGTACCTGAAAAATTCTTAGATATCATAGACACACCGGAATTCCAAAGACTCAGAAGGATAAAACAACTTTCAGTAGCTGACAGCGTATTTCCTAGTGCAGAGCATACAAGATTCTCCCATAGCTTGGGAACTTTTCACATAATGACTTTAATGATAAATCACTTTGGAAATATATTCAAGGAACTAGGAGTTCCACTAGATAATGAAGATAAAGATTTAGCTCTACTGGCGGCATTGTTACATGACATTGGACATGGACCATTTTCTCATGCCTTTGAAAATATACATGTAGAAAAGGATAAAAATATTCCTCATGAGGAATGGACTACGAGAATTATAACTGATAATGAAAGCAACTTAAATAGAGAGATTGTTAGAAACTTTGGAAAGGAAGCACCTCAAAAAACAGCTAGTATTATTAGTAAACAAAAAGAAGCCAGAGAAGAGAATTTATACGAACTAAAAAGTATTGATTTATTTTCTATACTTTCATCATTAATAAGTAGCCAATTGGATGCTGATCGGCTAGATTACTTAGTGCGTGATAGTATTAGCTCAGGGATTGCATTTGGTAATATAGATATTTTACTTATTATATCAGCTTTACAAATTACCGTTTACAAAAACAAATATTATGTTTGTGTACCAGAAAAGTATTTGCAGGATATTGAAGCATACCTTTTAGCTAGATATCACATGCAAAAGGTTGTGTACTACCATGATTTTAAAATACAGATGGAGCAAATAATAAAATTAATATTTAAAAAGGCGTATACGTTATTTCAAGAGAATAAGCTGGAATTTTGTCCATCTGCTATCGAAAAATTGTTTAGTTCACAGGATATAAGTGTATTAGATTATGTACGTCTTGATGATTCTACATTCATTTGTGCATTTCAAGAATGGGTTTACTCAAGTAACTATGAATTAGCAGAACTTTGCAGTTCTATACTTTATAGAAGAAAATTTAAAAAGGTTAACATTATCAATAATAGTGATCCGATGCTTAGTAGGCTTAAACAGGATGTTTGTTTAATTTTTGATCGGTATCAATACCATATAAATGATTTACGACAAGAATTTTTCTGGATAGAAAGTAGCACGGGTTTTTCTGCCTATAAAGTAAATAAAGAAAATATCTGGGTACAAAAAAATAATGGTTTAGTTGTCGATATATCTGAAGTATCAAAGATTGTTAAAGGTTATAATAACGAGGAAATCATATGGAAAGATGATAGGAATATGATATTTATCAATTATAGTATATTAAGAGCTAAACTAATAAACAACGTTGAAAGCTTAGTTACTGAACTAAAAGCTCTTATTGCAAATTATGATATTAGAAATAGCATAGAAATTGAGAAAAAGTATTATATCCAAGATAAAAGTGTTTTCAACTGTATTTTGAACTACCTGAAAGAACAAAATGAATATGTTGTGGAAATTGAGAATGAAATTAACCAAATTGATTATTATTACGATACTGAGTTTTCAGATATACATAAAAATAACTCTTCACTACGTATTAGGAGTAAAGGGGATAGTTATGAGTTAACGATAAAAAAGCCAGTTAAAGATATAGTAGATGAAGATCAGAACAAACGATTTGAATTTCAAAAACCAATTGAGGAAAACAACATAAAGGGTCACCTTGATTTTATCTTTGAGCATTTGAATTTTTTAGATCAAGATGCTATCTTTAAGACAAGTCTAATAATACGAAATTTAAGGAAGCCAATTACCTTAAAGAAAAACAATATAACTTTTGAAATGGTTTTTGATAGCGTAAAATATAAAGATAATAGGGGCAGCACTGCTATTGATTATCAAGTAGAAATTGAATTGAAGTCAGATTTTCCACATAGTGTAAGTCTAAAATTATTTACGGATAATTTAGAAAAGCAGATAAGTGGGTTAAAAATCACCCATGAATCCAAATATTCACGAGGGCTAAGTCTAGTCAGTAGATCCTATAATGAAGATAGGTAGAGCAAGCTCAGTCGCTGCGCTCATTCGCAATGGGAGCAAGCTCAGTTGCTGCGCTTCCTCGCAAAGGTACCGGGTTCCACCCGAAATTTGTCGAAATTTGTCGTTGTTGTATTTTACACTACATTAAACCGGATCGGATACTATTTTTTAGGCCTACCATTGTTAAAAAATTAACTAAGTTGGGCATGTGAAAGTGAGCTTTTAATTTACTGGTCCCAACAAAATATGAATTTTAGGACATTTGAATTGCCAGAGCATACTTGACGTTTTGTTCAAATTGTTATAATATGGTAGTGGAAGTGGAAAGTAAACACCCCTTGCATTTTGTGTTGCCTGAAGCTAACATTTTAGATGTATTGTTATGCATGCATAAAAAAAGTACTGGCAGAAGAAAAAGCATGCCAAATTTATTGACATGCATGTGAAATAGTTTTTACAAATTATTGCCCAGTATTTTACATATTAGCCTAATGACATTGGGTACCCGGTACCTTGGAGAGAAAGCGTAGCGACTGAGCCTGCTCCACAAGATATTCTCTTTGCCCAAAGCCCAGCATTCCGGCAATGGCAGAGACCGGGAACATTCGGATTTCACGGTTTAGCTTGGTCACGCTGTCGTTGTAAATCAGGCGGCTGGTGCGCACCATGTTTTCAAAGG
>CAYPLH010000110.1:0-6545 GCA_964411505.1 uncultured Clostridiaceae bacterium | reverse complement strand
TAATTTTAACACATCTTATATCAAAATTATATATCAAACATTTGTTCGGGTCAAGAAAAAATTAATTTTTATTTGCAGGGAATGATTTTACTGCAATAACTCATACTGATGAATAAACATGCATATATTCTTTACGAAATTGGGAAGGAGAACATTTAAAGTATTGCTTAAAGTGCTTGATAAGGTATTTAGGGTCGGAAAAACCGCATTCAAGGGCTATGTCGATAATCCTATTATTTGTACTCAGAAGCAGTTTTGCAGCATATTCGCATTTACTGTAATAAAACAAATTCAAAAAGGAAGCGCCAAACTTCTCTTTAATATTGTGAGATAAATGATAAAGGCTGACATCCACCTCTTGAGACAATTCTTTCAGTCCCGGATTCAACTCAAAATTGCTTCCTAAATACTCGACAATTTTTCGGAGCCTTTCCACAATCTTATCATCAAAGGGCTCAGTGCCATATCCCCATCGCAGGAAGTCAAAATTGTATGTAATATGAAGAAGCATTTCTTTTAGTATACTTTCAATATTAAAATTATAGCCTGAATGAAGCTTGTTTCCATTTATAGCCAAAATCAGTTGAGCAACATATTCTTTGAGCTCTTTATACTTTTGAGGCAGTTCACCTTGATGATAAGCTGAACAGCAATAGACATACCAAAAATTGTTGTCCGGAAAAAGGTTACGAAAATATTCTCCCGAAATCTCTGCAAACAGTAATTCATTCTCCTCGCTTTGGATAATACGGTGCAGCTCGTCTATGTTAATAATTGCTATGTCGTTTTCTTTAAGCTTTATTATTTCATCACCAATATTTATATTGACAGACCCTTTTTGCACCTGTACAATTTCCAGTGTATCATGCCAGTGGTAGGGATACTGCTCAACACACCTTACAAATACCTTTACCGGTATCCCATCAGAAAATTCAAATGTCTTCGGGCGCATGCCTTTCCCCCATTCATTGCTATTTTTTTATAGTTAACATAATACAATTTTATCTATTCACCATAGCTCCGTCAATATATTTTACAAACCCCACTGTATATACCAGCGTGTAGGAAAATACATTTCCTATACAACAAAAAGGGGGATATTGCCTCCCCCTTTTCAAAACTACTATTTTAATGGTTCAAACAATGCAAACAAAATGGACTTCCTTAAACCATAATTTTATTCTTCAGATTGTCTATACTTATCTTTACACTTTCCAAGGGTGGGCGTTTGCATCTGTCCTGCTCAACCACCAAGTGCTCTGTACCTGCTTTTTTAGCTGCTTCAATTATCGCTTTTATGTTCATAGTACCGTTTCCGATTTCTGCAAAAGACTGATCTTCCGGATCCATATCCTTAAGGTGAATAAGAGGACATCTACCAGAATACTTCTCAATATACCCTACAGGATCTACACCTGCTCGTTTAACCCAATAAGTATCTAACTCTGCCATAACCATAAGCGGATCTGTTTCTTCATAAATAATATCAAGCTGGTGTTTACCATCAATCATCTCAAATTCATGAGCATGATTATGGTAGCAGAACTGCAGTCCCTTTTCTTTGCACTTTTTTGCAACCTTTTTATAAAATGAAATGCTCTCCATTAATTCGGATAAAGTTTCAAACTTTCCATAAGGACAAATAATATACTTGTTACCTACTTCAAGGTTAAATTCAATTTCCTCATCAAGATAGTCCTGTAAACGAGGTGTTGGAATATGACTGCCTACTGCTTTTAAGCCAAGGCGATCTAAGGTTTCTTTCATTTTTGAAGCTGGTATCTCTCCATATCCAGCAAACTCAACCCCATAGTACCCCATTTCAGCTACCTTTTCCAAGGTTCCAATAAAATCATTCTTTGTTTCATCTCTTACTGAATACAACTGTAATGATACTGGTAAATTCATGTTATTCCCCTCCAGATATATTTTGTTAAAAGTTTAACATAAAATTTAATATTTCATGCAGCTGCGTAATAACCTTGATAGCTTTGAACTTAGTCAGGTCTTACAGCAGCTGCATTTTGTTAACGAATCCAACCAACATATTAACAAGAAAAATATCTTGTAATTATTAAATGCTGTTCTGGTCGCAGCTATAAATACTTCACACAGTAGACCATAAATCTTTCATTTCGTCTTAGAAATAGATAGGCTTTCCAATTTTCGCAGACTCATATATAGCTTCAAGAATCTGAGTGACAACATATGCCTGTTCCGGTTTTACCACAGGTTCAGTATCATTTAATATGCTCTCAATCCAAAGCCTTGTTTCTTTATCTGCAGGACGATCCTTGATGCCTTCAAAAAAATCCACGCCTTTGGCATCAAGTGCAGGAATTTTTGTATACATTTTACCCATGTCCTCTCCATTTATCCTTAGCCCATCCCACATATCCGCTCCACCTTCAGTACCACATAATGTTGTCTTAGCCTCTCCAACTTGAAGAATATTAAGTGCCCAACTTGATTCAAGAATAATGGTTGCTCCGTTTTTCATTGTGACAAAACCAAAAGCTGAATCTTCTACTGTAAATTTTGCAGGGTCCCATGATCCGAAAGAGTTTGCTGCATTTTCTTTTTGAGAAAGCTTATGATATACATTACCCACTACATATTTAGGCTCGTAGTTATTCATCATCCATAATGTAAGATCAAGGGCATGGGTTCCTATATCGATTAACGGACCTCCACCCTGAAGTTCCTCATCTATAAATACCCCCCATGTAGGAACACCACGGCGACGTATTGCATGTGCTTTTGCAAAATAGATCTCTCCTAAATCTCCTCTGTCACAAGCTTCTTTAAGGTATGTAGCGTCAGGTCTAAATCTGTTTTGATATCCTATGCTGAGCTTCTTACCAGATCTTTTCGCAGCTTCAATCATCTTCATAGCTTCTTTTGAGTTAATTGCCATTGGTTTTTCACACATTACATGCTTGCCGGAGTCTAGAGCAGCTACTGTTATTTCAGAGTGAGATTTGTTCGGGGTACATACATGAACTACATCAATACTGTTGTCCTTAAGTAATTCTGTATAGTCAGTGTGCCATTTGGCATTTTCAATGCCAAATTCTTTTGCTGCTTTTTTAGCTTTTTCCTCTACAATATCATAAAAAGCTACCATTTCAACATTTTTCAATTTTTTAAGGCTAGGCATATGCTTACTATTTGCAATACCTCCACAACCTATAATCCCTACTTTTAAAATAGTGTCTTTCATCATACTCACCTCATAATTATTTATTTAATGCTTTTTTTAAAAAAGCAATTAAACGATATTAAATTTTTTCCAGAGCTTCGCACCTTGGTGCTTCAATTTTGTCCCGCCATGTTATTGGTCTAGCCCACTTTACAGCATTTTTTATAACTCTTTGAATACTTTCATTATAAAATGTGGGGAAGCTTTCATGCCCCGGCTGGAAATAGAAAACCTTTCCATAACCCCTCTTATAGCAGCAACCACTTCGGAATACATCTCCACCTTTAAACCATCCGATAAACAGCAGCTCATCAGGTTCGGGTATATCAAACCTTTCTCCGTACATTTCTTCATGCTCAAGCTCTATGTATGGTCCGATACCTTGGGTAATCGGATGACTGGGGTCAATAACCCAAAGTCTTTCACTTTCATTTATTTCCCGCCATCTTAGTGTACATGATGTCCCCATCAGCTTAATAAATACCTTTGAAAAGTGTGCTGAATGCAGAGCTATAAAGCCCATACCACTGATGACTCGTTCATAGATTTTCTCAACAATATCCTCTTTAACCTCCTCGTGAGCCATATGCCCCCACCATATAAGTACATCGGTATTATCAAGAACTTCATCTGTTAAACCATGATCCGGTTCATCTAGGGTTGCCGTTCTTACCTCAATCTCCGGGTCTTTTCCTAAAAATTCTGCAATAGCTGCATGGATACCTTTAGGATATATTTCTGCAACCTTTGATTTCGACTTTTCATGTCGGTATTCATTCCACACCGTTACCTTAATACTCATTAATATCCACCCCGTTTAATATATTTTTATAGCAAGTCTGCCCATTGTAGCCTGTTTAAAGCTGGGCAACAAACAAATCATCATGCATGCTTCTTGCTGTGAGTCTGCTCGGGAACTCAGTTTCTCTAAATATCTCCTTTAAATAATGCATAGTTGCATATATTTACTCGAATTAATAATTTTCCGGGCGAGCTCCCAGTTACCGTAAAGTCGACTCCCGCACAATTAATTCATGTTTGAGATAAATAGATTGGGGGTTGTCAAATTCTCCGCTCATCTGCTTCAGTAAAAGCTCCATCGAAACACATCCTAAGTCATACTTAGGCTGGGCTATTGTTGTAAGACTAGGACTGAACATATGCGCAAAAGTGATATCGTCGAACCCCACAACCGCTATATCTGAAGGTACCCTTAAACCCTTCTCCCTTATTGCTTTTATTGCTCCGATAGCCATTGAGTCAGAAATACAAAAAACTGCAGTAGGAATATTATCTGAAGAAAGATAATGCTTCATAGCTCTGAGCCCACTTGAAAAACCATAATTCCCATATTTTATCATTGTGGGATCTACTATAATATTTTGCTCTATTAAAGCTCTCTTAAATCCTTCCTCTCTTTCTGCAGTTGAAATAAAGCTATTCTTACAGCTTATCAGACCTATTTTCCTATGCCCGATACTTATTAGGTGACGGACAGCAGTGTATGCCGCTGCCTCATTATTGATAGCAACATGGGACGCTCTGGCTTCCTTTTTATATTCACAGCATTGAACCACAGGGAAAGTTGCAGCAATCTCAGATAATTTATCATCTTCAATTGTTGGGGCAAAAAATATCACACCATCTGCTAGCCGGTTTTTAAGAAGGTCTATATACACTCGTTCTCTGGCTACATCAGAATTGGTATTACATAGCATAACATTAAATCCGTTCTTGTGCGCTATGTCTTCTATACCCTTAACAATTGGCGCATAAAAAGGATTCGATATGGTAGGAAGCAGAACTAGTACCATCCTTGTCTGCATAAGCCTTAAATTTCTTCCAAGCAGATTCGGCTCATAGTTAAGCTTCTTGATGGCAGCAAGAACCGCATCTCTTGTTTTTGGAGACACTTTCGGGCTTTCATTTATTACTCTGGAAACAGTTGCTACTGATACACCAGCTTCCTTTGCGACTTCCTGAATTGTTGCCATTTCCCCTCCCAATTGTAACCGATTACAATTAAATTTATTAAAATAAAACTATTAAAATATTTTAAAACTTCAGCTTTTATGGAAATACCACATGCCTATGTATATTTTTGTTTAATTTAAAATATGTAATGGTTTACATTTAGAATTATAATACATTTAATCGCCATTTTCAATATGATTTTAGAAAAATAAAAAAATACAAACCGAGTCATCACAATTAGAACCTCGGGGAGGACATCGAGCCACCTCGATTTTAGGTGTAGACTTTAGTTTAACATCCCTAGTCAAATGCCGCCATGTATGACGGCTTTATATATTAAAATGAATCCTCAAAAGTAGCTGAATATATCTTTTGAGGATTCATTTTTTAAGAGAACTTACGCCAATTCAATAAACTCTTTTAATGCTTTTGCATCATCTAAAAACTGTTCGCGTGTACCATCCTTAACAAATTCAATCATTGCGAATCTGTCTTCTTTAAGTTGCTTCGCAATAGTCAAATATTTTATCCATTCTCTCCCACTGGCAATTGGTTGCCTTCCTTTGGATGTACCATAGTGCACATGTAAATTCTCAAGCCAGGGAAGTATTTCTTTGAGACTTTTAGCTCTATCTTCCGGACTCATTTTCCCATCGGGCTGCCAGTAAGAACGCATATTTTCATGGTTAACACTTTTCAGAAGCTTTACACAAGATTTCAAAGTATCCGTAAGAGTTTTTTGATGATATTCATAAGCAACCTTAATGCCTTCCTTTTGAGCCATTTCAGCTATTTGGATAGACTCATCAATACACTTGTCCCACCATTCCTTATCAGCATCAGCTGAACCTTTATTGCCTGCCCAAACCCTAATAACAGGTGCTTTTAATTCAATTGCAGTTGCTAGAACCTTATCAAAAGTATTAGGTTCTTCCTTTTCTATACCAAGCCTATAGTATGAGCCATATGCCGCAACTTTTAGCCCGCTTTCGGCAGTCATCTTATAAACTTCTCGTGCAAGTACGGTATCACCATGGGGCACATGAACGTCTCCTCCCCATTCAATACCTGCAAGACCTGCTTCTATTGACAAATCAATAATTTCCTTCGGTGTAAGATTTCTAAATGTAACTGAAACTATTCCTGGATAAATCATATTCAAAATCTCCTTTCGCTTAACATTTGTAAACTTGTAAATAACTCAAATGTTATATTAAAGATTGCTTTAATAAACCTTTGCTTAACAATATTGTACCATAATATTGAAACATATTCACTATTAAAACTATAGCAAAAGTTATATTGACCAACTGGTTGTTACAGTTCACAGGTAGCTAAAGAGATATAACTTTTGCAATGTTAGGAAACA
>CAYPLH010000109.1:0-7004 GCA_964411505.1 uncultured Clostridiaceae bacterium | reverse complement strand
CACCTAAAAGTTTCGCTATCATGTGTGCGACTACTATGGGGAGTGAACAGTAACCCTTATTACACAATCCAATATATCTAACCTACTCTCCAAAGATTGTGTAACCGAATGTTACAATATATGTCAGCATAAATGCTGCCAGAGTAATAATTGCAACCCATTTTACAATATTTCTTTTCATAGTTCCACCCGCATTTAATATATTATTTTTCAAACACCCTTAAGACCTCTGCCTCTTTTTCATTTGTTACAATTCTATTTTACCGCAAATTGCAGCAATATTAAAATCCCAGTCCGGAAATATTCACACATAAATTTTTTTATCTTTGAAGGAATTACTATATTTATGTAGAATATATATAAAAAAGATATTTAAATTTATGCATTTCTACCAAGTAATGATTGCCCATCTCCCGATAAAACCCTGAAAGGCAACATTCACCTCTGTTCCCTTTCAGGGTTTTCTCATTGAAATCAATCTTTTTACGCCTCTCACCATACTTTATAAAAGGTGTTTTCAAAGGTTTTTGTGTTTTTTTAAAGACCTACCCAAGTATTTCCAAAACGCCATTATTAATGCAGGCCTTTAGATCAAGAAGCCTTTGCTTTCCTCTAAAATCCACTTTAATAACTATGTTTTCATGGTCCTCCAAACTCTTTTCCAAAACTGTGCCCAGTCCATATTTCTTATGTTGTATAGTTTTACCTATTTCAACGTGCCTTAATATCCTGGAGTGAGCATATGTTTCCATCTCATCAATAAATTTTGACCTTTTTACTTCACTATCGATAACTATCTTTGGTGAGATAAAAAAAACTTTTTTCCTTGCTCTTGTCAGTCCTACGTAAAAAAGACGTCTCTCCTCCTCCATCGGGGAATCTATTCCATTATCGGCATATTCAATACTCTGCAGATTTGGAAATTCTCCGTCATATAAATCAATCATATATACATAATCATACTCAAGGCCTTTGGATGCATGAACTGTCGATAGTGTAACAAGTGCATTTTTCCCAGTACCACCTTCAAAAAGCTCTCTTATATACTTTATCCTTGCCAGGAATGAGGCAATTGTATCAAAATCCACTGCTATAATTTTCATTATGGAGAAAATATTCTGTACAAGACTAAAGGAGCTTCCAATCCGTTCGCATTGCCTTTTGGAACTTAGAAGAAAACCAAAATTACTGTCAATATACTCCAGTGCCTTTATTGGTTTCATCGAAGCCATCTTTCTAAATTCGTTTTTAATTCTTTTAATATTATGCCCCTGATCCCTAGTTAAGCCATCATGCTTCAGTATTTTATCAAGTATACCGCTTCCATTGTTTGATTTCAATGCAAAATCAACCATTTCCCTTGATATAAAACAATTTGTTTTATAATAAATGCGCAAAAAAGATTCACTATCCCATTGAGCCAGAGAAAAACTCATAAATGCCAGAATATCAAGCATAAACCAGTGGCTAAAGAAAAAACTGCTCTTTTCCCTCAAATTAAAATCTATACCTTCCCTGTCCATCATCTCTGCCAACAGTATCGCAGAAAGGTTATTTCTGAACAACACAGCTATCGATGTATCCAAAGGTTTTCTTCCATGGTTGGTGAGATCCATAATTTCATTTAATATATACTGTATTTGTGATTTCTCATTTTTCACTTCCACAACCTTCGGATCATCCTGTAGTCTATTTGATGTTTTATGGTTCTTATCATATCTGTTTTTGTTAGTCCTTATGAAGTTGCTGCTGAATTCCACAATATTTTCTGTAGATCTATAATTTTGCTCTAAGAAATAGATTTTTGTATCCTCAAAGTTTTTTTTAAAATCAAGGATATACCCTGGCTCAGCACCCCTGAAGCCATATATTGATTGGTCATCATCGGCAACAATAAACAGATTGTTTATAGGCGCCGCCAACAGCTTGACAAATTCAAACTGAATTCGTGACATGTCCTGACCTTCATCAACCTGCATATAAACATACTTTTCCCTGTAGCTATTTAGCAAGTCAGGAAACCTCCTTAAAATAGCCAGGGAATAAACAAGCATATCATCAAAATCAAGCAGTTTGTTATCTTTTTTATAGCGTTCATACGCGGTATATATGTTTGTAAAATTCTTAATTTTGGAATTGAAACTCCCGACGTCCCTTATCATCCCATTCTTGATGATTCCCATCTCACCAATTAGGTTATCCAGTTCATCATCCGTCATTGATGCATCGTTTATTTTATGATAAAGATCTTTTAAAATAAAACTCTTTCTTGATTTGTTTTTTGATCCCTCAATCAGTTCAAGGCTTAATCCTTTATATTTCTGATACCATCTTACGATAGAATAAGAAAACGAATGCAGTGTTGAAAACCTTACCTTGCATTCACTATTATAACCGAATACTCTATTAAACCTTTGCTCCATTTCTTTTGCTGCTGCCCGATTAAAGGTTAGGGAAACAATATTTTCAGGTTTTATTCCTTTTTCCATAATCAATCTTGCCAGTCGGCAGATAATAACTGTAGTCTTTCCGGAACCGGGACCGGCAAGTACTAATGCAGGTCCGTCTTCATGAAGTACAGCTGACTTTTGCTGGTCATTCAATTTTATTTTTGTTTCTCTATATATTTGTTCGATAAAACTCAAATTCGGTTCCTCACAATATGTAATAATTCCAAGCTTATCTACCCAATAGTATTTTCTCATTTTATCTATACAGGTTTGCAGTATTTTGCACTCCATACAATATGGTAATTCACATTATATGCGCAAGTTCCTGCATGAATAAGATTATTTTTGTTCATACGCATAATATAGCAAAATTCATGTGGCTTTGCAATGCTATGAATTATACGAGATTTACAACCTTGTTTTTATCTTGACTTTACAACAGCCTTGTGTTACTATAATTCAGTCACTAGAAGCTGTGGCGGAATTGCAGACGCACTGGATTTAGGTGAAGTCGGCTCAGTGAAATATATGTAAGAACATCAATACCAAATAATAATTTGCATCCTTCAATTATTTATTAATGCGGGCGTGGCGGAATTGGCAGACGTGCTAGATTTAGGATCTAGTGGGAAACCGTGCAGGTTCAAGTCCTGTCGCCCGCACCAAGTAAGAAATAGCTCCTACCAGTGGGAAGCTATTTCTTTTCCTATGTGGAACAATATGGTATCATAATTAAAATGGTGGTGATCATGTGGCGACTTGGCTTACTCATCGGCGCATTGCAGAAAGAGTGTCTGACCAAATGAATATATCTGACAAAAGCTTGTTTGATGTTGTATAATAATACTTGACACAAAGGGCGACAATCAAAGCAAGGATTACGTCAGTGAGATTTGGATACCTGTGAAAAAGAAATAAGCAACGTAGAAAAGCAGTTTTCTTTAATAAGCATAATAGTACGCTCACAGCGCACCATATCCTCCGATGGCGAACAGCTTGTGATGTAACAGACAGCTTCAAAACCTTACGGATACGAACAGTAGGAAAATAGCGCACCCGACCTTCTATGGTTGAGTGCGCTATCTCAGTATATTACGGATTTATTGGATCTCCGTTTGGCTTATACGGCGGCGGTGTGCTATCCTTGGTTACCGGCGGCTGGAGTTCGATGTATATGACGTCGCCTGTCGGTTCCGGCTGTTCTGAAGGTGGAGATGTTGGTTCACCTGAGGGGTATTCCTCTCCGCCCATGATCCTATCTTATGTCCGTTCTCGTACATATCCTCGGCGACGGTGCCGACGCCCATGACGCCGACCTTGTTGCCTGTCATCTCGTCATCAGGGCTTCCAACCACGGTGCAGATACTTCCGCCACCCTCCTCTTCAATCCAGCTAAATCCCGGCATCCATATATACAGCTTGCCGTCAATGACTGTCCTGTCGCCTGACTTAGGTTTGGAGGACGACGGTACAGATTTTGATACAACGCGAGGCGTCGGCTCTTTTAGCTGTACTGTTTCTGTTCCTTTTTCTGCTGTTATCTCATTTTATTTGGCTCACTTTCCACGACAACCTCGGCTTCGGTAGCAGGGATATCGGCAGGAAGAAGAATTATTGGAGTTTCTTCTGGCTGAGCCTCAATTTCGGAGTTTACAGCGGTTTTTACCGTCCCAGTGGGGAAATCTCCGAACTCGACGCTCTGTGGCAACACGGAGGCACACAATGCGACACAAGCAATAAGGATTACTCCGATGATAGTTTGCTTTTTCATTTGACCATCTCCCTTCAACGACAGACACTACCACAGCTTTTCGGAGATAGCTATGACTATTTGCGGTATTCCCGCATGAAAATAATTGGTCTTATTGGGTTAGAGGTGTGGCTTAATAGTTTGTCAATTTAACCTGCTTTCGATTCTGCATGAAAACGCCAGTTTCAGAAGGAGTGGTATTACAATGGTTGTGAGCAGGACGACTATCAAAGCAGGCACAAAGATGGCCTGTGATATGATATGTGCATGCAGGCCTATATTCGCGGTAATGATGGACACTTCACCACGAGAGATCATCCCGATGCCGATTTGTAGCGATACGCCTCGGCTTAGCTTGAAAGAAAATCTTATTGGAATAAGAAGGAAAATTCACTTTTATGGCGAATTATAGAATCTGAAGGGAGAAAACTGATGGCTACACTTTACGACATTCTGCAGGTTACTCCAAGTGCGTCAAAAGAAGTCATTGACATGGCTTATAAGGCACTCGCTAAAAAATATCATCCCGATTTGAATCCTGCAGAAGATAGGCAGGAAGCTGAGGAAAGGATGAAAGCACTAAACGCTGCTTATGCGATATTGAAAGATGAGCAGGCCAGAGCCGAATATGATTCCCAGCTTAATTTCAATAATGAGTCGTATAATGAAAATCCAAGCAGATATCATGCGTCTTGGGAGCAGCCTCAATCCAAAGAAGAACATCAAACCTGTCAATATATGACCGTCGAGCCTCACCCATGGATAAGATACTTCGCAAGATTCTTTGACATGTATATTAGCACCATATTCATAGTCATTCTATGGGTAATGCTATCACCATCTTCTTACAGTGCCATATTCGGTAAGGTTCCAGAGTATGTAGCTGGTGTAATTCTATATATAATCTGGATTTTCATAGAGGCTATATTATTAAGTACATGGGGCACGACGCCAGGTAAATGGCTCTTAAATGCTAAAATCCTTGATGTAAACGGAAGTAAGTTGAAATTAGGGACAGCAGCTAAACGAGGATTCATGGTCTATTTATATGGATTATGGCTCTTAATTCCATTGGTTACTATCGGCGGACTTATTACTGCTTATAATTACCTGAAAAGGCCTAACATCTTTACAGGAAGGTCAAGCTGGGATGTATCTTGTAACAGTTCGGTAGTCGTTAAGAAAGCAAGCGCATAGCGGGTTGTTCTGGTAATCTGCTTGATATTCGCGACCTTGGTCGCTTCTCAGTATTATACCAGTTACACCAATGAAAAAAATCAGGAATTAGTTCAGATGAAGCAATCATTAGATGATGAAAACGCAGCTCTTTCAGCACAGGCCGATAATCTTAACAAGCTATATGAAGAATATACGGATTTAGAATCAAAGATGCTTCAATGGCAGGCAGATGGTTTTACAGAGCAGTTTAATGCCAATTATGATAAATATGAGAGCTTGATAAAAGAATATAACGATGAATACGATGATTACAACGCAAAATTGGCAAAGCACAATGAAAATGTGGACAAGTACAATGCATTAATCGGTGTAAAATGAATATAGGTTTTATCCAGCATATTAAGGTTACTTATATTGGGAAAACAATTTGGAGGCGCAAAAATGAAGGCTAATATTGATGAAGTTGCAACATTTTATAAGAATTTGATACAAGAGATTTCAAACATCGAAGACTTCACTGAATTTGAATCGAGTCTGGAAATTGGAAAGAAAGTATATGAATTGAGCAATGATGTATAAAGTCTTATACAACATCAATTTTGAAGGCAACCCGTCCAGCAGTGAATTAGATGAGCTTGAGAGCGAATATAAAGCTGAAGCAGCATTAAGAGGATTAGCGTAATTTTATGGAGCATATGGTGGGGGTGAAAACATTATGTTTTTTGCTAAAAAAGAAAAAATGAAAATAGATGAGTTCTTAACGATTTTAACTCGTGATATTATTCAAATTAAAGCCTATACATATGACAATTATTTAAATGCTGATAGCAGAGTGATTTACAATAATATACAATAGGTGATAAATTGCTGGGGAGGTGATTTGGTGAACAAAGATATGAGTAAAAGTAATTCTGAGGATTTTGCTGAAATCCTATCGATTATAGAAAAAGCGCGGGATAACGCATTTCGTGCCGTCAACCGCGAACTTATCACGATGTATTGGGATATTGGAAAATATGTTAGTGAAAGAGTGCATGAAGGTGGCTGGGGAAAGTCGGTTGTCAGCGATTTTGCAAATTTTATCCAAAGCCAATATGTTGGAATTCAGGGGTTCTCTGCTTCAAATATCTGGCGTATGAGGCAATTTTACGAGATTTATTACGATAACGGAAAACTCGCACCACTGGTGCGAGAAATCAGCTGGACAAATAACCTTATTATCATTTCGCGGACAAAGACCGCCGAAGCGAGGGAATTCTACTTGACGCTTGCGGTCAAAAATCGTTATTCTAAGAGAGAACTGGAACGCCAAATTGACAGTATGCTCTTTGAGCGCACAATGCTTTCCGATGAAAAGAACAAATTGTTTATCGCTAAAAGTCAAGGTTTAACTCCACTTCGCGACAGTTATGTTCTTGAATTTCTTGACTTGCCGCATAAGCACAAGGAAAATGTACTACGTAAATCCATCGTTGCCCACCTGAAAGACTTTATCTTGGAATTCGGCAAGGATTTTTCTTTCGTCGGAGAGGAATATCGTGTTCAGGTTGGGAATAAAGATTTCTTTATTGAGTATTCCGATTCTGGGTTTATTCCGATTTTATCAAACTGAAGCTAGAAACACA
>CAYPLH010000108.1:0-7022 GCA_964411505.1 uncultured Clostridiaceae bacterium | reverse complement strand
TCATATTATACTTTGTAAAACCTCCTTCAAATTTTCATGGTGCCATGGGTGACAAGATGGTGCCATACCATGCAAATTAAGCATTTAACATTACAACTTACCAAATGGTTTCCAGCATCAAAAAGAATTGACAAATAGAACGAATTAGTTATATTATAATATTGAGAGGTAAAGAATATATGTATGAGATTGAAATTTACGAAGATAAAAATGGCAATTCACCTATTGCTGATTTACTTGAAAAGCTCAATGCTGAAGCAAGAAGCAGTAAACAGCATCTCGGATAAGGCTTAAAAAAATAGCTGAGTATTTGCAGCTTTTAAAAGCTTATGGTACTAGGATCGGATTGCCGGCAACAAAACACATTAAAGATGATATTTGGGAACTACGTCCAACACAGGACCGAATATTATTCGCATACTGGAAGGATGATAAATTTATATTACTTCACCATTTTGCGAAGAAAACGCAGAAAACGCCACAACGAGAAGTAGACCAGGCAAAACGGAATTTAAAAGATTTTCTGGAAAGGAGTAATTAATATGGCTGTAAAGACAAAAAGATGGAAAGATATTTATAATAATCTGGATGCATTAACACAGGAAGACCGTGATGAAATAGAACTTAAGGTTAAAATCATAGGGCAGATACTTGAAGCCCGTAAAGAAAAAGGACTTACCCAAGCTGAACTGGAGGCCATAAGCGGAGTAAAGCAAACCTTTATCGCTAGACTTGAGAATAACCGGATGGACCCACAGCTCACTACGATTTTAAAGCTTTTGCATCCATTAGGAATGACACTGGCCGTTGTTCCTATTCAAGAGCAGAATGGCGATGATTTATAATAGCTGCACTACAGCCATTTTACTTACGCCTTCAGACCTTGCAATTTCTGTCTTACTCATACCGATAAAAAAATGAGCGTAAAATACGTTTTGCCTGTTTTTTCAGCAAGCTGTTAATTGCTGCATACAGCTCTTTATAACTCATCTTTCGCTGATAGATTTCCTCTGGAGACATAGCCATAAGAGTAAAATCTCTTAACAATAATTTGCCATATAGTCAAACAACTATGCCATTTATCTGGTGGTAGCAGATTATACCGAGGAATAAGATCTACCTTTCGGAATTGCGATGCTAAACTACCAGAAGTTGAAGGACAGGAACAGGGGGATAATATTTTTATCTACCTTATTATCAAATTTTGAGTGTGTTTCATGTTGAAATTTGTAGTATAATAATCCTAAAGATTGTGGGGCTAGAAAGAGGTAAAGCAGCAAAATAGTACAAATGACAATGAAAGGACATTTAAAAAAATGTCAAAGTAAAATACCAAAGTGTTGCCTTGCATAGTGGCTGCGAGGGAGAAATCAACAAGGAGGATAAAAATGGATATAGAAGAGCTTAAAAAACTTGCTTTGGACGAAGGGTTTTCTGCATCAGGGGAATTGAATATGGACGCGCTTGTATTCATGCCTGAGGTGCGTGATATGTGTAGAGCCGACAGGTGCCATGCGTATGGGACCAATTGGATGTGCCCTCCTGGCGTTGGCACAATAGAGGAATCATTTGAAAAAGCATCTAAATATAAGAGTGGAGTTCTTGTGCTGACTATCGGGCAAATGGACGATGAATTTGACTATGATACCATAAAAGCAACTTCGGAAAAGCATCAAAAGAACTTCGTTTCGCTAATGAAGAAGGTTCGTGCCAAGTTTGGAGATGTTCTGGGAATGGGTGCAGGTGCTTGCACCATTTGCAAAAAATGCACCTATCCAGATGCGCCGTGCCGCTTTCCGGATGATGCATATTCTTCAATGGAAGGGTATGGACTGTGGGTTAGCAAGGTTTGCGAACTTTCAGATATGAAATACTATAACGGTAAGAACACCATCACTTACATTAGTTGTGTTCTTTTAAAAGAGTAATTTTACTGCAAAGTGCTATTGTTCACAACTTCAACCGAATTTTTGTGCACGAACCATGCTGTGTGGTAACCTTTTACTACAGCAAATTACTTTAAAAAGCGGATTGATGATGCTTAAAAAACATCCCTGATTTCCTATACAAAAAACATCTCCTTTGATGGAAACACTGGATCGCACGTAAGATTGATTCCAAGTTTTTTTAGTACTATGTTATCAGCATGACTGACAAGGTGTGTAGAATGTGCTTCACAGCCTTTAAGATGCGGGAGTTTTTCTAGAGCAAGTTGAGCAGTAGGATTAGTTGCGGCGCTTATACTAAGGGCTATAAGAATTTCTCTTAAGCTCAGTATGGGGTTGCTGTCCCCAAGAGAATTCTGTTTGAGGTTTATTATTAACTCAAGAATATTAGGAGATAACAGGTGAATTTCATCTGCAATGTTTCCAAGTGTTTTAATAGCGTTAAGAAGAAGGCTAGATGCTGCATTCATTAGTTTGGAACCTTTTCCTGTAACGATGGAACCTGTTTTGAGCATAATTGCCATGCCTGAACCATTATCAGCATTGCCTGATTTTTGACGAGCTTTTTCAGCAGCTTCTCTTGCAGGAGCTACAACTACTCTATCTTCAGGACCTAAGTTTAACTCTTCCATTAATAGTTCCACTCTTTGTGCTGTATCCAAATCAACCAATCCCTTTTTATATTCGCACTGACTATTGAAATATCTCCTTATGATTTCTTGACAGGCTGCTTCTCTAACAATTTTATCATCCTTGATACAAAATCCTATTCTGTTTACACCCATATCGGTTGGCGAACAGTAAAAAGACTCGGATCCGGCAATCTTTCCCATTATTCTGGATAACACAGGGAAAATTTCCACATCGCGATTATAGTTGACAGATGTTATTCCATAGCGTTCCAGATGATAAGGATCTATCATATTAACATCCTTTAAATCAGCTGTTGCAGCTTCGTAAGCAGAATTAACGGGATGTTTTAGGGGTAGATTCCATATGGGAAAGGTTTCAAATTTGGAATACCCAGCTTTGATACCTCTGCGATGCTCATGGTAAAGCTGGGAGAGGCACGTGGCCAGCTTACCGCTGGCGGGTCCAGGACCTGTGACAACTACCAGTGGTTTAGTAGTTTCAATAAATGCATTTGTGCCATAGCCTTTATCACTTACTATTAAATCTATGTCAGTTGGATATCCTTTGGTCAATTGGTGTGTATATGTTTTGATTCCTCTTCTTTCAAGCTTTTTCTTAAAAATGGCTGTCGCAGGTTGTTCTTGATAGCGAGTAAAAACCACGCTGTTTACATCAAGATTCCACTCCCGTAGATCATCAATGAGCATCATTACATCCATATCATAAGTAATATCAAAGTCAGCGCGAACTTTGTTTCTTTCAATATCGCCAGCGTAAACACAGATGATAATCTCAGTTTTATCCCGAAGCTTGCTCAAAAGCTTTACTTTGGCATTGGGATCAAAACCGGGAAGTACCCTTGCAGCATGAAGATCATGGAATAGCTTACCGCCAAACTCCAGATACAGCTTGTTGAATTTGTTTATACGTTCTAGGATGTATTCCGATTGTTCCTCTAAATATTTTTCATGGTCAAAGCCTGTTAACATGTTATGTAAGTCTCCTTTAATAGAGTAAGTAAAATCAAACAAAAACAAACGAAAATAAACAAGAGTAAAGGACAAGGAATAAACCCTGTCCTGTTTAATCACTCTATCTAATGAACTATTAGCGTTTCACGCGTGCATTACCCTGCCACACGCTCCATACCTGCTCTTCATCTGCTGGCTGTACATAGTCGGTTAAGAATGTAGTTGCCATAGCTCCGGTGGCCCATGCAAACTGAAGCCATTTTTCCGGTTCCCATCCTCTGAGAATAGAATAGAGTAAACCACCTACGAAACCATCTCCACCGCCAATACGATCTAAAACAGTTATTTCTCTGGGGTCAGCTACGTGCCAGTTTTCGCCTTCTAGCATAATTGCGCCCCAATAATGGGTATTCGTACTGACAACTTCACGTAAAGTTGTAGCAAAAACAGAGGCGTTGGGGTATGTTTCCCTAACTCGTTTAATCATTCCTTTAAAGTTTTCTATTTTAGAAGTAAGATCTTTGCCCCCTGATTCGGGACCTTTAATGCCGAGGCATAGTTGAAAATCTTCTTCATTTCCAAGAAGAATATCAGAAATGCTTGCGATTTCTGTAAATATTTGATGTAATTCCTCTTCACGATTTTCCCAGAAAGATGCTCTATGGTTTAAATCAAAGGAAATACGTGTACCGTATTTCTTTGCAGCTCGCGCAAGCTCCAGACAGAAAATACCAGTATCATGGGACAATGCGCCAACCAAACCGGATATGTGTAATATTTGCACACCCTCTTTACCAAAAATTCTGTCAAGGTCAAAGTCTTTAACATTAAGAGTAAGCCCTACTTCTCCTGCTCTGTCATTATGAACTCTTGGACCACGCACACCAAAGCCACTGTCTGCAATATTGAACTGATGACGATATCCCCATGGACCGCCCTGCGGAACATCCTTGCCTTCGTAATCCATATGGCGTCCAGCAAGGTCACTTTTAATCATCTTTGCAATTGGGCTATCCTTTACAAATGTAGTTAATACTTTAACCGGAAGACCAAGATATGAAGAAATGCTGGCAACATTAGTTTCAGCACTTGTAACTTGCATTGTGAAAGTATTACTTGAATGCACAGGCTGACCATTGGAAGGAGTTATGCGCACTCCAATACTTGTAGGGACCACTAGCGAATAAGCACAATCTTTCCTAAGTTCGATTTTCATTATAAACCTCCTGTTTTAAATTAGTATATTGGTATTATTTACTTTAACATTGTATATTATAATGTTAAAACGTAAAGTTGTAAACAGAGTACCGGCTCTGAAGCGGTAAATATATACATTTATCAAGTTTATTTTAGCTAATTCAACATATGATATAATAACCTCGTTACCGAGGTTATTATATTGCCTCCGGCGGAATCTATGCGCGTGCGATATTTTTTGCCAAGGCAAAAAACGCACATGCACAATTATATCATATGTTACATCAAATTTCTAATAAGAAAAATGAGCTACATGTAAAGTCATGTGACTATTCAGGAACTGCTTTACATGAACAACATCACTAATACTGCAATAAAGCTTCTGCATTTTGTAACTGAAGTGTAATATTTTTCACCCCAAATTTATCCTGCCGTATTCGAAACATATAATAGAACGAGGCTGGTGCAGTATAAAAAAATTCATGAATGAATGAGACAAAAAACGCTGAAAGGAAGGATAGTATGAAAAAAATAGTATCAATTATTTTGACATTTGTTTTGGTAGTAACACTCGGAGCTGGTACGGTTTTTGCTGATTCCCGTAAAAATAACAGCGGTAAAACGATGCCTCCGGGACTTGCAAAACAGGGGAAAATACCTTATGGAATTGCTAAAAAGCTTTTTGATGATTCAAATATTTTTGAGTGGGCTGAAAAAGCAATTGAAAAATTAGGTTCAAAAGGTCTTGTAAAAGGATGGGGAGGCAAATTTTATCCCAAGCAATCGGTGACTAAGTTAGAATCAGTTGTAATGGCTCTAAGGATTATGGGGTGGGAAGAAAAAGCATGTTCAATTTACAATCTTCCAAAGGAATATAAAGGTAAAAAGGTTCAGGACTGGGCAGTAGGATATGTGACACTGGCTTATGAAAAGGGAATACTTGATGACGTAGACATGATGTACTGGAATCCTACAGAGCCTGTGAAAAGGTTCGAGGTGGGAAAATATGTCATCAGAGCACTTGGTTATGAAGACGAAGCTTTGGATCATATGAATGCGAAACTAAATTATAAGGACGCAGCTTTTATTCCGCAAGGTGCAGTTGGTTATGTATATCTGCTAAAGGAACTAGGGCTTATGCAAGGAGACGGAACATCCTTCAATCCGTTGGGGACACTCACAAGAGCTGAAATGGCAGTTTTATTCAACAGCCTTGATGAAAAGGTAGAAGGTGGTATAATTGGTGACAAAATAATTGACACTTACGTTGGTCAAATCACTGATATTGATAATAAAGACATGTCAATAACCGTACAAGTGCAGAATCAAAAGATCGAATTTAAGGTACTTGATGGTGTAGAAGTGTATTTCATCGAAAAGGAAGGCGAATTTGAAGAGATTAAAGCAAATGACATTGTAAAGATCACTGTAGATAAGAGAAACAGGGTTAAAAGTATATATGTTTACAGGGAGAAGGAAGAAGTTAAAGAAGATAAAGTCGTAGGTTATATAACTAATCTTGATCTTGTAGGCACATTTCATATTTCTATAAACAACGTAAGATATGGTCTTTCTGAGGACGCTGTTGTAAAGATAGGAAATGTAAAGTCTAAACTTAGTGACCTTGAACTTGGCATGAAAGTAAGTGTTATGATAAAAGATAATGTTGTTGGGTCTATAGAAGCTGAGCAAATTCTTACTGATATTAAAGGTATTATTGAAACAGCTAACAGTAATTTAATAAGAATAACATCAGATGATCAGACAAAAGAATATGCGTTTGCAGATGCAGTCATAATAGATATAAAAGGTTATACTGGTAAGATCAGCAGCTTAAAAAGAGGTATGAGGGCTGAGCTTAAGTTATCAAATGGTAAAGTGACATATATTTATGCTGAGGATAACAAATATACAATAGAAGCTGAAATTAAGACAATTATAAACACATCAGATGGGACTATGCTCAATCTACTTTCGGGGAGCAAGCCTTATGTACTTAGTGTAAGCAGCTCGGTGAAGGTAGCCGTAGATGGTATTGCTAATCCTGATATTGATGACCTTCGGGTAGGTCAGACTGGAGAATTTGATATAATAAATGCAACCATCATAGAGATAGTTATTGATGATTAATATTATAGCGGCACACTCATTGACTTAAACCTATCCTCAAAAGCTAAAAAGCAAGATATAAAATATAAAATGTTACCCCCCTAAAGTAAAATAGTAATTTCGAAAACTCAAACCTATTGCTATCAGCAGCTTTCAGGAGTTGCGT
>CAYPLH010000107.1:0-7032 GCA_964411505.1 uncultured Clostridiaceae bacterium | reverse complement strand
AGCAATCAAAACTTTGCAACAAAAATTAAGTACAATTAGTACAAATGAATTTAAAACTTTTGAAAAGGAAAAGCGTAAGCTTACAAAGCGGCTTACAGAACTTGATAGCATTTTTACAGCTTTATATGAGGATAAAGTCATGGAGCGTATATCCAATAGAAATTTTAATACCATGTCTAAAAAGTATGAACAGGAACAGTTTCAAATTGATACAAGATTAAAAGTTATCGAAGATGAACTCATAGAAAAAGGCAAAAATGATAAAGGCATTGTTGATTTTGTCTCCCTAATTCGCAACTACCGAGGTATAACAGAGCTTACTGCACCGATTATAAATGCCCTGATTGATAAAATTACTATTTCGGAACGTAAGAAAAATGCGGATGACCAGATTGAGCAGGTTATAACTATTTATTATAAGTTTGTTGGGCTTCTGAATGAATTATATGTGAATCATCAAAAGTAAATAGATAAGAGTTAAAGATTATTATTTTTATTATTTCACATGCATTTGTTTGCCAATTAATATTTATAACAAAATTTTTAAAGCTTAAAGATTGAATTATTCACGATAGAGTGATATAATAAGACAAATTGTTTATTTGTAATTTAGGAGAGATTAATGCATGGCAGTAAGTTATAAAAAATTATTTCACTTGTTAATAGAAAAAGAAATGTCTAATGCTGATTTGCAAAAACAAGCTGGATTTTCCGCTAATATAATTACTCGTCTAAAAAGAAATGAATATGTTAAATTGCAAACCATAGAAAGTATCTGTAATATCCTTAATTGTGGTGTAGATGATATTTTAGAATTCGTTTCAGATGAAGGTAAGAGCAAGAAATTGGGGGATGTTTAATGGCTAATTTATCACAAGAAAAAAGGTTTAAGATGCTTGAGTTTCTTAACTCTATCAAAGATGAGCATAAAGATAATGATGAGGCATTAAAAGCTATTTATGAGATTGAAAGTGAAATTGTATCTAAAAAGTATGGTCTGATATGGGAGGAACATGAGGAGAATGTAGATATACAAATGAAAACTCATGTACCTGTATTTACAGAGGTTAAAGATAAAGAAATTATAGGAGATAAAAACAATCCTAACTTTAATTTTCTTTTAGAAGGAGATAATCTACATAGTTTAAAGTTGCTTGAAAAAACACATAAGGGAAGGATTGATGTCATTTATATAGACCCTCCTTATAACACTGGGAAAAAAGATTTTGTTTATAATGATGATTATGTAGGTGAAGATGATACTTTTAGACATTCTAAATGGTTATCTTTTATGGAAAAAAGACTTAGAATAGCATATCATCTTTTATCTAAAGAGGGTTTAATTTTTGTATCTATAGATGATAATGAACAGGCAGTTCTTAAAAACTTAATGGATGAAATATTTTCTGAGTCTAATTTTATTATTAATCTACCACGTATAACTAAAAAGAGCGGAAAAACAACTGGTTCCTTTTCTAAAAATCATGATTATATATTAGTCTATACCAAACATGATAAAGATATATTTATTATGGAAGAGCATATAGACCCAGCATTTACACATGAGGATCAGTGGGTAGAACAACGTGGAAAATATAAATTAAATCAAACTCTAGATTACGACAGTCTTTCATACAGTTTAAGCCTAGATTATCCTTTAACGATAGAAGGCGAAACCTTTTATCCTGGTTCTAACAAGGAGGCTTGGAAGGAAAGGCAAAAAGGTAATCATAAAAGGGCAGATTGGGCATGGAGATGGAAACCAAAACTTTTTAAATTTGGCTATGAAAATGATTTTATAGTTATTAATAGAAAAAAAGATGGTACAGCTAGAATTTATACTAAAACATATTTAAATGCTAAAATTGATAAAAATGATAATGGAGAATATTATATTAAATATATTAAACGAACTAAACCTTTAAGTTCAATAGGGCTTGTTGAAAATATATATTCTAATGATAATGCAAAAAAAGACTTGGCAATCTTTGGTTTAAAAGATAAGTTTGATTACTCAAAACCTGTAGATTTGATAAAGAGGCTTATTAAAAATCACTATAATAAAGATGCTATTGTGCTAGACTTTTTTGCAGGAAGTGGAACAACGGCTCAAGCAGTATTAGAACTCAATATACAGGATGGTGGGAATAGAAAGTTTATACTTTGTACAAATAATCAGAATAATATATGCGAAGAAATTACTTATAAGAGGTGCAAAGATCTAATAAAGACATATATTTTTGATAAAAATGAACGTGAAGTCTTACTAGAAAGAAAAATCAGGATTAGAGATTTTAAGGATACATCAATAGCTGATGAAATAGAAATAGCAAAAACAGAAAACAAAGAAACCTACAGCAGGTTTGCTACTGAGATTAATGGTGGCTATGTATATGTGTATGGAATAAAAACCTTTAAAAAATTTAAAGGTATTCCAGCTAACTTGAAATACTACAAAACGGACTTTATCCCTAAGATTCAAAAAGATGATGAGCAAGTAATCTCTGATAGTTTGCTCTACCATATTATGGAGATGGTTCAGTTAGAACATGGTATAAGCATTGATAATGATAAATATCATATTATATTAACTGATGAAGACGCAGACAGGATGGAAAATGAATGGGATAAATATCATGATTGTAAGGCGTTGTACATATCAAAAAATGTGCTTTTAACTACATGTCAAAACAAATTATTTAATAATGTGGAAATTAATACTATTCCAGATTATTATTTTGAAAGTGAATTAAGGGAGGCGGGAGAAATATGGTAGTAGGATTGCCTAAAGGATTATTTGAATTTCAAGAAAAAGCAGTAAAATTTCTTTTAAAAACTACTACTAGACATGACAGTAAAGAGGTTATAACTATTAAATCTCCTACTGGCTCTGGTAAAACTATTATTTTAATTGATTACATTGATGAATATTTAGGTAAAGTAAATAGTAATACAGCTTTTATTTGGTTATGTCCAGGGAAAGGTGATTTAGAAGAACAGAGTAAAGCAAAAATGGAGAAGTTTACTCCATGGCGAAAGACCGGAAATCTGTTCGATGCGTTATTGAATGGTTTTGAAGAAGAGTCCACAACTTTTATTAATTGGGAGCTGGTCACAAAGAAAGACAATACTGCCATAAGAGATAGCGAAAGGAAAAATCTTTTTGATAGAATTGCTGAAGCCCATAGAAATGGCATAGAGTTTATGATAATTATTGACGAAGAACATTCTCACAATACCAGTAATGCAAAAACTATTATAGATGCATTTTCAGCTAGACATATTATTCGTGTATCTGCTACCACAGCTAAAAATAACCTTCACGAATTCTATGAAATTGATGAACTAGATGTTATAAATGCAGGCCTTATAACAAAAGCTATTTATGTAAATGAAGGGATTATAGATAATATTGAAATAACTAATGACTATGACTATCTTTTAGATTTAGCAGATGAAAAGCGAAAGGCAATAGCAAAAAAATATGCTGATATGGACAAAAAAATACGACCACTTGTTTTAATTCAATTTCCTAATGCTAGACCAGATACCATTATTGCTGTAGAGAAAAAACTTGAGGATATGGGATACACCTATGACAATGGCATGGTTAGTAAATGGATGTCTGGAGATAAAAAAGACTTGCCGGATAATTTAACAGATAATAATTCTACTCCTATATTCCTTTTGATGAAACAAGCCATAAGCACAGGCTGGGATTGCCCAAGGGCGAAAATTCTTGTAAAGCTAAGGGAAGGTATGAGCGAAACATTTGAAATTCAGACTATTGGCCGTATTAGGAGAATGCCAGAAGCTGAACATTATGAAGAAGAATTATTAGATTATTGTTATGTATATACCTTTGATGAAAAATATAAAGAAGGCCTTTTAACAGATATAGATAAAGCCTATGAAGTTAGGCGTTTATTTGTAAAAGATAAATGCAAGACTTTCAGCTTAGAAAAAGAAATGAGAGATTTAGATTTTGATGGTCTTGGAGAACGTGAGGTGCTAAATAAAACATATGACTTTCTCGTTGAAAAATATAAGTTAGATAGCAATAAAGAAAAGAATAAAATGTTACTAGCGGATAAAGGCTATACATTTGGAGATGAAATATTAGGCAAGGCTTTACATGGAGAGTTTATTCGAAGTTCTGCTGTGATGAAAAGCAAAAATTATTTTACTACACGTAAAAAGGTTAATACACATAAACATGGAATTGAATTGTTGCATTCCATAGATGCTATAAAATCAGCGATAGGAATGAAAACAGCGAAGGTTAAAACTATTTTAGAAAGATTATTTAGAAAAGGCGGTATACGCTATAGAAAATTACTTGTGTTAGATACAGCCGAATTTTATGCTTTTGTTGTCAATAATGAGCATTTATTAAAAGAGGAGTTCCGTGAAGTAACTTCTAAAATGAGTATTCAGCAAAGTATATCAATTAATCCAAAAAAGTCACAGTTTACCATTCCGGAGCAAGACTTTTTTAGGTATGATCCTTTAGTTAAAAGTGAAATTGAATATTTATCTAATGCTTATGAAGAATACACATCCGGCTTTGCAACGAGTAAAGTTCGTAGTAATTCAGAACAATTATTTGAACAATATTGTGAAAAAAGCAATGATATAGATTGGGTTTATAAAAATGGTGATACTGGACAACAATATTTTTCAATTGTTTATACTGATGCTTTTTATAAGCAATGGCTATTTTATCCGGATTATATCTTAAAGAAAAAAGATAACACAGTTTGGATAATTGAAACTAAAGGAGGAGAAAGCAAAGGCCAAGATAAAAACATTGATAGGCAGATTGGTAATAAATTCAACGCATTTAAAAGATATGCTGCAGAAAAGAATTTACAATGGGGATTTGTTAGAGATTTAGATAATCACCTATATATTAATAACACAGAATTTAATATTGATATGTCTAGTGATAGTTGGGTTGCTTTGAAGGATATTTTTTAGCCTTAGGTTATATATATAATGGAAGGAGCTTAGCGTATGGAAAACAATTTTATTAGAAGGTTGTATATAAGAGGCTATAAAAAATTTACTGAGATAACTATTGAGTTTAACCCACATATGAATATTTTGGTAGGAGAAAATGAAGTTGGAAAAAGCACTATATTAGAAGCAATAAAGGTTGTTTTTAATCAACAATATAGGAATATGGATAAAGCAGTTTTAATTGAATTATTTAATATTCAAAACATGGAAAATTTTCACAATGAGCCTTGTGTCGAAAATCTACCACAAATATACATTGAAGTTGAATTAGAGTTAAATTATCAAGAGAAAGATTCGGAATATTTTTATGGAGAAAATAATATTTTTAAAAAACCTCTATTTGGTATTTCTTTTGAATGCAAGTTTGATGAGGAATTAGGTGTAGGACTGGATAGTAACATTAACGAAGGAAAGATTCCATACGAGTATTATTCTACCAAGTGGACAACATTTGCTGGCTTGCCATACAATAGAATCAAAAGACCTTTAAACTATTTAAATATTGATACCTCAACTAATGATTCGGAAAATTCATTTAATTATTATAATCGTACTCTATTTTCAACTAGTTATAATGATAGCACAAAAATGATGGCAAAAAATATATTCAGAGAAGAAATAAAAGATGCTTTTTCTAATATAAATCTTCCAAATATCGGAGATAAGCGTTGCTTTGGGATAAATGATAAAAAAGTAGTTCTTGAATCGATTCTATCTGTATATGAAGATTCAATTGCTTTAGAAAATATGGGAAAAGGTATGGAGAGTTTAATAAAGACACAAATAGCTTTAGATAGAAGTAAGAGTCAATTGGATGTTATTGTAATTGAAGAACCAGAAAACCATCTTTGCACCTCTAATTTAAGAAAAATGATAAAAGGAATATCAGATAAGAAAGCCGACTCACAAATTATCATTGCAACTCACAATAATCTTATTGCTAGCCAATTAAATTTAAATAATGTTTTATGGATAGCAGATGAATGTTCTAAATCTTTAAAAGATGTTAAAGAAGATGTAGCGGATTTTTTTGTCAAAGCAGAGAATAATAATTTTTTACAGTTATTGCTATCTAAAAAAGCTATACTTGTTGAAGGCGCAACAGAGTGTTTGTTGCTTCCTAAAATATATACTCTACTTACTAAAAGGACTATCGAAGATGATGAAGTAACTATTATTTCATGTAATGGAATATCTTATAAACATTATCTAGATATTGTTATAAATACAGATAAGAAAATTGCTGTCATAACCGATAATGACAAAGATAAAGAAAAAATTGATGATATGCACAAATTTAATAAAGAAAATACCTTGTGCAATATTTTTATGGCAGATAATATTGATGATTGGACTTGGGAGGTAGCATTTTACAGTGCAAATAAAAAACTATTAGACTCATTGATAACTGTACAAAAAAATGCTAAATATCTCTTTCATGGAGTTGATTACGGACAGGTTTTAGGAAAAATGTTGAACAATAAAGTTGATACTGCTTATAAGATGTTAACTGCTGAAAATGATTTTGAAATACCAAAATACATAAAGGATGCATTAGAATGGCTAAACAAATAATACTTGCTGTGGCGGGATCAGGTAAAACCTATCATATTTGCAATTCAATTAATGATAAACAAAAGAATCTTATATTAGCTTATACTAATGAGAATATACGTAATATAAAACGTGAGCTAATTGATGCATATGGAAAGGTTCCTGCACTGACTAACGTAATGACCTTTGATTCTTTTGTTTATAGATATTTAGTATGTCCTTATGAGCCGACTATTTTGGGTCATTTTGGTGAAAAGGAATTTAAACGAAGAGGTATAACAACAATGGACCCACCACCAATGCAGATAAAAGATTCTAAGGGAAAAGCAATACCAAATCCAAGGTATATAAATAAAGAGCATCTCAGACACTATGTAAGTAAGGATGGGAGATATTATTGTGCAAATCTTTCAGAACTAATAATGTTTGCAAAAGATGAAGGAAAGCCATTAATAA
>CAYPLH010000106.1:0-7199 GCA_964411505.1 uncultured Clostridiaceae bacterium | reverse complement strand
AGATTGCCTTGACGAATAATTCTTCCGGCACGTTGCTCGAGATCGGAAGGACAGATTTTGCGGAGAAAAAAACACCTACCATTTTTATCAAATGTGTATAGAGTATTGAATTGATAACTATAGGATTAAAAATTGAAAAAAGCGAAAACATCACTATATCATAGTTTCTACTAAAGCACACATGTTAAAAGATGCTTGTATTCGACAATAAAATTTAACTTATAACATAAATATAAGGTTTTTTCTTGCAACTATTCATGAAATGGAATATAATGTAGTTATTCTGTTATTGAAGGTGAGTGTTATGGAAAACTTGTTAAGCATATCAGAAGTAGCAAAAAAGTGGGGTATCTCCCACAAGAGAGTACAAGTTTTATGTACTCAAAATAGGATTGATGGAGCAAGAAAAGTAGGAAATATGTGGGTGATTCCGGCAGATGCCCAAAAGCCGAAAGATCCAAGAATAAAAAAGAAATAAGAATTTCAATATGTTTTTGATAATTTTTGCCCCCTCAACCGTTATATACATATGGGAGTAATTTTTATTAGAGAATATATTGGCGTTCCTTACAAGAAGGGAGCTTTTACATTGCTGATATATTGTACATTAAATAAAGACAGCTCAATAGATTTTGAATATATCTATAATAAGCATCGCTATGCCGTGTACGGTATCATTTATAGAGTTATAAATGATACCGGATTAGCAGAAGATGCCATGCAAGAATCCTTTTTTAGGTTCTATAAAACTATGGGGAAAATGCAAACAGAGGATGATATGAGAAATTGGCTTTACAAGATAGCTAAAAATACCGCATTGGATTGTATTGATAAAGAAGGGAATTATCGAAAAAGGGTCAGCATATGGTTAGATGATGACGATTTTGTATCTGAATTTTTAGATAGAACTGCAAAAAACCCCTTGGATGAAACATTAAAAAATGCTTTAGTAAAAGAAATATCCGATGTTCTCGATACATTAAAGCCGATTCATTCAAATGTTATACGGCTAAAGTATTATTTTGGATATACAACAAAAGAAATTGCAGAACTGACCAATGTACCATTACAAACAGTGCATTCGAGATTGGAAAAAGCAAGAAGCTTGTTATTTGATAAGTTGCAATTTCTTAAAGATGATTATGCGGAACTGATTGGAGATGTTTTTGATTTTAATGATGAAAATTGCAACGCTAAAACTGCCAATATAAAAAATGATATTAGAATTGGTGAAGATATCTCTTTTTATATAGATGTACCAAAGATACATTTATTTGATTATAAGACAAGCTTAAAAATTATTTCGCTAACTGGAAATTATAGAATAATCATAAATATTTAGTAAATATGATAAGAATGGAGTTGTAGTTTAAGTGAAATATAAAGTAATACAGAAAATTATTTTGATCTGTATGGTAGTAATTATGCTATCAGGATGCTCAAATGGTGAAGAATCAGATGCTAACCTTCCTGCTTCAGAAGACAACAGTCTACCAACAACAGAAGATAACAAAGAATTAAGTGGGAAACTAACTGTATCTACTGTTTTTGATGGATATATCGATATATTTGCAGAGGAATTTATGGACATGCATCCTAACGTGGAGATTATAGTAGAAAGACCAGACGACAATAAGGTTTCATATATGTATCGAATTGCTATAGACTTATTAAGTGGTACAGCCAGTGATTTAATAGATTTAAGTGGTTTAGATATCAACCATAAAGCTCAAAGTGGGCTACTAGTCAATATATATGACTATATGAACAATGATCCTGACTTTGATAAATCTGACTATTACACTAATATTTTTGAAGCTATGGAATTTGGGGACGGATTATATGCCATGCCATTATCATTTAATTATGATATGGTATATATTAGTAAGCCTTTAGCAGAAAACATAGGGCTAGACTATGAAAACTATAAAAATATAAACTATACTGAAATGCTTGATATATATGAAAAAGTGAAAAAAACTCACCCTTCACCAGATAAATTTTATCTTATGCCTGGTGTTACAAAAAGTTCATTTTTCGACTATGAATCTGTTGATTTTTTTGATATTGAAACTGGAGATGCCAGTTTTGATAGTGATGAATTCTTACAGCATTTAAAGTTTACAAAAAAGCTGAATACAGTTTATCATCCAGAAACTATGGAGTGGGATTTTACTCGTGTAGGAGTGAGGAATGAAGATTTTTTAATAGAGGATTTCATATTTTCTAAATTTACAACAAGTAATATAGATATGAAAAACATGATGGTTGAATTTGAAAACACAATAAATCCTATACCATTTTTAAGCAGCAAGGGAAAGGCACCATTTAGCAATTTACTCTCAACATATGCTATTTCTAATAATAGTAAAAATAAAGAACTTGCATGGGAGTTTTTAAAATATTGTGCATCTGCTAAAGAATTACCTGCATTTGAAAGTGAAGAAGATGAAGAAAAATATTCCTTCATGTTTCTAGGGAATATTCCAATAAATATTGAGAACTTTTATACATATTTCAGACATAGTTTTGAATCCGAGGTTAAGTGGTATGAAGAAAGAGGTCTTGAAGGCAATTGGAAATTTAAAAATGAGGAAGAGAAGGAAAAAATGTTTGAAGATACTTTAAATCAAATACATGAATGGAATCAAGAGAGAAATGTATTAGTTGGAAATCTTGAATTAACACATTTGTTGAGAGAAGAACTAGATAACTATTACTATTATGATTTAGCAACAGCTGAAGAGACAGCAAAGATTATTCAAAACAAGGTCTTTACTTATCTGAATGAATAGAATTATATAGATGAAAGGGAAAGTATATGAAAATAAAACATATGAAAAAAGATAGTCTATTACCATATATATTACCTAGTTTATGTGGGATATTATTTTTTTATGGTATCCCTTTTATATTGTCTTTTTATTATGCCCTATTAAATAATATGGGAGAGAAAAAGTTTATAGGTTTAAAAAATTTCTCAGACACATTAAAAAATCCCATGTTTCAAAGAGGTTTAACAAATCAAAGCATTTTTATAGCTATTGCTGTTCCATTGTGCTTTATTTTAGCTTTATTTTTTGCATTACAAGTAAGGAAATTAAAAAAAGGTAAAAAACTTATATTTTTAATATCAATAATACCCTTTGTTATTCCATCAGGCACTAGTATATATTTTTGGAAATGTAATTTTGATGTAAATGGATTTGCCAATAAAATTCTTTATTCCTTAAATATCCCTATGGTTAACTGGTACAATAGCAACTGGGTTATGGCTATTGCTGTTATTATATTTATCTGGAAGAATGTTGGAGTTACAAGTTTAATATTGTATGTAGGACTTAACCAAATTCCTAAAGAATATTATGAAATAGCAGATATAGAAGGAATAAATAGATTTCAGAGATTTTATAGAATCACCTTAGTGTATCTCACACCAATTATATTTATCTCAATACTATTATTGGTTGTTAATTCCTTTAAGATTTTCAAAGAGATTTACTTACTCTTTGGCAATTATCCAGATGAAAATATATATCTATTACAGCATTATATGAACAATCACTTTTTTAGATTAAACCTACAAAAATTAACGACAGCATCCTATCTGCTGTTTATTATCATTGGATTGTTTATATCCTTAATGTTTCTATTGCAAAAACGATATTCCGATACTTTTAATATGTTAAATTTTGAAGGAAATCATAAAAATACATATAGCAAAACATCTAGTTATTTTACTAATAGCTTTACAAGCATAATGGTATTGCTTTTTTTACTTCCTTTAATCTTTACAATCTCCAATTCATTTATGGGAGACATAGAGATTATCAGTAGATATACGAAGAAAATTACAGAGTATAATACAATGGATTTAACAGCAGGAAATATGCACTTTGTTAACATAGGTTTTTTCTCAGATAGCCCTACCTTCAGTAACTATCTAGCTGTATTCAATAATCCGCAGTATTTAAGGGCATACTTAAACTCTATACGAATTGTTCTGCCAATTTTAATAGGGCAGTTTATTGTTTCACCACTTGCTGCATATTGTTTTGAATATAGCAAATGTAAGTACAAGGAACTATTATTCTTTTTGTATGTATTAATAATGTTAATGCCTCTCCAAGTGCTTTTAGTACCAAACTATCTCGTTTCAGACTGGTTAGGGCTTGTAGATACGCACTTAGCAATTATACTTCCTGCAATCTTTAACCCTATAGGTGTATTTATTATTCGTTTACAGCTCAAGGGCTTTCCAAGAGAATGCATTGAGGCAGCACAGAATTGCGGAGCAAGTCATTTTCAAGTATTTAAAAATATTGTTCTACCCAATATAAAGCCATCCATAGGTATATTAATCATATTAATATTTACAGAGTATTGGAATATAATAGAGCAAGGCTTAGTTTTACTTAAGGATTCAAGTTTGAATCCATTATCCATATATTTGTCACAATTAGTAGATAAGAATTTAGGTTCTTTTTTTGCTGCATCCTGTTTATATTTAATACCTATATTCATGTTATTATTTTTAATAAGAAAGGTTTTTAATAAAAAAATATAAGACGAGATTTTCTAAATATCTTAAACACAGAATCGGTATATAATTCTATGTTTTTTTAAAAAAACCTCAAAAATTATATAAAATTTTAAAAAATGTACAAAAATTAGCTAACAGGGAAAGTCATGCTAGAATATACTTTAATTATAGAAATAAAAGGGGATAAGTTATAGTACTAATACATTTAAAGGTCTCGCTACTCAAAGATCGGCGTTGACAAGGTTAATAACAGCTAATCCCAAATGACTATCGATTGATGTATATATAGACATTGCTTCAAGCAAGACAGGTTCTTCCCTTTATGAAGCTATCTTCTTCCCAAATAGAAACTGTTTACTATCAGTTTCATATTCTCTGTAAAAAGGCTTGTTAAAAACGAAGCAAGAGACTGTCTGATGGTAACACATATTACAAAGCATGATGAAAAAGCATGGAGTTTGGGGGTTCAGCCACCGGGTATGCTCTTGGTTTTGATACAAGGTATTTTGTAGACAAAAACGCTCTCAATGAGCTGTGAGCGGTACCTCAGTCATGCAGTTTAACTGGACTTTCTGATGAACATAGCGATTTACGTTTTTAGGCTGAATGTAAAATTCATCAAGAAGTCCAATAAACTTATAATAAATAGTTATGACCTGCTCCATCTGACCATCAGCATTTTTCTTACGTTCCGAAATAGTAATTTTATCAATCAGGGCATTTATAATTGGGGCAGTAAGCTCTGTTATGCCTCGGTAGTTGCGGATTAGTGAGACAAAATCAACAATACCTTTATCATTCCTGCCTTTTTCTATGAGTTCATTTTCAATAACTCTTAATCTTGTATCAATTTGAAGCTGTTCATGCTCATACTTTTTTGACATTGTATCAAAATTTCGATTAGATATACGTTCCATGACTTTATCCTCATATAAAGCTGTAAAAAGGCTGTCAAGTTCGCCTAACCGCTTTGTAAGCTTACGCTTTTCCTTTTCAAAAACTTTAAATTCATTTGTACTAATTGTACTTAATTTTTGTTGCAAAGTTTTGATTGCTTTCTTATCGTTAATCGCCATTTCAGCGTGTTTATTAATATCAGCCATAACAGCGTTGATTAAATCTCTTGCCTCAATGGTGTGAGAAGTGCAATTTATATTGCCATATCTACCATAGTTATTACAGGAATACTGCACACAATCTATAATATCCGGGCGCTTGCGTCTGTTAGCACTCCCTGCTCTCATTGCATAGCCACAATCAGCACACTTGATTACACCTGCAAATATATTATCATAGCCGGAACTTGATTTTTTTCTTCGGCTGGTCATAAGTTTTTGAACTATATCAAATTCTTCCTGTGTTACAATACCTTCATGTGTATTCGGTATAACTTCCCAATCCTCCGGCAATTTAGAAGGGCGTTTTTGGTTTTTCATACTAATAGCAGGTCTTTTATATCCTGCAAGGTTGCCTGCATATACAGGGTTTCTTAATATACTTCTAACCGAATTTTCACTCCAAATATAGCGGTTTTCATCATTTCCTTCAAAATACCTTTCATATCCTGTAACACCTCGTAAAACTGCGTAAGCAGCTGGACGAAGTATATGATTATCATTCAGATATGTTCGTATTTTAGCAATTCCATTGCCTTCAAGTGCTAAGTCAAATATCGTGCGGACAACAGCAGAAACATTTTCGTCAATAAGCAGGTGATTATGGTCGGCAGGGTCTTTGACATAACCATATGGGGCAGTAGTTCCCATAAACTTTCCTTTGTTAAACCTTGCTCGATATGCTGATTTTATTTTTACGGACATATCAGCAGAATACATCTCATTTAAAATATTGCGAAAAGGGGTAATATCCATAACGGATTTATTTATGGTATCTACACCATCATTTACAGCTATGTATCTAATATTATGCTCAGGAAAAAAGACTTCAAGATATAGCCCGCAATCAAGATAATTTCTGCCGAGTCTTGAAAGGTCTTTTGTGATAACACAATTTATTAAGCCATTTTCAATATCTTTTAGCATATCCTGAAAGCTCGGTCGGTCAAAATTTGTTCCGGAATAACCATCATCAACATAAGTTTTTGCCAAATACCATCCGTTATTTTTCACATAGTCAGTTAAAATGCTTTTTTGCGTTTCAATACTGCCACTTTCGGCATTAGTGCCATCATCCTTTGATAGCCTGCAATAGATTCCAACATTATAAACTGTATTTTTTGTTTTTAACATTGAACAAATCCTCCTTTGTGGTCAAATAGTAAGACCATTCTTTGCGTACAGTTTATTGAGTTTAAGTATCCTTGTCCAAGGTGCGATCACCATCAAATTCTTTTCTCATAAAAAAAATAGCAGTGTCAACCTTATGTTTCTGCATACTTTATAGAAAAACAAAGCATCCACAAAATAATTGCAGATGCTCTGTAAAATTATATGTTTTTATAAACCTTTTGGGGTTATTTTATTTTAATACTTCCAAGTTTTTTAAAAGTTCAATGCAGTCCTTATATCCCTGCCGATAAAGGAACTCCAATTCTCTCCATTCAAGTTGTATCATTCTTTCAAAACAACCTTCAATATAGGTATAATCATCTGCATTGAATTTAGATTTTAAATCCTGTTGTGCTTTTCGGGAATTT
>CAYPLH010000105.1:0-7450 GCA_964411505.1 uncultured Clostridiaceae bacterium | reverse complement strand
GTTTAGTGTTAGTGTTAGGGTTAGTGTTAGTGTTATAAATTTTGTATTCTAATTTATAGTTAACATATGAAAAGAGGCGTTTATATGAGTTTTAAAATCTGTACAATAGGTTGTGGCAATATGGCAACAAGAGGTCATGGGCCATCTTTCAAAAAATATGCAATAGAAAACAGTGATGTTGAGTTTGCAGCATGTTGTGACATTGATGTTTTGAAGTCTGAAGCTTTTGCTGAGCAATTTGGATTTAAAAGGGCATACACCAATTTTGAGGACATGTTGAATATTGAAAAACCAGATGCTGTTTGTATTATTCTCCCGGTTCATTTGACTACAAAAATTGCAGTTGAAGTAATAAACAAAGGGTTTCCAGTATTATTGGAAAAGCCGCCGGGAAGAAACTCGGAAGAAACACAAATGATAATAGATGCTGCAAAGCAAAAAGGAGTTCCTGCACATGTAGCTTTCAACAGGCGCTACATGCCATTGCTTAGAGAACTGAAAAAGGCTCTTGATTCAGGTTTCACTCCAGAGAAAATACAGCATTTAAATCTTGATTTTTATCGTTCAGGGAGGAAGGATGATGATTTTTCAACTACAGCAATTCACGGGATTGATTCTGTAATGTTTTTGTCTGGATCGAATTATAAACACATAACTTTTCAGTATCAATCAATTAAATACTTAGGAGAAAATGTAGTAAATATATTTATGTTTTGTGAATTTGAATCAGGTGCGACCGCACACCTGTCCTTTTGCCCAATTAATGGAGCTATTATGGAGAGAATTAAAGTCTTAGCTAATGATAACCTATTTTTACTCAACTTGCCTGTTTGGGGTGGGATTGACTCACAAGGCAGTCTTATTCATTTGGTAAAAAAACAAGTAGTAAAAGAGATAACTGGAGATGAACTTGTCAACCCCAGAGATCTTTTTGACGCTAATGGTTTCTATGGCGAAAATAAAGCTTTTTTTGACGGCTTAAAGTCAGGGAAAAAAATGGATCATCATATAACTACTACACTTCAATCTGTTGAAATAGCTCACTGCATAAGGGAAAGAAGGGAAGAATACAATTTCCACCAGAAGTAAACATAATAACACAATGTCAGACTACTCATTATAGTTGTTTCTTGTATATGAACCATATATCAGTTGAACTTCACATACAATAGAGTGAACTTGTCTGCAGTATATTGTGTAGATGAAGTAGCTCAACTCACTTTTGGGGTAATTATTATAATTGAACTTGCGAAATCCAACATAACCTATTCTATTGTCACTTCACCATACTCTGGTATGATCTGTATCCATGTCTGACCGGGATTTAGAACCAATTCGTCCCCATTTTTATATGTATATTCTGTTTTTGATGTACGCTCCGCTTTTGACCAGTTTATTGTAACCGCTTTACCACAAGTAATTAAGGTTGCTTTCCCGCTTCCGACAGTTACTACTTCCTGCCTGCCCTCTGTGTCACCTTTTATATCATATATCTTAACTTTTTGAATTATTATGTTTTTTGCCTTGAGCTGTTCTCCTGTTATTCTCTCCATATGTGGTTCACCTTTTCTCAAGCGCTTATAGGTTTTTTCCATTTCATCATATTCAAAACCACAGGTATATGAGCCAGAATAGCGTATGCTAATTTTTTCAGCTTTTTCACCATCATCAGGTGTGATATTCGTCTTATTGTAACTAAAAACAGTTTCATGCTCTGTATCCATACGATATTTCTTACTTCCGGCAAAATCACTGATTTTGTCTATGTCTGTGTAGGTGTCTTGCCAGTTATTAATGTCTTTTGTTAGTTCATAAAAAACTGACCATCCCTCTACAACACCATTAATATTGTTAATTTTAAATACTGAAATATCATCTTGCGCCATGGGACTCCATCCAATATGTACATAAATTGCATCATGCTCCATTGCATAATCAAGAAAATAGTGCCGTGAGCTTCTAACAGGTCCTATCATGTTAGGCTTTACATTCCAGAACACTGGCATGAGTCTGGTTTCACCACCCTCTACTACAGTCTCATAAATGGTCTGTGCCATATAAAGTCCGCCTTGAGGTAGACTTTTCAGCCCTTCATTGTCAATCATAACCGCAAAAGGTCTTGCACCTTCTACCGGTACAATGAATTCATTGTTATAAATCTCCTCTGGGGATGGAGTTGGGCTTGTCTTATGGGACTGAGTATTGGTTGGCTCCGGTACATCCTCGTTTTCGCCTATAACCGCACTTGAGCTGTTCGGAGTTAAATCATTTTGTTCAGCTATAGCTTCCATGTGATTTTTGTCTCCTCGTAAGCCATAAAAAACTAATATTATAATTACTAATACCAAAACCGAAATAATTAATGTCACTAATTCTTTTTGTCTCTTTTTCATAACACTTTCCTCTAATATTCCTTTACTATTAATTCAAAGCAATTTCTTCTTTATTAATATTACAGTAAAATAATCATTACTTCAACGCATTTTGGCGTAGAGCTTCGCTGTAACTAGCTGTATTAGAGATGATTGTTCACTTAATGGAGCCAGTAAAGGTGTGAACAATAACACTCACAAAGATACCGTAAGGTTAGTCTTTAACCTTACGGTACCTTCCACAAAACTACATTATCCTAGGTCTATTTGAGCACTATGTTTACCAGCCTTCCAGGAATGGCTATTACCTTAACCACTTCTTTTCCTTCAAGGAGTGCAGCTATTTTTTCATTTTTTAGAGCTTCCTCTTCAAGTTCCTTTTTACTAAGACCGGTTGGTACAGTAACCTTATCTCTTATTCTGCTGTTAACCTGAACGACTATTTCAACTTCTTCCTTAACAAGAGCAGTCTGATCATAAGACGGCCATTTCACATCATGTACGCTTTCCTTCTTACCGATAGCTTCCCACATTTCCTCAGCAGCGTGTGGAATAAAAGGAGCAAGCATTACTATCAAACTTTCTATAGCTTCTTTAAGAACGCCACTGTTCCAATTTTGTTCCGAAACCTTTTCTTTATAATTGTATAATGCATTCACAAGCTCCATAATTGCACTTATTGCCGTGTTAAAGTTGAATCTTTGCCCAACATCCTCAGTAACCTTCTTTATTGTATGGTTAATAGTATAGCGGAGATCTTTGTCCAGCCCTTCAATAGAACTCTTGCTTTCTGGTTTTTTTATCTGCTCTGCAAATTCGAATACTATCCTCCACACTCTGTTTATAAACCTGTAGCATCCTTCTACTCCCTGTTCGCTCCATTCAAGATCCTTTTCGGGTGGGGATGTGAAAAGAATAAACAACCTTGCGGTATCTGCACCAAATTTTTCAATTATTTCTTCTGGGCTTACTACATTACCCAATGATTTTGACATTTTTGCACCATCTTTTAAAACCATTCCCTGAGTTAGCAGGTTTGAAAAAGGCTCATCATAGGAGACATAACCCATATCAAAAAGCACTTTCATAAAAAATCTTGAGTATAAAAGGTGTAAAATCGCATGCTCTACACCGCCGATATATTGATCGACAGGCGCCCAATAATCAACGCTTTCCTTACTGAAAGGCTTGTCGCTGTTGCAAGGATCGCAAAAACGCAAAAAGTACCATGATGAACAAACAAACGTGTCCATCGTGTCCAACTCACGTCGTCCCATGCCACCACATTTGGGGCACTTGGCTTCAATAAACTTCTGACTGCTTACCAAAGGCGATTTACCCTGAGTAGTAAACTCAACATCCGTTGGCAATATTACTGGTAAATCCTCTTCAGGGACAGGAACTTCACCACAACTTTCGCAATATATAATTGGAATTGGTGCACCCCAATATCTTTGTCTTGAAATAAGCCAGTCACGAAGTTTAAAATTTACAGTTTTGCTTCCAAATCCTTTTTGCTCAATATACTCTGCGATTTTTGGTATTGCATCATCACTCTTTATCCCATTGAATATATCCGAATTATCAAGATATCCTATATCAATAAATGCCTGTTGCATTTCAGTGGCATTAAGCTTTTGATTTTCGGGTTGTATTACCACTTTTATATC
Source organism: uncultured Clostridiaceae bacterium (assembly GCA_964411505.1). Classification (GTDB taxonomy): domain Bacteria; phylum Bacillota; class Clostridia; order CAYPLH01; family DUMO01; genus CAYPLH01. Next base: position 3,408 of record CAYPLH010000105.1, on the reverse strand, counting down.
TAGTCCGTACTTTTTTGCAAATTCAAAGTCTCTTTCGTCATGAGCCGGAACACCCATAACTATACCAGTACCATAATCGGCAACAACATAATTTGCTAGGTACAGTGGTACCTTTTCACCGTTTAACGGATTAATAACACACCTCCCGGTAAAAACACCTACTTTTTCAGTATCTAGGGAAGTACGTTCCATTTCACTTAATTTTTTAACTTTTGCAATAAACTCATTGCACTCATGCTCTTGGTCAGTACCTTTTATAAGCTTAGCAACAATTTTGTGTTCAGGTGCTATTACCATATATGTTACGCCGTATATAGTATCCGGTCTGGTAGTAAATACTCTGACCTTCTCATCAAGACCATCCACCTCAAAATCAATCTCTACTCCCTCGCTTCTACCAATCCAGTTCTGCTGCATTAGTTTAACCTTTTCAGGCCACCCTTTCAGCTTTTCGATATCATTAAGTAGCCTTTCAGCATATTTTGTTATTTTGAAAAACCACTGTTCTAAATCTTTTTTATCAACATCCGCTTTACAGCGTTCGCATTGCCCGCTTACAACTTGCTCATTCGCTAAAACAGTAGCACAAGATGGACACCAGTTAACAGATGACTGCTTCTTGTATGCCAGTCCGTTATTATACATCTTAAGAAACACCCATTGAGTCCATTTATAATAGTCAGAATGGCATGTTGCTAGCTCCCTGTCCCAATCATAACTTATACCCAGTTGTTTTAATTGATTCCGCATGTTAAAAATATTGGACCAAGTCCATTCGTTAGGATGAATTTTTCTCGCTATAGCAGCATTTTCAGCAGGAAGTCCAAAAGAATCCCATCCCATCGGATGAAGCACATTAAAACCATTCATTTTCTTAAATCTTGCAACAACATCACCTATGGAATAATTTCTTACATGACCCATATGAAGATTCCCGCTCGGATACGGGAACATCTCCAAAACATAATACTTTTTTTTGTCCGGATCTTCCTCTACTTTAAAAGCTTTTTGGTTCGACCACTTTTCCTGCCACCTTTTTTCAATTGACTTAAAGTCATAAAACATACTGTAACCCTCCGTTTATAAACTACTACCTATATACCAATGTTATCCTGACCTGCTTGTGCCCCTGGCATAACTCCACCAGACCAAAGCCTTTCAAGACTGTAAAAATCTCGTTCCTGCTCATGAAAAATGTGTACTATCACATCGTCATAATCCAGTAAAATCCACCGAGCACTATTATATCCTTCTTTTTGTGAACACTCTATACCCTCTTCTAGTAATTCCTTTTCTAGTCCGTCTGCAAGTGCTTTTATATGAGTAGTAGAGGTACCACTGCAAATGATAAAATAATCAGTAAGCACTGACAGTTTGCCTATGTCAAGTACTTCAATGTTTTTAGCTTTCTTATCACCTAAAAAGGTAACAATTTTTTCAATTTTGTTTTTTGTTTGCAAAAAACTATCCCTCCTTTTGCAATCACCCTATTAAGGTGGAGTTATAAAATCTTTTCCAATAATAATAGTAATGTCATAAGACAAATCATCTTTGTCTTCTTCAATTAAATTATCAAACCTTAACAAATTCTGTATCTTCTTCCCAAGCTCTTTACCGGTACGGTCTATAATTATAGTATCTAAATCATCCTCATCATATTCCCTATTGCTTTCAGGTTTATATCCGAATGCTACCAAAGATGCAATTAACTGGTCTGCATATATATCAATTCCGGTTAAATTTATTACCTCAATAGTTGTATCAGTTTCTTTTATCTCTTCATTGTCCAAATTACCATTTACAGTACTATCAACAAGTTCAAAGCCACGGTCATACACCTGCATCCCTTCATTATTTTCATCATTACCAGAGTTGTTCGAGCCATTCTCACTATCGCTAGCGTTCACATCACCATTTTGTTCGATTTCAGTGGGAGCTGGTTTTGCAAGTATTCTTGCATCATTAGTAAAATTAATCGTCATAATAATCAGCAGTGTCAACAGTATAAAAGTACCGGATATATAAGTAACTATATTAAAGTATAAGCTCAATTTCTTTTTTACGTTCATAAAATCCTCCCCTATAAGTTAACAAAACGCTGCAACGCGGGTATTAAGCAAAAGATAATTTCTTGCTCTTATTGTATTAGGATGAATTAATCCCCCTTTTACCATAATATGCTTTATGGTTCTTTCTAGCGATATGATCATTGCTTTGTTTATATCAGTATAAACAATCTTTCTTATCTGATTCACACCGGGAAAATTTCTATCAGGTTCTATATAATCTGTAATAAACACTATTTTGTCAAGCAGACTCATGTTCTCTTTACCCATTGTATGACAGCTTATAGCACACAAAATTGCTTCATCTCTAATTTTAAATATATCTTCAGCTAGCGCTGCTCCTAAAGGACCATGAAGCAGTTTGGGCTGTACACGGCATATATCATCTACCTCTATATCATATTTTTCACATAAATTCAATATACTTTCGTCTGGCAAATCCTTTGCACAATCATGCAAAAGCCCTGCGATTTCTGCCCTGTCACTGTCCTCATGTAATGCTTCACATAAACTTTTAGCTGTATGCATAACATTGAGGGAGTGAATATATTTTTGTGGTGAAACCATTTTTTCAAGTCGCTCTTTTATTTTCTCCCTGTCCATCTTAAACGTCATCCTCTGTATAGATTATTTTTGAAAATGTATTCCTCTACCTTTTCAGGTACAAGGTACTTTATTGATCTTCCTTCCATAACTCTTCTTCTTATGTCTGTCGAAGAAATATCAATAAGTAAAGCTGGAACAAGCGTTATTCTTGCCATATAATCTTTTTTTAGCTGATCAATCAGCAAGGAAGTACATTTTATATCATACCCAGGTCTGTAAGTTGCAATAAATTCACACATTCCGAAAACTTTTCTAAATTCTTTCCATGTTACAAGTTCCTGTACATTATCTGCACCTATAATAAAGTAAAATCTTGTTTCGCCTTCATAAGTTGACCTAAGCCCTCTTAGTGTGTCAATGGTGTAGGTATAGCCTTTCCGGTTTGATTCAACATCAGATACCCAAAAGTTCGGGTTTGATTCTACTGCAAGTTTAACCATAGCTAGCCTATGTTGTGCACCCATAACCTTATTAATATCTTTATGTGGAGGAATCCCCGAAGGAATAAATACTATATTGTCAAACTCAAACAATTCTCTTATCTGTTCAGCAATTATTAAATGCCCATAATGTATTGGGTTAAAGGTACCACCCAACAAACCAATCTTTATGAAAGAATCCTCCATTTTATACCTCTTTATACCGCATTTCCATTTGAAACATTATAGCATAAAAAAAGTAGCTACGCCACTTTTTTTCGCTAGGGAACCTTATGGTTCCCTTCGACGGATGCTCC
>CAYPLH010000104.1:0-7532 GCA_964411505.1 uncultured Clostridiaceae bacterium | reverse complement strand
GCAAATGAAGCGAAGTTTCCGTTATTGCGAAAGTTATATCTCAAGTTATAGAGGGTCTGAACAGAAACAATAAAGGTGACCTTAGAATTTTAATTTCAGGTCACCTCGTATTACAGAAGAAGTATATCCAGTTACTGTTCCATGTGCCTTCCCAAAAATCCAGCTGCCGATTGAGCCAACTTTGATTCAACTTCACCCATTCTAATGTTTGGTTCAGTTGACAAAAGAAGAACTGCTCCAATTGGATCACCTTCTGAGATAATTGACGAAACAACCTGAGATGAGTATTTTCTCTCTCCAGCTTCACCTTCTAGAATGGAAATAGGTTTTTCATCAGGTGATTTTACAACTATTGTAGTTTTATCCTCAATAATCTTTTCAAGTTCTGCACTTAGCTGCTTTTCCATGAAATCCTTTTTGGAAGCTCCAGATACAGCTATAATGGTGTCCCTATCTGTAATGCAAGTTATATGTCCACTAGTTTTATGGATAGAGTCAGCATATTGAACTGCAAAATCCCCTAGTTCACCAATAGGCGAGTATTTCTTTAAAATTACTCCGCCTTCTTTATCGGTAAATATTTCAAGAGGGTCTCCCTCCCTGATTCTCAAAGTTCTACGGATTTCTTTGGGTATTACTACTCGGCCTAGATCATCTATTCGTCTTACTATACCAGTTGCTTTCAAGAATATTACCTCCTATTAATAGTTTGATTTTTAGTACACTTTTAGTATTATTTACTTTAAGGAGTTTTATACATTTTTCAGACGCAGAGAAAAAACAAAAGCACCTATTTTGAAGTAGATGCCTTTGCTTTGCTGATTAAATCTTTAATATGAAATCAACCAAAGTTTGTTTTATACGATTTTATCATAAGCGCTTTCAAAAATTTCTATTTTGTAATCTTTTGTCCATTCTTCAAGCATTTCGAGGAATATATTATTAATAATGAAATATTCTCCGTACTCATAGTATTCCTTTGCACATTCGAGGCTAACCGGTTGTCCTTCGGAATATTTTTCTTCTAATTTAATTATGTGATAGCCAAACGGCGTTTTAACTAGGTCGCTAATTTCACTTAGCTCCATACCAAAAGCTGACTCTTCAAAAGCCGGATCCATCACTTGTCTCACAAATACATAATCTCCGCCTTGAGAAGCATTTCCGTCTTGCGAATGTTCTTTAGCAAGTGACGCAAAATCCTCACCGTTTTTGGCTTTTTGCAAAATCTCTTCTGCTTTTTGCCTAGCTGTTTCCTGCTCTTCTTCTGTGAGCTCCTCATTGGTTTCAAGGTTCAATGTTGGAATCAAAATATGCTTTACCCAAACCGCTTCCTCACCATAAGGTCTCATACGAGATGTCTTAAATTGATCTGCATTTTTATTGTAATAATCAAGAAAGACCTCATCAGTAACTTCAATCTCATTCACTTTTTCTGATTGATATTTTTGGATTAATACATCATCCATCATAAACTTTTTAAACTGGTCTATAGTCATTCCAGTTTGCTGTTTAAAAGCACCGCGTGCTGCTGACATTGTCCCATACTGCTGAATAAGTCCACTCTCCAGATTGTCACCAACTGCTTTTTTTTCTTCCTCACTAAGTTTCATACCAAATTCTTTGGCTTTAATAAGCTGAACCTTTTGCTGGCGGATTACCTCTAAAGCCTGTTCCTTTGCTATTTCAATAGCAGGCTTGTTGTCAATTTTTGTGTCCCAAAAAGTATTCGGATCCACTTCTGTGCCAACAGACATGAGCATATTGTACTTTACTTGGTCAAGATAGAGTCTATACTCCTCTTCACTTATCTTTTCATCACCAACCTGTGCAATATATGTTGTCGAATTCTTCAATATCATGTACAGTCCAAATGAAACTACCAATAAAACAATTAATCCAACTATTGAAAACCTGATTATTTTTTCAACTTTGTTGCTTTTTTCTTTTTTATCTTTTAAACTCAAGTGAATCTCTCCTTAACGAGACAAAGCTCAAATTATATAAGTCCATAACCGAGTAACAGTAATATTATAATTGAAATACAGCTACACTGCAAAGTTTTTAGCATCATGTAACAAAATCTTAATATTGCTTAATAAGCTTTCTACCTCCTCATCAGTAATTCTGTAAGTTATGTAAGGACTGTTGCCAGCACTGAGCAGCAGTTTTCTTTTGTTGGCAGCCACCAGTTTTGAAATTGCTTCAATATTTATTTTTTTATCATTACTAAAATGAAATGTCACTGCTTTATTCTTTTGAGAAATAGATACAATTTCAATGCTGCTTGCTATAGATTTTATCAGTGCAATATCAATAAGATTTCCCACTGGTTTGGGTAAATCACCATACCGATCAATAAGCTCATCCTTTACATCATCTGCATCCTCTTCATCCTGTATGCTTGCAATCTTTTTATACATATCGATCTTGGAAACCTCATCCTCTATATAGTCTTCTTCTATATATGCATCGATACTCAAATCTATCTGAATTTCTTTTTCATCACTTAAAGGAATATCTCCTTTAATTTCACTGATTGCTTCATTCAGCAGCCTGCAGTACATATCATAACCAACCGATGCAATATGTCCGCTCTGTTCGGCTCCTAAGAGGTTCCCTGCACCTCTGATCTCAAGATCTTTCATGGCAATTTTAAAACCTGAACCAAATTCGGTAAACTCCTTTATTGCCTTGAGTCTTTTTTCAGCAACCTCTGATAGGACTTTATCTTTTTTGTATGTTATATATGCATAAGCCAACCGGTTTGACCTTCCTACCCTGCCCCTTAACTGGTAGAGCTGTGCAAGACCCATTTTGTCAGAATTTTCGACAATAATCGTATTAACATTGGGCATGTCAAGTCCAGACTCTATTATTGTGGTACAAACTAAAATGTCATATTCACCGTTTAAAAACTCAAACATTATATTTTCGAGATGCTGCTCATTCATCTGCCCGTGAGCTACAGCAATACGAGCCTCTGGAACAAGGTTTTGAATCTCAATCGCCTTAAGATCTATTGAGCGCACACGGTTGTATAGATAAAAGATCTGCCCACCGCGAGCAAGTTCACGAGTTATAGCATCTTTGACAACATCAGAGTTATGCTCCATAACAAAGGTTTGCACAGGGTATCTTTCTTCGGGAGGATCCTCCAACATACTTATATCTCTTATCCCTGCCAATGACATATGAAGCGTCCTTGGTATAGGGGTAGCTGTAAGTGTAAGAACGTCAACATTAGGCTTTATCCCCTTCAGCTTTTCCTTATGACCCACACCAAACCTATGCTCTTCATCAATTATCAAAAGACCAATATCTTTAAACTGAATATCCTTTTGAACTAGCCTGTGCGTTCCTATTAACACATCTATCATACCTGATTTAATATCTTTTACTATTCTGCTTTGCTCTGATTTTGTCCTAAATCGGCTTATCACCTCAACCTTTACCGGAAAGTCCTTGGTGCGATCTTTAAAAGTGTTATAATGCTGCTGAGCAAGAATAGTTGTAGGCACAAGGTATGCCACCTGCTTTCCATCCATAACCGCTTTAAATGCAGCACGAATAGCTACCTCAGTTTTCCCATATCCAACATCACCACAAAGCAGCCTGTCCATGAGTCTGTCAGATTCCATATCAAGCTTAACTTCCTCAATACATTTTAGTTGATCTTCTGTTTCCTCATAGGGAAACAGCTCCTCAAACTGAGTCTGCCATACCGTATCAGTCGAAAAGGGATGACCTTTTATTGACTGTCTCTGCGCATAAAGCTTAATAAGTTCATCTGCTATTTCCTTTAGTGACTCTTTAACTTTTGCCTTTTTCTTGTTCCATTCGCTACCACCTAACCGACTAAGCTTAGGTGCTTTTCCCTCTGCACCTATAAACTTTTGAATCAGGTCAAGCTGACTAGTAGGTATATATAAATAATCTCCCTGCAAATAGCGAATTTTTAAATAATCTTTCTTTATATTTTCAACATTTAATTTTTCAATTCCCACATATTGTCCTATGCCGTGAGCTCGGTGGACAACATAATCACCAGGTCTCAAATCAGTAAAGGATTTAATTTTGTCTCCCTTTATTTTGCCGGTATATCTTCTAGATTTTCTATCCTGCCCTAATATTTCCTTGTCACTGATAACCACAAACCCTATGGAGGGATACTCAAATCCGCTATTAATGCTTCCTGTAGTTATGGTAACCGTACCGCCTAAAAGTTCAAGAATATCATCTGTACTCTTGTAAAAATTTGCTTCAATTCCTTTTTCCTCTAAGGATTCTTTAAGCTTCATGCCACGAACTCGTGTTCCTGTAAGTATAATTATTTTGTAGTTCTGATTTTTCCAATACCTTATATCATCAATCAGAAGCTCTATATGCCCTCTGTATGAACTTAGTCCCTTTGACGGTATAGAATACAGCTTGTGATTCATTCTTTCTGCAGGCATGGTATATAACTCTACTGATTTGACCTTTTCTAAAACTCTATCAATATCAGCTCGCCTAAGTAATATATCAAAAGCTGATGGAAGAATACTTCCCTTTTCCAGAAGAGATTTTGAAATTTCTTCATGCTCCATCATCACATTATCAACTCTTTGCCCGACACGGTAGTATTCATCTATAAAAACAACTGATGTATGTCCAACATAGTCTAGTAATGTTGAATATTTCTCTAATACAATTGCAATATACCTGTCTATTCCGGGGAAGTAGCTGCTGTTCATAAGAGCTTCTTTATCCTCGCTTACTCTCTCACGGATACTTTTTGCATTTTCCTCATTTTTTATCGTTTTAACATATTTTGCAAGCTCACTGCTTAACTTCTGAGCCAGTAAAGGTTTATCACTGCTCTTAAAGATTACTTCCCGAGCAGGAATTATGTGAAGGCTTTTCAGGTTTTCAATGGATCGTTGGCTTATAACATCAAAAAATCGGATTGAATCAACTATATCATCAAAGAGCTCGATTCTTGCAGCATACTCACTACTTGGAGAATATATGTCTATAATTCCTCCTCTTACTGTAAACTGACCTTTTCCTTCAACAACACTAACCCTTTCATAACCCATTTCAGCAAACTTTTGCAAAATACCTCGTGAATTAAGCCGATCTCCCTGACTTATATCAACTACTGACTCTAAGAAAAAATCCCGGTCAGGCAACCGATTCATCAATGCTTCTGCAGAAGTTACCAGAACCGAATAATCTCCATTTAAAATCCTGTCCAGCGCATTTATTCTAGCATATACATCATCATAGGTTTTTGCTTCAATATTGTGTAAAATGAGTTGTCTTGATGGAAAGTAAAGAGCCTCTTCACCAAATAAAAAGGAAAAATCCTCAAATGCTTTGCTTGCCTGATAATCATTAAAGGTAATATATATAACAAGGCATTTAAGCTTGTATCCTAAAGCAGTCGCAAGATGCACCTTTTGTGATTCAGACGGTCCTGTAATGGAAATAGGCATAGTATAATTTTTGATGGACGAAAGTATCTCATTGAAAATATCCATATCAAAAAGTGGATTAATAAACGACTTCATTTAAGTTCCCTTCCAATTTAAGTAATAGTGACTTAGCTGCAGTGCTAAGATTTAATTTCATCAATTTATCAGTATTAATGTCCCTGACATAAAATAGCTGCCAACACTTCAATGTATTACTTCTGTCATTTAAGAATTAACGCTACAGTGCTAAGAGTTAAATTTATTCATTGCCAGTTCAATACCATCAAGTATTATTTCCTCAATTGAATCTGCTGCTTCTTTAACACTGCTTTCCATGATCTTTGCCTCACTCTGACTAAAGCTGCCCAAAACATAATCATAAAGCTCCCAATCCGGCGGTGGCTTACCGATACCTACCCTTATCCTTGGGAATTCCTCTGTCTTAAGGTGATATAAAACTGACTTCATACCATTGTGAGTCCCGGCACTGCCTTTTTGTCTTATTCGGATCTTACCAAATTCGATATCTATGTCATCATATATTATTATCAGTTTATCTTTTGATATTTTATACCATTCTGCTATTTCCCGCACACATTCGCCGCTTAAATTCATAAAGGTCTGGGGTTTTGCCAATACTACTTTGGTTCCTTTTATAGTGCCGTCACCATACAACGCTTTAAACTTGAGTTTTTTTAAAGCTATATTGTGTCGCAAAGACAGTTCGTCTATAACCTTAAACCCAGCATTATGTCTTGTTCGCTCGTACTTAGAACCAGGATTACCAAGTCCTACAATTATATAAAAATCCTCCAAATAACACACCTCAATTCAATCAAATCCCCCATGCTTTATTTATTATTATATTTCCTTGCATGGGGCTGCTGTAGCTGCGTGCGCATAGCTTGTAGCAGAGTCACACATTGTAACTTTCTAAGAAATAAACATCTTATCATCCACAGCTTTCAATCATCCTGCTGTGTAAAAAGCTTGCTTATTGACATATTTCCGTATATATGTTCAATGGCTTCTGCAAATATCTTTGCTGTAGATAGCAGTGTTAATCCTTTAAACTTCTTTTCTTTCGGAAGTGCGATGGTATTAAGAGTCACAAGCTCTTTGATGTTGGAGTTTTTGAACTTTTCCACAGCGTTACCTGACAAAACCGCATGGGTACAACAGGCATAAACCTCCTTTGCTCCATGCCCCAAAAGTGCCTGTGCTGCATTTACAATAGTCCCTCCGGTATCTATTAGGTCATCTATCAAAATTACCCTTTTATTTTGCACATCACCTATGACATTCATTACTTCACTTTCATTGGATACCACTCGCCTTTTATCAATAATAGCAATTGGAATATTCAATCTTTCTGCAAACTTCCTAGTTCTTGCAACGCTGCCAGCATCGGGTGAAACAGCTATCAATTCTTCGCGATCATCAAACTTTTTTGCAAAATATTTTGCTATTATCGGAAAGCCTTGGAGATGGTCCAATGGAATGTCGAAAAACCCTTGAAGCTGTGGAGTATGCAGTTCCATCGTAAGTATTCTGTCTGCACCAGATACAGTTATTAGATTAGCAACAAGCTTTGCCGAAATAGGATCTCTTGCTTTTGCTTTTCTATCCTGTCGTGCATATCCAAAATAGGGGATGACTGCTGTTATTCTTCCGGCAGAAGCTCTTTTTAATGCATCTATCATAATTAAAAGCTCAACCAAATTATCGTTTACAGGATGGCTGGTAGATTGTATTATAAAAACATCAGAACCACGCACCAGCTCCCCTATGCTTACTTGTATCTCCCCATCACTGAACTTACTCACAATAGCTTCGCCTAAAGGAAGTCCTATTTCCCTTCCTATCTCTTCAGCCAGTTCTGTGTTTGAGTTACCCGCGAAAATTTTTATATCTTTCCCTCTAATATCCATAATAGATCTCCTTTTTTGTCGTAGCCTAATGCACTATGCGTGGCGCTCATCCCCATTATATAGGAGAGTATACTCTCCTAGACAACTAAAAAGGTGGCTTCGCCACTTTTTTTCGCTAGGGAACCTTATGGTTCCCTTCGAC
>CAYPLH010000103.1:0-7539 GCA_964411505.1 uncultured Clostridiaceae bacterium | reverse complement strand
GGATTACCTTGTGTTACCAATACGCATAAAAATAGCCTATATTTGTATTACTAATACCCTGCTTCAATAATATCTATAAATTTAATCCAAATGTTCTTAATTTTTATCTTTCCATTAATAAAGTCCATTTTTTCAACATGCCCAGATAAAGTGTAATTATCGTAAGGGTCATATATAGTTAACTTAATATATAATCTATCATTAAAGCTCTCTTGGATGATTTTTGCTATCTCATTAATTGCTTCTTCTGATAGAGTTGGCTTTGGCTGTCTATTTTCTTCTTTTCTCAACTCTACTATTAAATCTTTATGTTGCGGGAGCATGAATCGACTTGATTCCCACATTAAATTAGCTCCAGGAGTAAGTTTGTTGATTTTGTTTCCGCTCATGATGTAATATTCCTTTCTCTGCTGCTAGTATTCTATCAATGTCAAAGATTCTTGATTGCTTTCTTAATAAGCAGTATGCATAAATACATTGATCGCTCATTCTCTTTACAATTATGGTTCTTTGTGTAATTTGCCCGATTTGGTCAAGATATATTATAGTGGCAGGGATATGATGTTGGGAACATTTATGGAGTGTTTTAATCATAGCAATCACCTTTTACAGAACATTCGTTTGTTTTTATTATACGCGAATGTATGTTCCATGTGCAAGATGATTAATTTAAGGAACAAAAAAAGCCTTTATTGAGGCTCTTAATGTTTTGCTATCTATAGTCTTTTTTTCTGATTTTTCTGGTTCCTCCGGTTTTTTGTTATTAAAACCGAATAAAAACTTAACCGTAGCAAGTAGGGCAACCAGCGCCATAATTATTTTAGGTGCCGCATCATCTGAATACAGTATCTATTTTTTACTGGCAAACAAAACAACATCTTTTATAACGAGTTTATGAATAGCAGAAATAAAGATTTCCATCATTTTATAATTTGGTTTTTTACTTTTTGTTGGGAGTAAAATATTTAATTCATCTGCATCTTTTGCGTAAAAATTTCTTCCATAATTAAACTTTCCAGTGTGCGATGATTTATGTATCGCAGTTGTTATAAATATTGATGCATATTTAGGTAAATTCTCGGTACAGACAACTGCAATATGATCATCAGCTCCATATTTATAATTTCTGTATTTTGCAGAACCAAACATATCAATGGTCGTTGTATTTTCCGAGAATATATTAACGTCATTTCCAATAAATGCTGAAACACCTTCATCTTTTTCACCAGCTGTTACAAATGGCAAATCCCCTGAAATTCTATCTGCACTTTTCAGTCGTTTACCACGAATAGATTTTCCAAACAATTTTTCTAAATTAAAACCTTCCCAACTCACATTCTCAAAATCTACTAACACCTGCTGTTCTTCAGCCGTTAAAGTATAATCTTTTAGCCCTGTTGCTATTAAATATGTCTCTAGCTCTGTTATGCGATCAGCCCTCAGCTCTGATATAAAAGTTTCCATAAATTCATAGTATGGATTGACTCCATCAGATGTGGGGAGCATTAAAACACTTTCTTTAGCTTTTGACCAATGCCTAGCATACCCGAGATTAGGGATGGTTTTTCCCCACACAGCACTTATAAAAAGGATTGCTGGTAAACTGTGAGTAAAAGGAATTAAAATTTTAACGTTGTCCATTACGCAAAAATTAGATGTTGCAATATTCATAGATTTAGTATGATCTCCAAATATAAAATATATTGGCGTATCATTGGATACTTTATAATCAGCCTCTTTGCTTGTAAAACCTATTATCCCATTGTTTGTTGTATCAGATGAATAAACAGGAACATTTCCACTGTCTGATAAATCCAGCTTGCTCAACTTATTTCTTACAGGCAACACATTAAATAAATCGTCTAGCTTAAACTCGCCCCACTTAACTTCCTCCAATTTTTTGTTAAGTGAGGCATTTATTTTCCCAGGCTTTCGCCCTCTTTGCATTGCTGTTTTAAAATATTAGAAACTTCCCAAGCCAAGTAATTACTAACAGTTTTTTGAAAATCTTGTAAAGTAGGCTTAGTTTCTATAGGCGCATTTTTGTTCCAGTCGGCACCGTTTTCGGGATCTATAGTATCTTCATAATATTCTTTATCAGTAAAAATATTAAGCTTGTTTTTCCCAAAACGCACCAAGTTTACCAACTCTTCATATCGCTCTTTGGCACGGTCTGTATCTTTTAGATTATTACTAGCTTTTTTGCGGTTGGTTCGAGTGTAACCATCATTAGAAAAATCGATAAATTTCACCATTTCATCTTTGTGGTGTCTTTCGTTTACTTTAAAAACATATATATTGGTTTGCACGCTCGATTTCCCAATAAACAAATCAATTGGCATTTTTATACTTGCTAAAAGTGTGTGTTTTTCTAGTACTTTTTTATTGTATTCTTTGGCTCTTCCTGAGCCTGCTGAGTTTTGGATAAGAATAGCGGCATAGCCTTTATTCATCATACCAAGTGCCTTTTCAACAAAGTTCATTCCATTGCCTTTGGCGGAATATGGTGGGTTTAGAACAAAAGCATCTGCCGGGAATTTGTCGTCTGTTTTACCAAAACCGTATTTGCCGTCAAAGTCTGTCAAAGAATTTTTGTTTATGATGTTTGAACTTCCATCACCCATCAAAATCATATTAAGAATTGCAAGCATATATACGCTTGAAAGTAACTCTAAACCTAGTAGTTGTTCAGCTTTTATTTCGACTTCTTTTTTAACAAGCTCATCAGGCGAAGTAATTGTGTTTTTGGCGTCATTGAGCATTTCATGCATGGCTGCAACTAATAATCCGGCAGATCCTGTGGCAAAATCCCACACATAAGAATCTTTATTTACCCGAGCTAGCTTCACCAAAAGAGTAGCAACATAAGATGGGGTAAGAACTACATCGTTAATTTTGTCTTGCGTAAAACCGAGCCATCCATACATTTCATTGAAAAGCTTTCCTGTGAAGTCAGTTGTTAACCCTATTTTATAATATATCCCTAAATCGTCTACAATTTTAGTAAATACCCTTTTCAGTTGACTTTCACCGTTTTTCACTTTATTTATGTTGTCGGTTAAAAGTGTGTTAGATAATGTTCTGATGATTAAATCTTTCTTTTCATCTGGTAAATTTTTTTCACCTAAAAATGCTTTTATTTTTCTTACTAATATTTCACCGTCTGTATTTCCTTTTTCAGTAGAAGATTTTAGATCAGATTTTTCGAGTGGTGTAACTTTCCCAGGTATTCCAATTGTTGCAATGATAGATGCAGCAACTAAGTAAACACGGTCATTTTCTCCTAAACCTTTTTCGTTTTGATATATATCGTTATTGAGTTTTACTAAACTTGCATCAATCTCTTTTTCACGTTGCTCTTTTAACTTGTCAATTTCTTCTTGCGATAAATGCAAAGTTTTTATCTTTTCTATGAACGCGTCAAAATTTTTAGGTGCTAAAAAAGAAAAATCTGAATAATCTCCAACTTTTTGCCCTACACCCAAATTACTCTTTGAAACATAATAAACTCCTATCTCGTGCTGGATTTTTCCAGCTTCATCTCTGTGACCCGTCATACCTATGGCAATAATATCTGTATAACTAGTATGGTGAAGCAAAGCATTTGCATAATGCACTGCTCCGTTTACAGCAAAAGAATTTATGTTTTTAAAATGCGGCTCATTTTTACTAGTTCTATTTTCAACTTTTCCATTATCATCAAGTTTTACAAGTTTATTTTTATAGCCCTTATATTCAAAAAGTATGGGATAAAAATCTAAATTTTTGTCTTGTAATAGCAGTTTTGCATCCGGACGATTTGCACCTGAACCACCATTTTTGGTAAAGTAGTCATCTAGCGCTTTGTCTATTTCAGCATTTAGAGATTCCTGTTCTAATTTATAATTTAATTCATGAGATTTAAGCCAACCGTTCGCTAAATCTGCAATGTTAGGTTCTATTGATTTTACCATTTAATCACAACCTCCTGTGTTCTATATTTGTGTTTTGTGAATTATTGCTCAATCTCACTCGCAGCCTTTTCTATCTCATTTTTTGCTGGAGTGATATATCTTCTTGTCGTTTCAATCGACTCATGTCCCAACATTTCAGCTACAAACTCAATCGGATATCCAGCGTTTATTAAGTTTTTACCACAGCTATGCCTCAGTTGATGTGGTGAAACATTTCCTAATCCAGCTCTATTAGCATATTTTTGAACTGTTGTTTGAATTACCCTATCTGACATTTGTTTCCCTCTTAAAGAAACGAATAAGTAACTTGAATCAACATTAGGTCTTAGTTGATTCCACTCAGACATTGCATGAAAAGTGTATTTCTTTTCTGTAGCAATCGTTTGCACTCTATATTTTTCGCCTTTTCCATGACGAATGGTAATAGTTCCAGCTATTAAATCTACATCTTGAATTTTTAGATGCCTGACTTCACTTAATCTTAGACCACAATTCAACATTGTACGAATCATCGCCATATCTCTTAATCTTAAAAACTCGTTTTTTTCTTTTTCAATCTCATACAAGAGTTGATTTTGTTCTCGAATAGATAACCACTGTTTGTCCAAATTAATTTTAGATATTTTAATATTACGGACCGATGATACTGGATTCATAAGTACAATTCTTTTACTTATAAAAAAATCAAACAGTGCACTTATGGATGCTATGCGCCTGTTTTTAGTTGATGGCTTTAAGTTGTATTGATCTATGAATTTTTTTATATCGAAAGGAATAACTTTTTCTGGCTGGAATTGACCATTATTTTCTTCAAACCATTTTATAAAAGATTTAATATCAGCTAGATAGCTTTCAATAGTATTTTTAGATAACATTCTTTCTTCTACTAAATACTTATTAAACTTATCTATTACAATGTCACCTCCTACATTATACGCAATACTATTTTAGGTATAGCCTACCACATTATACGCAATAATGTAAACATTTATTGGTAAAAGACTAGTACTGATTACACATAATGCAAATTATACGCAATCCCAAATCATTATATAATTATATCCCTATTATTCATTCTCTAATTGATTTTAAAATCCTTCTCCTATACAACATCATAAACACATCACTAAACAATCAATACGGACCCCAATTCACCTGTTGAGTATGGAAAATTTCTAAAACAAAAAAAAGACCTCCCACAATATAAAATGGAGGTCTAATTTAATAATTCTTGTATTATTCATTTTTCCATTCAACGGTTGGTGCTCTGTTGTCCACACGAATAGTTTTACTATTTGCAGGTAAATCGCTTGTATTATTTCTTCTTCTATCGTCCGCTGTCACAAATTCATATATCGTAGGCTGTCCAAACTCTTCTATGACTTCTAAATCTACTAAATAGTATCCAACAAGCGGTGTATAGAAGTAAACTACTGGTGTTGTATAACTAGCAAACAATTCTACTGCAAAAGTATTTCCTGCAACTGTGTAGTTAACAGTAGTACTTAATTCACCACCATTAGCAATGATATCTTCAGTAGTAAACTGCCACATCACAGGACTGCTGCTAAAGTCAGGCATATTTTCTGCTGTTTTAGCATTAGTATGATTCCATACCACTGTCCATCTTTGACTAGCTATTAAATCTAAATCAGGTGAAAAGCTTCCACTAGTTAGTTCTATTTCTGCATATTTCATGCCATTTTTATCTACTTCCCTATATTCTACTGGAGTAGTAGAATAACTTGCTACTGGTTTTGAATCAGGACGAATAACAATATTTTTTACAGTAGTACTTGAACCTCTTTCGTTTTCTACTGTCAACTCGACTTTATATGCTCCTGCTTTCTTTATTAAAGCTTCTATATAAAGCTCTCCTGTTATTTCTGAATCAGGTCTTATGCTTGTCTGTTCCCCTGTTTCTGAAGTAATCGTAATTATTGTTTTTGAAATATCTATCGGGAATCGTTCAGGTGAAGTAGAGCTCGTGCCGTCTAAGATAATTCGTCTGTTTTCCTTTGCTGTTCCACTGATATTAAGTACTGCTTTAGGTTTTGGATCAAGTATACTAATTGACTTTGAAATAGTGTCTGAAACCCCTAAATCATCGGTTATTGTTAATGTAACTTCATAGATACCAAAAACGCTATTATCCAAAGTCGCATCCCAATCATCAAATGTTTGTTTTTTACCGCTTAATAACTCTTTAAATTCCCATTCAGCAGTCATAGGTCTGTCAGATGGATGCGTACTTGTGTTTATTGCTTCGATTGAATCGCCTACATATAATTCATCTTCTGCAAACATAAAATCCGCTTTTGGTTTTTCTACTATCATAAAATATTCGCTATTGCTTGAGCTGGACCAGTTAAATCCATCATAAGCTCTTACCCATGTGTAATAGGTTTTACCAGTCTCTAAATCTTTAGCAAGGTTTTGATATAAGTCTGTTAGAAAGCCATTTCGTTTATATCTTGAACCAGGCACTAAATTTAACGGTTCTTGTGGCTCACCTGTATCACTTGCCATGAAACGATAAATCCTCTGATCGGTTTCAGCATCACGCACCTCAAGCCTATAATCCTCTGGCTCCAATTCTTCGTTGCTACCATATTCCCAAATAATATTTACATCATTTTCAAGGAATTTTTCTGGGTTACTACTAGATCCTCTAATATTATTGATATAAGCATTAGGTGGCTTCTTATCAGGCACTGGCGGTGGTGGTAACGGCGGCGGTGTGTTTTTATATACAACCGTTTCTGCTGTTCCTATGCTTGATGAATAACTCTTACTAGCCTTAGTGAATACAGTAACTTGTCCTAAGAATTTTTGTATATATTGCTCTACACTATCTAACTTAGACTTTGGTATTATTAAGGTAAATTCAGCAAAATTACTTGTCCCACCTGTTTTAATCTCAGACCGATAAAAAGAATCATCTTCTTTTTTCCCTTGAATTTGCCAATGGCTAATATCTGCCGCAGTCAATCCTATTACTTCGCCCGTTACTTTAACTTTTACATTTATATCACTATTTTTAAACTCTACCCTATCAGGTGTTGCCGTAACATTAACTGTTACAACTACGTCTTTTGGCTGATAGGTAAAATGTAAGTCCTGTCTAGTTTGTCTGCCTACCCCATCAGTCGTAATCAAGTGCAGCGTATTTTGGTTGTTTCCATTTTCATTATTTAAAATCCGTTGCCTTACCCCTGCTGGCAAATCGTTCCACGTCATGCTGCCAGTTGTTCTTATCTCATATTCTGATGTGTTAGCCTTTGCGTTAACTAACCCAAAACCAGCCGTAGCACCGAAATTATTGTTTAAATATAAATATGTCGTTGCTTTTTTATCATAGACACCATAATTAGAAAAGTTATATTCAATACTTGATTGTTCTGTCATTTGTGTACCAGTATTTAATTTAAAAAAGTGAATCAAAGGTGCTCTCGTCACTCTTAATTCACTTGTATTAACTGCTTTATTGAAATTAAAACCCGAGAGAGTTCCTGAGTTATACGCTCCCCACTCTTGACTAGAATGGCGGTTAAGTGGAACAATTTGTCCACCACCGCCACCGCTT
>CAYPLH010000102.1:0-7746 GCA_964411505.1 uncultured Clostridiaceae bacterium | reverse complement strand
CTGCATTTCGCTAATGTTTCCTAACATTGCGAAAGTTTATCTCTTTAGCTACCTGCGAACAATAACAATTCAAGAAAATAGCAGTGTAAAGTTTCCCCAATACATTGACATTGAAAACTCTTTATTTTATAATATAACTAAATAGTTACTTACTTTCTTAGGGGGCAAATATGAAGGCTAAAAAAAGGGTTCGAGATTCTGTACAATCACGTAAAGATATACTTGATGCAGCTGAGATTCTGTTTGCCGAAAAGGGTTTATATGGCACACGCGTTGATGACATTGCGGATAAGGCAAGTATTAACAAGAGAATGATCTATGAATACTTCGGCTGCAAAGAGGAGCTATATAAAGCTGTACTTGTGAAGGTTTATGGAAAGTTGACTGAAAAAGAGATAGGGCTACTTTCAGAAGACATATCCTGTATAGAAGCTATCAGAAAGATAATTGTCCTGTATTTTGAGTTTTTAAGGGATACGCCTACGTATGTAAATCTAATATTATGGGAGAATCTCAATAAAGGAAAATATATTGAAGAGCTTGACCTTTCAAGTGTTAAGGATGCTGCATTTGAAATGTTGAGGAGAGTTATAAAAAGGGGTAAGGATGAAGGTGTTTTTAGGAAGGAAGCAGATACCGAACAGGTGATTTTGTCACTATTAACTTATACCTTTGCTTATTTTTCCAATAGGTATACACTTTCCAAGCTACTTTCGAGAAATTTGTATGATGAGGATAATACAAAAAAGAGAGTACAGAGTGTGACTGAGATGTTTTTAGATTATTTATGTGAGAAGAAACTTGTAAACTGATATAACAAAGGTTAAATATATAAAAAAGTTAGCCGTGGTATTAAAAATATGAAATACCAAAAGGTCCAGTTTTAATAGAACTTGCAGTTATAGAATATGATAAGTAAATAATGAATATAAATTTAAAATTAGGAGGATTAAGTAAATGGTAAAAAAGGTTAAAGTATTAATTGTAGGGGCAGCTTTCAGTGCAGATCTTCATATGGATGCTTATGCACGTTGTGGGGATATCGTTGATATAGTTGCTATCTGTGACAAGGATTTATCAAGAGTAGAATCTCTTGCTAAAAAATATGGTGTTACAGGTTATGCTGCATATGACGATTATGAAAAAGCTATTGAAGAAGTAGATTGTGACGTAGTTGATGTGTGTCTACCAAACTTTTTACACCACTGGGCAGCTCTTATTGCATTTGAAAAAGGTAAACATGTTATTTCTGAAAAACCACTTGCAACTACGGTGGAGGATGCCGAAGAAATGGTTAAGGCTGCAGAAAAAGCAGGAAAGAAGCTTTATTATGCAGAAGACTGGATGTTTGCACCAGCTTTGTCTAAAGCTATGAGTGTTATAGAGGAAGGCGCTATTGGAAAACCGCTATATATAAGGGCTAGAGAATGCCATTCAGGTTCTCATTCCCCATTTGCACAGACAATAAAGTATTGTGGTGGCGGATGCATGGTTCATCTTGGATGTCATCCTGTATCATTCTTGCTGGGACTAAAAAATAATCAGTGGACTGAGCTTGTTGCCATGACATCAGGTGGCGGGGAAAATAACTTTATCCATAAAACAATGGAAGGTGAAGACTGGTCAACCTGTATTATGAAATTTGCTGACGGAACATCAGCTCTTCTTGAAGCTAACTATATTACAGTAGGCGGTATGGAGGATGTTATAGATATTTATGGAACTGAAGGCTGTATGCATATTGACCTTACATTCTCTTCACCTATATCATGCTTTTCAATACCGGGTGTAAGTTATACTGTTGAAAAGGCAGAAGTAACTACAGGATGGTCCAATCCTGCGGTTGATGAAAAATACAACCTTGGTTATGTAAGTGAAATAAGGCATTTTATCGAATGTGCGAGAGAAAATAAGGATGCAAAGGTTGGCTTAAGAGGTGTGGATGGACTTGAGACACTTAAGGTTATTAATCTTATTTACAAGTCAGCAAGAGAAGGAATAAAAATAGTTAATGAGAATTTAAAATAATTAAATACTCTGACCAACCATATAGGGCATAAGAATCAAGTGTTTAGTACAGTATCAAATTGTACACTAATTTATATTGTGATTGCACAAGATGCTAGGGATGGTAAAAACTGCAGATTGTAGATAGTAATTGTTTTAGTAAAGTCAAAAAATAAGTATTTTGGAGGGTTATTGAATGAAGAAAGATATAATTATGCCTGTAGAAGTAGCGGGTATAACTTTTAAGAATCCGTTTTATGTTGCCTCAGGTCCGACAACAAAATCGGTGAAGCAGCTTCTAAGAATAGAAGAAACTGGTTGGGCAGCTGCAAGTATCAAGCTTACAATTGATCCAGCTCCCTATATAAACAGGGTACCTCGTTATCAAATGTTTAAGGACAGGAATGCTCTGGCGTTTACCGCAGAAAAAAGGCTTACATTTGAAGAAGGTTTAAGACTTGTGGATGATGCAAAGAAGGTTTTAAAAGACCTTATTCTGTTTGCCAACATCACCTATGCCGGTGACAAAGGTGTAGAAGGCTGGGTAAATATGGCGAAGAAGTTTGAAGAAGTAGGTGTGGATATTGTTGAGCTTAATATGTGTTGTCCAAATATGTCCTACAATGTTGAGCTTTCAAATTGTGACGCCGATGCCAGTGGTATAAAAACTGGTGCAAGCCTTGGACAGCAAGGAGAAGTTGTAGCTGAGATAGTAAGAGAGATTAAGAAAGCAATAAATATACCGTTATTTGTAAAACTCACTCCTGAAGGAGGACAAATTGCCAAAACTGCAAAATACCTCTATGATGCGGGAGCTGATGCTGTTGGAGGAACATCTAACCGTCTTGGTATACCGCCTATTGACCTTGAGCACCCCGAAAAGGCATGCTACCATCTCCAAAAGGAAATAAGCATGTCCTGTTATTCAAGCTCATGGGTTAAACCATTGGCGCTTAGGGATTGTTATGAAATAAGAAAATTAAACGGTCCGGACAAAAAAATTATGCAAGCTGGTGGTGTAAGGAATTACAGGGATGCTGTTGAAATGTTTATGTCAGGTGCTGATCTTATTGGTATTTGTGCAGAAACTCTTATCAGTGGATATGATTTCATTCGTGATGTAATTAAAGATGTGAAAGTTTACATGGATGAGCATGGATATAAGACAACTAGGGAAATGAGAGATCTTATAGTTCCTGAAGTAAAGAGTGCCCCGGATCTAACACTATATGACGGTTATGCAAAAATTACTGAACCAAAGCTTGCTGCACCGTGTAAAGCAGCTTGTCCGCACAATGTACCGGCACAAGCCTATGTACAGATGGTAGCAAAAGGAGATTACAAGAGAGCATTTGAGCTTATAACAGAAAAGAACCCGCTTCAGTCAGTTTGCAGCTGGGTTTGCAGTCACCCATGTGAAGAAGAATGTACCAGGGGTGAAATAGGGACTACTATTCCGATAAGAGCTATAAAGAGATTTGTTCTTGAATATGGTAAGAAACAAGGCTGGAAGCCTGATGTAAAAGCAGCTGAAGGTAAAAATGATAAGATTGCTGTTGTCGGATCCGGACCTGCTGGATTATCAGCAGCATTCAATCTTGCAAAAGCAGGATATAAGGTAACTGTGTTTGAAAAAGAATCATATTTTGGTGGAATGCTGCGATATGGACTTCCAAGATTCAGAATGAACCACAGTGTACTGGATGAAGAAATTGACATGCTCAAATCAATGGGTATTGAATTCATAGGTAACAAGGCTTTAGGGAAAGACATAACAATTGACTCACTAAAAGCTGATGGATATAAATCAATATTTATGGGTGTCGGAGCACAAAAGGGGCGCAGTTTAAATGTGCCGGGTGAAAATGCTGATGGTGTAGTCCATGCAATTGATTTCCTCAAGGATGTATATGATGGCAAACAGGTGAAAGTTGGAAACAAAGTAGTGGTTGTCGGCGGAGGCTTTACAGCAGTTGATGCTGCTCGTACTGCAAGACGTCTCGGAGCAAAAGATGTTTATATTGCATACAGACGTACAAGAGATGAAATGCCTGCAACAGCTGAAGAGATTGAAGAGGCAGAGGCAGAAGGTATTAAGGTTATGTACCTTGTTTCACCTAAGGAAGTTGTGGTAAGAGAAGGTAAAGTTGGCGGAATCCGTATGGTTAATCAGGTGCTTGGTGAAAAGGATGCTTCCAGTAGAAGAAGGCCAGAAGAAGTACAGTCAGCTGAGTTTGTTCTACCCGTTGACCTAGTAGTAGCAGCAACTGGTCAGAATGCTGATGAAGATTGCTTATGTGGCGCAAGGGTTGACAAGTATGGTATAATTGAGTGTGATGAAAAAACTGGGGCTACAAGCATTGAAGGTGTATATGCTGGTGGAGATGTCAAAAAGGTTGATAATGTAATTGCCGCAATTGCAGCAGGTAAACGTGCAGCTGTTTCTATAGATAAGGCGATATCCGGGGACAAGGCTGTTCTTGAATATGAGCCTGAATACCCGGTAGTTGATAAGGATGCTGTTTTGAGAAGATCCGGATACTTTAAGGATGGCGAGGGTGTAAACCTATATACCATCAATGGTGAGGACAGGGTTAAGGACTTTTCAAACTACACTAGGACACTTACCGAAGAAGAAGCTGTCAGTGAAGCAAAGCGTTGCTTAAACTGTGGGTGCGGAGAAGGTTGCGCAATATGTTATACAATTTGCTGTTCCTTTGCAATTGACCTTAAAGAATCTGATACTTGGGAAATTGATCCTGAGGAATGTGAAGCCTGTGGAATGTGCTTTAACAGATGCCCCAATGAAAATATTCATATGGTTGACAAGAAGGTTACCGTATAGTTTTTTGGAAAATAAGGGGGAAATAATGCTCGGTACTACATTTAATACTTTAGACAATAAATATTCGGAGATTACACCGGAGATTTTATCGCTTACAGATTTGTGCATGAAAAACAACTTAATAGATTCGGCTCTATACAAAAAGCATGAGGTTAACAGAGGACTCAGGGATCTAAGTGGAAACGGTGTACTCACTGGACTTACAGAGATTTCAGATATTCAAGCTTTTAAAATAACCAATGATAAGAAGGTGCCTTGTGAGGGAAAGCTTTATTACCGAGAATATGACATTGAGGATATTGTTAAGGGCTTTATAGATGAAAAGCGGTTTGGATTTGAGGAAACCACATATTTGTTGATATTTGGCAAAATGCCGACACAAAAAGAGCTAGAGGACTTTTCAAATCTGCTTGCTGGATACAGAACACTCCCTACTAGTTTTGTGAGAGATATCATATTAAAAGCACCAAGCTCTGATATGATGAATACACTGGCCAGAAGTGTATTAACACTTTATGCTTATGATACCAAAGCAAATGACGTGAGTATTCCTAATACTTTACGCCAGGGATTATTATTGATTGCAGTATTCCCGCTTTTGTCTGTCTACGGCTATCAGGCCTTTAGGCACTATTTTGAAGGAGATAGCTTGTTTATTCATCCACCAAAACCTGAGCTTTCTACTGCAGAGAATATTTTGCATATGTTAAGGGCTGACAGTAAATACTCAGAGCTTGAAGCTAGAATTTTGGATCTTGCTCTGGTTCTTCATGCAGAGCATGGGGGTGGTAATAACTCTACATTTACTACCCATGTCGTAACATCATCCGGGACGGACACCTATTCGGTTGTGGCGGCCTCGCTAGGCTCCCTGAAGGGACCAAAGCATGGTGGTGCCAATATCAAGGTTGTTCAGATGTTTGAGCATTTGAAGGAAAATGTTTCTGATTGGACCAGTGAGAAGGAGGTTTCTGACTACCTTCGGGATATCCTGAATAAGAAAACCTTCGATAAGACAGGACTGATCTATGGAATGGGTCATGCAGTCTATTCCCTTTCAGACCCTAGAGCAAATATTTTCAAAAAGTTTGTTGAAAGTCTTTCTCAGGAAAAAGGGCGAATGGATGAATTCAGGCTTTACAACATGGTGGAAAAGCTAGCTGCTAAAATCATTCCGGAAGAAAGAAAAATTTATAAGGGTGTCAGTGCAAATATTGACTTTTACAGTGGTTTTGTTTATAGTATGCTAGATCTACCGCTTGAGCTTTATACCCCAATTTTTGCTATTGCTAGAATTACTGGCTGGACAGCTCATAGAATAGAAGAGCTGATCAATGCCGGAAAGATTATCAGACCTGCTTATATGAACGTTGCTAAGAAAAATGAATATGTACCCATTAAAAACAGATAATATTCTTGATGGATGTTGGCAAAGCTGATAAAAGGATGGCAATAAATTAAGAATAAACCAAACACAAATTTAATAGTTTTTTAAACAACAGAAGCAATTGCATATGCGATTGCTTCTGCTACTAATAGTGTCTTTCCAACTTTCCAGCTCACACAGCAAAATTATTCTCTTTATTTTGTCCTTCATCCCTGAATGCGCATCTTACGGCTGCATTTCGCTAATATTTCCTAACATTGCGAAAGTTATATCTCTTTAGCTACCTGTTAATAGTAAGTGCGTTCAGGTTACTATTCAGAGGGTCTTAGCAAACTAATAAATGAACAATCATCTCTAATACAGCTAATTACAGCAAGGCTTAGGAAACAATCGGTTCAAAATGAATTCTTGCGTGTATGATCAATTTATTGTATAATATAATAGTAAACGATTACTATCGATCTAATGAAGTTTAAAAAAAGGCGACTTTTGTCGCATAAAGTTCTTCTTACAATATCACAATATTTATATGGAGGTTATTCTATGAAGGTAAGAGTATTTAAAAACCCAGAAGAGTTAGGTAAAAAGGCTGCAGAATATTCTGCGCAAATTCTGAATGAATGTATTGCTAAAAAAGGCAAAGCAAGAATTATTCTATCTACAGGAGCATCCCAATTTGATACGATTAAATGGCTAGTTCAAATGGATGTAGATTGGAGTAAGGTTGAAATGTTTCATCTAGATGAGTATGTTGATCTTCCTGAAACTCATCCAGCAAGCTTTAGAAAATACCTCAAAGAGAGGTTTATTGAAAAAGTCAATCTAAAAAAAGCATACCTTGTTGAAGGTGAAGGAGATGTAAAAAGCGTTATTGCCAACCTTACAGAAGAGCTAAAAAGTGAACCTGTTGACCTTGGATTAATCGGGATCGGTGAAAATGCTCACATTGCATTCAATGACCCTCCTGCTGATTTTGACACAAAGGAAACCTATTTGATTGTAGACCTTGATGATGACTGCAAGAAGCAGCAAGTGGGAGAAGGATGGTTTAAAACTATAGACGATGTTCCTAAGCAGGCTATTTCTATGTCAGTTTATCAAATAATGCAATGTCAAAAAATCGTGTCATGTGTTCCATATAAGGTAAAGGCAAACGCTATTAAAATGACTCTGGAAAATGATGTTAGCAATATGATACCAGCAACAATGTTAAAAAAACACAATGACGTGACAATATTTGCTGATGAGGATTCTGCTTCACTAGTTGATAAGGATGTTTTAGAGAAGTTTATGTAATATAGAAAGCTTGGGGGGTTCTTCGAATCGTCCTTAAGCTATATCATAAGAATTAAAGAGGTTCTATATAACATGTTGAAGTTTGTAACTTTAAAAAAGTTATGATGGATATAGTGCAGTATAAAGAACAATTGGCTTTATTTTGATAGAAAACTCGGTGAATGGAATATAAAAATGTGTGAAAAAAACAGGATGTTTTTTTAGCTTTATG
>CAYPLH010000101.1:0-7983 GCA_964411505.1 uncultured Clostridiaceae bacterium | reverse complement strand
TCAAACCCTATTTTTCGTCTTCCAAACCACTACGCTGCATCAGAATCACGCACTCAACGTGTCCCGTCCATGGAAACATGTCCACCGGCTGTACTTCTTCTACCGTCATCCCATGCTCTGACAAATACTTCAAATCCCTTGCCAGTGTCGCCGGATTACATGAAACATAAACCATTCGTTTGGGTGCCATCTCTGTTATGGTTTGTAAAAGTCTTTCATCACAGCCCTTTCTAGGTGGGTCTACCACTACTACGTCCGCTCTTATGCCCTGATGATACATTTTCGGAATAACTACTTCTGCTTTTCCTATCCTAAATTCAACATTAGAGACCCCATTAATCTTTGCATTTTTTTGAGCATCTTTCACAGCATCGGGAACTACTTCTACACCATAAACCATTTTTGCTTTCTGCGACAAAAATAAAGAAATTGTCCCAATTCCACAGTACAAATCAAAAACTATTTCATTTCCCGAAAGGCAAGCATATTCCAAAGCTTTTTTATACAGGACCTCTGTCTGCACAGGATTAATCTGAAAAAATGATACAGGAGAGATCTGAAACTTGAAATCGCCTATGTAATCAGTTATTGTATTTTTCCCATAAATACTTATATACTCACTGCCCAAAACTGCATTGGTTCTTTTTGTATTGATGTTGAGCATTATTCCTTTAATCTCAGGGAATTCTGACGTAAGAGCATTGATAAGCTTTTCCTTCTCTGGCAGCTTTCTTTCGTTTATTACAATCACAACCATTGTTTCACCAGTACAAAAAGCTGAGCGTACAACCAAATGCCTTACATTACCTTTTCCGGTTTGCTCATCATAAGCACTAATACCGTTATTTACAAGAAAATTACTAACAATATTTCGTATACTATTCCCAATCTTATGTTGTATTCCACATTCAGACCCTTCAATAATTTCATGGGATTTTATAGCAAAAAAGCCTATAGAAGAATTGCTTGTATCCTTTCGCACCGGAAGCTGAACATTATTCCTATAATTAAAAGGGTTCTCCATGCCAATAGTGCTATTAACAGTGACATCCGGTAGCTTCCCGATACGAGTTAAATTGTCTTTTACAAATCCTGTTTTAGCTCTAAGTTGAGCATCATAATCCAAATGCTGTAGACTACAGCCACCACATCGCTCGTAAACACTACAAAAAGGTTTAATTCTTTCGGGTGAATCTTTTAATATTTCAACAACCTTGCCTTTTGCATAGGATTTCTTCACCTGACTAATTTGCACTAAAACTTCCTCGCCTGGAAGAGCCCCTTCTACAAAAACAACAAACCCATTGACTGACCCGACACCCAATCCCTCATTGGTTATACCGGTTATGCCTGTAGTATAGCATTTATCCTTAAAAACCAAACACTCAATCCTTTCGTTGGATAACTATTTATCTAAGGTTTATTTTTAGCCTTAAACTTTGTTCATTATATATATAATCGTATATCATTTATTTGCTGAATTATCAAACAATCTGTAAATTTTGTTGCCTCGTACATAGGTAAGTGACCCAACATTCCATTCAGAGGCTTTGAGATAGCCGAATTCATCATTACCAAATTTGACAGTATTAGAGCTGGAATTGCCCATTTTATCAAAATCCATTACATCAGTAATGGAAAGAAGACCATCAAACCGTTCTTTCATCAGTTGATAAGGAGCTTCTATAAGAGTATTCTCTAAAATAGAATAGACATACATATTATCATTAGCAGCAGGATGGAGCTGCACTGTGTTTCCATCCGCACTGACGGATACATTACAGTAGTTATCACCCTGAGTGTACTGACAATCAATCGGAGCTAAATTCAGGCTGCGTATTATTTTCTGTGAATGAAGATCGTATACGAACAACCCGAAATAACCGTGGAATATCACGATTTTATCAGAGGCGTAGTCAAGGAAAGGAAAATCTGCACCCATATTTTGATCATATGACCATTCGGCAGCGATAGGTTCAAGTGACACCTTACTCTCGTCTCTATCCATAGGAAAATATCTTTCCTCGTATAACTTACGGCTTGAAAGTGCATATTCGTTGTATTTTACCAGCCTAGTTTCAAGGTCATCATTACTGTCATAAAGCTCCATGGCTAGATCTAACCAAGAATATCTCTCGAAAAACGGCTCTGCCACAGTTGGTCCAAAGCAATATTCACCACCTTCAGTGCTCAAAAGAAGGACACTCTTTCTTAAAAGTTCATTCACTTCATCCGCAAAGACAACCATTTTGGGCGGATTCAGTTCTGCAATTCCGTTTATGTCAAACTCAAGCGAGTTGTTGCGATAAACCTTCTCTTTTCCGTCCTCTAAGGTGAAAAGAGTATACCTATATGTTGCATAACCTTGGTTAATATATGGATTATAATCCAAAAGATATTGCTTATCATCCATTTTACAAAGAAACAGTGAACCCCAGCCTGCATGTGAAGTGGAAAGCTCATCACTCCATATTTCTTTGCCATTTTCATTGCATATACTTAATGTTACAAGCATGTTGTCAATTTGTGATTTATCAATGAAAATAGATTCTTCATGTCCGTTTCCATCTACATCAGCACGGTATATTAGCTCTTTTTGCTCACCGCCTACTGGATTTGATAAGAGCGCGATTCCAACACCTGTCAAGACAATAACTGAAACAATCATCACCCATAGCTTTGGCTTTTTATAATTCATCACGTTTTTAATTCTTCCTCTTACATTTCCCTCACCAAAAGCAAGCGGACTTCCATTTAAAATGTGCCGTCCAATAGCGAGGGATAACAATGAATTAGCATAAGGCTTTTTATTATCTGTATTCATCTTTTTCAGTACCTGTTCATCACAGGATAGCTCCATATCCGTGCTCATCAACATAAATGCAATCCACACAAGAGGATTAAACCAATGTAGGGATAATATAAGAAAGGCTAATACCTTAATAATATGGTCTTTTCGGCTGATATGGGTTCGTTCATGCAGCAAAATATAGCTTCTTTCGGAATGGTTAAGTCCAACTGGTAAATATACCTTTGGTCTTATTATGCCAAGCACAAATGGTGTTTTCAAATTATTAACTTCATAGATATTCTGCTCTACTACTTGCGCATTTTTAAGCTGTCTTTTTAATTGAAAAACGGACACTAGGCTGTAAATAAGCAATACCATTATTCCCATAATCCAGATGTAAGCACCTATTTCTGTATAAATCTGCAATGGGTTAACACTTACTCCAACAGTCGGTGCGGGAAGTGATTGGCTTACAAATAAATCAACTACTTCTATCCCACTATTAATCTGCGGACTTTGCTGATAAATGATGTCATAGGGGATTGGTGCAACATTCATAGTCCGTGGCAT
The DNA here is from genome assembly GCA_964411505.1 of uncultured Clostridiaceae bacterium. Classification (GTDB taxonomy): domain Bacteria; phylum Bacillota; class Clostridia; order CAYPLH01; family DUMO01; genus CAYPLH01. The sequence continues at coordinate 4,622 of CAYPLH010000101.1, read as the reverse complement.
AAGACTAAACATGTTTTCAAAGGAGAACGGAATTATCAGACGAAAAGCAACCACACCCCATAAAGCATAGGAGATAAATTTTGGAGCTTTTTTCAGTATTAGCCTGACAAGTATCACAAATAGGATTACATAGCTTGCCGTAAGGCTCATATTTAAAACAGAGAGAAATAGTTCACTCATTATTATACCTCCCTGTGATCGTCAATCAATCTTTTCAACTCTTCAGCCTGATGTTTGCTCAATTTTTTTCCGCCAATAAAAGCCGTTAGAAATTTGGGCAACGATCCTCCAAAAGTATCCTCAACAAAACGTATGCTTTGTTTTGCATAATATTCATACTTTGTAATTAGATGCGAAACTACAGCATCTTGATTTTGAAAAATGCCATTATCACATAACTTTTTTAGTACCGTGTATGTTGTGGACTTTTTCCAATTCATTCCTTTTTCACATAGCTTCACGAGATCACCAGAACCTATCGGCTCGTTCTGCCAAATGATATCTGCAAACTTTTCTTCACTTTCAGTAAGTTTATATACTTCCATGGGAAATCTCCTTGGTCTATGCAATATCAACCTCACACTATAAGTCTATACTGAATAGACCGGCTTGTCAATGTGTGTTTTATAAACTCGCATTGTATAAGACCTTGTAGTACTTTACAATAATTAGTTTCTCTAGTAGCAACTTTTATATATATAATAATGCTCTGTATTATTGTTTTCAGGTAAAACAAAATAGACTAAGCTTTTACTTAATGTTAATTAGTATATAATATCACTCGAATCCGTACACTTTAAAAAAATTAATACATCATAAACAACGTTTTGTATCATATTTCTGGATATATTTCAACCAACTCTGGAAAGAACCACTCAACCTATCCGACATCCATTTCATACACTCGACCTAGAACGATAGCATCAGATTGATGTCTGGTCTGTAATTTTCGTTTTGTCCGTTCTCGGTGACAGGTCAATAGTGGATTATATGTGAAAAAGCAGTCGTCGCCAAACAACGGGAATTCTTTTGTTTTGATGTTATGCCATTCATAGACCAGGCCTACGATGTCTCCTATAATCGCTCCCAGCATTATTTCCGATCTCCCCGACGTTTTACATCCTTGCGGATTTCCTCAAAACAAGCCTCGTCAACAGTTCCCGCTTCGCGGAATGTCGCTACTGCCTGCGCCATTACTGTATAGTTTAATTGTGTTCCTTCGCTGTCGGCCAGATAATCAATCGCTCTGTCCGGAGCAATGCCGAAGCGCTTGGCTGTCTGAACCGCGTCAATGTTTGCGCCAAGGAAGATGAACTCCCAGCCGTATGTCGCCTTTTGACGCTCAATCTGCATTTTGACCTTTTCTGCAGAGTATTCGCGACTGGAATTTTCTTCGCCATCTGTGATAATAACAAACATTACCTTTTCAGCACGATAGTCATCAGCGGTGTGCTTCTGGGCGTTACCAATCTTGTGAATTGTTCTACCGATTGCATCAAGAAGTGCAGTCGATCCACCGACTTGATACTCCTTCTCCGTAATAGCACTGACCGCCTTAAGATCGATACGATCGTGAAGCAGTTCGTAGTAGTTATCGAATAACACCGTTGTAATGTGACATTCGCCTTCAATTGCCTGCTGCTTTTTAAGCATTGAATTGTACCCACCAATGGTGTCAGCTTCCAGTCCACTCATTGAGCCGCTTTTGTCGAGTATAAATACTAATTCCGTTAATCCTTTTTTCATTTTCGTAGCCTCCTAAGATTTACTTTAACCTTAGAATACTACTTAGCTGGGGGTTTTCGGTCGCTTCGAAAGCGACATTACAGCTGTTTCTCATGTATACTGCATTTAAATTCATCGCAATATCCTAAACCATCACTAAATTCCTCTTTTTTACCCTTTATGCAACAAGTAGGTAACCATACTCGTTATGTTCACAAAACCAACAAAAATCGCAAACTGGATCACATACGGGATCATTACATATATACCATTTACTCACCCTCCCAACAGCGGCTGGTCGTACTCGAACAGCACCTCATTTATCTCGAAAACATTGTACTTGCCGTTTGTAATGAAATACTCAATGATAACATCGAACTTGACAGCGTGAGAAAGTGCATAACCCGCTCGCTTCAAAAGGTCGTGGGTTTCATCGATAGATAATTCCAATGCCACGGCAAGAGAAATAGCCGTACGCTTACTTGGCATATAGCCTTTGCCTGTCCGTATCTTGGAGAACAGCTTGCGGTCGAGATTGGCACGCTTATAAACCTCCACATCCGTCATTTCCTTGATATCAATCAAACGTAGGAGCATATGGGAGAAAGGCTCGTCAAGGTTCCCCACCAAATCATCAAGAGGGATCGCTGCACCAACAGACAGAGCTATCATCTCTTCAAAAATTGGTTTGTTGTATTTGCTAATACCCCCATCAGCTTCATATAGGGCTTCCCGCTCCGCATCAAGAAGCTGCCGCCGTTTTATTTGATGCGCGTCAATGTAATGCTCGTCGATGTAGCTCTCAACTTCTCCGCGCAGTTCGCGGCTGATGGTGAATGCTGACTTGTCAAACACCGCCAGTTTCACATCAAGGTCGTGATTAGTAAGGAATTTTTGAATAGCCAAGGTTGCCACCTGAAGGGCCTTGTCTTTCGGATAGCCATAAATACCGCTTGAAATAAGCGGAAACGCTATGCTTTCACACTTGTTTTCAACGGCCCTTTTCAATGAATTCGTATAGGCAGCACGGAGGTGATGCTCATTCTGTTCCTTATTCCACTGCCGATAAACCGGACCCGCCGCATGGATAACGAACTTTGCCGGGAGGTTGAAGCCTGGTGTAATAACTGCCTCGCCCGTCTTAATTGGGGCGAGTTTATAACAGGCAGCTTGAAGCTGTGCCGCTCCTGCCGCTTTGAAAATAGCTCCGCAAACTCCACCGCCCATTTGCAGATCGGTGTTGGCGGCATTGACGATTGCGTCAACTTTCATTTTTGTGATGTCCTGCCGGACGATGGTAAATGGCATTGCTAATCCCTCCGTTCAACTGGTTTTATTACTTTTCAACACACCTTCGCTATCAAATTGGCAATGCTGCTATCTGAATTTCTTAGGTCGATGAAAGAAACATCAACGTTGAAGTTATCGTCTGACGCATAGCGAAATTCACTCCTGCTTACATTATCAGAATGCGGATACCTCGCGCTCGAAGTTGAGGTACTTCATAAGCAGTTGCTCTGACCGCACCTTTTTCATCAACTCGAAGAGTTCATTCCTCTTGTCGCTGTATGCGAGGAGTTTGTCGGCAAGCGCTTCGTAAAATGACACCCATTGATAAGCATTATCCATTATTCGTATCCTCCAATTATCATTAAGACCTGTTGCTTCACTCGCTTTCTACTCTTCTGACACTGCGTCATCTTCAAAAATTCTATTGAGTTCAGCATTTAAAGTTACTCCACGCGCCTTGTTTCTAGTGTGAGATATACAACTTCGCATTTTGAGGACAGAAGTTTACCGCTCACTCAGATTTTGTGCGGGGTGCCTTATTTTAATCTTGTAACAGGCTTAAATATTGCGATAGCCTTTCCTTTACATATGCTCCCACCATATTTACCATCGGGGACGCATCGTTGTCCCGATAATAACTATCAAAGCAGGAATAGTATTTTCTCCTGTCGGCAAACTTCATGTCGATAGGCGTGTAGCCCGCCTGCATCAGCATCAGGTTCAAAATTAGCCGCCCGGTACGCCCGTTGCCATCAATAAAAGGGTGAATGCCCTCAAAGTCCAGGTGGAAAAGTGCTGCTGTTTCTATGATGTGACGGTTATCGGGGGACAAGTCTGCAAGCAACCTTTCCATCTGCACCGGAACAAGGTAAGGTTGCGGCGGTTCGTGGTTTGCGCCCATTATTTTAACTGGGATTCTACGGTACACACCCTTGTCTTCCGGCTTGTTTATCAAGACAAGGGAATGGATTTCACGGATAATCCGTTCCGAAATCGGAACCTTATCGCTGACAAGGGAAACGACATAAAGGAAGGCATCGCGATGCCCCACCGCTTCCAGATGGTCTTTCAGCGGTTTTTTATCAATCGTCACACCCTCCAGAGCAAGCGCGGTTTCCTGCAGAGTGAGCGTGTTGCCCTCAATGGCGTTGGAGTTGTAGGTAAATTCCACAAGGAATTCATCCTGCAAGCGTTTTAATTCCCCGCTGGTCAGAGGGCGACGACGGTCAAGCTCCGCCTTCATCTCATCAATAGCGGTGAACAGCGCGGCGTATTGTTCCGGGATCTCCTTACCGCGCAGGCTGCGTCCGTCAATGGGCTTTAACGCGTCCTCCGGGATTAAATAGGAACGCCCCTTTTTAATGACGCCCTCTATTCGCCCCTCCGCGCAAAGCACACGGACACGGCGGTCGGATATGCCCCAGCGCTCCGTAGCTTGTTTTACGGCTATATATTGCATCGTTTCACCTCCCGGCTTTTTACATAGTATACCACGTAATCGGAACAATCTCAATATGTTTATTGAGATTATCGAACATATCATTCCGATAACGGTGTCTATTCAGAGGTAGCTTTTCTTTCATGAAGAATCATCTCCAATACTGCAA
>CAYPLH010000100.1:0-8656 GCA_964411505.1 uncultured Clostridiaceae bacterium | reverse complement strand
ATCTCTGCTTCAAGACCTGGGAGCAGATTGCAGTGGATATGAATTACAGCATCGATAATGTTTATCGCATACACAGAAAAGCCCTCTGTGCGGTGAGCATTCCGAAAAGCATACAGTAAATTCTACTGTTTTCTACTATTGCCTTTGTGTTATGGTAAAGTTAGCAAAATAGAATCCTGAAAGCCTTCGTCGGAGAAATCCTGCGGGGGCTTTTCTTATGCCTAAAAGGAGGTGAACCCATGCCATACAAACCTAAGCGTCCTTGTGCTTACCCAGGCTGCGGTCGGCTTGCAGACAGCGAGCAATACTGCGCCGAGCATCAAAAGACTATGACCAAACACTATAACCGGTACGAACGTGACCCTGCTTCCAACAAAAGATACGGTCGTGCATGGAAGCGTATCCGTGACCGCTACATCAAGTCGCATCCTCTTTGTGAGGAGTGCGAGAAACAAGGTAGGCTCACTCCCGCCGAAGAGGTACACCACCTCCTCCCCTTATCCAAAGGCGGCGGCAATGAGAAGAGTAACCTCATGGCTCTTTGTAAATCCTGTCACTCTCGAATCACCGTCGAGAGCGGCGACCGGTGGGGGCGGTCAAATCTCTAAAACTATTCAAAGCGGACAGCGGCGTGGGGCTTCGTGTAAAAAAACGCAGATTCAAACGAGGGAATAGCCTAATTCTGACCGAAAACCTATGGAAAACCATGTAATTATACAGAGTAAAGTAGGAATACACAAAACAAAAAGACCGGGAGAGCCTTAGAGTATAATTATAGTTGGCAAGAAAAGTAAATAAATAGGAGACATCATAAAGATATCTCCCATATACAATAATCATCCTGTATAATGTTAACGACGAAGAAAACATTTATGGGAGGATTTATGTATAGTTTAAGTGTAGATGTAAATGGAGTTAATTTCAAGGAGTTAGAGAAAAATTTATATAAACATGCATGTGATCAAGCATGTAAAATGCTTGCAGAGATTTTTGTAAATTTAGATAATATGCTTTTGGAGAAGAGAGACAAGAAGCTTTTCAGATTTAAGGTATTTAAGCATACTTGCATAAAAACAATCATGGGCCCGGTAGAGGTAGACAGAAGGGTCTACGAGTATAAAGATGAAACTGGAAAGAAGAGTTACCGATATTTACTTGATGAATATTTAAGTATGGAGACTATTGGTCATATATCTGCAAATCTAGTTGAAAAGATGATTGAAAATGTTACGAATGTGTCTCTACGTAAGTCAGCAGAGAATATAAAGGCAATGACAAATCAGGACGTAAGATGGATAGGAACTTGCTTTCATTATACCTAGAGATTTTGGGTTCAGGCAAGTGTAAATTTAGATGAAATTCTCATTTTATTTAGATATATTTCTATAAACACTAGTACTGAGTGGTTTTTGGGGTGAGAAAAAATTGAAATTAGTATTCATTCAGAATGACAATGGAAATTTGAATGTGCTTAAATAAAGCTCCAAATTTTGAAGTGTTGAAACTTTTTAATTTAATCTCTATTAGTCTTCGTAGAAAACTTCTTGTGAGAATTCATCTTCAAATGGGTGTTGGTATTCATCCTCTGTAAGATAGGATGTAATGTCTTTCTGGTGCGTATAACTTTTCATATTTTGACATGTAATACTGGAATTCAGCTTGTTGTTTGATTCCCACCATTCGTAGGTTCTTTCCGAAAACATATTCAGTTGTGTATTCTCCAAAGTTTCATTAAGTGATGGAATAGTATCGACATTTAGAGAAGCGGGCATATTATAATTACCTAGATGATCAGGTGGGTCGTGGTATTGTGGCAACCACTTATTAAGGTGCTTTAAGATTTTGCGGATTACAGTTTCCTCTTCGATGAAAGCAATAATCCGCATCTTGCCTCCGCAATTTGGACATTTCAATGGATCTACGTTATATATTTTTTGGATTAGCCTACTCCAGTTTTTTTTGAAGCGTTTTCGGGAGAGGGAAATGGGTATTTTTATTGTAAGGTCTTCGGCTTGCGCAGGAGTTTGAGGCTGAGCGACTGCAATGTCCCCTTGGTTGGGGCAAGTAGCACTGTGGTCAGAGCAGGAAGAAATATTTGTGCTCTCACTAGATATTTCTACTGTAGCATCATTAGCTTTAGCTTTAGCTCTAACGCCTCGAGATTTGTTGGAGTAATAACCGTAGTAGCGTACAGTTTGCTCATATTTGTTGGGAATGTGGGTAACAAGGCGAGCTAAAAAGTCGAGGGCGGAGAAGGTCTCAAATCTACCGGTTGTTTTACCTTCGTAAATAACCTTGCCTTCGCCATCAGAAGAATTTGCCTCAGGAATGTATTTCATTCACTCTTGAGAAATAGGTGCACGGACAATATAGCGGGCAAGTCTTTCGATAGCTTCTGTATCAGAGAAATTTACTGAGCTGCTGCAATGAACATTAAATCCTGAATGCTGCCAGGTAGACATATTGTTAATTACTGCCAGGTTGATTAACTTCTCCTTTTTCAACATCTTTAAGACAGCATTAACAAAAGGCTCGGTGAGATCATCTGCGTTTGGGGATATGCCAAGAAGAAAATCCCCATTTTCATTAAAGCAACCGTCCGCGGCTATAACGTGGAGATGCGAATTAAAATTTAACAATTCTCCGAATGTTTGAACAGCTATAGCGGCTGCAGGTTTGATATTATCATCATTTACGCTGGCGGAAACACTTGTTTTGAGATAGTCTGACAGCACTTCCCAGGCGCAAAGACTAAGCTTCGCAAGTAGTTTTCTGTTATGCATGAAATATGGACGTAGTCTTTTGGGTATAGTGAAGACATATTGGCGATGAGGAACATCTTCTAAAACTTCGTCGTGTAGATATTCTCCAAACTCAACTACGCGTCTTTGGTGGCAGGATGGACAGAAGCCTCTGCATTTACAGGAGAAGGGGAGCAGGTACTCTGTATTACAGTCGTTGCACTTAACACGGGCAAATCCAAGATGCGGATCGCCGCAGTCGAGGTATTTATATATAACATCGAGAACATGAGGACGCCAGTAACCATACATGCGTTGATAGATGGAATCCCAGACACCTTCCAACTCTTCGTAATTATCAGCAACAAGCTTGTGGTATCCAGTGTTGCGAGGAGAGCGCGGCCGGTATGAAACTTGAGGGGTATGCTGTTCATATGTATCAAGGCGAAGAGCAGCATTCGACATTATGCCTCCTAAGCGAACAAGTGTTCTTATAGGATAACATAGAAAATATAGGAAAACAATATAAATGTGTAATAATATGGAACAAAGAACAAGGAGGATTAATGTTGATGTTGACGAAAAGCTTGTAAGGCAGATTGCCGCAACTTTTGAAGCAACTGCAGCCAATGAAAAAGAACATGCAAAGCTTTGGTTTATTCGCTAATGTCACAATAATAAACACAGTCTTGTAGAAAAACTGAAAGATGAAAGTATAAAGATGCAGGAGCAATATATATAATCATATGTGGGTACTCTGGTTACGGCAGCCTTTCGATTGAAGCAGTGCAAATGGATAAAGAAATAATCCTGAAAGTTATAGACAACGGATGCGGAATGACAAGCGATGTGATTAGCGGGCTGCTGAACACACCTTACCGAAGCGCAAAGCAGCGGGGTTTTGGCTTGCGTAATGTAAATGAACGTCTAAAGATGCATTATGGAGTGGATCATGGCTTGAGCATAAAGAGTACAATCAATTCAGGTACTTCAGTGGAGGTCAGGATACCGTTCCGCCTTTCAGAAAATGCGGAACAAAAGCTTATACATAGGGGCAATTCATAGCATTTATGAAAAAACCAGCAGGAGGAATAAATATGATAAGGGTATTGATTGTTGATGATGAGGAACGCCAGAGAAACGGGCTGATCAGGCATGTCAACTGGGAGAGGTACAGAATGGTGATTACAGGGGAAGCCGAGAGCGCTCAGCAAGCATTAGAGCTTGCCGCGGAAAATCCTCCGGATCTTTTGATAACCGACATACGGTTGATTGGTACAGATGGACTTGAACTGTCCATCATGCATATTATAATTCATCCATGGTTGCTATCAAAAACGATATGAAGATTATCATGATTACAGGCTACGAGGAATTTGAATATGCCAAGACCGCTGCTAATTTGGGTATTGAAGCATTCCTGGTAAAACCCATTGACTTTCTTGAGCTTTCTAAAATCCTTGAAAGAACAGGCAAATCATTTTTCAGTAATCTGGAAAAGCAGGAGGAAGATTTACAGCTGCGCAAACAGCTGAAAGAGCTTCTGCCTTTCTCTAGGGAGAAATTTCTTCATGAGCTGATAACCGGCCTTGCAGGTAATGAAGAACATATACGTATGCGTTCCCGATACTTACAAATGTTTGGTTCTGCAGATGCGCATGCTGTAATTGTTTTGGCAAGGGACATCGACGAGTGTTTGCCGAATACTGGTGGAGAGAGTTCGGAGCTTGAATATTTAAAAATAAGAAAAATTGCCGAGAATATTTGGTGTGACATTCTGGAGGTGACAACATCCTTGCGCGGTAATTTGGTACTTATCCTAAGATGCCCTAAAAAAGGAGAAGGCAATGAAATTACGGTTACCATCGTTGTATAGCCTTCTCTGGCGCCCTCGATCATATGTTTAAAGGCTGACGAATAGTTTTCAGTGTCCATATAACATAGCATCATCCCCTGATGGCCGGGGCCGCTTGAAGCATTCAGTGATAATATTTTCGAGAAACAGGTTTGCGCATAGGAGGTGTTCCCCAGGTCAAGCGCACACATGCCAAGACTGTATAAAATCGGCTCGCTGCTCGGGCTCATCCTCAGAGCGTATTGTAGAACATTGAATGCATCTTCATCTGCATTTGTCTCTCTCAAAATTGTTCCAAAATTTAACGCAGACACTGGATTCTCTGGATAATCAGCGGCCACCATGGATGTAACTGCAGCCGCAAGTTCAGGATATCCGCTTGAATATAGCAACACTGAAATATCATTTAATACTTCGGGATCATAGATTTCCTTTTCGTCTTCTTCTCCGGAGTTTTTCGCCTTAACTGATAAACTCATTGGACTTCCCAGCGCAGCGGTTACAAGATTAAAGTGCAAATATGATTGTGTACCTTTCTCAAGTGACCCGTTAACCTTTTCAAGACCTAGAGCTGTTGTATTAGTATCAGTTGAGCTTTGGACGGGTTCCGCGCCTCTTAAGAAAGCAGTTATTTGTTTGGCACCAACTTTTATTTCTTGAAAGTCTTCCTTTTCTTCGCGAGTCAATGAAAGATAAAAACGGATTGACAGCTTCTTTGCAAACCTGCCGAAATCCCTGATTTCCTTATCTGCCGGTTTTGTAATAGTTTGCTGATTTTTCAGTTCATCTGCAGCAATGCCAGGTGTATGGAAACCAAACAAATTCCCCTTGGTTAGCCTTGATATCAAGACGGGTTCAATGAAATAATTAACTACTGCCATGGACAAAATTGCTATGACAAGAAGGATTGCTATTGTTTTAATGAAACGGCGCCCTCTCTTTTTACTGGGGCGTTGAAGCGGTGGTGCTTCCTGAGCGTAATAATTTGGATTGTCAGACATAAACTATTCCTCCTATTTTTGAACCAAAACACTAAGTCACTAACCAGCTTTATTCTAAGTTTTCAAAAAGAAAAAAGATTGCCTCGCAATCTTTTCACCTTTTAAGCTATGCGCTTTGCTATGAATTTACATGTTATTTCATATTTGTTACAAACTATTTAATCGCACCCGCGAAAAGTTCAACGGTATTCAGCATAGCACAAATATACACTGCGAGTATTTCATATATCGGTTAAATGACGTACCCTGCTTCAGCAGAAAAGCCTCTATAAAAATGCCGTGTACTGCAATAAGTAATTTGTCCCTTTAGTCATTACAGACCAAATAAGTTTCATACTTTTTGAGCATAGTTCCACAGATGAGCTCACATCCAGAAAGTAAATCTGTTTTACCGGCAAATTCAGTTGGTAGCGGCAATACTTCGTCAGTAAAATTCATAATGAACCACAGTTTACGCTCGTCCGATTCTCTACAAGCAATTTCTAAACTGGTGGGCTCGGCAGTTAGTGATCTGATCTGTGCAGCTTCGGTAACCATGCCTAAAACCTTATCCATTGCTGATGACACCAATTCGGTTCCTATGTAGAAGACAGAGCCTTCACCATAATTATTGCGTGTCACCGCCATATGTCCGGCATAGAAATCACTGCTGAACTCAGCCAAGGTTTCTGCTCCTTCGGAATGGATTATTTCGCAAAGCAGGCGGCAGGCAGCCTCCTTACCATCCGCAAATCGAATAGTGTTGCAGCGTTCCGGTGGCAGTGCGTCAATTTCCTCTACCCAGATGCCGCTCAACTTGCGAAGAGGCCCCGGATAACCTCCTAAGTAAACATTATCGGATTGATCGACAATTCCGCTCATAAAGCCGGTAACTAAAATACCGCCATTCTTAACAAACGTCTCAAGAGCTTGCTGCATGCCTTCTTTAACCATATATAAAAGAGGTGCTGCAACTATTTTGTAGTTTGGGTCAGTTGGAGATAAGGGTTACGTATGGTGATGTAGTCGGAAAAAGCGTTCGGATCTTATCCATCGTCGAGGAGGCTCTTGCAGACGGTATAGCCGAGCCACCAGAGCCGCCCGCTCAGGAATGGCTCAATCAGGTTCTTTCTGCCTTGGCTGAACTGGATATTGAAGAAATAAACAATATGCTAAATCTCACTTATAACCTGTTAAATGACAATTATGCACTGCTGAATACCACGCACAGTTTACTCGATGATACGCGTGACACGCTGTATATGAGGACAGGAATTCTTCTCAACCATTTGCATCCAATAGAAACCGCTTCTGCGCCGGATATGATCAGCCGGAGAGCGTCCATCACATTTAGTGGCATAGCGAATGGCAACAACGTAGTAATCGGCACGGTAACATATACCTTTGTTACGGTTTTAGGCAGCCCTGCCGCAAGCAATGTGCAGCTGCTAATCCAAGACACCCTCCGCAATACAGTCAAGACCTTTGCCAAAGCCATAAGGGGCATCGAAGATGAAACGAACATTGCCTATGGGGTAGGTACAGATCCGAATCCGACTTGCACAGCATATTGGACAAATCAAAGGTTTTCCATCGGAGACGCTACCGTAGCTCCGGGTGAAAGCCTGTTCATATTGGAAAGAGTGGAAAATGTAACATCCGCAATAAATCTGACATCCACCGCAACAGCAGCTATCAATCCATTTACCAGGATAAGCTACCTGAGATATATCTTAGCGGGTAATGTTTCGGGTTCTGGTGGTGCCAACAGCGTTCGTGGCCCACTGCATACGGTATTGCCCATTAACAGCGTAGTCATTGGAGGTCAGGGCGGATTACTTTATCCTGCAACTTATGACTGCCATTTGATAACCCTTTGCCGCCAATCAGATACAAGCGAGAAAGAACTGGACTTCTATATTTCGAACGACGAAGAGACTTTCACCAGAATCTCACGGAGTACACCCGTAGGGTCAAATACCTCTGCTGAATCTCTGCACATTCACATTCAAATGCGTCAGGCAAGGATACCCGCAGGTTATGGACTTTATGTCTGTATGGGAAGTGACGGTACATCATCAACTGCTTACTGCGACTTGAAGTTTACCTATCCTCTATATCCTACCGCTCTTACGACAGATACAACGCTTTAATTGCGAGGTGATTTTAATGAATTTACGTAAGTTAATATTAACGAATAATGCTTGCTACAAGGCAGGCAGAACCATTACTCCAAAAGGAATCATGGTGCATTCCACCGGAGCGAACAATCCAAACCTCAAACGCTACGTGGGTCCTGACGATGGTTTGCTGGGCAAAAACCAGTATAACAACCATTGGAACCAGGATAAGCCGGGCGGTAGACAAGTTTGCGTCCACGCCTTCATCGGCAAACTGGCTGACGGCTCGATTGCCACCTACCAGACGCTGCCGTGGAATCATCGTGGATGGCATGGCGGTTCCGGCTCGAAAGGCTCGGCCAACGATACCCATATAGGCTTTGAAATTTGCGAGGACGGTCTTTCGGATATCACCTATTTTAACAAGGTGTACCGGGAGGCCGTTGAACTTTGTGTATATCTTTGTAAACTCTATGGCTTAACCGAAAAGAACATCATTTGCCACAGTGAGGGTTACAAGCTGGGCATTGCCAGCAATCATGCAGATGTGATGCACTGGTTTCCTAAACACGGCAAATCGATGGATGCTCTTCGAGCCGAGGTCAATAGGTTGCTCACGGAAAGCGAAATGCCAAAACCCTCAGCACCTGTCCCTACCGAACCAAATAAGCTGTATCGCGTCCAAGTCGGCGCATATTTGGTAAAAGCGAACGCAGATGCCATGCTCAAAAGAGTAAAGGCGGCGGGCTTCAAGGATGCCTTCATTAAAATAGAATAAAAGCCTTACGAAAACTATCACGCCCACCGAGCTGGATTCTCTGCTCAGTGGGCTATCTTTTATTTAGGGGGTTAAGTTTTTCGGCTTTAAGTAGAAGGAAACTTACAATGGCCTTATTTTCCAAGGGCGGATTTCCTTCGGATTGGAGGAGCCGAAATGACAGATACACAAAGAACGCAGAT
>CAYPLH010000099.1:0-8914 GCA_964411505.1 uncultured Clostridiaceae bacterium | reverse complement strand
TTTACACCGATGAGGGCATAAGCGCCACCAGCACCAAAAACCGTGAGGGTTTCAACCGTATGGTAAAGGACGCTCTGGCTGGGCGAATTGACCTTATTATCACAAAGTCGGTCAGCCGATTTGCCAGAAATACGGTGGACAGCCTTGTAACGGTTCGAAAGTTAAAGGAAAAAGGTGTGGAGGTATATTTTGAGAAGGAGAATATTTATACATTGGACAGCAAGGGAGAACTTTTCATTACCATTATGTCAAGCCTTGCACAAGAGGAAAGCCGTTCAATATCAGAAAATGTTACCTGGGGACAAAGAAAACGGTTTGCAGACGGTAAAATCAATTTACCCTATAAACACTTTCTCGGCTACAAAAAGGGTGATAACGGACTTCCTGAGATAATAGAGAGTGAAGCCAAAACCGTGAGAATAATTTATAAAATGTTTTTAGAAGGTAAAACCCCGTCATATATTGCAAGTCATTTAACAGAGCAGAAAATCCCTACCCCTGCAAAAAGAGAGGTATGGCAATCCAGTACGGTGGAAAGTATCCTAACCAATGAGAAATACAAGGGGGATGCCGTTTTGCAAAAAACCTTTACGGTGGATTTTCTAACAAAAAAGAAAAAGGTTAACGAGGGCGAGGTTCAGCAATATTACATTGAAGAAAGCCATTCTGCCATTGTACCGCCTGAAACCTTTGACTTTGTACAGATTGAGTTTCAAAAACGAAAAGGTCAGCGGAAAAGCACTGCCGGGGTATTTGCAAGCAAGATTATCTGCGAGGACTGCGGTGGATTTTACGGTGGCAAGGTCTGGCATAGCACCAGTAAATATCGCCGTATTATTTGGCAATGCAATCAAAAATTCAAAAATAAAGAAAAATGCTCCACACCTCATTTTACCGAGGAACAACTAAAACAAGCCTTTGTGGATATTTTTAATTCAACTATCGAAAATAGAGACGAGATTTTATCTACCATAAGTGAATTAGTATGTACCTTTGCCGATACAAGCAGGATTGATACGCAGATAGAAAAACAGCAGGAATGTGTGAATGCCGCCGCAGAGGATATTCGGTTATGCATAGCTGAAAACGGAAAATATGCCTTAAACCAAACCGAATATGAAAAACGTTATTCTGAGGCTGCGGAAAGATACCAAAGAGAAACCTCCAAACTGAAAGACCTTGAGGAAAAACGGACAGTACAAGTTTTCAAAAAGAAAGAAACGCAGAAACTGCTTAGCACCTTAAACGAGAATAAAACTCTTATATCCGAGTTTGACGAAAGCTTATTTTACAGCTTAGTGGATGCAATTTTTGTAGCACCCGGCAATGAATTAACCTTTAAATTCAAGGATGGAACTATGGTAAAATACGAAAAATTTTCCATTTCTTAGGGGGGGTTAAAAAGTGCCAAAGGGGGTTAATCCTCACGACCCCCCTAACGCAAAAATCATTTGAGGGCGAAAAAGGGGTTGAAACAAACCGCTCAAAAATCGCCATGCAATGCGAAGAACCCTTGAAATCAAGGGTTTTTCGTTGTATCAACTATTCAGTTGTTTTATGTCTTTGCACCCGCTATTTGATACAATTCAGCGAAATATACCTTTTTGCAAAACAAGGAGGGATTTCGCCATATTGTTTAAGTGTATTTAAGTGCATCAATCAGTTCCTTTAAAGAACCAAACCCAAGTTGCTTAACTATATCAAGCATTTTATCCGAATATATCTTCTGATAATTTAATCCTTCAACCGAAAGTACAAAAGACTGTAGCCCACGAATTTTATTCGTCTCTATAACCCAATCATCATTTGTTTCTTTTTGCTGATAGGCTTTAATCGCTCTATGGTAGAGCTCATTTTTCATTTTTCTTCCTACCGTCAGTGTTCTAAAATTATTACCATCTTTAGTGATGTTGATTCCTGTTATCTTAACATGATTTGAAATATTAAGATTTATTATACGTGTTTTTCGGTTATTTAAGGACAAGGAATACCTCTTTAACAATTCTTTTACTTTTTCTATGATTTTTTCATTTTCTAGCAAATCGTCATTTTCCAAGAATCTGTATGAGATTACTAAATCATCAGCATATCTCGTATATATAACATTGTTTAAATCAGCTTTTTTGAGCCAGCCATACAAAATACCATCGAATTCTTTTAAATAGATATTAGCCAATATTGGGGAAGGCTTTAATCCTATAGCTAAGCCATTATTTGAATTCGAGCATGATTTAATCAATGTTTCACATTGTAGCTTACTAAAGTGCTGCACATAGTTTCTATTTATTTCATAATACAAGGTTTCAATCAATTTGTTATGATTAATACTTTGAAAAAAGTCTTTTATATCCATTGATATAAATATATCATTGTAAAGATGGGATTTTGCGTTTGTAATAATAGATCTTTTTTTAATGTATGCTTTGGCAAAAATCGATTGTTTTAACCTCTTTTGGAGGGATTCATTCGCTTTATCATGAAACTTTGATAATTCTCCATCTCTAGACTTATAGGTTGTGATTTTCCTATATCCTTTCGCTTTGCGGACATAAAAAGTCAAAAAATCGTCTTGCATTTCAATCCCCCCATTCCATTGGTTTAATTTTCCTAACTAAATATGTGTACTTTTCCAAGAGATTAGCCGTAGATTTTTTATGATGAACACTGATCATACCATTATCTTTATTCTTTATATTAATAAACCCACAAGAATGTAGCATATAAATCATAAAACTAATAGCATCTTCAATTTTAAAATTGGGTTGCTTATTTAATAAAACTATTAGTTTGTCTGAACACTGTTTTGTGTTTTCTACAACTGTATTTTTCAGAATGTTTAAAAACGTTTTAATAAATAAGTCTCTAACTTCATAAACCATTTTACAATCTAACAGACTTCTTCTAAATTCTGAAATTGTCAATAAAGAAATGATATAGTTCTTAAACACGCTATATTCTAAATTCACATATGTACATTTTGGATCATGCTTGATGTAAGACGGGTATTTTTTATATTTATCTTTTTTTGCGTATGATAAACACACATTGGAAATACACTTATTTCCAATCATTTTGGTTAATAGTTGACCAGCAAACTTAGGAATTTTATTATCAAAAAAATAGGTGTAGTATGTGCTTCTATTTTCAGAAATGTATACTTCTTTAATTATGGGATAATACCTTATTACTCTATGTGGGATAATCGCCTCTTTTTTATTCCAGAATGCAAGGTGCAAAAAGTTTGAGAGTTTTTCTTCCTCAATCGAATAACGTTCTGGAATCATTGTAATTAGTTTTTCACGCAAAAAAGGATTGCTAGCAAAAACACCTATTTCTCCTGCAGTAGAAATAGATTCGTGCAAAACAATGACATTGGTTGCAGATAAAGCAGCCAAATTCTCAATGTTGTACAAATTAAATAATTTCGCATCATAATACGACAAGAAGCCATCTTGTCTTTTCCGAGAACCAAACTCAAAATATTTTTCCAATAAAATAACCTTGTTAGCAGAGTCCTGTTCTAGGTACTCCTTTAATATAATCCGTTTATCTTCCTTTATATCTTTAAAGCTTGATCCACATAAAAACAAAACCCGAATCGGTTCAACGAATTCGGGCTTGTTTGCAAAAACATAATTCATTTTTACGTCCTCCAAAAATACAAGAACCCCACAAAAATTTGATAAAATTAGTCACGAAAAGAATTAGATTTTGTAAGATGAGAGCCAGTCGCTCGAATCGAAAAATTTAATTCTCAAAATATTTGCAAGCGCAAATTCAAATTTTTCAAGGTTGTCTTCTCAATAACCTTAGAATGCTAAGGTGGTTTTCAAAACCGTACTGGGGCTCTTTGTATTTATTATATCAAGAATTCGTTTGATTTTCAACATATTTTTTTATTTGATACCTAAATAGTATTCGCACGTTTTCCGAACTTTTGCTTTGTCATTATCTGTACGCTCCTTTTCAACAATTAAATTTAATAATCCTATTAAATCATTACCGTTTAATTTAATATCTGCTGGATTGCGACATAGCATGCTACTGTAATTCTCACTAAATGGTATGCCCAAGATGTTGAAAATTTTCTCATTTAGTTTAAAGGAAATATTATATAAATCTTTGTTTATTATTATTTTCTCAAA
The DNA here is from genome assembly GCA_964411505.1 of uncultured Clostridiaceae bacterium. GTDB lineage: Bacteria > Bacillota > Clostridia > CAYPLH01 > DUMO01 > CAYPLH01. Next base: position 4,769 of record CAYPLH010000099.1, on the reverse strand, counting down.
ATAGTCCTTTAAATATCCATAAAAATCACCGTTGGTCTGTTTTATTAAATTCAAGATACATCTTATATCATAATCCGATAAATAAACTCTTGCTTTACTGGCTTTATCAATTAGCAAAATTGTAGTCTTCTTAATTTTGGCAGCAACAAAAAAACAATTAAATTCTACTTTATCTACGATAAAGTCAATGCTTTTATAATAATAGATCTCTCCCCGAACATAAAGTACAGGCGTATTAATTTTCGATCCAATAAATTCTTTAATACCTTTGTCCATTTCTGCTAAATAGTTACTCAACTTTATACCCCCCATATACCAGATTCCTTGATAGATTCAGAGTTTACTTTATTAATTGTATACGCCATCCTGCATTGCATAGCTTGACTCGATCATTTTCATCAACAAACTTCTCTGGAATTGCTAAACACAATAATCCTTTTGCACGGGTCATTGCTACATACTGACATTTCAATCTATTTCGATTACTACCAGCCGATTTCGGGGGTGTATTACATAAATACTTAATAATTGCCTTCATATTATGTGTTCTATTATATGTTTCAAGAACAAGTGTCGCTAAATGTGTTCTCCCTTTAACAGAATGGATACTTCCGAACTTCAACTCAACGCACCTTCCAGATACTGCATCCTCATGGATGTAGCAGTTAACAGACGTATCACTTGTGACAGGGCAACTAACATCACATTTTGTGTCATCATCTATCCAAGACAAAAACTTATTGGTAGATTTATTGCTTGTTGCATCAAACAACTCCAGCACTTTGGGTATTTGATCTGTAATATGAGTCCAACCTTCCTTAGTTGAAACATTAGTAGGTATAAACTCAAAAATCAATTCTCTAAAAGTAATTCGGTTCTCTTCCGACAAAGCTTTATTAAGAGATGAGAAAGTATTATTTGTTGCTACAATATAATTTTCAGCTTTAGCAATATTAATCATTCTACGGATGCCTTTGGCAATCCATTCTATTAAATTGACGACTTCATTAGTTTCGGCAAATTCCGTATTACCTTTTCTTATATATTCAATAAAGTAACGTGGAGTTGCATTCCTATTAGATTTTTTAGCTTCATAACATGACCAATAGTCATAAATTCCTTTAGGAAAATGCTTGTCAGAAGTTTCTTCTTTTTTTGCATGCACCGCACCAATGACATGGCATCCATTTTTATTATTAGAGAACAATTCTTCATCTGTAAAAGTGTTTAAAACTAATTTTCCGAACTCTTCTATAACCTGTTCAGCCTTTTTTATGGAAAACAAAAAAATAGTATGTTGACAATTTTTTTCTGAAAACTCGTTAGGGGTTCCGTCCATTTTATCTAAAGAAATAGCAACTGAATTTGCTAATACAGCAATACTGTTATCAAATCTTCGGCTTTCATTTAGCAAAATAGGGTCGGTTCTTGGAAATTCAGGATCATCAACAGTCTCATTCATATAATTATAAATAGCTTGGTTTCTGTCACCAAATCCTTGACGGAGAGATAGGTCGCCGTCACAAGAGAATGCACTATGTATTAAATCCCACTGAAATGTATTAGTATCTTGTGCTTCGTCTATGAACAATATTGGGAATCTATTCTGTATTGAGGTTGGCAGATAGCTACATTGGCTAAGTGCCTCTTTAGCATATAATAGCATCTCATCGAATGTAAAATAACCAGTATCTTGTGTATCCCCTATTATCTTTAGTATAGAATCTTTGGTTTTGCCTTTTTTATCCCAATCAATTGAGCCAACCGTTCCTTTATACCCACAAATAGATTCATTCTGTTTTTGATGCTCTAAATACTTACGAATATTTGGTTCCAATTTATGCCACCTTATTCTTTGAACAATGTCGGTATCAATCATATTTATCTGCATTCCTTTTGATCTAAGCCACGGAAGCGCCACATGGGTATCAAAAAACGAATGAAATGTTCCTATAAAGTGCGGATATGAAAGAAGTGTTTTCCCAACTTCAGTATTGCCCAAACGCTCTTCAATCTCTTCTCTTGCGACATTTGTATGAGATAAAACACATATGCCACAATGAGCAAAAGGCCATTTCTTTGCTAGAATAGCCAGCTTTGCTACAAGAACAGTAGTTTTTCCGCTTCCCGGAAAAGCCTGTATATCTTTGGATTCTAAACTCTTAATTATGGTTCTTCTAGAATCATCAAATTGCAGACCTTCACCCAGAACTGATTCTACCCAAGTAATATCTTCATCAGTAATAACTATATCTTTTAGTTTGTCCATTACTATTACATCATTCCTTTGTCACATAAGTTATAGCATCCACCAAATATGATGGCAACATTTCTTTTAGTTCTGCAGAGCCGACTGGGAAATTTTGTTCCAGTTCAAATGCCAGTTGTTGTGCAAAATCAGCTTTGGATGCATTTTTTCTTACAAAAAACCTATAAAAATAACATGCCTTTTCTTCTAAATTAGGTAGATTATCTATGGCTTCTAGAATTTCTGACGACTTTGTTTCCCAATTAGCCTCAACGTAACATATTTTTACCAATGAATTTACTAGTATTTTAAGCATTTCAGGATAATCAAAGCCACTATAAGCAAGGTTATATTCTAAAGTCCAATGATCTGATATGAAAGTTTTTACCTGCTGACCATCTGCTTTATCTCGAATTTCCTGTATATGCACAGTCTTTTGATTGTCGGTAAAATCAGCAGTGGCTCTCCATTTTCTGTCTTGTAACTCTGGCCAAGTCGCTTTATCATCTGTGTATTTATCACCATCAATACAAATTCTTGGCCCACAATCTGGCATTATATCTTGGTCTGTAATACACGCTACTTTAATCTGCAATTGGTTTTCTACATCTTTTCTTTGGAATATTCTTGCGTAGCGTCTTAATCCAGTACTTCTGACATCAACCAATGAAGTACCGAAATCCGTAAAATTACAGTCTAAAAGTTTTGCTAAAGTAGGAAGTAACAATGCCTCACCAGGACCTTCGACAATTATCACACTTCGTGCAAAAAATAGATTTGATTTCGTGGCATCCAAATATTTTTCAAGAAACTTATAATCATCATCTTCTAACAAAGTATAACTTTTCGCTAACGGATATACTTGTCCGTCTTTTACTATAATAATATTTTCTAATTTCACTACTGAAGTAAGTAATGGAGAATGTGTAGTCATAATAACTTGCTGGGATTTGTTTTCTACTTGACTTTCTAAGGATTGTATCAATTTTAGTTGCCGCTGTGCATGCACATGTGCCTCAGGCTCTTCAATAAGCAAAAATGAGGATCTTTTTATAGCTTCGGACTCTTTATGAAGAAGCATCTCGCATGCCATGCTAAGTATATTGCTAGTGCCTAAGCCGACTCTACCATTCATATTACCTGCAGTTTTGTCGACTGATAAATCTAATTTTTCTAAAAGCAGTTGAATTTTTTGCGCATTACTGCTATTTGACCCAGCTACTTCTAAACATGTTTTAACAGTATCATTTTTTAACAACAGTTGTTTGCAGAGAATGTCTGTCATATCATCAGTAACTTTTTTTAGTGTGTGATGTTCTGCTAACAGTTTATTAGATAATTCGGTTATTCCTACCAAAGATAATTCTTTAAAATCCATCCCCTCAGCATAGTTATCAGTACCATCTTTCAACGTTGGGATGTTTTGAATTATTTGTGATAGGCGAGAATTACGTCCTGATTGCATATCGCTATATGCATCACGAAGCGCTCTTAAAAAAGTTGTTCTAAGTAATTCTTTAGCTTCCACTGCGGGGGTAGGACCGCCGCCACTTTTACCGGTAGAAAGATTCGAAACTGGTCGTGGTGGTTTGAAAGTTGATAAATATTTACATTTCCAATGTAAGTATAAACAAGGAACTTGTGTACCGTCAACATTTTCATATGTTAAACATTCCAAGAAAGCCGCTTGTTCTTCCGCACTTAAATCTGATAGTTTGCATGTAATACTTATTTCTAAAGATGTATCTTCATTATGAAAATCATTCGCTTCTATACGATGCCACCCAAAATCAGTAGTTCCGAAGACTATACATATCGCATCTATTATTGCGGATTTTCCCGAATCATTTTCTCCGACAAGTACCGTAAGCCCTTGGTTAAAGCAAATTGTATGATTATTATTATCAAAACATCTAAAGTTCTTTAATTTAAGTTCTGACAAGTACATATTTCAACATCACCGACTTTCTATTCTCTTTTTAAATTGATTTTAAAGACCTTACCACATAAACAAGCAACATCTAATTTGCCATTAGATAAATACCTACATATCATAATATAAAAGCTGGATAGACATTAACATTTTTCAAAATTTGATTTTCAGTCCCATAAGTCTTGATAAATCAACTGCCTGACTCTGAGAGACAATCAAGCCTTGTAAGTCCTGTATGCCGATATGTATGCCCGAAATATTGCACGTTGTTAAATCAATGCCGTCCAAGGATGTACGAAAGAACTCCGATTCGGTAAAATCACAATCGGAAAATTCGACATCCTTGAGTTTCATTTCGCCCATTGCACCATTTGGCATCTTTATATTCTTAAAAACAACCTTTTTCAATGTTGTCCTAAAAAGATTGGCGTATCGGAATCGGCAGTCTTGAAATGATGTGTTTGTCATGTATGCCTCGGAAAAATCAGCACCGATACCCTTGCAATCCATAAAGCTTACCCTATGAAAAAGATTTTCACGCAAGCAGGTGTTCGAGAGGTCACAACCTTTGAACATAACATCCGTAAA
>CAYPLH010000098.1:0-9318 GCA_964411505.1 uncultured Clostridiaceae bacterium | reverse complement strand
TAATGCAACTATCTTCAACCACTATGGTTGCATTTACATTGTCAACTCACCAAAACTATATGGTTTTCAGGAATGGATTGAGTTGTTCTTGACTAAATCGTGCGATTTAGGCTATAATAAGATTAAATCGAATATTGGACGAAAGGAAATTGCTTATGGAGTACATTAAAAGAGATATAGAAGCGACTGTCCTTGATGTCGCAAAGTCATATGCTGCTTTGATACTGACCGGGCCGCGCCAAGTCGGGAAGTCAACCACCCTGCGTAAGCTGGGCGGAGTTGACCGTACCGAGATTTCGCTTGACGATTTTGAAGCGAGACGTATCGCTCAGACCGATCCAGAGTTGTTTTTGTCCATGTATAAGCCGCCTGTCTTAATTGACGAGGTGCAATTCGCGCCGCAGCTTTTCTCGCGCATCAAAATTGAAATCGACAACGGAGCCGTGCCGGGCAGCTACTGGATGACAGGATCCCAGCCTTTCCGTTTGATGGAACTGGCGCAGGAATCCCTTGCGGGGCGGGTTGCCATTCTGCATATGTCGTCACTTTCTCAGCATGAGATTTATGGCGGAAATTCATGTGAACCCTTTAAGTTGAACCTTCAGAAATTGCAGGAACGGGCAAAAGACAGAGTTCCGATTGATACGGCGGAGCAGTACGAACGGATTTGGAAGGGCTCTTTACCAGGCCATATCAGCGGGAAATATCCACAGCGGGACATTTTCTACTCCAGCTACTTGCAAACCTATATTAACCGCGACATTAAGGACATGCAGGAAGGTATAGATTCCATGCGTTTTGCCGATTTTGTCCGTGCAGCAGCTTGCCGAGCTGGTCAGATGCTGAATATTCATGACATTGCGCTGGACGTCGGAGTTTCTGATGATACGGCAAAACGCTGGCTGGGACTTCTGGAAAAGTCGGATGTTATTTTTTATCTGCGCCCGTTTTCCAACAATCTTTTAAAACGTACTGTCAAAACGCCGAAGATGTACTTCTTTGATACCGGACTTGTGGCATACCTCACGAAATACTCGTCACCGGAGATTCTGATGAATGGCGCCATCAATGGCATGATACTGGAAAACTATGTCGTGTCCGAAATTTATAAGAGCTACGAAAATTTTGGTTTAGAGGCGTTCTGCCATTACTATCGGGACAAAGATAATAAAGAGATTGATCTTGTTATGGAGAGTGACGGCGAACTTCACCCCATTGAGATTAAAAAGACTGCTTCACCGCCATCCGAACTTGCGGGAACATTTAAAGTACTGGACAAAGCGAGGATGAACCGCGGGGCGGGGGCCATCGTCTGCACCAAAATGGAGCTTTCGGCAATCGACCGCAGTACACTGATTGTGCCTGTTTGGACGATTTGAAAACATCAAGAAAGAGGCGCTATCCCATATGGGGGACGCATCTCTCTCATAGTTGCAACGTCATGAATATTTTCCTTAATTGTACACATAAAATCAATTGCAACATTTGAAAAAGCTTATTAAAGGATTTATAATAGAAGTTGTTTAATAATGATTCTGTTCCGGATTATTTATATATGGAAGGACAAGCATATTATGAAAAAATTTAGTTTTATTCACTGTGGAGATTTGCATTTAGGTTGCCAGCAGTTTAATGAGCCAGAGCGTTTTTTTGATTTTATGAATTCATTTAATTATATAGTAGAATATGCAGCTGCAAAAAAAGTTAATTATTTTCTTATAGCCGGAGACCTTTTTCACCATAGAAATATAAATGCATCCACACTGGGGTTGACTATGGATATATTAAGAAAGCTTAAGGAAGCTGGAATTGAAACCATAGCAATAGAAGGTAATCATGATAAAGCATTCTATGTTGACGAAGAATCGTGGATGAGTTTTTTGAATAGGCAAGGGTATTTTAAGCTTTTAAAACCGTATTATGAAAATGGAAAACTAAAGCTTTTGCCCTATGATGGTAACAAAGGCAATTATATAAAAAGGGATGGTTTGATTATTACAGGGCTAGGCTATCTTGGTGCTACAACATGGCAAAGGCTTGAAGAGGTTTTTCCCGAATTTGATACTCATGAAGACTTTTCTGTTCTTTTGCTCCACGCTGCAGTGGACAAGCTTATAGGTATGGATATGGCCGGAGTAAGAAAAGAATCACTGGAAAAATTCCATGACAGGGTGGATTATATTGCTTTAGGGCACATCCATAGCAGGCAGGAAACAGATGGCTTTATTTATAATCCAGGAGCGCCCGAAAGTGTGCATATTGATGAAGTTCGTAAAAACCAAGAAAAGGGTTTTTATCATGTAATAGTCGAAAACGGAGAAAAAAATGTAGAGTTTATTCCCTCAACAAGAAGGAAGATCTGCTATTTTAATATTAACCTTTCAGCTATAAAAAAGCCTGATGAAGCAGTATTGAAGGTCATCCATGAGCTTTCGGAATTTGATTTCGAAGAATATGATCGACCGCTTGTTCAGGTGAATCTTTTTGGAAATATTCCTTTTAATTCTTTTGCTATTGACATAAACGATATTGTTGAAAAGGTTAGATCTTCGTGTAGCTGCCTTGCTGTTGAGGTTTTGAATAATACTAATATTTCACAGGATTCTACATTGGGGGATATAACTTCCTTTGACCGTAAGTCTGTAGAAAGAAGTGTAATTTCACAGATGATAGGAGAAAGTAGACCGGATCTTTTGTGTATGGAAGAAGAACTGGTAAATCTGATATTAAATATCAGGGATTGGTCACTTTCGGGGGTTGATGACAAAGAAATTGTCAATGAAATTGAAAGGTTAATTGACATGGTTTCTCTTGCAGAAGCAGCAGCGTCAAAGGAGGAAGAAACAAATGAAAATTAAAAGTGTGAGACTTCAAAATATAAAAAGTTATCGTGACGAAACAATTGTATTTAACGATGGAGTTAACTTTATATCCGGGATAAACGGAGCCGGAAAGACAACATTGATAGAAAGTATAGGCTATGGCCTTTTTGACAGAAAACCGGGGATTATAAAGGAATTTATACGGTATGGCAGTGGTACAGGAACAATAACGATAGAGTTTGAGGCTAACGATGAACGTTTGTACAGGGTGGTTCGCAAATGTGGCAATGTCAATTCCTGGGTAGTATTTGATGTAGAATCCGACTCTGAGCTTGACCTTCATGCAGCTGCAGATGTAAAACCATGGCTTAAGGAAATTATGGGTATAGACAGAGAGCAGGATCTGTCACAGCTTTTCGAAGATATTATTGGAGTTGGGCAAGGTACATTTACTGCACCTTTTCTTGACACGCCTGCTGGACGAAGGGATAAATTTAACAAAATGCTGAAGGTTGAAGTCTATAGAGAGGCTCACAGCAAAACCAAAAGCACTGTAAGGTTTATTGAGGACAAATTACAGGAAGCAAAACTTGAAATGGCAAAACTTCAGGGAAGCATATCTGAATATGACAGTATTAAGGAGAAGCGTGAAAACCTAAAGCCGGTTATTGAAATACTTTCGAAGGAGTTGGCAGAAAAAAAGGTTCAAAGAGATAAAAAGGCAAAAATAAGGGAAGAACTCAGAGGCTTGTCAGCTGAAATACAAAAATTTCAAAACAATATCAATATACAAGAAATTACATTAAAAAACTTAATGGAAAATGAAAATAAATTAAATGACGATTTGTCCAACTCACAGCATTCCCGTGATATGATGAATAAGTCAGAAGCGGGTTTTTCAGCCTACAAGGATGCACAGAAAAAGCTTGAAGGGTTGGAAAAACATAGAACTGTGAGAGATGCTTTAGTTAATGCATTAACCAAAACAAAACAGAGTATAGGAGAGATTTTGGCAGGAATAAACAGCGGAAATGAGAATGTAAAGGCACAGGAAACGGAAGTAAAACAGAAGTTAAGCGAGTATAGCGTTAACCAAAAGCAGCAGGAGGCTGATGCTTGTATATGCTCAGAAAAGTTTAGTGAGATCAGAATTTTGGAAGAAAAGTTTACTAATAGCGAATCGCTGTTGGACAAATTTGAAAATTACAAGAAACGCTTTGATCTTCAAAATACCAAATGTGATTCTGTTTTTGTAAGATTGGAGGAGTTATCAACTAACGAGGATAATCTTAGAGAAAAGCTGTCGCAGGAAAGTAAATTAGTTGCAAAAATGGAGAAAATTAAAGCACTGGAGTCCAAACGTGACCAGCTGCTTCAAAAGACCGCTGCAGTTGAAAGCGAGATAAAAACCCTTGAAAGTAACCGTGAAAAGACATGGGGAGGCAAGTGTCCTTTTCTTGATGCTCCATGCAAAAATGTAGGTGGTGACGGAGACCTTAACAAATTTTTTTATGGAGAGATTGAAAAAAGAGATATCATTAAAGCAGAATACTGCCAGGAGCTTGAAGAGATCGAAAAGTTAATTGCCCAAGGTGGGCCAATTAGAATAAAGCTTGGGGAAATAGAGGGAGCCAAAGTTTCACTCAAGGGAATGGAAGAAGAAAAGAAAAAATATGAAAACATTCTTTCGGAATATAGGGAAAACATAAGAAAATATTTTATACATGGTATTGTTGAAGATTTATATAATGCATTTAAAGGGTGTTTGTCTGATATGGCTGTACTTGTGCCAGAAAATGATAACAGAGGAATGCTTGAAAAGCTTAATGTACTAAAAAAGAGCTTTACTGATAGCTGGTATAACTTTGAGGCACTGCACCTGAAAGAAGATATTAGTGACAGCTTATTTTATAAAAATCTAATTGGAGATTTTACTATTGTATTGGACAGAGCAGGTGAGATGTTAGATTGGTTCAAGAGCACATACAGACATTTAGCCCAAGCAATTTCAAAGGAAAAAGCCTATAGAAACGGTGAATTGGTAAAAGTCAATGAAGCCATTGAAAATACTAAAAAGAACATTCGGGAGCTTTTTGAAAGACAGAAAAAAATTAATGTTTTGAAAACCAGATTAAAGGGAATGGTTGACAGACTTGATGAGCTTAATGTTGAAAAAGAGAAATCTGAAAAGGACCTAGAAGAATATAAGGAACTTGATTTACATATCAATATTGAGAAAGAAATAATTGAGAAAAATCAGGAGTCTTATGATATTTATATGCAGAATTATTCTGAAGCTCAAAAAGTAGATAAAATAAAGAATGATTTAGAATCAACCAAGCATTTAATTAAACAAACTAAAGACGAGAAAACAAAAATTACTCAAAAACTTATTGAAATATCAAAAGAGTTTTCACAGGAAAAGCTCACCGAGGCAGAAAAGCAATTTGACAGTATAAATGAACAAGTCCTATCAGGGCAAAATTATCTGACAGAGCGGATGAGTGACTTGTCCGAGATACAGAGCAAGCTTTCTAAAATGGACAAAATAAAAATTGAAATAGGAAAACTCGAGGAGTTATCATCAAGGTATTTAAGGCTAGGTGAAATGCTTGAGTTTACTCGTAGCCTCCTGAATAAGGCAGGAGAGAGGGTGTCTGCTGTTTTTAGAAACTATCTTGCAGTTGAAGCCAACCGTATTTACCATGAAATATCTAATGAAAATGTAACTCTTGATTGGAAAGAGGATTATGAGGTCACATTGGTAGATGGCTTTGAAGGCCGTGAAAGGGAGCGGTGCTTCAGGCAGCTATCTGGTGGAGAGCAGATGACAGCGGCTCTGGCTATGAGGCTTGGTTTTTTGCAGCAGCTTACCAACTTAAGATTAGGCTTTTTCGATGAGCCTACTTCGAATCTCGACAGCGAGAGAAGAAGTAATCTTGCACAGGTGCTGCCTAGCATAACAAAAAACTTTAATCAACTGTTTGTAATCAGCCACGATGATTCATTTGACTCTATGACGGAGAATGTAATACAGCTTACAAAGGATGCGGGGGAAGGAACAAGAATAGTGGATTAAATTAAATCGATAATCCTATTGACAGCGTGAGGAAATAGAAGATATAATCGTATTTGTAGATTGAGAATTCAAATGGATTCTCAAGTAGAATGGTGAGTTTTAAGTAAATGTATTTTGTAGGATGGCAGAACGGTAGGAATAATTGCTTATCTATTTATCAATATAGCATATCTGACCGAGTCTGAACTTCTACGCAATTTTAAAAGATTGAGAGGAGTTTTTTAATGAAACCAGTATTTTTATGCTGCAGCAAAAAAGCTTTTATTTTATTGCTGTGTTTAGCTTTTATGTTTGCAGCTGTATCATGTTCAAAAGGTTCTCAAAATAATGGGCAGAAAACTATTGAGTTAAGGTTTGCACACTTCTTTCCGGAAGTACACCCAGCTGAAACTGAGTTGGTTCAAGGATGGATCAAAGCCATTACCGATGCTACTGATGGGCGTGTCAAAATAACTAACTATCCAGGTGAAACACTTATAAAAGCAAATGACATATACAGCAATGTGATTAGCGGTGTGGCAGATATTGGTCTGTCATGCTTTTCGTATACAAGGGGACGCTTTCAGGTTATAGAAGCTTTTGAGCTTCCGGGAATCATTTATAAAAATTCGAAGGTTGCAAGTAAGGTTGCCTGGGAGGGGATAAAAGAGCTGAATCCTAAGGAGATTCAGGATACTGAGTTGATGATGGTTATAGCAACGGGTTCAGGTGACTTATTTACAAAGGTTCCTGTTAGAGGTCTTGAAGATATTAAGAGCCTGCAGATAAGAGCAACTGGTTTAAGTGCAAAGACGGTTGAACTTTTAAACGGTGTACCTGTTGCAATGGCGCAATCAGAAGCATATGAAGCACTGTCAAAAGGTATTGTTAAGGGGAACCTTGCTCCAATAGAAGTGCTAAAAGGATGGAGACATGCCGAGGTAACACAGTATCTTACAAAGACACCGTTTTTGTATAATACATTATTTTTTATCACAATGAATAAGGAAAAATGGAACTCATTGCCCGAAGATATCCAGCAAATAATACTTGAAGTTAATGAAAAGGTGTTTGATGAAATTGGAATAGGTTTATGGGATAGCCAGAATGAAGCAGCTTTAAAATGGGCAATCGAGGATCAAGGTATGGAAATTATTGAATTGTCTGAGGACGAGAAAGATAGATGGATTAAATTGATTGAACCTATTCATGCAGAATTTAGTAAAAAAATCAATGATGATACTGTAATTGAAAAAGTAAAAGAGCTTGCTGCCAAATATAATGAAATATATTGAGGGGGAGTATATAGATATGAAAGCATTAAACACTACTGTTAAAAAGACTTCCACGGCTACATTTCCAAAGTTGTGGTTTTCTGGTGCCGAAAGTTTTTTTAAGGTTATTGAATCCTATGTTAATAAGTCTTCTAAAATTCTTGATACTATAGCAGGATGGGGTCTTTTTACAGTTACGTTTTTGACTGTAATAAATATTATTATGCGAACAGCTTTTAAAAGACCGCTGCTTGGTACCTATGACTATGTTGGATTTTTGACATCAATTACTGTCAGCTTTTCATTGGCATGGTGCGCAGTGCAAAATGGTCACATTGCAATTGAATTTATATTGGAAAAGTTCTCAAAATTAACACAGAATATAATCGAAATAATTAACCAAGTCATTATGTTCATATTAGTTTGCGTATCGACTGGAGGATTATTTATACAAGCTTCAAAGCTCAAAATAAGCGGAGAGGTTTCTGCAACTGCTCGGGTGCCTTCTCACTATTTTGTATTAGCTTCCGCAATAGGCTTTTTACTACTTGGATGCGTTATTTTTACAAAAATAATTAGGGCAATTAAGGGGGCGAGAGTCAATGAGTGTTGAAGCAATAGGCTTATTGGGAGTATTGATTCTTCTGCTGCTTATAGCGCTTAAAACGCCTATATCGTTGGCAATGATGCTTGTCGGCATTGTAGGTTTCAGTGTAATCGTTACTCCTGGTGCTGCACTTAGTATGGTATCATCCGAGCTGTTTTCAAATTTTTCTTCATATTCATTGAGTGTGATTCCTCTATTTATATGGATGGGTTATACCGCATACTATTCGGGAGTAGGGACGCGCCTGTACAATTTTGCTTATAAGATGGTAGGGCATAAGCCAGGAGGATTGGCTATTGCAACACAGGCTGCATGTGGATTGTTTGGAGCAATTTGCGGTTCAAATACCGCCACTGCAGCAACAATGGGGGCGATTGCACTTCCTGAAATGCGAAGATATGGGTACAATGATTCTCTCTCAACTGCAAGCGTGGCAGCAGGAGGAGCATTGGGGATATTGATTCCTCCCAGCGTAATATTTATTGTTTATGGAATTGCAACTGAACAATCAATTGGTAAGCTTTTTATTGCTGGTATAATACCAGGGATACTTCTAATGCTTCTTTATATGATGACTATTTACTTGATGGTTAAATTCAAACCGGAGCTGGGACCCGCAGGTCCTAAATCAAGTTGGAAGGAAAGATGGAAAGCACTTGGAGATGGAATTTTTGAAATAATAATAATCTTCTCTATTTCTTTAGGAGGGCTTTTTGCAGGGTGGTTCACTCCCACTGAAGCTGGAGCTGTAGGAGCTGCAAGCATTTTAACAGTAACTGTTCTAACAAAACGCTTAACTTGGGACGGATTTAAAAAATCTCTTACAGAAACGACACGCACTACAGCTATGATAATGCTTATGGTAGCAGGTGCCATGATATTTGGGCGATTTTTAGCTGTAAGCCGCCTGCCAGCAGGAATTGCAACATGGGCAGCCGGTCTTGAACTGCCATCTATTGCAGTGCTTGGGATAATTCTTTTGATATATATGCTATTAGGAAGCTTTATTGATGCTTTGGCCTTGATCCTTCTAACTGTGCCAATATTTTATCCGGTAGTTGTGAATATTCTTCACTACGATCCTATCTGGTTTGGTGTAATTATTGTTTTAGTTGTGGCAATGGGTGTAATAACTCCGCCGGTGGGGATGAATGTATTTGTTATAAAAGGTGTTGTTCCTGATATTCCTGTTGAGACAATATTCAAAGGAGTGTGGCCTTTTGTTGGTGCACTGCTTTTATGTATAGTTATTTTAATACTGTTTCCTCAGTTGGTTTTAGTATTACCTGAGCTTTTTATGTAACTGGTTATCTCCAATAAGACCAGTGATATTCAATCTAAAACTGAATATACCCTTACAGAAATAACGCATTAAGGTATTTGTGTTGATTTCTGTAAGGGGTATTATAAGAGAACCATTTTCAAATTGATAATATACAAAACTTCAGCAAAATGTATACTGGTATTCTACTATTTTACATTATCTATAAAGTTTTTATAATAAAGGTGGGCGGTCATAGTAAATGCAACCTTTGACAGAGTAAATCGGACGGAGTA
>CAYPLH010000097.1:0-9349 GCA_964411505.1 uncultured Clostridiaceae bacterium | reverse complement strand
TAATTCACATTATATACGCAAGTTCTTGCATGAATAAGATTATTTTTGTTCATACATATAGTATAGCAAAGTGTATGTAGTTTTGCAATATTTTTTTGTCTGATTATAGCCCCCGATTATAATTATGGCTTCTTGACTATGGGTAGTTCAAAAGCTTACATATGGTAAAGTTTCGTACCGAAACCCGGCTTTCATCTCCCCATTGAAATGCGGAGGATTCCCACCAGATTTCCTAAAAGCTCTTTAAGGTTGTTGGGGAACGCAAAATTTAGCATAATATTCTATTGTGTATTATGGGTAAGCATTTTTGCTATAACCTTCCTTTCCATTTTATCCATTAATCCTTTAACCTATTTCCTTAATACTTATTATACTATCCAACGCATAAAATATGCATAATGTACATAATATACACTATGTACATTATATAAAAACATGGTATAATGGAGGTGAAAGGTAGGTGTTTGAAATGCTAGTTGTAAATGCTACTGACGTCAGAAAGGATTTTGGAAGATATATTGATAAAATTGTCAGGAGTAAGCCGATATTTATAAAACGTTCCAGAGATCATTTTATGGGCATTAGTATAGATATGGCCAAAGAGTTGACTAAGGATGCTGTTTTTTCAGCAGACAAGTATGTAGAAGATGACGGTTCAGTTACTTTATCACTTCACGATTTTGATATAGTTGTAAACGGTAAAGATGAATCATCAGCGTTAGATTCTCTGATTAAAGATTTAAGGGAATACGCATTGGAGTTTTACGAAGATATAGAGTTTTGGGGTAGCGATATAAATAGAAAGAAGCAGTTTAAAAAAATTCTAAGAGTTCTCCTAACCGATGATGACGAAGAAATGAAAGAGAATATAGTATGCCAACTTGGAGGGAGTTAAAAGGATTTTGCTAAAGAGATGATTGGGAGTTTTATAAAGATACCGACCACTACTTTTATAGAAAAGTAGATAATGACGGCACTATCAGGAGGAGTAAAGTTTCAAAAGGTTCAGGAGAAATTAAGCATCATCTTTGGAAAGAAATCCTTAAAAAGCAACTCAGTGTCACTCAAGAATACTTTAACAGCAAAATCTAACCTTAAAGGACTAGTTTTTCAAGGTCTGGGATAGAGGAATCGTTTTAGCAACAGGAACTCTAGAATTAGGAAATCCGGCGGGAATCCTCCGCATTACCATGGGGAGATGAAAGCCGGGTTTCGGTACAAAACTTTACCATATGTAAGCTTTTGAACTACCCATAGTCAAGAAGCCATAATTATAATCAGAGGCTATAATCAGATATAAATTGTAACTTTAAGTGCCATACATTCTCTGGTAATCCCCTTATATTGTATATTCTTAAAATGAAACAATTTTATCAAACTCCTCCGTACTCAATTATCCATAACAGCACTTTAACTAATAATTTAATTATATCAATGTATTGACAAGAAGAAAACAGACAAATGTGTGATTCTTATCAGTTTGTGTCTATTCAGAGGTAGGCTACCCATGACAACTGAATAAATGAACAACATCTGAATAGACACATCAGTTTATATAACCCATAAATTTGTATAAAATGTTTACTCGGTTGAGCTTGTTCAAAATTGCTTAGAAAACTTAACACAAAAAGGGAAGATAAGAGTTTTATTTCTTATCCTCCACTTTTGGCTTCTATTCCGTAACAGGCTAGATTAAGCTGGCTCGAAATTAACTTATCATGTCTGCAATTATTTGTTTTTTATCATCAAGCATTCTATAAATTGGATTTCTAAGGCATAATAAGCTTGTCAAAAACCCAATTATGCCCACAATAAAGAATATAAGTGCAACACCTGACCCCTTACCCGTACCAAAAAGAAAGGATAATGCTTCCTGTAAAGGTGATTTGGTAGTCATGAATGGCTCAAAAACATAATCAGCCAGTATTCCACCCAAAAATAAACCAACCGGGATTGTACTGTACTGAATCGTATCCCGTGCTGAAAAGACACGCCCTTGCATTTCAATTGGAATATTAGTGCGCATAATCGCAGTCAGGTTAGCGCTCACAAATGCCAACGGGACATTGGAGGCAAACGCTGCAATTATCCAAAGCGACAGTGTATGAGTTAAACTTTGCCCTACATCACCTAAAAAGAACGATATGCCACAAGCAATAAATATAACTCTCACATGACTTTTCGCAGGCTTCATCACTGTAACGAGAATACTTCCCACAAGAGTTCCCATTCCAGCAGCAGCCTCTACCATGCCAAGTACTGTTTGGTCGTTTCCTGTTTTTCCAAGTATCAATGCTGGCATCATACCGTATCCGCCCATTTTGGCAATAAAATTGATAAAGGCGAAAAATAAAATAATACGCAACAGCACCAAGTTCCTTTTCAGGAAGTTTATACCAGTCATGCAGCTATTTACAAAAGACTCTTGTACTTCTTTGGTGTTATATTCGATTACAGGAATTTTAATAAAAAACAATAGTATTAAAAATGCAACTACAAATGTAGCAAGATCAAGTATCAAAACCGCTTCTAGTCCGCCGAATGCAAGCAAAGTGCTACCAAACGCCGGAGCTAATATTGTTACAACAGAGCCTGAAAAAGCTTGTAGACCACTAACCCTGACATAGTGCTTTTTGGGAACAAGTAAACTCGTTGCTACATAAGACGCCGGATTTTGGAAAGCATTCATGAAGCTCAGAAGAAAATTGATGATATACAGATGCCATATTTGCAGAGAGGAAGCGGCATAAATCACTAGAACCGTCAGCGTACCAACAGCCGCCATCAGATCGGCAATCAACATTATGCGCTTCTTGTCCCAGCGATCGGCAATGGTGCCTGCAATAAAACAAAAAAGGATAGACGGCAAGAAAGAACAGACCGAAAGTAGAGTTATACTGGAAGCAGTACCTTCCTTTCCATATACCCAAACAATAAGTGCGAAATTTGACATTGCTGTACCCAAAACAGATACAGACTGCGACCCCCACAGAATAAGAAAATCCCTGAGGTCCGAAAATATATTATGTTTTTTCATGGCTTTGCTCCTTCATAATCTATACTCAGGTTGAAAACGCAAAGCCCGATTCGGACAGTAGAGTTACGCTACCGCTCCATGCAATCCCCGTCCAACATCAGACCTTGCATGGAGCATCAACAATAGTAAGAATCATAAAACACCTCCGGCACAGTTTTTTCAAGTGTATAATAAAAGTTTTATGCTGTCAATAAGGTTGACCTATCAATAAATCAAGTGTCTTTACAAAATTAATATGATTAAAGAAGGCTTTGTAAAAATGGTTGCTTGTGCATTGTAAAAAGCATTGTATAATTTATTTCCTCCGGTTAAATAATAAAAGAAATATGTAACATCTTTAATTCTGTAATTCTGTAATTGTCTTTTGAATAGCACAATGCTCCAGTGCCTTTCAAAAGCTGTATTGCTTAGAATTATTTTGTTGCAGCTTGGGTTACATCGAATTTTCGAACCGGAGGGATTATTAAGTGGAGGATAACAATTCCGTTTTGCTAATAGGATTTCATAATCAAAAGGCTCTTGGAGTCCGATACCTTGAGAAAGCATTAAAATCTCAGAACATTCCGGTCAATATATTATTTTTTAAAAGCTTCAACAGCATAAAACCAGGAAGTGTAACTGCAGCAGAGCTTGAGCTGCTTTCAAATTTGATACAAAAATTAAAACCTTCTATGATAGGCTTAAGCGTGATGACCTCCCTTTACCTTGATGCCGTCTACAAGGTTAATGCTAAGATAAAGCAGGATTTTAGCATTCCTATAGTATGGGGCGGGGTATATGCTTCATTGTTTCCAAAAAGGTGCCTTGAACATGCTGATTTTGTAATAAGGGGCGAAGGCGAAGAAGCATTGTTAGATCTTGCTGAAACCGTATTCAATCAAAAGTCTTTTGAGCAGATACCTAATCTTGCCTACAAAAAAAATGATACTGTTCATATCAACGATGTCCGGTCGCTAGAGCAGGATCTGGATAAATACGGTTACCCGGAAATCGGTGGGACTAACAAATATTATATTGAAAACAATAAGCTTATACAAAGAGATCCACAATTGGATTCATTAAGCTATGAATTAACAGCTTCAAGAGGATGTCCTTTTACCTGTTCCTTTTGCTCGTCGGTTAACCTGAAAAGATTATATACGGGAAAAGGCCGTTATATTCGCTTTCGAAGTGTAGAAAGCATAATGAATGAACTAAATGAGGCAAAAGCAAAGCTTAAAAAGTTGAAATTTGTTCATTTCTGGGATGAAATTTTCCCTGCTAGCAACGAGTGGATTGATGAATTTGTAAGAAGATACAAAAACGAAATAAATCTTCCCTTTGAAATTTGGATTCATCCACTTACAGTTAACAGAGATACAATAAGAAAGCTAGTTGGTGCAGGTCTTTTTAAAGCTGTTATGGGTATTCAAAGCGGATCGCCTAAAGTACGCAAAGAAATTTTCCACCGTCCCGAAACACAAGAAGACATAATTAGTGCAAGCCGAATTTTGAAGGAATGTAAGGTACCTCAGGTTATATATGATTTTATTTTGCAGCACCCCTTTGAAACAGAGGAAGATATTCGTGAAAGCTATATATTGTGTACAAAGCTTGAACCTCCTTTTGAGCTTCAGCTCCATGCGCTCAATTATTTCCCGGGTACTGATATTTCCGAAATGACTGTGGAAAAAGGAATAATGAATCGTGGACAACTTGAAGAAATAATGTGCAGTCCAATGGATGAGCAATATAAAAAATACTGGATGCAAAATAACAAATCCCCTCGTTCAAGCTTTTGGTACTCACTGATATATCTTTCACAGTTTAAACCAACAAGACCCTTATCCCGCTTTATGGCAGATAAATATAAGATGGTGCGACCTGCTGTGGAAATTTACAAAATGGTAAAGCCTATTAGCCGCCTTCGTTATTATTACAAAAAGGGGCAGCTTCTTTTAAAGGCAATGCGATAGCAGCTCGCTCAGTGCTGCTCATAATACTTTGAAAATAAGCTTCAACTCCTCATCATTTTTCCCACTGGGTTTAGCATCTACAAGCACACCACTGTGCTTTCCTATCGGCTTTCTTTAATTTTTTAACCTTTGTTTACAACCAATATTCTTCAAGCTCCAGTGCGTTTCCATTATTTAAGAGTTCTTTAAAGTTGCCAAATTCTTAGTTTCTGTCAAGTGAGTGACGAAAATTTTTAAAAGTAAAGACTTTACAAAGAACATATGTTTGTTATATAATTTAACCATAGGATGTGTTAAAATATATTTAAAAACTGGTTTACCAACATTATTAAGAGAAATGGTCATAATAATTATGATGTAATTGAGAAGTTAATTATGGAAAGTAAAGAAGGTGAAAGTATGGTTTATAATTTTGAGCAAGCAATAAGAGAAGGATTTATAAAAAGTGAAGAGAAGGGTATGGAAAAAGGCATCGAGAAAGGCTTAGAAAAAGGCTTAGAGAAAGGTCGGATAGAAGAGAGGTTAGAGATAGCTAGAACCGCTCTATCGGAAGGTTTACCAGTTGAATTGGTAAAAAAATTAACCGGACTTGAAATAGAAAAATTAAAAGATTTAGAAAAAGAAAAAGCTAACCCCCACTAAAACTCTGTAATCAATTTCGGGGCAGCTTTTTTGAAGGGTTCGCTTTTTGTATAAAATATTGGCGTATATAGCATTTACTTTCCCCCTGCAGGCACATTTATCAGCTTATATTACTAAAGCAAATGTCCTCCTCTTCTTTTTCAAATTGTATGTTGTAAAGCATACTGTACAACCCGTCCAGAGCTAACAATTCCACATGGTTACCTTGCTCCGCCACCTTCCCGTCGTCTATAACATATATGATATCGGCATGTTCAACTGTCGAGAGGCGATGCGCAATAACAATAGCCGTTTTATTTTGTGCCAAAGCTTCAAACGCTTTTTGAACCTGCTCTTCTGATTCTGAATCAAGAGAAGATGTCGCCTCATCTAGGATAAGAATCGGAGCGTCTTTAATAATGGCTCTAGCTATAGCCAGACGTTGTTTCTGACCACCGGACAATTTTATACCTCTTTCTCCAACGATAGTATTATATCCTTCAGGTTGTTGCATGATAAAATCATGGGCGTATGATGCTTTTGCCGCATTGATTATTTCCTCCTCCGTTGCATCAGGTTTCCCATATCTTATATTCTCCTCGATAGTGCCATTGAAAAGGTAGGAGTTCTGTGAGACATACGACATCATGTCCCTAAGCTTGCTTAAAGAATATTCCCCCATGGGCTTGCCATGTATAGCAATGCTGCCACTTTCAGGAGGATAGTACCCCATTATTATTTTCGCAACGGTCGTTTTACCGCCTCCGCTTGGGCCTACAAACCCTATTGTCTGACCTTTTTCTGCTGTAAAGCTTAAATTGTTCAAAGCCTTCCTTTCCCCTTCATATCCAAAAACTACATTCCTCATTTCAACAACAGCCTTGCTATTTCTAATTCCTTCAACGTCATAATATTCCGGTTCAGGCGGTGAGTCCAAGAGCTCATAAACCCTACTGGCGGCAGCTAACATACTCTGAACCCGAGGCAAAAATATCCCAACTTCAAGAAATGCCCTGTTCAAGTTTCCTTGTAGACTCATTAATGCAAATATCACAGCAAAAGATGCATAACCTTTTGAAACGATAAATGAACCAGCAACCAGCACTCCTAAAGTGTTTATCATTCCCAGCAGGTAATTGGCACTATTGAGCAAAGCATTCATGCGGGTTCTTTGGATATAAAGCTTTGTTATTTCTTTGTTATTTTCAAGATAACGCCCTGTGATTATTCTATTGATATGGAACAGCTTCGCCTCATTAAAACCCGCAAGCATGTCGATCAAACGTTCTGTCATAACTGCATTGCTTTTATGGATTTTGTCGCTTAATTTTCTTAAAGGCTTTGAAAATCGGGTATTTACAAAAGACGATAAGAAGTTAAGCAGCACAAGCACAATAGAAATACGCCACTCAAGTAGGAACATGGGAATAGCTGCTGAAAGACCATAAATGAATGGGAATAAAAGCCTACGTAACTGTGAAGTGAATAGATATCCCATCATAGACAAATCGTATGTCAGCCGTGACACTATGCTTCCACTGTGGTTGTCTTCAAAATATCCTATTGGGAGCTTCAGCAGATGATCATACACGGACACTCTTATTTCAGCGGTAGTCATATTGGATCTGCTGGTATACATGTAACGGAAAGCAGGTACAAGTAACACGACTGTCAAAGCAGTGGTTATTACTATAATTATACCTGTGAGCAAAATGGAAATTTGCTTCTGCACGGCGGCTTCAATAACATATTTTATAATAACCGACTCTAAAAGAGGCATTATTGTAAAGGAAATAGAAAATACAAGCATACCTATTAAATAAGGCCATTTTCTTGGTTTTAAATATGATACAGTCCGCACAAAGTCTCCTGAAAAAAGCTTCTTAAACATGAGTTATACCCCCTCTTTTGCAACAGCCCTGTTAAGATTAAGTTCGTATGACATAAATTGTCTCATGTACAGATTTTTATAAAGGCCGTTTTCTTCCATTAATGCTTCATGAGTACCTCTTTCAACTATCTTTCCTTTCGACATGACCAGCACTTCATCGGCTCTTTTAATTGTTGATAGCCTGTGAGCTACCACCAGCACAGTGCGGTCTTTCTTGAAATGCTCTAGGGCTTCTTGCACCAATGCTTCAGAATGAACATCTAGGGCGGAAGTTGGTTCGTCAAGTAAAAGAATGGGAGCATCTTTCAATATCGCTCTTGCGATGGAAATACGCTGCCGCTGACCTCCTGAAAGCTTGTTTCCTCTTTCTCCGACTATCATATTGTAACCGTCACTATGCTTCATAATAAAATCGTGGGCTTTAGCCGCTTTTGCAGCCGATACTATTTCATCAAAGCTGGCTCCTGGGTTGCCATAAGAAATATTTTCTGCAATGGTTCCGGGAAATAGGTATATATCCTGAGACACTAAGGATAAGTGCAAGCGAGACGAGTCCAACTCCCATTCATCAAGATCTTGACCATATAGTTTTATATCCCCTTCATTTGTCTCATAAAAGCCGCACAAAAGCTTGAAAACAGTGCTCTTTCCGCACCCGCTCCGACCGACCAGTGCAATAGTTTTATTAGCAGGTATGCTAAAGCTTAGTCCATCCAAAACTCTCACATTATCCTTATAGGAGAAACTTACATTATCAAACTCAATAACTGTTTTAGAATAGTCACGGGCAAAAGCATTACCATCCGAGCGTTCTACAGGCTGCTTAAGCAAATCGGATATCCTGTCCACTGATGCCATGGTGGACCGCAGCTCACTCAACATACCCGGAAATGCAGTTAAAGGTTCAGTAAGATAGTTAATTAAATACAAAAAAGCTGACAGGCTTCCGGGTGTAATTTGTCCCTTGACAGCCAGATATCCGCCGTAGATGGCACAGGATAAAAAGGGAAGCAGTCTCAATATCATTGTAAAGGGTGTGAGCATTGCTTCACGCTTTTCCAATTTCAACTGATTAGACAGCATTTCGTTGGAAAACGACTTGAACTTTTCAAAAAGAACCTTTGCAAGGTTGTAGGATTTACTTATGTATATACCCCCAATAGTATCCTGAACCATGGAGTTGAGTGTTCCGTACTGACCCTGTCTCACTTTTGAATATCTGCTTATAGGTCTGCTAACTAGGTTGGTAAGGTATAGAGTGACTGGCAGGAGAGCGACTGAAAGCAAAAGAAGTCTCCAATTAGTATAAAGCAAGTAAGCAAATGCCAGAATAAAGACTAGTGGTCGGTATATCAAATTCGTAAACGAACCTTGGAAAAAGTATTGGAATGCGTTAGTATCCCCAGAAAGCCTGTAAACAGTATCTCCTGTATGCCGGTTTTCAATAAACGATACTGGCAGACGTTCAACATGCCTTGCCACTTTTTCTCTTAAGTCCATTAATGCAAGTGAACTGAAACAACCTGAGGAATAACCAACCGTAAATTTCACAAGGACACCCAATACAACCAGTAGTACTATGTATATTAATACTCTTGATGCCTCCTGATAATATCCACTTAAGGTCGTATCGGTTATATTTTTGATGAAATGACCTACTGAAACATCAATCAGCGCATTAAATATAGTCGCCGCTATACTCAATGCAATCCAGTATTTGTAGGGTTTTGTAAAAGAACTCAGTTGCTTAAGCTTACTCCAGTCCATTTTAGTCTTATCAGACATTGTAATCCGTTATACAAAACTTATAAAACTCTATAAAAACATTATAAAAGTTAATGTTTG
>CAYPLH010000096.1:0-9677 GCA_964411505.1 uncultured Clostridiaceae bacterium | reverse complement strand
GGTAAAACGATTATAAGAAGCGGAGAAATAATAGAGGCGGATAAGATAGAAAAATTCGATGTTGTTTATGAAGTTTGCAATATTCTGGGCAACAATAGGTATATAGCTGTTTTTAACAAGAAAGTAGAGGGCAGGATTACAGATATAAAGCCCAATAAATTATCTCCGAAAAGCATAGAGATTGATGGAAAAAGCTATGAAATAGGAAGCGGGTTGGATATCAAAAAAGCGAAGGGTTTAACCGATTCCTTTAAAGTGGGGAACAAGGTGACATTATTGCTGGGGCATGACGACAAGACTGAGGGTATTGTTCCTATCATCTATGCATCAGGTCCCTTTACCGAATGTACCATCATTGGTGATGGTGCGGTTTCTGAAAGCATAGGGACGAAACGGGTGTTGATTGATAAAGGAATATTTTATGCAGACAGCGACGCAGAATTTGAGCTGGGGGGCAAATATAAGCTGGTGTTAGACGGAACAACCATAGTCAAGGTATGCGAAAAGCTTAATATTACAGAGGCCTATACAGTTGTAAATGCATCGGAAAGCTACCTTATAACTACCGGCAAGCAAAAGATTCATATGCCCGAAACAGCTCGTTATTATTACAAGGGCTCGCTTATCACCTACGAAAAAGCGTTAGGATTGCTAAAATACAATTTATCAATAATTTTTGGTTACGATGTACATAACAGAGGCTATGAATATGCGCTCCTCTTTGATCCTGTTTACAGTAAACCGGAAATAGTATATTCCTTAAGCCTGATTGATGAGTATATGAGCAAAATGGGGATAACCGACGAGGATGTCTTAATGCGGCAGGACAAGATAATACAAAAGTCTGAGATACAGCAGTATGATGGGCTATACAAGGTGACCGACATATGGAATGGAAACGGTTATTTTGTCTCAATAGCGACCGATATTACAGGATATATAAAAAGCATATATCCAAATAAGCTTATGCCAAAAGCGGTAGTTTTGGGCGATAATAAGCAATATGAATTAAGCATAGACATGGACTTGGATACGCTCAATGTAAGTAAAGATTCTTATAAAATAGGAGACTGGGTACGGCTTATTTTAGACCATGACGGGAAGGTAATTGATGTGCTGAGAAATTAAAAGGGGATGGATATTAAAAACGTTGCATATATTCGCTTGTGATTAGAAAAGAAAATGGAGGGTTTAACAATGCAAAAATCAAAAACGATTAAGGGTATATTAATTTTATTAGCCGTGATGATGCTCTTTACTTCATGCGGTAAAAAGACTAAAGATCCTGCCAGTGGCAGCCTAGAGGATATAGCGAGCGATGCGATTCCCCACTTTGCTTTAGTTCTTCCACAGGATATAGTTTTAAAAAATACAATAACACAAACAAAAATGAACGAGTATACAAATTCACTTGAAGAGCAGCTAAAAGGAGAAGGGTTTAATATAAGTATTGATATTGTACCAAACTCAGAAAATTTTCAAGAGAAATACAAAGAATATGTGAAGACAAAGCTCGAAGAAGTGAAAAATGTTGTTTTTTTTGATTCATATTTTTCAAAGGATGAAATAGTAAATTTAAAAAATAATGGGCTAATTATGGAAGTAACGGATATATATAAAGAGAGTGCTCCAGTATACTATGCTGATACTTATAATAAAGATGTTAGAAAGCACTACTATAGGGATAGTTTAAGCAAACTATTCATGGATGAACAAAACAGAATATATGGTATTCCGACGGGTGATTTTCAATATTTAGATTATTCAGTTTTGTTGATTAGAAAAGAAATTGCAAAGAGATATGGAAAAGACATAGATACAATTGATGATTATGAGGAGCTTTTAAAGTGGGTTGAAGTGAATGATAAGCAGTTTAAACCCGGTTTGTTTCCGATAAATATATCAAATGCTATTCCAGGCTCTCTTCCTGTTTTTTCCTTATGGGCTAATATAAACGGTTATAGTGATGTTACAGGACAAATGGGAATGATAGGTTCATCGGTTGATTACTATTATAAAAACAATGATGTTGAAAACATTATAAAAGTGAATAGATTGGATATTATAGAGGCAGTACAGCTTCCGGATTTTAAAAGATATATGTTGAAATTGAGCCAATGGCAAAAAAGTGGGTTAGTTGATTTTTGGATGGCGGAAGATATTTCAAAAGTTAAAACGGATGACTATGCAACTATTGTTACAAACATAAGTAATTATATGCGCTCGGATTCTATTTTTGATAAGCAGGCTTTAATAAATGCAAGTGAATATGATATGTACATATTTAACAAAGAGGGAATGAAAAAATCTACATGCAAAGCGGTTCAGCCCTACTTAAAGGTTTTATATGTAAGTGCGAATTCAAAAAATCCGGATGAAATGCTGCGCTTTATTGAATGGCTTTATAGCGAACAGGAAAACTATGATTTGTTTATATATGGTAAGGAGGGTAAAGGTTATGTAATAGATGGCGGTAGGGAAGTATTTGGTGAAAAGCAATTTGAATACTTCATAAAATTTGAATTTGAAGGAAAAAGGGATTTCCATCCAAACAACTGGGATAAAATGCTTGAGCTAATCTCCACTGTCCCCGAACGTGGCGCTATTTCACTTAATGATTATGTAAAAGGGAATACAGACATTGGCATCGGTAAATTAAATGAAATATATAATAAAAATATTTATATATCTTCGACAGAGGATAGAATTGCTTATGGCTTGAAAACAATAGATTTTTTTAAAGAGATATTTACACAAAATGAAAGTAACCTTGATAAAGTTATAGATGATTACATAAGGGATATTTCAAATATGCCTATAGTGCAAAAAACAAAAGATGGATATTCAAAATATATTGAAGCGTTATTTGAACTATTAAAAAACAGCGGAGAATAGGAAAATAAAAATGAATGAGGTCTTAAAAAAATACTGCAGATATTGTGGTTATTATCTGGGAGATGTATTTATAATTGAAGAATACAGAGGCAAAGGCTTGGCTAAATGGCTGGTAGAGTGTGTTGTAAATACTGAAGAGCTCAAAGGCCTGTGGGGAATACTTAAAACTACTAATGCCCATGACTTATATGAGAAATGTGGATTTAGAGTTCCAAAGTACCCGAAGCTTTTTATGCATACATAAGTCTAGTATATCCGTGTAGTAGTAACTGTCAATGCGGTGAGAGCAACGCTGAAGCTGTGAAAATATTGATGTTTTTGGTAGGCTTGAGTATAATATAGGTGAGGTGAGTACATTGATTACAGTTAACCAAGCGTTGGCTGCCGTTAATAACGGCGAGGGTTTTTGGATTGCTTTTGGTGATTTCTTAGATGAATTCTACCGGCAATCAGACCAAATCAGAGAGCTAATGATTATGCAAGAGCCAATTGATTGTATAAACGTTGATAGAGCACACAAGGCATTATTTGCAGCTGCGGTTCATAAACTTGCCAATGATCATGGGCTAAAAATTCCTGCATGGGTGTGGAAAAAAGAGTATTACATGAAGGAACAGCCATTCTTCGATTGCAATGCAAGGGGCAATTTACGCTTGCTGTTTATGTATAAATCTCCTGCTGAATTCAAGCATAGGAACTTATTTGTGGATGAAAATATTTTAGTTAGAGTTTGAAGGTGTTTTGTAAATGCTGAGAAAAGATGAGCTTACAAAGCTCTACCCCCAAATTGGAAAGATCATCAGCTAAAGGGCAATATGAATCGTTTCCGTGAGTGTCACATTGGCAGCTCCGGTGATTGGCTGCTACCACTCGTCAATTTAATTTCTTCCCCACCAATATGAAACTCTCGATAACCATTATAATGTAAGTTGCAGTAAACAGACTACTTTTATTATTATTATAAACAGTATAGATATTTTATTGAAGAATTAAGAACTGATAATGGTAGTTTGCTCAAATTAATAAAATTCAGTATAAATATTAATTTATTTAGGCTGTTTTGATACAAAAAAGAAAAATTATAAAGTTTAAAACTATTTTGCTTTATGTATTGTATTATTATATGTAGGTGTTTTTATGCAAATAAATTCTGCTTGCTTTTACTGATTGTGTAAACCAAAAAAATGAATATCAAGGAAATTCAAAGTTGTTAATAGGAGGTGTGTCTATTTGTTAAGTGATGAAGAATTGGTGGTTGAAATCAAAAACGGCAGTGAGGCTGCTTTGGAAATGATAGTAAAGCGATATTATAACCAAATATTTTGTTATGTCGTAAGGAGGATAAAAGATCATCATTATGCATTAGACATAACTCAAGAAGTATTTATAAAAGTTATAAGCGGTATCAACTCGTTTTCTTCTGAAAAAGGTAAGTTCTCAAGTTGGATTTTCAAGATAGCAATTAATACATGCAGAAATTACTTTAAATGCGGTATGTATAAAAGTACAATGCGGGAAATAAGTATCTGTGATGAAATTCAATGCACGTCAAATGTAATTTCCTTGTTAGAAAAGAAGGAAGATCAAAGAGTAATTCTTAATGCCATAAATGAGTTACCGGATTTTCAAAAGGAAGTGATTATTTTGAAGTTTTATTTTGATAAAAAATTTATTGAAATAGCTGAGCTTACAGAAAGTAATGAATCTACAGTCAAATCGCGCTTTAGGCAGGGGTTGTGCAAACTGAAGGTAATATTGGAAAGGGAGGGATTAAAAAGTGATGAATATAATAAAAAAACAACAGGAACATGATGCAATAGATTGTTTAGAGGGAATGGAAGAAGAGTTATATAAAGACTTTAGTTATGAAGAATTAAGAAACATAATCTGCAGGCTAAAAGAATCTAGTGTTAAATACCCTGATGAACAGCAATTAGAAAACACCATAACTGCATGTAAGGCTTATATGCCGAAGGTGATAAATATAAAAAATATCACCAAAGACGTAAAACTGTTTGATAAGCTTAAACTTATACTAACATATTGCAATAAGATATATATATTGGTTAGCGTATTGATTTATGTAATTGGATTTTACTTAACGACATCTGGGTATTTTTTTGGCAGTCCCTATAGAGCAGCAATGATTCTTTCACCAATTCCATTTATAATAGGGCTTTCCGCTGTTTTCAAAAGCAGGAGCGCTGGGATGGAAGAGTTGGAAATGAGCTTTAAAATTAATTCTATTGAGCTGGGCTTAATAAGACTGGTTCTAATGTGTATTTTTAATAATATCTTGAGTTTAATACTTTCCATTGCTTTTTTGTATACTGACAAAAGTTTAGAGTTAAGTAAAATGATGATATGCTGGTGTTTACCTTTTGTTACGATTTCCGGCATATCTCTTTTTATTGCAATTAAAATAAAGAATTATAATTTTACGCAATTTATTATAACCTTATGGTCGATCTTTTCTTTTATAATAATCTCTTCTGAAAAAATCTCAAATTGGATTTTAAATCTCAATGCACTTGTGATTGCAGGTATAGGGGTAGCCGGTGGAATGTTATGGGTATATAACATAATTTTAATATATACAAGGAGCGTTGCTAATGAGGCTTTTGATTGAAAATGTATCTAAACGGTATAATGATAAACAGGCTCTTGATAATATCTTTATAGAATTAAGAGAAGGCGTGTACGGACTCATTGGTCCTAATGGCTCAGGCAAGACCACGCTAATGCGGATACTAGCGGATGTTCTAAAACCTACTAAAGGAAGAGTGCTTGTAAACGGTCAGGACAAAACTGATATGGATGAAAAGTACAGAGAGCTTTTGGGATACTTGCCCCAAGAGATGGGACTTTACAAAAACTTTACTGCTTTTGAGTTTTTATTATATATAAGTGCATTAAAAGGTATAGAGAAGAAAAAGGCAGTTTGGAAAGCACAAGAGCTATTGGAGTTGGTAAGCCTTAAAGATGATGCTAAAATGCAATGCGGAAAATTCTCGGGAGGAATGAAACGTCGATTGGGGATTGCTCAAGCATTATTAAATGATCCCAAAATACTCATTTTAGATGAGCCAACAGTCGGACTTGATCCGGAGGAAAAAATAAAATTTAAGAATACGATTGCTGATATATCCTTTGATAAAATTATCCTTTACTCAACACATACCATATCTGATATTGAGATGATAGCAAAGGAGGTCATACTCCTTAACAAGGGAAAGCTCTTAATTGCTGATACGGGAGAAAATTTGCTTGCTGGAATGGATGGCAGGGTATGGAAATCGAAAGTCAGTGAAAAAGAGTATGCTAACTTGAATTCCATAAATGATAATGGCTTGATTACTAATATTTCAAGGAAGAAGGATTATATGGAAATAAGGATTGTCAGCGATAAAAAACCCTTTGAAAATTGTGAAACGACTGAGCCTTCTTATGAAGATATGTATATCCACTATTTTAAAACTAAAGGTGGGGTTAGATAAATGGAATTACTTAAGTTTGAAATAAAAAAGCTATTATATGGTAAAACAGCAATGGCGGCTATTGCTATAATGCTATGTCTAATTATATTAACAGGTGTTGGTGAAGTTGCAGGATACTATTATACCAATGGTACACCTAAAACTGTTTATGAGGAATTTGTACCATATATAGGTGTGACCGCTAATGGATATACTCTTAAACAAATTCGAAATAAATACAACATAAATTTAACTACGAATAATTTCTCAGATGGTTTACATCTCCGATACTTGGAGACATTTATTAACATGGAATTGTATCGATATGGAAAAAGTAGTATCAACCCATGGTATGATGAAAAAGCAGAAAATCCTTATAGTTTATCAGGAATATTAGTTTTATTAAATGCTCTTGAACAAAATGGTAAGGAAAATACATATGAATATAGAATGAGACAAATGCAATATGAAATGATGGTTAGTGCAGGGGGACCGAAAGTTTACTACACATGGTTTTGGTCAACGCAGAGGAAAGCATTCAGAGACAGCGCTTTGCTTTTTTTCATATTTATTCTTTTAATTCTTTCTCCTATCTTTACTCAGGAATACTCAAGCGGAATGGATTCTATAATATTAAGTTCAAAAAATGGAAGAAGAAGAATTGTAACAGCAAAAATACTTGCCGGAGTTGTGTTTAGCGTAATTGCTATCATACTTTTAAATGTTATTCAATTAATTATATATATTATCTTTGGTTCGGCATCCGGGTGGAATCCCCCTTTAAACAGTTTATATTCATTTGGTCTTGCACCGTATAAGTTTTCTATCGCTCAGTATTATATAGTTCAGCTTTTATTCCAGGTTGCAGCTGGATTGGTGCTTGCAATTGTAATTGCGCTGATTTCGTCCAGATTGAAGTCCTCCATGTATACGTTCTTTATAGGAGCAATTTTTATTATTTATCCGCCGATTTTAGAGGGTATGTTTAAAATAAAAGGTCCCATTTATGATCTTAGTATATTCCATGCAATATTTACGGATAATGTGTTCGTAAAATTTAAGGCATTTAATTTTTTTGGGTACCCTGTCCTATATCCGTATGTCTTAATTCCATTTTTATTTATTGTCGGCATTTTGGCTGCATGTCTGATTTATAAAGGTTTTTTGAGGAGGGATGCATGTTGAAAAACATTATTAAAAAAACAGTATTTGTTTTATTGATGTCTTTCATCGTTATTAGCTTATGCTCCTGTTCAAATGATTCTAATGCTGATGCAAATATTGTGGAAAGTATGAAAATATATATTTTCAGGAATGATAAATTCCTAGAAAATGCCATTTGGCAGTATAATAGTATGTACCCTGGTAAAAAGATTGTATTTATAAATATTGACAGTCTTGATGAATACAGAAGCCGGATTTCAAGTGAAATAATGGCTGGAGAGGGACCGGACATTATTTATTTTGACAGTTATACAATAAAAAATCTTTATAAGATATTTCAAACTGGTGCATTTTACGATTTGCCGCCTTTTTTCAAGATACGATAACACTCTTTCCAAACATGCATAACATCTTCTATATAGCAGTTTGATACGGGATGAAAAACCAAATCGAATGAATTGTTGTCAAATGGCAACGGCTTTGTCATGTCCGCACGTATAGCATTGATTTTATAACCTTCTCTTTCCGCAACAGACAAATCGCTCTTTATCTGCATCTCGGAATAATCAAGGACTGTACATTCAGCCCCGAGCGCAGCAAAAATAGGCATTTGTTGGCCGCCCCCTGAAGCAAGTCCGAGAACTCTTTTGCCATCCAAATCAGGATACCAGTCTTTAGGGACAGGCTTGGTCGCCGTCAAAAGCATCGACCATTTACCATTAAGTGCATCAACAAACTGCTCATGAGAAATTGGTATGCCCCACCTCCATCCTTTTTCAATCCAGATATCTATCACATTCGCGTTAATTCCTGTATAGTCCATCTGTTTTCTCCTCTCTTGAATCGTACTTATCTGTATGATGTCATTGCTTTTACACATAATACCGTGCTTTTGCATGTAAAAAAAGACATATCTTCCCCTTGGCGGAAGGTATGTCTTTTTGGAAGGTTTGGTTAAAAAAGATCCCACACAACAATATCTTTGTTATCCAAAAGGATTTAAAATTTGAAGTCCATGGTTTAATAAGTGTTCAAAATCTCCAACATTACGCGTAACTAAAACTGAGGAATATACAAATGCCGTAGCTGCTATAATGGCATCCGGCAATTTTAAACTGCGTTGATAATGCTTTTTACTCAATGCGCGTAATTCCGCTGCTTTCAATGCTATTTCTGAATCAACATCAATTATTTCCCCAAGGTCTAAAATACTTCTAATCTTTACTTTTTGTTCTTTAGTCAACTCATGAAAAGAAAACAATTCCGCTTCGACAATAGTGGAGTAATAAACTTCAATATTATTATCCTCTAATTTTTCCATGGCTTCGATTGCATTTTTGATACCTTGAAGCGTATAAACAACGATATTTGTATCTACTATATACCTATTGGATGCTGGTTCCCAGTCGATCATCCTCGTCCTCCCTGATTTGTAGCATCTTTTCTACCAAATCATTGCAATCCTTTAGAACTCCGGCTGCAGCTCTAATAGTCCCTTTAGATTTTATTCGTTTATTCACTTTAATGGTTATTTTATTTTTAGCAGGAGTGATAACGACCCAATCCCCCGGTTGTATTTTAGCTATTGCTAATGTATCTCCCATTGCAATACTACCATCCAATTCTACTCTCTTTTTGACTGGCAACATAACTATCCCTCCAAATGAACCCGTGTTTATATGACCTAATAGTATTATACCACACAACATATAAGAAGCCAACCGCAACGGCAATCGACTTCTTTCGACAAAAATTATGGCGGAAGAGGAGGGATTCGAACCCTCGTGCCACTTGCGTGACAACCTGATTTCGAGTCGTTATCCCTGAGTATCCCCTAGTATCCTGTCAGTGTTTTTCGGTACCGCTGGGAGCGGTAAAAATGGCATAACGGCGCGGGTTTGGAACCTGTGATGCGGACGGGCAGAGGCTTTGCGGAAAATGATGGTTTAAGCATGTTTTGCAGATATTTGTTAGCAAGGTGTTAGGATTAAAAATGTCGAAAAATTTATCTGTACATTCATGCTACAATAATGTATAATTTGTAGCATGAATGTACATTATTTGAGTAATTTCGAAAACTAACTCCAAGTAAAAATATGGGAACATTTTCTGGATAGAAAATGGTAAGGTATCAATAAAAAT
>CAYPLH010000095.1:0-10073 GCA_964411505.1 uncultured Clostridiaceae bacterium | reverse complement strand
AAACCTCAATATCGTTCATCTCACCGAATATCTTCAAAATCCTGTCCCCATAAAGGGCAATACTGTACTTACTGCATGGCTTTAGCCCTTCTATCCCAGCCGGCAGCCTCAATGAGCCTTTATCAGTATGTATACTGCCCCTTGCGACTTCATCAGATATTTCAAAATTGTAGATAACAATACATTCAGTAGTAATCCCATTTATGTATTCACTCATTTTTTCCAAGAATGTACCGTCATCGTTATCAAGCTTATACAGCCACAGCTTCTCAAGCAAAACTGCAGCGGCATACCCGGTCGTGCTGTCACTGCCTTTTAAACCTATACCGTCAATCATGCCCATGTCTTTTGCAATATCAATATATTTCACGCCTTTTCCGTTGGTTTTATCTACTCCCATTGCTTTTAAAATAATCATACATGCTTCTTCAAAGGTAACATCTCCTGACGGCTGGATCTTTTCACCTTCTTTTGCATCAATCCACCTGTTTTTGTATGCTGCGTTTATATAACCCGTCCAACTTGTACCCTGTATTGTGTCTGAAAATATTACTTCATCAATAAGCTGTGCAGCCGTATCTTCTTCTCCGGTCAGCAATACAACATTTTTTATAAAAAGCTCTCTGCTTATTCTTTGCTGTGTGTTTTGAAACGACAGCCCAAGGTCTTCCAGCCTTTCAATTGCACCGCTATTGTCCGCTCTTGCATAATCAAAGCCAATAACAAAAGCCGCAGCTATTATAAAAACCAAGACCACAAAAAATACACCCACTAAATGCAATTTCCTGTTCATTTATAACCCTCCCCGTGTATTAAATATTTTCAAATACTCTTTATGTACTATATGCAACGCCTTTAATCCATTGTAGTACTATTCCCTATAGATTAAAAACCCTTCGTCGCTTTTTTTAACCTTAAGCTTACCCCCGCTATTTACACTCATGTATGAAAGGATATCTTCCGGGATCTTGATCCTTCCTTTTTTATCCACAACAGCATATTCATCATGTGTTTCGCTTTTTTCTTCATATACTCCTATCTCGGAAAGTTTTTTCGAATAATCCTGCTTTATTACCATTTCACTGCCTATCATTCCGTCGCTTATTGCCACTACCCTTTTAACCATCCTTGATATTTTCATATCATGGGTAACTATAATTATAGTAACTTTAAGCGTACTGTTTAGATTGTTAAATACTTCCATTATCTTAAAAGTAGTTTTGCTGTCCACTGAACCGGTGGGCTCGTCGGCAAGCAATATCTTAGGATTATTCGCAAGCGCTATTGCAATTGCCACCCTCTGCTGCTCTCCTCCTGAAAGCTCACGCAGCCTGCTTTCATGCCTTTTTGTAAGACCAACAGCGTTCAAAAGCTCCATTGCCTTCTCTTTCCGCCTTCTTTTATTTGTAATCAGCATGGGTACCTCTACATTTTGCCGCGCAGTAAGATAGGGAATAAGGTTTCGCGCATTGTTTTGCCATACAAAGCCGATAGTTTCTCTGTTATATATTTTAAGCTGTCTGTCGTTGAATTTGAGGAGATCCTTGCCATCCACGCTTATTTTGCCTGCCGATGGTCTGTCAAGCCCGGAAATTATATTCAGGAGTGTGGATTTACCGCTTCCGCTTTTTCCAATAATGGCTGTAAGCTCACCCTCTTCAACAACAAGGTCAAGCCCCTGAAGTGCCACAACCTCCAGCTCTTTTGTTTTGAATATCTTAACAAGATTTTCACACTCAATCATATTCCGTTTTTCATCCTGCACTTGCCATCACCCCATCTTCCAGCATAAAAACATTGTCCGCCACATCTATCATGCTTGTGTCGTGCGTGCACATAATAATTGTAATGTCTTCCATTAGCACCAGTTCCTTGAACAGCTTCACTATATGAAGCCCTGTATTGGTATCAAGCTCAGCCGTAGGCTCATCAGCCAGCAATAAGGACGGCTTATGAGCAATTGCCCTTGCTATTGCCACCCTCTGCTGCTCTCCACCCGACAGCTCAAAGGGTTTATGACGCATGCGTTTTTTTAAATCTACACTGTTTAAACATTCCTCAGTTCTCTTTTTTCTGTGCTTGCGGGCATATCCGTTGATCCTCAATGCAAAATCGACGTTTTCATAGGCGGACATGTTTGATACAAGAGCAACTGATTGGAATACAAAACCGATCTTTTTCCTTCTTATCCTGTCTCTGTAACGCTCTGAGGCTGTTGCAATATTCTCACCATCAAGTAAAATCTCGCCGCTATCAGGCAGATCCAGAGAACCCAGTATGTTAAGAAGAGTGGTTTTGCCCGATCCCGAAGGCCCCATGAACACATTAAAAGTACCTTTTTTTATTGACAGGTTAATGTCCTTAAGTACTTGTATTTTTTCACTTCCTACTTTAAACGATCTGTATATTCCTCTTGCTTCAAGAATATTCATAATCAAAACTCCTTTCGTAAAAGCCCTAATCCTCCCCAAGCTTTAATACCTGGTTGACCTTTATTTTCCTGATTAGAACATAAAGTACAGAAAGTGCAGATACAAGCATTACCAGCGTTATCGCAATTACCTTCAAATAATCGCTTTGAAGTGCAACCACCTTAAAGGGCGGCACTTGCTGGGCTGAAGAATATATCATCTGCAGCATGGGTATAAAGATTTTGCTCCCTAAACTGCCTACCAGCACTCCTGCAAGAATAGAGCAACCGGACACCAGCACCTGCTCCAATACCATTATCATTGTTATACCGTTCATAGGCATCCCTATTGCACGAAAAATGCCAAACTTAAGCGCTCTTTCTTTTAGCGACAGCACCCAAAAGATAATAAAGCCTATTGCTGCTATAAGCATTGTAATTATAAAACACATTGTCAGAATACCGTTTGTTCCGTGAAGCATAGGATCATTTTTTCTTTTTATTATCTCCTGCTGCGCAAAATCCGCTCTTTCCACCCTCAGGTTTCTTGATTCAAGCTCGCTATTAATCACGCTGTCAGGCGTATCCGGAAGCTTTTTTATCCATATTTCATATGGCTGCACCGGAAGCTTCTTCTCTATATATAAATTATTTATTATGGCAAAACTGTTTTTTATATTACCTGATATTTGATTATATGGATTACATGAAGGAAAATAATCAATAAAGGCTAATACAAAAAATTGAAGGTAGCCGTCTCCGATTTTTATTTCGACATCACTCCCAACCTCAATATCAAAATCCTTCTGTATATTACTGGATAGAAGTATTGCTTTTGGCGATTCTGTCATTATATTCAGGTATTCATTCATATGGTAAGGCAATAGGTCATTCCGAAACCATACGGTGTTGCCAAATTCAAACGGAGTGATCCCCAAAATTTTTAAATTCCGAACAGCACTCGATCTGGAGCTTAGAAATGAGTTGTTGTTCACAACAACTTTGGTTATGCTATCAATCCCCTCAATCTTTTTAAACTCCATGTAGGGCGGCTCCTTGTAATCAACCTTTGGAGAAGAACTATACGGGCCAATGCTCGTTCCAAGCATTTCATCAACCATACCATAAAGATCGCCGGACTGGTGCTTCAAATTATTATACGGCTCTATAACCACATCAGCACCGATTTCATACATTATCTTATCCTCAGCGTTCCGGTTTATTGTGCGTGCCTGGTTTGCATTCATTATTCCAAAAGCAAGGGATAGCATAAGAAATAACATTATAAATTGTGAGTTTTTTTCAGCTCTGCCCACATTGACAAGTGAAAAATATGTCACTGGATTCCACCAGCTTTCACCGATTTTAAATATAATTCTTATTAAAAGCGGATATATACGCAAAAGCATCAAGCTTACTCCAAGTATAAAAAAGGTTGAAATAAAATACAAAAGAGGATCAACATTTATATCTGTTCCCCCTAAACCAGACATCCCTAAAAACTCCTGCCGTGTTTGAAATGAATACAGACCGTATGCTGAAAATCCCATGACCAGGACATCCAAGTATAGTCTTTGCCAAAAAGGCTTTGTATCAGAGTTTAACCTGCTCTTTTTATATTGGACTATGCTTACGCGGCAGGCATTAAAAGCCGGCATCAGCATAAACACAATGAAAAATGCAGCACCGGCGAATGAATATGCGATTGTTTCAAAGGTAATCTCTGGATTTAAGGCTTTTCTTCCGATAAATTCAATAAAACCGTTGGATGAGCCTAAAACGTGGCATATAAATAATGCTAACGGTGGTCCGCAGATAAATGAAACAAATGCCATTAAAAAACTTTGAAATACATACATGGAAAAAACCTGGAATGTACCGGCTCCCCTGCTCTTTAATACAGCAATTTCGTTTTGGTCATTTTTAACGATAAGACCCGCAATAAGCTGCAAGTAAAAACATATAATTATCATAAGGGGTACGGTAAGTATCCAGAGTGTAATCCTAAGCTGGCTTTCTTTTTCTCCATAATTTTTAAACAGCTCATATAGCGGAGTTGTAATAGACGCTATATTATTGTTCCTGTCAGCCCAATTTACATGCTGTTTGAAGGTATTTAGAATATGATCTATATCTTGGACTTTTATGCTGTAGTAATCAAAATTATATGACCATTCAAGCTTTCTAATGCTCACTTCTTCGTTATCCTTCATTATTTGCAAAAGAACCTTTTCGTCAAAAACAATTGAACCTTCAAGCTCCTGGTGCTTTACCTGACTCCAATAAAGATCATCTTGTTCCTTCATTGTGAATATGCCAACAACCTTGACCTTAAAAAGCAGTTCCTCTTTTTCACTGTAATATTGACTTTCATAAATACCATATGTATTGTCAAGCAGAAGCTCCAATCGCTTCATTGCTCCTTCTGTCGCCATCACCTCGTAAACACCATCCACCGGTGATTTTTGGGGCAAACGACCATGCAAAATTTTTATATGCTGGTCTAATTCAGAATACGAAACCAAGTCCGAATATATATTCCCATTACGGGATGCACCGCTTTCATTTTTAATTTTTTTGCTTATTCCTTCAACCTTTTTTACCATGGAAGCAACAGGCAGACTAAAAGCAGGGGCAAGCTGGTTTTCTACTATTTCACCAAAGCTGTCTATACTGATACTTACTCTGCTAAAATGGTTGTAGGTAACAGTATATGAAGCCGGCGATGACTTCCGGGCAATATGATATTCTTCTAAATCCTTTGTGAGTATCTTTTGCAAAATAGCATTGGAATACATGGGAATACTACTGAAAATGGCACATGCCGCAACAGCTCCTATCAATAGGCATGCGTAGAGCCATTTATTGTTTATAATACGTCTGTACAAAAATCCAAACACAAAAAGCCCTCCTAACGCTCCTATTCGACGATTACCTTTTCGCCCTGCTTTATGCCTTCAAGAATTTCGACCATGGTTCCCGACTCAATCCCTTTTTTTACATACCTTTCAATTCTAAGTCCATCTTCAAGCACATAGGCAAGATAATTTCCGCTGTATAAACGCACTGCCGCTCTTGGTACAAGCACTGCATTTTCGCTTGAGTCAAGGACGAGCTTGATTCTTCCCGAATCTCCCTTTTCAACACCTTCTGGAATACTGTCAAGCCTGAATCTTACAGTATCCTTGTAAAACTCATATTGTTCAAAGGGCACTGATGTGGGTGTAAGTACAACTTCTCCGGTTACCATTGTTTTGCCTATTTCTATTTCGAGCGTCATACCAAGCTTAAATTTATCTGCATCATTGCCTTTATATGAAAGATGCATTTCTTTGGGATCAGAAACAGTTGCAATATTGCTATAGGCATCAATGTTGTTTCCCTCCGCTGCGGACGAAACATATGTTACTATCCCATCCATCAATGCTCTAAGCTGAGATTTTTCAAATTTTTCGATTAATTTACCCAGCTCGATTTCAGATGACTCCAATTCCAACTTTTTAGTCTCCAGTTGATTTTCGGTATTAATTATAAGTTTTTCAAGAGATGCTTTTTGTGTATTCCAGTCCTTCATGGCTTTTTCAATTTCACTTGTGCTGTACAAATGTGAATCCTTTTTCATCGCTTCGAACCTTTGCAAAAGCTCCTCTTCTTTTTCCTTTGCAAGCTTTATGTCCGCTTCAGCCAATAGTACGGAATTAGTAAAGCTCTTTCTTTTAATCTCCAAATTCCTTTGCTGTGTTTCTATGCTGTCTTCCAGACCATCGGTTAATAGCTCTGCAATAATGTCTCCTTCTTTCACAATATCACCTAGCTCTACATATATCTCCTTAAGCCTGCCGGACGTATGCCTGAAAATATGATCCTCACTTCTTATAGGAACCAGATAGCCTGTGCAGATAATACTATTCTCTATATGTCCTATAACCGCCTCTTCAGTTCTATAGCTTATCTCCTGCTGGCGCACCAGAGGCACCGCCAGAGTAGCCTCTTCCTCGGGAAACAGACCGCATCCGGTTGTTGCCATCAAAAAAAACAGTATGACTAACACTTGTAACAAATACCTTTTAACGCATTTTAATAAAAACATATATTATATATCCCCCCAATACTATATTCTTTACTTTTCCAGTCTTGTCTTAGAACATAACATCACATTATTATAGAAAATTGATTTTCTCCCCAAAATGCTCTGCCTTTATCTCCCAAGGTACTGAACCGGTCAGTCAGGGTTCTGTTCATTTCTCATCTTCTAACCACACTCAGTTTTCAATTGCTATTTTTCGCCATCCTTTAAGCATTCAAACAACGCATCAATATATTTTGAATATCCTTCTTTTGTTTTTTGCACTATAGGCATATCAGAAAAGTCATACAAATATTTATCCAATCTACCTTCCAAGAAATAACCACCTGAAAGAAAGATTTCTTTTATAAACTCTATTAGACCTATTGGATAGGCCACTCTCTCATCGCTGGTGCCATTATACACATACTTAGAAATGTTACTACTTATTTCATATACCTTTTCAAGGCCGTTTACGGCGTTTTCAAAAACATAATTTATAAGACTCAATTCATCTCGCTGTGGAATTTTAGATATTTCTTTAAGAATGTCCTCCCAGTTGTTTGGGTAGAAATCTTTTCTGCTATCGTAGTTTTGTCTGACAAAATCGCTCAATTGCCTCTTCCCCCATGATACTCTATCATTTTCTGTTACATCATTCTCATTTTCTTTGCCATACATAAATAATTCAAAATTATTAATATCACTGTAAAGCCATTCTATAAAGCGGAATATTTCACTGGAATTATCTGAATCTGCGCCTAAATAAATTACTTCTTTACAAGCATTCAAGCTTTTAGCAGTAGATATTCGAAGGTGGTCTTTATTAAGCAAATACATATCATATTCTTCTGCATTTATCAAAGCACGTTTGTCACGCACTGACACAGGATTGGTGTAATTGCTTGCATTAGTAATAATGGTTGCATAACCTTGTGTAAGTTTACCAAAATTTTTATTTGTCCAAAAATCCACTAAATCATTTTTCTCCCATTCTGTTAGCATTAATATAAATTCTTTAAAGCCGGGCAGTCCGGTAGCCTCTGTAAAATCGATTCTGCCTGCTTTGATCATACTTTCTAAGTCGCTGCTTTTATAATAGTAGTTTCCCCCGCCAAAACTTATCTGTCCGTTTATAGCACTGTATCCTGTCATACAGGCGTAAAAGTTGAAAACAGAATAGGATTTACTTATAGAAGTATCGAAGACATTAATATCAATTGGAAACAACCCAGGCTTATACTGCTTTTGATTTTCTTTAATCCACTCTAACAAGTTTTTATAATCTTCAATTGAGTTAATATCTTTTTTATATTTCTCGGAAATTTCCTTTCTAACCAACAACACCGGATAATCTATATTTTGTTCAAACCCTAAGGGTATGCCATAGATTTTGTCATCAATAATAGCATTGTTGTTTCTCATTAAATCATTTATGGTTTTATTTCCTACCGTTTTTTCATAGTACTCGGGAGCATATTTTTTAAAGTCAGCAGTGATTTCCTTTATCTTCCCATTATCTATTAATTCTTTTAAATCTACTGCCAGAATTGCCATCCTGCTGACTGCTGCATTCTTATTTTCCGATAGCAACTGAAGCCCATATTCTTTATTTTGCAAAAAATCATCTAATGGTATAATCTCAATATTAATATTAAACCCTTTTTTCTTTAGTTGTGCTTCAATTTCATTAATATATATATCTTTATTTTCAGAACTATATATTCCCGATTCGGTATAAATATATTTTTGATACAATATCATCGTAAAGGGCTCTGACAAACCTGTATCAATATCCTCTAAGCCACCACTTACAGGATCTTTGGCCTTTTTACCGCATGAAGTAAAAAGCACCATCACGGATAATAAAATTAATATACACTTGATTATTTTTGATTTTTGCATTATTAAACCCTCCATATGCTTGTTATTATACATTACCACTTTATACTAGTATATCTAGTTTAAACACTAAATAAAATATCAATATTTTTACTTTCTATCAATATCTATACTGTTTATAATCACAATAAAAGTAGTCTGTTTACTGCAAACCATAGATTAATATTTATACGCTCACAAGAACGCTCACAAAACAAGTGGTTATTCATTTGCGCTATTGACATTGCATATGCATTGTGATATGATGCGCTTGAGGAGTTGATTGTTATGAAAACTGCTAATTACAACATTCGGCTTGATCCTACTATTAAAGCAAAAGCAGAAGAAACGTTTGCCCAGTTCGGTCTTAATTTAAGTGAAGCCATAAATGTTTTTCTTCATATGTCTATTAAACGACAGGGTTTTCCGTTTGAGATTCGCGAGCCAAAATTAAATTCCGAAACATTATTGGCTATGCAGGAAACAGAACAGATTTTAGAAGAATATTCTAGTGGCACCCGACACCCTAAGTCCTTCTCTAATGCGCGCGAGATGTTTTCTGCTATGGACTTAGAAGATAAAGCGGAGGGGGATGATGTATAAATACACCCCTGACTATTCCACCAATTTCAGACGAAACAGGCGTACTTTAATTAAGCGTGGATATGACATGTCAGTGTTAGAAAACACAATCAACTTGTTATTGATTGGAGACATTATGCCTCCGGAATACCGAGACCACCCTCAAGGCACTGCTCAATTACATACATTGTTTTAGGCAAAACTCTGCTAATAGGAAAGAACCTTCCTATGATCTGTTCTGCTTGACTTAATTCCACAATTCCTAATTTTCTGAATAGAAACTTTATGTCATTGTAATCCTGACCCTCAACTCTTGAAGACATCAATTTCATTGCCAATAAGTAGTCAGGCGTTACGGCAGAAATCTTCAGATTACCATACTTCATGAATCCTTGTGTTTCTACATTTTCATTCACGAAACCTTTCACGCTGTCATTAAGCCAATCCTTTGGCAACCCATAATCCTCTGCCATAGCTCCTACCAACCTGTTGATGTCGCTTTTAGGCTCGTATAAAGCATCAATATCCTTCGTCATATCCCTTGCGGAATGCACTAAGCACATCGCTGCCCCTCCGGCCAGGATTATCTCGCCATGCAGATTTTCCTTTGCCAATCGCTCACCCAAAATTTCTAAATACTTTGTAAGCTCATCTTTTTTCAGCATTTACAAAACACCTTCAAACTCTAACTAAAATATTTTCATCCACAAATAAGTTCCTATGCTTGAATTCAGCAGGAGATTTATACATAAACAGCAAGCGTAAATTGCCCCTTGCATTGCAATCGAAGAATGGCTGTTCCTTCATGTAATACTCTTTTTTCCACACCCATGCAGGAATTTTTAGCCCATGATCATTGGCAAGTTTATGAACCGCAGCTGCAAATAATGCCTTGTGTGCTCTATCAACGTTTATACAATCAATTGGCTCTTGCATAATCATTAGCTCTCTGATTTGGTCTGATTGCCGGTAGAATTCATCTAAGAAATCACCAAAAGCAATCCAAAAACCCTCGCCGTTATTAACGGCAGCCAACGCTTGATTAACTGTAATCAATGTACTCACCTCACCTATATTATATAGTAATTTCGAAAACTCAAACCTATTGCTATCAGCAGCTTTCAGGAGTTGCGT
>CAYPLH010000094.1:0-10590 GCA_964411505.1 uncultured Clostridiaceae bacterium | reverse complement strand
CATCTTTTTTGTCGTCTCATATTTCCCTCATGAGCGCGACTTTTATATCTTACCATGCTGTCTCTTCATTGTCAACTTGTTTTTTTCTTCCAGTTTCGTTTGAGTTCTTTTAGTTGGTCTCACGAGACGGCTTTATTATATTAACATCGGATAATTATTTTGTCAACTGTCTTTTTAAATATTTTTTAAGTTTTCTTAATAACCTCTCCACTCAACTATACAGTGCTTTTCACATGAATACGTTCCGCTAATATTTCTATTAGAACACTTTTTTAAGCACTAAAATCTTATTTCCTTTTTTGTTAAATAACATTCTATCACTAAGGTGCTTTACTATTAGCATGCCTCGTCCGGTCTCTTTCATTGCTTCGCAGCAAGAACAATCATCTGGCTTTTCTTTCACAATACAGCTATAATCAAAGCCGTCTCCATCATCTTGGACAGATATAAAGATGTTGTTACCTTTCATGAAGCCTGCAACTACTTGCACATCCTTCAAAAAGTTCATCTTGTTGCCATGCTTTACCGCATTTAAAAGCAATTCATTTAATATTACCCTAATTTCGAATAATATAGTATCATTGCGAATATTGTAAACTTCGCACAGACTGCTTAAAAAATACTCCACAGCTTCGGCTATAGCTTCTATTGAGCTTGTCAATGTATAGTTTAGTGTCTTTGTTGTACTCAATGGCTTCATCCTTAAATATAAGTATTGCTTGGTATCATCAATACACTAATACCCACTTCTTTGGTTATATAAACAATACATAATTAAACATTTTAGTTTATCCATCGGGTGGAACATCGTCTAGTCCCGTCTTAATCTATTGCGTAACTTATTTAGAAGTTTTCTTTCTAACCGAGAAATATACATCTGAGAAACCCCTAACTTGTCCGCAATCTGCTTTTGTGTCATATTATTGTAATATCTCATTCTAACAAATACTTTTTCAGAATCCTCAAGACCTTTTAGTGATTTTTCAAGAAAGTCATTGTTTTCAATTCTTTCAAAGCTGCTATCTTCTTCTCCTATAACTTCATGAAGCTCTGTATCCTCATCTTCAAAAACGTTCCTGTCAAATGATTGTACGTTATATACATTCCATGACTCCATTATTTCAAGAACTGATTCTGCACTCATATTAAGAAATTCTGCAATTTCATCTACACGTGGAACACGGGCTAAACGTTGTGTAAGCTCTTCCTTCGCATGAATAACTTTTTGGTAAGACTCATATATTCTTCTTGGTATTCTTATAACCGAGCCTTTATCTCTGAAATACCGTTTTAGCTCACCAACAATTGTAGGAGTAGCGAAACTTGCAAATTTCACTCTCATTTCCGGTCTGAATCTTTCAACAGCCTTTATCAAAGCAACATATGCAACCTGGTTAACATCCTCATAGTCGACGCCTCTGTTCAAGAACTTTCTGGATATTATATCTGCTAGGTACATATATTTATTTACTATTTTATTTCTTTTCTCAGCTACCGGGTCATTAATATAGTCGGCAAAAAGAAAATTGTCTTCATTTTCAGTATATGCATCATCTTTTCTGACAGCTTCGGACATATCAGTTATTCCCCTCAATTGATTTTGACATCACAAAAAGAACTTTATCGTCAGGACAAAATAAGACACTATCCATAAATGCATTTATTAAAGATATAGCCAGTTTGTCTTCT
Source organism: uncultured Clostridiaceae bacterium (assembly GCA_964411505.1). Classification (GTDB taxonomy): domain Bacteria; phylum Bacillota; class Clostridia; order CAYPLH01; family DUMO01; genus CAYPLH01. Next base: position 8,901 of record CAYPLH010000094.1, on the reverse strand, counting down.
TCATTATCAAACATGCATTTAAGTGATTTATCTTCACAGTCAAAAGCTATTGTAAGATTCTGCAATGTCTGGTTAAATATAATCTTATAGGATTCTGCAGTTTTGCTTTTATATTTGACCATTTTATTACACACTTCAGCAATGGCAACTTTTATATCTTCAACCGTATCAATATTAAAGCCTGCTCTATTTGCAATACCGGAAGCTGTCAATCTTGCTATGCTTACATACTCTGCCTTAAAAGGGATTACTAATTCAACAATATCACCATTCTTATTCATTAGTGCACACGCCTCCAAAATTACTCAATATTAAATACTTTATCAAGACCGGTGATAAGAAATAACTTTTTTATATTATCCTTAAGATTAATCACCGAAATATCGTTGCCAAACTCTTTAGCTTTCTTTAAGACCCCCACAAAAATACCCAGACCTGTGCTGTCTATATAATTCATACCGGCACAGTCTATTTTAATATCCTGCTTTTGTGTTTCCACTATTTTATATAATCTTTCCTTCAACTTTTGTGAAGAGTAAATATCCACTTCACCAGTAATATAAATTTTTGTATAACCGTCTCCATTCTCTTCTAGAATTCTAAGTTCTTCCATGCTTTCTCCCCCTTTGTATAAATCCTACTTCACAATAATTTTTAGTAATTCCATTGCAGCTTCAGGATGCTTGGCAGTTACACGGATAACGACAATCATTTCACCTCCGATTATACCACACTCCTTTAAAAATTCACTGTCGGTTACATATATGCCATACAGTCCTTCACCCACCTCGCCAACACTCTCATCTAATTCAGTTATCAATTCTTCGTGCGCTTCCATATCAATGTCAAGCTCTTTTGCGACATCACTTAGCTCCATAAAAGTACCACTATCAGCAAACCTATCATAATTCCATTTGTCTACTATTACAAGATCTAAGTCTCCTACCGCCATTTCTATCATTATCTTTTGCTGAATAGCAATATCAAACTCATTTTCAGCAGTCATTTTTACAGACATAGGCATTACACTAACTTCTTTTAGCGCTGGAATTACAGTCTCGATTGCATCAACAACTGCCTCACTATTCGTTGCATAAATGTCTCCCACTATGCCTAAGGTAAAGTCAGGCTCAACCTTGTTTACAATGGAGCTTATTATTGAATAGACGACAAGCACTGCAATAATCCCAAAGATTATATGCATTTTGTGATATGTCCAAAAATTGCTCATTTTTTCAGGATCTAAATTAAATCTTTTAAAAATTCCTTTATCTTTTAGTTCTCTAAGCTTTAAAGTCTCTGCATCCGGCTCTATATCATCATAACCCATAAGGGTATTATATGCCTTGGTGATATCTTCAATTGTTATATCTTTAGCGGCAGTGTCTTCGCCTCGTACTAGTTTAGATCTGTACTTTTTGAGAAGAATAGTGTATCTTAAGGAAATCTGGTCTTTGCCTGCCCCCTCCTTAAGTCCTAATATTTTGTAGGCATTCTTTTTCTGTGCCATATTAACCCTCCTTAAATCTAACTTGCTTTATTATAAAACACCACCAACATCGCCGGATATTAAAGCTATTTAACTCTTAGGTTTCATTGTAGGAAACAGTAAAACATCTCTTATCGAATCTGAGTCTGTCAGTAGCATTATCAGCCTGTCAACACCAATACCTAGTCCTCCTGTAGGCGGAAGCCCATGCTCCAACGCATTAAGAAAGTCTTCGTCCATCATTTCTGTTTCATCATCACCGGCTTCTCTCTTCTTCACCTGTTCAAGAAACCTTTCCCTCTGGTCGATCGGATCATTTAACTCTGAAAAAGCATTGCCAAGTTCACGTCGGACAGCAAAAATCTCAAACCGTTCAGTAAGCATAGGATTGTCCTTTTTTCTTTTTGCTAGTGGTGAAATTTCTACAGGGTAGTCATATACAAAAGTTGGCTGTATGAAGTTTTCTTCTGCAAACTCTTCAAAAAACACATTCAGTATCTCACCTTTAGTCTTCTTACCAGCAACCTGTATACCCTTCTCTTTTGCAATCTTTATGGCATCCGCATCTGTTTTGATAGTGTCAAAGTCCACACCTGCATATTTCTTAACTGCATCAATCATGGTTATTCTTGTCCAAGGTGCTGCAAGATTTATTTCCTGCCCCTGATAAGTAACAGTTGTCTTTCCTAGCACCTGTTGAGCAACAGCCGAAATCATATTTTCAGAAAGCTCCATCATTCCATTGTAATCAGTATAAGCCTGATATATCTCAATAGATGTGAATTCAGGATTATGCTTAGTCGACATACCTTCATTTCTGAAAAGCCTCCCCATCTCATAAACACGTTCAAGACCACCTACTATCAGCCGCTTTAAATATAGCTCGGGCGCTATTCTTAGAAAAAGGTCTAGGTCAAGGGTATTATGATGTGTTATAAAAGGTCTTGCTGCTGCCCCACCCGCCAGAATATCTAATATAGGTGTTTCAACCTCAATAAAGCCTCTGTCATCAAGATAATTTCTAATTGCCTTAATAATTTTGCTTCTTGTAATAAATGTTTCTTTTACCTCAGGATTAACTATCAAATCCACATATCTTTGACGATACCTTAAATCCATATCTTTTAAACCATGCCACTTTTCAGGTAATGGTTGAAGTGATTTTGACAGAAGATCAACTTCAGAAACCTTTATTGAAATCTCTCCTCTTCGAGTCCTAAAAACAGCTCCCTTTACACCTATTATATCTCCGATGTCCATCTTTTTCACATTCTCATATGCGCCTTCACCAACATCATTAATTTTTATATAGAGCTGAATTTTTCCCTCTCTATCGTGCAGATCGCAAAAACTGGCTTTTCCCATATCACGCTTGGACATAATCCTGCCCGCAATAGAAACATTAGTGTCTTCCAACTCTTCAAAATTATTTATAATATCTCCAGTAGAGTTCGTTATATCATAACTGGTTATTTCATAGGGATCATTACCGCTTTCCTGCAATTCAGCAAGTTTCTGTCGTCTAATCTTAAGTATCTCATTTAATTCTATTTCCGTATCAGCATTATTTACTCTTTCACCATCAACCATCCAAATACCTCCAATATTTAAGAAATACTAATATATCATATTATATATTAATAGGACAAAGAAATTCAATACAAGGATTACGCTTTTGATAATATGATTGGAATTTAGGTCGCTATTTGCAGGTAGCTGAAGAGATATAACTGTACAATGTTAGGAAACATTAGCAGAATGCAGCCAAGAGATGTATAGTCAGAGCGAGCGAAAGCAATCCGACTGTTCTAAGCAAAAATGCAACAAAGTAATATTCTAAGATAAGAACTAGAAACACGAATTAATCCTGATAGGAACCAGGGACAATTAAGATGCCTGAATTCCTATCAAGTGCTATATATACATTGATCTAATAAATTTTTCGTTGTAGCTTCAATAATAACTATTTATAAATGTCTAGTATTTTTAGCTTAATCACCCCAGCTGGAACAACTACTTCAACCGTATTTCCCACTATTTTTTCCATAAGAGCTTTTCCTACCGGCGATTCATTTGATATTTTGTTTTGTGAAGGATCCGACTCAGTAGAACCTACAATACTGTACTCTATTTCTTCTTTAAATTCTATGTCATAAAGCTTTACCTTAGTTCCTAAACCTACACTATCAGTGTTTATCTCATCATCATCTATTACTTTAGCTTTTCTTAGCATTGTTTCCAGTTGAACAATCCTGGTTTCCAGTTGCGCTTGATCATTTTTCGCTTCATCGTATTCAGAATTTTCTGATATATCTCCAAATCCGAGAGCTTGTTTAATTCTCTCGGCAATTTCTCTTCTTTTTACACGCTTTAGATAATCCAGTTCGTCCTCAAGCTTTTTCAAACCCTCATATGTCAATACTATTTCCTTATTGGTCATATTAACGACTCTCCTTTACGTTACCTTGTAATATTTGTGATAATATATGCACTTAATATTTTTATTATACTAAAGAAGCTTTAAGAAACCTCGCAACCCCCCCACATCAAAACAGAAAATGAAACGAACATTAAATATGCTAAAATATACTTGCATCTGTATGCTTGATGTAATTCTAACCACTTTCCATATCTCTATTCATTATAGTTTTCTTTTAAAGCTTATATAAATTTTTATACATTATAGAATACAAATGTTTCATTGTCAAGATGCGTATTAACCCCCAATTTAACCCCCAAGAAAAAATACCACCTCAATGTCTTGGTACCTTACGTACAGCGCGTTGTTTGACTTTTTCAAGAACATCTTTCCTTTTTAAAAAACTATGCATTCCCTTAAAGCTTTTTATGCATCCTCCTAATTTATCAAACTCCTCTTCTACCCGTCTTACATACTCATCGCTGAAATCAAACGACTTTGGACCATCTAGAGTTATTGAAAATAGAATTATCATCTCCAAAAATTCTAGTTTATTATAAAAATTAAAAAATTCCATTTTTATTTTCTCCGGAATAAATTCTTTATAAGTAATTTCAATACCATTTATGACTACATTGTCATCAGAAATTTCCAAGCCATCTATCTTACCGTAATTAACCAATAACATGCCGGGCTTCAGGCGCGTCCGACTTGCTGGTTTTATAGACTGACTAAGATTAATTAAAATATCTGAAGTTTTTAAAGCAGTACGCAAATCCTCTGTTAACACTATAGACAAGCCTGTTTTTTCATAAACTCTGTCCATTAGATCATTGTACCTATCTTTTTGTTTATCTATAATAGTAAGGTATTTAACTTCTGGAGCAAGAACATTGAGCAATCCATTAGTCTCTTCTTCTTCTTCACCTGATATGATTGCAATATTTAAGTCATCAGGATCTATATTATTTTCATTATATATAGATTTTATTACTCTCCTAAAAAGACCCTTAAAAAGATGACCTCCAAAAAAATTGCTTTCAATGAATCTATCGCCAAAGTTCAAGTGTACTCCAGCAGGATAAACACAGTAAATGATGCTCTTTCTATCCAGAAAAGATTTTACTCCTTCCAATAACTTATTTAGTTTTTGAGGCATCATATTTTCAATATTTGCTTTTGAATAGGGAAGTTTTATGAAATACACATTCAATCCACTATATATGCTTGCTACCTCAAAATCTATATTAATCTCTTTTTTTTTAAAGATATTAGTTACTTTTAAAAATATATCTTTAAAAAAACTATTCTTGTCCTCATTTGCATGCGTCTTGGCGAACAGTATAACCGCTAAGTCTTTCATTGACAACACCTTTATTGTTTATTTTTTAGGCATACTTACTGCCACTGTTTTGCAGTATTAATTATATATAATATGGATGTCTATTATTACTCTATATTGTTACTACCCGAGCGAAAACTTTTACAGCTCTTGCAAATGAAGCGTAGTTTCCGTTATTGCGAAAGTTATATCTCAATATGTAGGGTCTGAACAGACACAAATAGACTAAAACCACATTGGGGTTAATGTTTAAAACAATTTATTTACTTTCTATTGTGTGTTATAATTGTAACCTGAAATAGATACTTCGGCTTTTTAAAGTTGGAAAGTGGTGTAGGCACCTTTGTTATTTGCCGTAGTACTAAATAAATTTAATTAGCAGGTGGTTTAAGTTGATTACTTCAAACGACAGAGAAACAGCTGAAAATAAGATAATTCTTTTGTATTCAGTGGATAAAGCAAATATGCCTGTAAGCAATCTGCAAATAACGAAAATTGTTATTGAGAACCGAATAATGAACTATTTTGTTCTTCAGCATTTTTTAACAGACCTTTGTGAAAACTCATATCTTCAATTAGAAAAAAAAGATAACCATACTTATTATACAATAACAGATGGTGGAAAGGAGCTTTTAGAATACTTTACAGACATCATACCAAAAGGAATAAAGAAAAGAATAGATGACTCAATATATTCATTACGAAGAAGTAAAAAATATGAAACTGTTGTTGCAGCAGATTATACAGCATTAAACGAGAACGAGTTCATTGTTAATCTAGATATCAGCGAAGACGATTTTAAGTTGATTGAGCTTTCAATATCAGTTGGTTCAAGGGAAAACGCTCTTCAAATATGCTCGCATTGGAAAAAGAACTCCCAAGAAATGTATTCTGAAATCATTGAAAGCCTAATCAAAACACGTTAATCTTCCTTTTTAGACTCTCTGTAAAGAACAAATCACCTTTCAATTATCTGCACTATTTCAGATTTTGTCCTTTGGCTATTTCTTAACAGACTTCTCTTGCCAACTTACTTCATATAGTCAAATTCAAAATCATAAATCCTTACGGTGTCTCCTTCTTCTATACCCATTTCTTCAAGCTTGTCGATTACGCCTCTCCTTTTAAGAGTTCTCTGAAAATACTGTAATGATTCGTAACTGTTAAAATTAGTAGACATGAGCAGCCTCTTGACCCAGCTACCTTCAACAACATATACGCTTTCATCCTTGCTTATTGTAAAAAGTTCTTCCTCCTGTGCTTTGTAAATCACTTTATTAGCAGACTCATCTTCAAGAACTGTCTCAGGCAATTTAGCAAGCATACTTGCCGCATAAAACATAAGCTCTTTGAGTCCTTTGTTTGTTGCGGCAGAAACAGGAAAAATCTTACAACCTTCATCTTTTACAGCTTTCTTGAATTGCTCTAGATTCTCATTAGCTGTTGGAATGTCAATTTTATTAGCTGCTATAACTTGAGGCTTTTTTGATAATTTCTTACTAAACTGATCCAGTTCCTTGTTTATGCTGTAATAATCTTCTACAGGATTTCTTCCTTCTATTCCTGCCATATCAATAACGTGTATTATTAGCTTGGTTCTTTCAATATGCTTTAGAAAATCGTGCCCAAGACCTACCCCTTCATGAGCTCCCTCAATAAGTCCAGGAATATCTGCAATTGTAAAGCTATTTCCCTCTCCCAGACTGACTACACCAAGGTTTGGTTCCAGCGTGGTGAAGTGGTAATTTGCTATCTTAGGCTTTGCGGACGATACCATAGATAAAATTGTTGACTTGCCTACATTAGGGAATCCTATTAAGCCAACATCTGCTAACAACTTGAGTTCAAGAAGGACCTTTATTTCTTCTCCAGTCCAACCACTTTTGGCAAAAGTAGGCACTTGCCTTGTAGGTGTTGCAAAATGTTGATTACCTTTTCCGCCTTTTCCACCTCGCGCTATAATAAAGCTTTGCTCAGGTTTTACCAAATCGGCAATAACCTCACCAGTATCTGCATTTTTTACTATAGTGCCTACAGGCACTTTTATTACGAGATCTTCTCCACCTTTTCCAAACCGATTTACAGCTCCCCCATCCTGCCCTGACTGTGCTTTGTACTTTCTCTTATAGCGGAAGTCCATAAGCGTATGAATATTTTCGTCCACAAAAAATATTACGTCTCCACCTTTACCACCGTCTCCACCATCAGGTCCCCCAGCAGCAATATATTTTTCCCTACGGAATGATACTATTCCATTTCCTCCGTCACCGGCCTTAATACTTATATTTGCACTATCAATAAACATACCTTACTCCTTTGCCATTTTGGGCATTTTTAAAAAACAAATCCCGGGGTGACCCGGGATTATACTCTAATGATTATATTTTTATATTCTTTCTAGTCACATCTTGACCCTACTCTTTATATGTTGAATAAACTGTATAGAAGGTCAAACTTTAAAATTATTCAGCAACTGCGACAATACTCACTTTCTTTCTGGTTTTGTCCATTCTCTGGAATGAAACCTTACCATCAATCAGTGCAAACAATGTATCGTCTTTTCCCTTGCCAACATTATCGCCCGGGTGAATTTTTGTTCCTCTTTGCCTCACTAATATGTTTCCTGCCAATACAAACTGACCATCGCCTCTTTTTACACCCAATCTCTTAGACTCACTGTCACGACCATTTCTAGAGCTTCCGACTCCCTTTTTAGAGGCAAATAATTGTAAATTTATTTTAATCATTAGTCTACACCTCCTCCTCAATAACTTCTATATATTCACCATAACTATTTTCAATCTGCTTAAGTCCTATCGCCATTGTATCAAGAATAATTCGCGCAGTTTTTTCTTTATCTTTTTCAATATCCACTGGAAGATAAAACTTCATAAAGCCGTCTTTTTCGGTGTGATTTAAAATCCCAACCAACTCTTCCATTCCACCTAACGCTGTATATGCGATGGCTGATACTGCAGAACAAATTACGTCACGACCCGCTTCTTCAAAACCTGCATGTCCCATAATAGTAAACTTTCGAATTAAACCACTTTTGTCTCTTACAAAATTAACACTTATCATGAATTTATTGCTTCAATTTGTACTTTAGTATATGGCTGTCTATGACCTTGTTTCCTTCTGTAGCCTTTCTTTGGCTTATACTTGAAAACAATTATTTTTTTGTCCTTGCCATGATCCAAAACTTTTGCCTGAACATTAACATTAGATACAAACGGAGTACCAAACTCTACTGAACCTTCTTTGGAAAAGGCCAGTACTTTGTCAAAAGTTACAGTGTTTCCTCTTTCTGCATCTATTAGATCAAGAAATACTACATCGCCTTCTTGCACTTTATATTGCCTTCCACATGCTTCAATTATTGCGTACATTCATAACACCTCCCACTCCCAGTCTCGCCGGCTATGCATAATACATAATGCAACCCTTAGGGCAGCAGTTTAAACCGCATTTTTTACCAAGTAACCAAAATATCCTTGATAAGGCCCCGTCCGAGCGGCTACCGAAATATTTTAACACACTAGCGAATCGGTGTCAATCACTTTAATTTCTATTTCGTTGTAGTCAATATCCTTAAGGTGTCTATTCAGGTAGCCCCCCTATAGAGAGGTTGGCTTTAACATTAAAGTAATT
>CAYPLH010000093.1:0-10713 GCA_964411505.1 uncultured Clostridiaceae bacterium | reverse complement strand
TAAAAATTAGCCTTGTTCTGCATTCTCTTTTTTAAGGGGGCTGTGAATAGTAACATTCATTATGATATTTATTCAAATCATTAAATATATCACTTGACATATTTCCCCAATGCATAGAGTGACCGAGCATAGATGGTATATCCCCTTTCTTTTCTATTCCCAATTCAATTTATTATTATAAATTACCGCCCTACAACCAGTGGATTGATTAATTTGTCCAACGGAATATGCTTCAACTCCATTTGAATTTAGTGCGGAAATAATTGCATTAGTTTTTTCATTTTCTACCGCTATAAGCAAACCAACGCCATTATTAAAGGTAGTAAGCATTTCATTATCTGATATATTTGCATAACTTTTTATAACATTAAAGATTTGAGGTATTTTGATTGCTGATAAATCTATATCTGCTTGTAAATTTTCACATTGCAAAATACGAATAAGATTATCATGTATACCTCCCCCCGTTATGTGTGCCATTCCATGAATATCGTCAAAGTATCGTTCAAGAATAATTTTCACTGGTTTAGAATAAGAGGAATGCGGTTGTAAAATGCTATCGAGAAAACTATTGCCATTTATTTTTTCATTTAAAATCTCTGTCTTTGTTTCCATGAGTTTACGAACCAAACTATATCCATTTGTGTGCAAGCCATTTGAAGCTAAAGCTATCAACATGTCTCCCTGCTTTATGTTATTGCCATCAATTATTTTTGATTTGTCTACGATCCCTAATACACTTGCCTGTAATACATATCGTCCTATAGGTAGCATTCCGGGTTGTTCCGATGTTTCGCCTCCTACAAGTACACAACCATTTTCCGTACATGCTTTTGAAATTTCATCTACTAATTTAAGCACAGTTTCTTTTTCAAACTTTCCGCAGATAATCGTGTCCAGCACGGCGCAGGGAGTAGCCCCCATCACAATAATGTCATTGACTAAATGATTAATTAAATCGCGTGCTATCCATTCGATTCGATTGTTATCGATAGACAATAATTGTTTTGAACCGGGTTCTTCACTTTTCAAGACAAAAACCGGGTTTTCGTATTTGTTTAATCCAATCTCAACAAGAGAGGCAAAAGCACCAACCCTATTGATCGGTTTACAATGGGCAAACTCATTTGAGGATACAATATCCTTAAACTGCTTCTTTACGTCGTTAGCGGTTTCAATACTAACTCCTGCGGCTTCGTAGTTGATATTATCCATGAAAATATCCTTCTTTCTTTCAAATAAATTTTATAGCTTTTGATATAATTTGTTCCATTTCAAAAACTGATTTATCAAGCTGGTCGTTTTTAATACGATAAACAGGAACACTAATTTCTTTAAAAAGTGTTTCATATCCAGCCATAAAGCCTTCTAAATTTCTGTCAGCTTCATTTTTTTGTTTAAGCCTTTCTTTTAAGACCTCAATGTCATTTTCCACATATATAATTAAATCAGCTTGCGGTAGGTTTTTCAATAATGAAAAAACATGGTTTCGTGTTTTGCCAACCTGTATAGAGTAAGCTAAATAACAATAAGAATAACGATCACAAATTATTATATTTCCATCATGCAAATAATCGTTTATTTCTTCATCGAAATATTGAAGAAAATCGAATGCACAACCAATTGAATTGAGTTCATCTCTTATATTTTTTACATTTTTTGATTCATCTTCATTTAAATAACGGCTAACCATATCAGAACAAATATGCTTTCGTTTCGTCACATAATGTATATGTTTCCCATATATATTTTTTTGAATCCGATTTATTAGAGTTGTTTTGCCCGCTCCATCAGGCCCGCATATAGCAATGATTTTATAATTCTTCATATGAAAAACACCTCTTCTTTTTTCGCTTTATATAATAAACTGCGAACCCGTCCAATTTCATACTCTCTACATACTATAGCTATTCTTACTAATCATCGTCATTTCTTCTTACGGCAATCTTTCTAAAATCTCTAGACCAATCGTTGCCGACCAAACACCACCCATAACTTCAATCTCCACGATCGCCTGTCGCCTGCGGGGATGTATTTCCTTTATAATGCTTTCTCTTCCAACAAGTGGACCATCAGTAATAAAAACGCGATCACCTTTGATAAATCCCTTTGATGCCTCAATGCAATCGTTGCCTTGCCATAGAGAATTTAACGCTGCTCGTTCATCTGACCGTATCGCCGCTTCATTGGTGTCACCATAACGGAGTAATCGTATAGTTGCTTTAGACTTGCGAACGCATTCTTGTGCTCGTATTACAAACTCATCATTTTTTATTTCTGTGATAGCGAACAAATACCCCGGAAAGGCAAGGTGAGTCACCTTTTTGACTTCGCCCTTTTTCCTGAAAAACGTCTCTACCGTAAACTTCAGGAAAGTAATCTCACCTTTAAATACATTGTTGATTTCTCTTTCTGCTTTTTCTTCCTGTCCGGTTTTTACCCAAAACACAAATAAAAAATCGGTGTATCCAATATGTTTGATATTTTCCTCCTCCAATAGCAAAGCTACATACAGCTTCGCCCTTTTGCGTGCTTGCTAGCTTTATCATAAGAACCACGCTACCGGGTAATTGCTGTATGTTCCTTGCCTCCAACCATCGCAACCCCACGATCTGGCTTTCAACAAGTGCTTGTAATCAGAAAATGATAAATATAACAATGCTTCCTTATGTTAATGCTCCACAAGATGTCAGTATAGAAACTAAAAAAGTTAAAAGTGTTATTTATTCCTGTTATGATGTCAACAGTAAGTAAAGCGAAAATTTTCAACAAATAAAGTATGTAATAACTGTTTGAGTAACTTAACTTTTTGCTTCCATAATCGTATTCTCAAATCTACTTTACATAATATAACATCATATTAATACATCATTGGAATATTGTCAATAGTTTTGTTAAAATAGTTTGTCTTTGTCAGTTTTTGTCGAATATTGTCACATAACAATGTCTTCCTCGGCTTTTCGCCTTATTATTTAGCAGTAAATTGCATATCTAATTATTTCTACGTGAATTTGCATGTGAATCAATAGCCAACGCTCTCCGGTTATCATCACAATAACACGGTCACAATCAGAAAAGTCTTTCTTAAGACTACATGCTGCTCAAAATTAATGAGCTACTTCCCAATGTATTGTTTACCGAACTGGGATGGTAGAGAAGTGTTAAAGAATTCAATCAAAAAAGCAGACTGAAATCTTTGGCTTCAATCTGCTTCATACACTTAATAAATATAAAAAATGTCCTCAATTAAAAATCAGTTCACCGTCAATACAATCAATTTCAATTGTTTGCTCAGCTTGATACCTGCCTTTAAGACAAAGCTCTGCAAGCTTATCTTCGATAAACCGTTGAATTGTTCTTCTTAGCGGTCTTGCTCCATACCTAATATCATATCCCTTTTCAAGTATGAAATCCTTTGCAGCCTGGCTTACTTTCAAACTAAACCCTTTTTCATGAACCGCATCAAATACTTCCTTCAACATCAAGTCTACAATTTGTTCAAGCTCATTTCGGGATAGTTCATTAAATACAATGATTTCATCAATCCTGTTTAAGAACTCAGGTCTGAATATTTCTTTGAGCACATCCATAATTCTGCTTTTGTGTGCATTGCTTTCATTATTTGAAAAGCCTATGGAATTTGCTTTAAGACTTGTTCCCGCATTTGATGTCATTATAATAACAGTATTTTCAAAATTAACAACCTTGCCATGGCTATCAGTTAAGCGCCCATCTTCAATATCTTGATTTTTTTCCTCAAGCTTGGAAATGTTTTCGATAAGCTTGCATTCACGCACCTTCAAATCCTTAAAGTGAATGAATCTTTCACCTTGCCTTCATTAGCTGCTTTTGAAAAAATCAGCGAATACATGAATGCGTGGAATCGCAATGAGGACATGGAGATTGGATTATTCCGTATTACCATACCGGACATCGATTACCGGGCTTTCCGTGAATCTCTGGTAAATGCTTATTGGCATCGGGATTATTCCATGCTGGGGCGGGTGCGCTTGTTGCTGTCAGGTTTAATTGAGTAGGATCTTATTTAAAACGGTTTTCATTAAACCGTTTTTCTTTGTCTTTTAGGCTGTGGTTGGAGCACTTAAAATCGTGGCTACGGATGGCGCATCCTAATTGTTAAGCATTTTTCTGTAATTCTTTTCAATTACGTTCAGAATTTCATTATCCTTTCCGTTAATATATCTTTTTGGAATAAGTATTGTCGCGCTTTTTGAATAATACAAGACAAGCAACTCCTTAATATTTGCGAATCTTACTATGTGCTCCCATTTTAAATTCATACTTGCTGATTCAGAAACAATAAAAACTCCTGTATCATTGATAGTGATTTCCTTTTCTTCATTCCAAATGGGATTTTTACAGATAGCTCTTTTACCTATATTGTATATATTAAGATAAACAAATCCAACAAATAAACTTAATACAACCGGTATTGTAAACATCCACCTGTACTGTGATACCAAGCTGAATAGCCCTTTTCCATTACCTCCAAACCCAATTTCCTTACCAAAAAAAATTATCACAGGCAAAAACCATAAACAGAGAAAATACACAAAGACTCTTTTAAGCTTTCTAATATGCCAATAATTAAATTTGAGAAAATCTAATAGTTCATACTTAACTTTAATTTTAATATTACTCTCCATAAAAGACCTCCAGTTTTAAAAAACTCTCTTTTACTCAGAATCTTTAACGTAAGGAAACATGTTCCCGAAATCATTTTCCACACCAAGTTCATCAAGAATCTGGGATAGCTGCCCTCTATGATGGGTTTGATGTATTATTTGTCCATTATCTAAAACAATAATCCTATTGGCAAGCTTAACCGCACCTAATCAATGCGTAACAATAATTGTTTTCCACAAATTGCATTCTCATAATGTGACATTTTTCTTCTTATGGGGGCACACTCATCTTCTAATTTAACAAATATTTTTAACCTCAACCATTGGCTTATTATAACCGGGACAAATGCTATAAAAATGCAAACGAGTAAAACAGGAGAGATGGAATGCAGTACAAAACTCATTGCAATAAAATATGATGTGAAAAAAGACACAATATTTAACCATGAAAATGATGTATCTATTGTTGATGAAATTCCATTTTTTGCTTTTTCAATCAAATCAAGACGAGATGGATAATCAAAATCAATTGCTGCAATTCGCGAAGATTTATCATGAAATTTTTCGTATAATCTCCCCAATACTTTTCTATGTATATACATAAAAAACACTGTGTCGACTGCACTGGTAAGTTGACTTCCAACATAACTAGCACCCATAAAAATAATAGCCCAAATAGTAGTAATTATTTCATTGCCATTTGCCAATCCCGAAATACTATCAAATAGATTTTGGTTAGCCAAAGTTATCATGACATAGGATACACTGTGCATCATGCTAGTAAAAGCACAAACAGATAGTAAGAATGGATGATTCTTGAACCCAAAAGCAACTGAGTTAACAACAGCCTCTATAGCCGTTATATCTTTATTGGCTTTTGACTTAAAGGTTTTCATTGATACCAGCTCCTTTGGCTTTCATACATTTCACAATAGACGCCACCCAACTTCATTAATTCATCATGTGTTCCAGGATATTCAAAGCTTACATCCCTAAATTCTAATGTTTGAAAATCCATTGCAGTATCGTCAGGTAGGTCAAGGTACTCTTCGTTATCGTTTAAGTTAACAAAAGTTGAAATATCTTTACAATACTCCATAAATTTTGTGTATTGAATTATTGATCCAGGAAGTTCGCCTGCCATTATTTGGACCATTTCGGTGGAAGCCTGTATGAGAGCTACATACATACCTACCGTTATTACGCCTGTTGCTACTGGTTGTAAAATTGCAAATGCAATCAGTATGACAAATAATGACATTATTGTGCCGCCAATTTTAGACTTTTTAGCCCATTGAATTTCGACTTGCATAAATTTCTTTCTTGCGTCATTATAAAGTTTTGCCCATTGTGGCGTAAGATAGTTGTAAAAACCAAACAAAGTTCGCTCGTTTACAGATTCGCGTCCGGACAATAAACTACTAAAGTATTCATATTTACGTGTAGTTTTAGATAATTCTATATTGACTTGATACTGAGCAGTACCACTTTTTATCGCTATTCTAACCATTGGAATTGAAATAATTAAAATAATAATGGCCGCCCACCAAACATGTGCAATTAATATCGACAATAGACCGATAGAGACAATTATTATACCTATAATCCCAATAACCGAAGACATGCCTTGAAGAAAATTTTGCTCAGGTGCACCACTTACACGCGACACAAGATCCCACGTTTTTGTATCCTCAACATAAGTATACAGTAAAGCAGCACGTTTTTCTACAATAGCTGCTTTGAAGTTTATTCTCATCGCATTGTCAATTTTACAATTTACAAAAGAACAAATAGCATCATATACTCTAGTGATAGCTAAAAGTACGGTCAATGCAACGATAGGGAACACTAAATCACCAAAAGAAGCTTCGCCACCTAAAAATAGCAAGGCTCGGTCTATGAATGTGGCAGTTGCCAAGACCTGTAATATAGGTACAATTCTGTGAATAATCAATAATAAAAAGCGGCTTAAAGTCCATAAAGGCGCACACTCATATGGCACCTTTACGACCGGCATGCCTTGTTCACTATAATAAAATCCTGAATTATGCGCAAGCCATTTCACATAAATCATGGATGCCAGCCTGTTACAGCTTCGCCCTTTTGCGTGCTTGCTAGCTGTATCATAAGAACACGCTACCGGGTAATTGCTGTATGTTCCTTGCCTCCAACCATCGCAACTCCACGATCTGGCTCTCAACAAGTGCTTGTAATCAGAAAACTATAAATATAACAATGCTTCCTTATGTTAATGCTCCACAAGATGTCATGTATAGAAACTAAAAATGTTAAAAGTGGTATCTGTTCCCATTATGATGTCAACGGCAAGTAAGGCGGAAATTTTCAGCAAATAAAGTATGTAATAACTGTTTGAGTAACTTAACTTTCTGCTTCAATAATTGTATTCTCAAATCTACCTTACATAATATAACATTATATTAATACATTATTAAAATATTGTCAATTTCTTTGTCAAAATAGTTTGACCGGGTATGATACATTACACTAGTTTCTGTTTCATATCTAATCTGGATGAAATTGTTATAAACCCATGTGAATAATTCATCGGGCAGAATAGAAAACAATACTGCATTTATCGTATAGCCATTGATTAATGGCTTATTTATTGGTAATTTTTTATCATTATACTACCCATGCTTTCTGCTATAATTCACCGATATTAATCAATCTAAAATCTATCTGACGTACTATCCTTCCCAGTCAAGTTGTTCTCTTGGAAAGCCTTTCGAGATGCAATAATCGACAAAATTCGTGTTGAACCCGGTACCTTTGCGCAGCGACTGAGCTTCTCAAAAAAATGGCAAATGTGCAAATTATTCGACAAAAGAGCTTTTGACGATGTGATGGTCTATTATGCGAAGCATAAAAGCTTAAAGGCTTTTATATAAAATAGTTACATTAAGTCGAAAGTTGCTTTCAATAATTCGGGAAATTTATTGACTATATTCATCAAATATGATTAAATATATTTAATTAATTTTAGGGAGTGATTTGATGGATAGAATTGTAACCTTACAAAAGATAAATCGGTGGTGGTCTACAGGCAAAGTCGATACTCCTTTTCTTTTCAAAGTAGTCCGGGATGAGTTTACTGAAATAACAGCACGTTTAGAATATAGGAGAATTCTATCGCTTATCGGGCCAAGACGTGTCGGTAAATCAACCTTGATTTACCAAACTATAGATTTCCTCTTAAAAACCAATGTAAACCCTAAAAATATCTTACTCTTCAGCGGAGACGAACCGGGACTTTTTAGCAATAATGAAACGATAAGTGATATTTTGCAGGATTACGCCAGAGAAGTATTGAACAAGAATTTAGAGACATTGGATAGCAAGGTATATATTTTTATTGATGAAATTCATTTTATCAAGGATTGGCAGCTATACTTAAAAAGTTTTTATGACAGGCGGTACAATGTTAAGCTTATCATCAGCGGTTCATCTTCTACTCATTTGTTTAAGGATTCAAGAGAATCTCTCATGGGCAGAATGGATGATATTTATATTCTGCCGCTTGGAATGGGACAATTTACAAAGTTTTATTCAGCTTACAAAGAAGAATCGAATATAGGCACTTTAAATCAGTTACTTCCCACACAATCCTTATTTGATAATCCGGAAGAATATTATCGTATCTTAAACGAAAATAAGTATAGAATAGCTGAGTTTGAAGGAGTTATGAACAAGATCACCAAAGACTATCTTCTGGTTGGCGGATACCCTGAATACTTCGATACCAACAATATACTTCTATGGCAGAAACGATTAGTCGATGACATTATTTCAAGAGGACTTTACCGGGATATTGTCAGTATTTACAACATCAAAAATCCTGAAATCCTAGAAAGACTCATGTACTATATTGCAGCTAATAGCGGCGGCGAGTTCGCATACTCAAATATAGCACAAACCCTGGGCGTAGATACAGTCACAATTTCGTCCTATATTAACTATTTATCACAGGCATTTTTTATTTGCGTGTGTGACAACTATTCTCCCAACATAGGTAAAGTGATTCGGAAGAATAAAAAAGTATATATTGCAGACAGTGGTATCCGGAATGCTATGCTTAGAAACAATGAATTATCACCCAGGGACGAAGGCTTTCAAGTTGAAAATTGCTCCATTCAAATGGCCAGAAGCTATTGTGAACCGGAAAATTACTCCGTATATTTCTGGCGTGATAATCAAAAGGAAACAGATATTGTTATTGATAAGAAGATAGGGCTGTTACCAATAGAAGTGAAATATAGAAATACGATTCTTGATAAGGATATAAAAGGATTATCTGAATTCAAAGAAAAGTACGAAACCAAAACAGGAATTGTTATCACAAAGACTTATTTAGATAAAAAAGACGACATTGTTTATATTCCTTTTTGGATGATTCGATAGCACTTTAGAATAACCTGTGCATGTGAAACCATCTGATACACCAGTAAAAAGATGGGGTTAACATTGATTGCCGGTTTGATTCCATGTAAAAAGGCGGCCAGGAAAGACCCGGTTATAGCGCTCAGAACAGAATAAATATTATTAAAGTCGCTTGTATTTGAAATTAATAATTAAATAATAGCTACATGAAATGAATTTTGGAGCCACTGCAGGAGTAGATTTAATAAAATTAAATCTACTTACTTTGGTGTAAAAAGCTTCAGCTTTTACTAATTTACGTTTTCATTTGTTGATTTCTTAATATGTTGTTATGCTGCTAATTTCAAAAATTGCAATTAAACTTTTTACAGATAAAAAGATTGCATATAATATCCTATCAGAGTATAATAGAACTCACGTTCGAATCAATATTTTTTCATAAATTAGCACCGAAACAGTTGATAAAACAGCACCCATTTGTTATAATGGTATTATCCTAAAATAAGAGGTGAAAAATTTATGCAGGTATCATTATCAGACTTGAAAGTTAATGTTGGGAAGTATGTGGACTTAGCGGATACGGAAGATGTAATAATCACTAAGTATGGCAAGCCTACGGCAAAAATTATCCGTTTTGATAAGGAGCCGTGGTATATGAAAAAAATCCCCGATAAAATAACTTCGATAGACCAATTATTCGGAACTCTCCCTGACGATATAGACGCCGATGATGTGAGAACAGAGAGGTTATCAGAATGATAATATTGCTTGACACTAACATTATTATGGATGCCTTACAAGAACGTCAGCCGTTTGATGCGGATGCAAAAGAAATACTCCGCAGAGGGCAGTCCGGAGAGATTAAATGCTTGATTACCGCAAACACCACAACAGACATCTTTTATCTATACAGCAGGGCGCATAATAATGAAACGGCGAAAAAAGCGTTGCGCTTTTTATTAACAAATTACAGCGTAGTTTCCGTAACACAAGAGGATTGTCTTGAAGCGTTAGTTTTGCCTATTGATGACTTCGAAGACGCTCTTGTTGTTATTTGCGCACAAAAAGCAGGTGCAGACTTTATAGTTACTCGTGATGAAAAATTTCTTCAAAATAAATCGTTAGTCAAGATAATAAATCCTAAAAATTTGTTGGAATTATAAGAGGTAAAACAAGAATGGGCATAAACAAAAGCTACCATGTGTCATCTTATTTAACCAAACCTTCCATATGTTAAGTATTACAACATAATCTACATAGTTAGTATAAGCACTACTTGAATTTGGATAATGTGCGTGATATTATATATAGAACGCTAGTTCTTTGGGGTGTCGTGTATGTTAACTACTGCTGTCAAACTTATTGTATATGAATAGAGAAGCCCTCGCAAAAGCCAATACTACAGGTGTATTGAGGCACACTTCGAGCAATTGGAGTGTGTGTGGGGGTATTACTATGAAAACAGAGTTATATAAAAACATAGAAAGCTATATGCTTCAATGTATGAATGATAGCGCTCATGATAAGGAACATATTTATAGAGTATTATATACGGCGTTAGATATTGCAAAATATGAGAGCAATATAAATATTGATGTTTTAATTATTTCATGCCTGCTTCACGATATAGGCAGACAAGAGCAATTTGAGAATTCTAAGTTGTGCCATG
>CAYPLH010000092.1:0-11154 GCA_964411505.1 uncultured Clostridiaceae bacterium | reverse complement strand
TAATTATTATGAGCATATGTATTTCTTCCAACAAGAGAATATAATAATCTGTAATTATTCGCCCCGTAACCAATCAATGGTTGCTCCTTAAACCACAACAATCCCCATTTGGCCATATTTATGCGGGTTTCTGTGCTACTATCCCCCAAACCTGTTCCTGTAAACGAGGATATCATTTTCTCGACCCGAATCCCCAACACTGCATATAGTGTAGAAATATTCATAATCGAATAATATGAAAAAAATACTAGGGCACTAACTACTAAAACAGTTCTAATATTCTTACTTTGGGAATTCAAATAGTAATACAAAGCGACACCGGCGACTAAGATAAAAAGACCTTTTCGAGATCCGGAAAATAAAACGGTCCAAACAGAAAACGAAATGATAATCATGTATATTATTTTAATAGCCGGTTTTACTCTTGTTATTTGATATACATATATCAAAACCGATATACCAGCCATAATCCCAATGCTGTTTGCGTTCCATAATTCAGCAGATAGTCTTGTCTGCCCTATTGTACTTTTGTCAACAATGAGCATTAAGAAAAATAAAGTAACAGTGATTGAGCCAGCTAATACTTTTAGAACTATATTAAATTCTTTTCTATTTCTTATTAACATTGATAAAGGCACGAGAATAATTATTTGCGCTATGGTAGTTTTAATGGATAAAAGTGCAGTATCCTGGCTAAGAGCCCAATAAACTGATAGACCACACCAAACAATAAAGATGATAAGCCACCAAGTATACTGATTCATTTTGAATCTGCCTATAGAAAAAACGTTTATCAACAGCGATAGTGATGTCAACACCGTTATTGAATACCAAAACATTGAATGTATTCTTAAACTGGGGTTTAGGGCAAATAGCAGATATATGAATAGCATAGCCCATACAAATTTGGATATTTTTTTCATTCTCTTCTCATGACAATCTCGAGTCATACTACATTTCCACATAGTGTAGCCGATTGCTACTCTAATATGTCAACTCAAACCTAAATGCTGATAAATTTTCTCAGACCATTCAAATGTTAGCTCAGCTTTCCTTGTTTTTTGTTTTTCTTTTAATTTTAGCAAATTTCCCTTGTGCGATAATTCGACTATTTTCTCTGCTAAAGAATTAGCATTATTCTCAAACAAAGCCATTTCATCATTCAATATTTCAGGAATCCCACCTGATTTCGTCCCAATAACAGGTGTTTCATTATACAGGGCTTCCATAACAGTATTAGGGCAGGAATCAGCCATCGATGGTACCACTATCAAATCACAGGCTCTCATAACCGGCAAAGGATTATCCAACCTACCGAGAAATGAAATGCTCTGATAATCTTTACACTCCGCTTTATATACCTCAAGCAGTTTACCGTCCCCTACCAAAACTGCATTAATCCTTAGCCCATCATCAATCAACACCCTAATTGCCTCTACAAATATTCGATGTCCTTTTCTTTCGTCACCAAAATTTCCAACATACCCTATTAACAATTTGTCTGAATACGAGCTCAGCATCTCTTCGGACCATAACGGAGAATCTGCTTTCGACATTTCAACAATCCAAGACGGGTTAACATTATTGATTTGTATTGTCGTTTTTTTTACAATAATATGTTTGATTATTTTATGTCGCTTAAGTAAAGCATCATAGTCATACATGCATTGTATAATAATATGTTCTGCGGAAATAAGACAAATGCTCTCACTAACTTTTAAAAGCCATCCATAAAAAATCCTTACCAATTGAGAATTTGTTCTCTCTTGCAAAGATATCATTCTATATTCTAATAAGTTCTGCCTTATAAACAGTTGAATATGCCTTACTCTGGAAATGGAAAGACTAATTGCTGTTGGGACATCAAAAACTATGACTTTGTTATATGCTTTTTTCTTAATTTTCCGAATATTCTTTATATTGGAAAAGTAGTTTTTTAACTCTGTTGGGATAAAAAGGCTTTGGCTTCGTTTCAGGCTCTTAAGTGCATATGCTTCAATATTTTTTGCTACTAATACTTCCGGAGCATCTCCACAATATAAGTCAACATCAATGCCTAATCTTCGTAACCCATAATAAAGCTCTGTAAAGCGTTTGGTCCCACCACTTTGCCGGCCTTCAAACAGCCTATTGGTTGTATACATAGCGATTTTATCCATATTTGCTATCTGTTTTCCCCAACTGACAAACAAGAATTAATCACAGTTTGATAAATATTAACCATTGTCTTTACATTTTCATCCCAATTATATAGCTTCTCAACTTTCTTTCTCCCGTTTTGTCCATATTTTAATCGCAATTCTTTATCTATAACCAATTTCCTTAATGCCTCAGCTATTGCCTCCGGCTGACCTTTCTCTACAACTATACCGGTTATTCCATTATCTACGACTTCACGAAAACCAGACACATTAGTGGCTACTACAGGAAGACTCATGGACATGGCTTCGACTACTGCCACTCCAAAACTTTCACTTTCATAAACGCTTGTAGCGCAAAAAATATCAAAATCCTGTAGTACCCCCGGGACCACATCGTTTGGGATTCTCCCCTTAAGGCTAATGATTTCTTGAAGCCCGAAATTGCTTATGAGACCTTCTAACTCTATCTTAAGTGGCCCATCTCCATAAATGTCTACAACGACTGAATATGCGACTTCATCTTTTCCATCCCTAATCAAGTTTTCTCGTAAGATTTTTATTGCCTTGATAAAATCATCAATTCCATATTTGGGCGATAATGTTTTAATATTGCCGATAACAATTTTCTTATCACATTTAGCGTTCGGGAAATTTCTTGCAAATTTATTAATATCAACACCGAACGGAGTAACGCTGATCTCCTTATCTCTGTCGTTCAGAAGTTTCCGGACTTGATCTGCCATGCTTATACTTGTAGATGCAATCTGGTCAGCATATTGCAAATTTTTCACTATTATGCGTTTATGCATTATGCTCCTATAGGGGAAATCGTAAACATCACTTCCCCATACTGACAAAACAAGTGGCTTAATTCCTGCTGCTCTTGCCAGCAAACCATAGCCGCTTGCATAGTGTGCATTACAAATATCTGGATTAATCTTCTGATGCAATTGCTTCAGTCGCAACGAGTTGAGCAGATAACTTTTCTTGCCTGAATACTTCAATGAATGGAGAATAACACGATTGTCGATAGCATTATCTTTTGGTCTATCATCGCATTTATGCACTAAATGAACGGTGTGACCTCTTGCTGCTAGTGCATTGACCCATCTCACGGTATGTATGCTTCCCGCATTCGCTAAAAACAATATAATCATAAATTCTCCTTTGCTTTAATTGATATAAATTATTACCAAAGGCAAATATCGTTTGTGTGTTCGTAATGTTATTAAGAGTATTACAAGTTTTTCTTAACTTCGCTACAGATCCTATTAATAGTGATATCCGCGTAATTTGTAAACATCGGTAAGCTCAACGCACACTTACTTGCATTTTCGGCCACCGGAAAGTCTCCTTCTTTGTGGCCGCAATAACTAAAAGCTGTCTGTAAATGCAACGGCCGTGGATAATAAACCATAGAGGGAATTCCAGCTTCTTTGAGTTTTGCCTGAAGATTATCTCTTTTCTCTTCATTTCCAAGCCGTATTGTATATTGTGCCCAACTTGAATAATAACTTTCCGGCACGATTGGTGTTTCAACTAAACTTTTCAGTTGTGCTGTGTATTTAGCAGCCACTTTGTTAACAGCATCCAATTCATATTCCCTAAATGCCTTCAGCTTCACTAAAAGAACTGCAGCCTGAATGGTGTCCAGCCTTGAGTTGCGCCCTATTCGCACATTGTCATACTTCCCCTGGCCTTTACCATGGACTGCAAAGGATCTGATTAGGGAAGCCAACTCGTCATCATTTGTGAAGATTGCCCCACCATCACCATAGCACCCCAATGGTTTTGCAGGGAAAAATGACGTGGTTGCCGCATCACCAAAACTACAAGCTTTTTTGCCGTTTATAGACCCCCCAAATCCTTGTGCGCCATCTTCCAAAACCTTTAGCCCATACTTTTCAGCAATTGGAATAATTCTCTCGTAATCTGATGGTAATCCAAAAAGGTCCACGGGGATAATCGCTTTTGGTTTAAATTTACCCCCTTTTATTGTTTGTTCTATAGTCTGGTACAGCTTTGCTGGATCAATGTTATAAGTGTCCTCGTCTATGTCAACGTAAACCGGCTGCGCCCCCAGATATGCGACTACTTCAGCCGTGGACATAAAGCTAAAAGTGGGAACGAATACCGCATCACCTTCACAGATACCCCAAGCCAAAAGCACTAATTCCATAGCATCCGTGCCATTGGCACAAGTAATACAGTGTTTCACGCCTACGTACTCCGCCAGTTCGCCTTCAAGCTGTTTTACTTCAGGACCTGAAATAAATTGAGCTCTCTCCATTACTCCAAGGACAGCCTCATCAATTTCATTTTTTAACTTTTGATATTGAGCTTTTAAATCTCTGAATTCCATAATATTTTGTCAACCTCTTCTAAAACTTTCACTACTTGGTAGCCACTATTGCCATCAGCCGTTTCAATATTTGCATCAGTTCCTATGCATTCAATAAAATACTTCATTTCTTCTGACAGAGGTGGGGCCTCTTCATACGGTACTACTTCCGTTGGGTTTTCATGCTTTAAAACTTGCTGGCCTGCTATCTCGAAATGTTTTTCATAATATTTTATTTCTTTTTCACCCACTGTGTCTTCGTAGCTAAGCATACCCTTTGAACCTATCACTACCAAACGCTGCTCTTTGAAGGGATGTAGCCAGGATACGAAAATGTGCCCCTTAACATTATCAGGATATGTGAACTGAGCCATTGTAACATCAAAGACATCTTCTTGGAGATATTTAGATCCTTTAGCCTCTATTTTGATGGGCGGATTTCCTACAAGGAAGTTCAGTACGGAAACATCATGGGGGGCAAAAGACCAAAATACACTTTCTGCAGTTCTTAAAGTTCCGAAATTTAAGCGAGTTGAATAGATGTAGTGGATCTTGCCGATTTTGTCCTCATCTAAAAGCTCTTTGACTTTACGAATGGCTGGGTGAAATAAAAGTAAATGCCCAACCATAAGTTTCGATTTGGTTGTATTGGCGATTTCAACTAAGTCCTTTGCTTGCTCACTTGAAAGAGTTAATGGTTTTTCTATCAAAACATTTTGCCCAAGCTCAAGAAGTCTTTTCCCTATCTCGTAATGAGTCGGTGCCGGTGTCGCGACGGTGTATCCATCAAAGCCTACTTTTAGAGCTTTATCTATTGTTGGGTAGCCTTGTACGAAATATTTGTCTTCAAGTTCTTTCAAACGCTCTTGGTTTGACTCAACAACACCCGCCAAATTTCCAAGACCTGAAAGTGTTTTGATATGGTTTTCTCCCCAGCGGCCACCGCCGATGACGCAAACTTGTATTTTATCTAATCCGGTTCCGGCACATTTTTCACTGGATAACATGCTTAATAATCGCTCCGTCTTTTGTTACCGCAAATCCACGATAAGAAAATATTTTATAACTATTATTTCCCTTTAACTCATTGTTGAAAGTTGGAGTTTCTCCTAAAGCAGCCTGAACTGACATTAACGGGAAATTAATCCCTATTGAAGTCCCGAGAAATGCTGTTGCCGGCATTCTTGGATTTATTTCCAATAGTTTAATTTCATTATTATCATCCAACTTGAAGTCGAGATTGATGCAATAGCTAAGTTTTAATTCCTCTGCAATTCTAATTGCTGTTTTTAATAATTCCGGTGCGTCAACTAATTCTCCGAAACTCACCTCGCTATGAAAAACCTCCCCATTATTACGTACAATTCCGCACAATGCCTTGTGAGTCACCGGGTCTATAAATAAATCAACCCCATATTCTGCACCAGAAAGATATTCCGTTGCTAATAGGTTTTGTATTGAGTTGTCTTTGAAAATCAATTTTAGTATCTCCGAATTTATGTATGTTGAGTTTGGCTTTTCTTCCCAATAGCGTTGAGATAAATCGAGACTATCATCAATTATTCTAAACCCAATGCTACCATGGCTTACAAACGGCTTTATTACAGTTCGTTTTTCCGGAAAACCCAATTTTGTAATTGACTCCTCTAATTCTGCGAAATTAGATGGCGAATAATAACGAGGAACAAAATTTTCATTTTTAAAATGCTCATACAATAAGAATTTATTATTTGCTATATCTATTCCTTTTTCATCGGATACACATACTTCGGTGCCTATATCTCTCAATTCATTTTTATGCCTTGATAATATATTTAATTCATAAGTAGCCGCCGGGAGTATTACCTTTACATCTTCTTGCTTGACAATTTGCTTAATATTCTTAATATATTCTTCAGATCTCCCCGAGGGAACAGTATAGAAAGCATCTACCAAATATTTAGAAAGCACGTAATCTCTCATATCTGTTCCAGTTATTCTAATGTCTTTATTTTCTCTCAACGATTGGATTACTGATGGTCCCCCTGGAGCACCTATAGCTGTTAATAACACGTTAATTGTTTTGTTCATTCCGTTTCCCTATTCCATATAATATTTTGTATAGCTTATTAAATAATTGTTTCGTTGATACAAAAAAATTCTTCTATGTCACTAATGTTGTCTTTTACACCATAATATCTTTCCATGCTAGCTTTCTTAATATATTCAGATAAGCTCTCTTTTGCCGTTAATTCTTTGTTATTGTACCAAAAAGGATGCGTCAGAATGTGTAGCTTGTTGAATTCCCCGGAATTAATTATGTTGACAACATCCTCTCTCCAAAGTCGTCTGCTGTCAGATACGTACTTGAATTCGTGGAAAAACACCTTCGAATAGGAATTTACTATATCTCCGAGACTGTAGTTGGCTTCCAATGTAATAGCAGAAGGTCTGTGCATGGAAACGGCACGAATAGTAGTGCCAAGAATTAACTCCATTACCTTTACTTCATTAAACAAATGTAACAATATATCCTTCGTATCATTTGAGTTTTGATATTTGATTTCATCGAAATGCAGGCCTATTTCATGCCCCATGTTTTGTATTTGCTTAATCTTTGTATGTGTATTTTCTGATGCGATATTGTAGAAATCTGTGG
Source organism: uncultured Clostridiaceae bacterium (assembly GCA_964411505.1). Classification (GTDB taxonomy): domain Bacteria; phylum Bacillota; class Clostridia; order CAYPLH01; family DUMO01; genus CAYPLH01. The sequence continues at coordinate 4,034 of CAYPLH010000092.1, read as the reverse complement.
AAAGTAAAAAAAAGTAAGTTGCGCTAACACCAAGACTCTGCTCAAGTTCGGCCATAAGTAAGGCTTTTTCAACAGATAAATCCACGTCATGCCTTAAAATTGCGACCTTGTCATTGGTTAAATAGTTATGGTAGCTGCTTATATTATAGCCTTTGCTTTTCAGCTGCTCGATTAACTCACTGTAAGCTTTGTATGAAAATTTCAAAATATGCCCTTTCTAAAGAAGAATTATCCTATCTTTGTTTTTAACATCTTTCGTCACATTTTTGGTATCAAAAACCCATTTTACATTTATAGCAATCATTTCGTAATCAACATTAGTGTGTGCTGTTGTAATAATTGCTAAATCATATTTATTTAGCAAATCAGGAGTTATGTTATTAAGTCCCGATTTTATTTGTCCTTTATATTTATACTCTTGAATATAAGGATCATAATAATCCACATTTGCACCATATTGGCTTAAGATTTCTATTACTTTCAGGGCAGGGCTTTCCCTATAGTCATTAATATCTTGCTTATATGCAACTCCTAAAACCAGTATTTTTGATCCATTCAAAGCCTTTCTATCTCGATTCAGTATTTTACCAGCTCTCTCCACACAATATTCCGGCATTCTATCATTTATCATCATAGAACTTTCTATCATAGAAGTGTGGAATCCATATTCTCTTGCCTTCCATGATAAGTAGTATGGGTCTAAAGGAATACAATGTCCACCTAGCCCGGAACCAGGATAAAATGCTTGGAAGCCGTAGGGCTTAGTTTTCGCAGCCTCAATGACTTCCCAGATATTTATATCCATTTTATCGCAAAGAATAGCCAATTCGTTTATCAATCCAATGTTTATATTTCGATAAACATTTTCTAAAATTTTTTCCATCTCGGCAACTGCAGGTGAGGATACTACATGAACATTGCTGTCTAACACAACACTGTACATTGCTGCAATTATTTCCTTTGCATCATCACCTATAGCCCCAACGACCTTTGGGGTGTTTTTTGTTTTATATTTTTTATTTCCCGGATCAACTCGTTCCGGAGAAAATCCTAAATAAAAATCTATACCACAAGTTAAGCCTGAACCTTCCTCCAAAATTGGCTTTAACAGTTCCTCTGTAGTTCCCGGGTAAGTTGTAGATTCTAAAACTATAACAGATCCCTTTTTCATGTGCCTGGAAATATCTCTTGCTGTATTTATTATATAACTGGTATCTGGTTGTTGATAAACATCCAAAGGTGTGGGAACGCATATTGCAATAAAGTCAGCATTTTTTATAAACTCAAAATCGCTTGTTGCAGATAGAATATTCCTTTCGACAAGGTTTTTAAGGTCCTCATCGACAACGTCTCCAATATAATTTTGGCCTGTGTTAACCAAATCAACTTTTTCTTGCTGAATATCAAAACCTGTAGTTTTAAAACCAGCTTTGGCTTTTTCAACAGCAAGTGGAAGGCCGACATACCCAAGCCCAATAACTCCCACATTCAGTGTTCTTTTTAAAATTTTATTGAGTATTATTTTCTTCATTATCTTTCACGCTTTTACCATTTAATTTTAATTCAATCGTGTAATTCCAATGCGGTTTACCACCCATTTTATACTTGTAATCTTCCCCCCCCCTAGATAAATCCACTTCGTTTATTCTATAATATGATTTCTTCTCTGATAATTCTCTAATTAATTCGTTGATTTACAATATACCAGGCCCAAATTCTTTATACTGTTCATCTATTGCTAACCTTGGAATCACAATTCTATTGTCATTACATATTAACCCTTCACAAAAACTTGCAACTTTACCATCTATTTCATAGTGCGCACTAAAATAATTCTCGTTTTCCTTCAATGCTAAAGTCATAGGGTTGTTCTTTTTGAATGCAAATAATATTTTCAAGAGAAGTAATTTCATCACTGAATGAGAAGAATTTCTATGACCTATATTCATTCGGCTAATTATTCTTTTGCAATAGATTTCCAAATATATATTGTTTAATGAATCGGGAGTTTCGTCAATATTTACAACAAACTTCCAAAGCTTATTTCTTTTGTTCAATTTGTTTAATTGAGTTCTAATGCTTTGCCTTGTGCTTTTGCTCAAAATCTTCCAGTACTCCTCGTACTCATTAGGGACAGCAATCGAAACGCAATCATTTCTCTTAAATGAGTGCTTGTCGATGTGGAAATACTTTTCAATAAAACACTGCAATTTAGACCGCTGATTGATTCTATCAAAATGAATCGTTGTATTTATTCTATCTTTAACAAATTCAGCTTCTATGCCTTGCATCATTGTTGAAAAAGAGTTGTAGCCCCAATCATCGTTATAAATAAAATCTAAATATCCTGCGGATGTAAAGGCCCCTTGAATATAAATATCAGCTTTTTTATTGAATAATTTATATAATAATGAGGCAATACAGGTTGGTTTGTCGCCATAGTACTGGACAAAATATATTTTTTTTAACCCAATCGTTCTCCAGGGTTTCTTATCAAGTTTGCCAATACCTGTGTTATTCAGAAAGTCATAAGACTGGTATGCTGAAAGGTTAGAATTGTTTAAATAAATTTCATCCCAATGCTTTCTAATACTTTCAGGATTTCCCCTGATTACCTTAATCATCTATTTAAACTATCCCTCCTGAACCAACTATTCGCTTAACCACAGAGCTCGCATATTATTTGTATTAGAGTATTCGTCAGGACATTGTAATCAAACAGTCCAGAAACATCCAAAATTTCTTCTTTGGTGTATGTAGACCCTTGCTCCATGTCTTTTTTAATTTCAAGAATTGTATTCGCTAATTCCTGCACATTCTCAAATTGTTTTGAAATTCCTAATCCATATTTGTTGATTATACTATACTGTGATTCTTCGCCAGATATGATTGGGTTTCCGCTAGCTAAATATTCAAACAGCTTATTCTGACTTCCACCAAACCGCATTATTTCATTTGCAGAACAGTTGAGAATATTAAGATTGCATGAAGATAAAATAAATGGAATATATTTTTTTGCTATCCCGCCCTTAAACTTTACATTGCCAATTCCATTATCCTCGCAATAAGTTGCCATTTTCTTCAACTCATCACCAGAACCATATATCAAAAAAATTACATTCTGTTCTGTTTTTTCTTCTATCAGTTTTCCGGCATGTATTAAATCCCAAATTGAGCTATTCCATTTTCTTAAAGAGCCAGTATATACAACTCTAAATTCATCCCCTGTTAAATCTTCATGATCGATTTGATAATGCTCTTTGTCGTAATCAAAAGCTTCCAAATCCACCCCGTTGCTAATATGAAAGACTTTGCTTAAGTCAATCGGCCCACCTGAATCTTTGTCCCACCCTTTTTCAATAATGTAGTCTTTACCGCCTTCCATTGTAAAAATGAGCCTATCTGCTTTTTTATATATCCATTTTTCTCCGGCGTATAATATTTTCGAAATCAGACTATTCTTTTTAATGGAGCCGTAAGCAACTAAAGTCTCAGGCCACAAATCCCTAACTTCACATATACAAGGCACTTTCAGTCTTTTTGCTGCACATATGCCAGCTACCAAAGTCAAGGGATGTACGCTTGAAGCTAATATTACATCCGGCATGTCATTTTCATTTGCGTAGCGTTTTGACATAGAACACAAATTAATAGCAAACCGTAGCATATTCCGAACTCTGCTTATACCATTCCCTTTGTATGGACTGGTTTTTACGAACACAAATGGGATGCCATTGGTTTCTTTAATTATGTATTTTTTGCCTTCGGTATCTATGATTTCATCACTATTATGCTTTGTGTTGGCACAAAATACTGTTGCATCATAACCATCTTTGATTAAATATTTAGCAAGCCAATAATGCCGACCACCTTGGTCAAAGTACATATTGGTTGCATAATGGTTCCATAGCCAGATATTTTTTTTCATGTCTTCATTAATGTCCATTAACATTCAATGCCTGCTGCTTTTATACAAATCTAACCTCATTATATTTCATCATATAAACACCTTCTTTATAATTGCCTATGGCAGG
>CAYPLH010000091.1:0-11536 GCA_964411505.1 uncultured Clostridiaceae bacterium | reverse complement strand
GTATACTTTCCTAGACAATGGGGATTGCAAAGGGGAAGCCCCTTTGCTGCTTTAATGAGGGTGCTCAAGGATGCGGAGCATCTGTCGAAGGGAACCTTATGGTTCCCTAGCTTAAAAAAAGTGGCGAAGCCACCTTTTTTAAGCTATTTGAGGGGTTTTATGAACATTTGGGTCCAATAAAATCTCCCGGCCTTATCCTTTGCAACGCCAACACCTATCTGTTGGTAGGAGCCATTTAAGATATTGGCTTTGTGTCCGGGTGAGTTCATCCAGTCGCGCATTACTTCAGCAGCTGTCCTTTGACCCTTGGCAATGTTTTCACCTGCTGCTGAAAATCTTATACCGAAAGATTCCATCATCCTAAAAGGTGAACCATAGGTTGGGGAAGTATGTGAGAAATACCCTTTGTTCATCATATCCTGAGATTTGTATCTTGCAACTCTGGAGAGCTCCCAGTTCTGAGTAAGAGGTCCGAGTCCGTTTTTCGATCTTTCAACGTTGACCAGACGTACTACTTCACTCTCTAATGATTTGACATCATCAATCTGTGGTATTGTTAACTTTTGTCCGGGATAAATGAGTGCCGGATTCTTTATTTGTGGGTTAGCAGATATTATTTCACTAAGACCTATTTGATGTCTGACTGCTATTTTCCACATGCTGTCTCCCGGTACGACTGTATAAGTTGTTGATGCTGCAAGTACCGGTACTGTGAAAAGTACTATAATTAATGTTACCAGAAAAATAGTCTTTTTCAATTATATCACCTCAATACATATTTTCTGTGTTTTACATTCTTTTATAATGCTAAAATAATGTTTATGCAACCGTATTATGGCAATATCTACTTGCGAAATATATAAAATGTCCTATGCCATGTTCTTCCACGAATAACTTTATGAAAGTATTGCAAAAATAAGTGGTGAGATTCTTCAAATTTATTAAATTCCCCAAAAAGCTATTATCAAAGCGCTTAGAATTAGGTAATAGCTTTTTCTTTGACAATAATCTCGTCAAATAGTATAATTTTATGCATAAACGAAAAGATAAACTTGAATAAAAAGGTGAATACTACCTGTTTATCGACGCATATAAGGAGGTTTTTTAACTATGAAATCTGCAATTTTAAAGATTGAACCAAGAGAAGAAAAAGGTGGAGGAAGAGCTAAATCATTGAGACAGAGCGGCTACATACCTTCAGTGCTTTACGGTAAGGATATCAAACCAGTCTCTGTAAAAATTAAAATATCTGATTTTCGTGACAGCCTTAAGAAAAATGGCAGGAATGCTGTTTATAATGTTAGTCTAGGGAGTGGTAAGGAGTATTCGGTAGTAGTACATGATGTTCAATATGACCCTATAAAAAATGATATTATGCATATTGATTTTCAACAGGTTTCACTAACTGAAACTAGGAAGGCTGAGGTTCCGATACGGATTATCGGAAGAGAGAGAATAGAATCAGATGGAAATATGATTAATTTAATAATTGATATAGTGGAAGTTGAATGTTTACCACAGGATACACCTGAGGCGTTTGACGTAGATGTTAATGGGATGAAAGACGGTGATACTGTTTTGGCTGGTCAGATTAATATTCCAGCAAATGTTACTCTTTTAACTGACCCTGATGAAGCAGTTGTCAAGATAAGCGAGCCCAGGGCAACCGTCGAACCTGAAGATGGTGAAGACGCTGATGCTGATTCATTTGCTGATGACGCTGCCAATACAGAAAACGTATAAATATCAGTTTGTGTAGGATGCACATAAAGAAATAGATAGTATATTTTCTATGGAAGAGTATTGCAAAGGGGATACCTTTGCTGGTATTAGAGAATCTTTTTTGCGGCGTTCTAGTGAGTACGCCGCTTTATGGTTCACTTGGAATTGTATGCTGAAGTAGAGGGGGACTTAAGGTGCAGACGCCTTTTGATTTAATTTATTGGTGTTTATATGATGATAATTGGACTTAGTGATATAGGAAAAATTTACAAAACAGGAACTATTGAGGTGGAAGCGCTAAAAAATGTAGACCTTGTGATAAATAGAGCAGAGTTTGTTTCTATAATGGGACCTTCAGGATCTGGTAAATCCACGTTGATGAATATTTTAGGCTGCCTAGATAGAGCAACCACTGGAAAGTACGTACTAGATGGTGTTAACATTTCAGCTCTTAATGATGTAGAACTGGCCCAAATACGTAATATTAAAATAGGTTTTGTATTTCAGTCCTTTAATTTATTGCCTAAAATGAGTGCTCAAAAAAATGTTGAGCTACCAATGCTATATGCAGGAGTGTCTAAAGATGAACGAACAAAACGAGCTCAAAGTGCTCTCAAAAGGGTAGGGCTTACTGGGAGGATGCACCATAAGCCAACTGAATTGTCTGGAGGGCAGAAGCAGAGAGTTGCCATTGCAAGAGCTATTGTGAATAATCCTTCAATTATACTTGCTGACGAACCTACAGGTAATTTAGACAGCAGATCAGGTGAAGAGATTATGCAACTATTCCAGGAGCTCAACGGTGAAGGGGTAACTATTTTGCTTGTTACCCATGAACAGGTTATTGCAGAGCATACTTCAAGGGTAGTTAGTTTTATGGATGGAATTATAAAATCAGACGCAATAGTTTCTGAGCCTATTGAGGCAATAAGTATGCTAAAACAAATGCCTGAGTGATACATAAAGTAACATAGAAGTGTTTTTAAGGCAGGGTTACTATCAGAGGTTCTCGTTATTATAAACGCTCACCTTTGACATGTAACATGATGGGAGGCTAAATGAGTAAGAAAAAGATTAAAAAACGGGCAATTGTATTATGGAGCGTTATAATTGCTATTATAGCTTTGTTTTCAACATTAAGAGGTAACTTTATACCAACCTTTGCAACTCGTAGGGTTATAGATATTAGTGTGACAGACATCAAAAAAGGAGAAATATCTTCGAAGGTAACTGCAAGTGGTGTTGTAGAAGAAGCTTTAAGTGAAGAAGTATATGTTGGTGGTTCACTAAAGATTAAGCAATTTCTTATTGATGAATACGACAGTGTTAAAAAAGGACAGTGGCTTTTTGAGTTGGATTTTGAAAGTATGAAATTTGAACTTGAACAGCTTAAGTCCAACCGAGCGGTGCAGGTTATGAATATCGAAAAGCTTTTGGCAATGGATAGCAAAAGGGATATCAAATCCTTGGAGCTTGCGCTTGCTGCCTCCGAAAACAGCGTTAAAAATGCACGTATAGCATATGACCAGAGTGTAGAGGCTTTGATAGATGCAGCTTCAGTTCCCGGAGGTGATACCTCGCGCCTAAAAAGCAATGTAGAAAGTGCAAAGATTTCTGTCCAAAATGCTGAAATCAACTATAATACAGCTTTAAATAATCTTCAGGAAGCTAAAAAATCAAATGAGCGAACAGAAGATACCAAAAATATTGATCTGAAAATTCAGCAAGAAAATTTAAGAGTTCTTGATTTAAGAATAAAAGATGCCAATGAAAGAATGAAGGATCTGGAAAAGAGCCAATATTGCCCGATGGATGGTATTGTCTCAAATATCTACGTCAGTGAAGGACTTTTTACCAGCAGTGCACGTTCGGTGCTCAAAATTATGGATACTGATAAGATGCAGGTGAGAGTTCAGATAAATGAATACAGCATCAAGGATATAAAGGAAGGACAAGATGTTATCATTACCGGTGAAGCTATTCCTAAAGACTATGTATTAAAAGGAACAATTGACAGTATACCTCCTTATGCTATTAGCACCACCTCGTCAGGTGGGCAGGGGGCTGTTGTTGAAGCAGTAATTTCGGTTGACAATCATGACCGAATACTTAAACCGGGGTATACGGTTACTTGTGATATAGTTGCCAAAACAAAGGAAGATATACTGATCGCTCCAATGGAGATAATCAATGAAGAAGGCGATGGGAGTCTTTTTGCGTTTGTTGTAAACAAGGATGATAATACCTTGAAAAAACATTACTTAGAGGTTGGCCTCTTCTCTGATATGTTCATTGAGGTTATTGATGGCGTTGGGGAAGGAGATCTTTGTGTACTAGATCCTCAACCTTTTTACAGTGAAGGCATGCGTGTCAATATTACACATATCAGATAAGAAAGCATAGTCGGATTTGGGGGTTCAAATGAACTTTATAGAGACATTCTGGCAGTCTTTTGACAGTCTTAAAACAAATAAATTAAGATCATTTCTTACAATGCTTGGTATTGTTATGGGAGTGTTTTCAATTATAACAATAATGGCCATCAGCAATGCTGCAGAAGCTTATGTAAATGAACAGTTTGAAAAGATTGGAGCAAATACGATTACAATTACTTATGAAGATAGAAATGTCAGTGAAAACTACTGGCTCACTCTAAATGATTTGGAGCTGGTAAAGAATGCAGCACCTGAAATAAAGAATATCGCAACCATGATACAAAAAAGTGGGAGCATAAGAGTTGACCAAGAGACTAAAAACGCTCAGGTTCTTGGGGTATCATCTCAGTATAAGAATTTTGATCTTATAGAAATTACCCATGGTAGATTTATAAATGATTTTGATGTTACTTCACGGTCACGCGTAGTTGTTGTTGATGAAAGCTTTGCACAAAAGTATTTTAGGCGTAAGGATATAGTTGGTGAATATGTATCATTACGAACTTCACGGGGTATGACCATCAATTTAAAAGTGGTTGGTGTTAAGGCAGCCGGGGACGATTTGTTTGGTGCAATTATGAATCATGATATGTTTCCCGCCATTATATACATGCCTATTACCACGGTACAATCAATTTATAATAGTAATCAAAAGCTTGAGACCATAAATGTTACTGTACAAGATAAGGACAGGATAAAGCAGATTGGTGACCGAATTATATTTGTTCTTGAAAGGATGAAAGGAAAGAACGACTTATATATTGTGTATAATTCGGTAGATATGCAAAAAGCTATTTCTGATATTCTCAGGGTTGTGTCAGCTGTACTTCTTGTAGTGGCAGTTATAACACTTGTTGTTGGAGGAATTGGCATAATTAATATTCTTCTGGTTTCTGTAACAGAGAGAATTCGGGAGATAGGGATAAGAAAAGCGCTTGGTGCTCAAAAAAAAGATATTATTCTGCAGTTTATTTCTGAATCAGTAATAATGACAGGTATCAGCGGTCTAATTGGTATTTTTATTGGCGTGGGTGCCGGAACAATAATATCAAGGCTGATAAAAATCCCACCAGTTGTTGACTTTAAGACAGTCATTCTAGCTTTTTCAGGGTCAGTTCTGCTAGGTTTAATTTTTGGCGTTTATCCTGCCAAAAGGGCAGCCGATCTTGATCCTGTAGAATCATTGAGGCATGAGTAGTAAAAGACTTGATATATTTTTGATTGTCTAGAAAAGTATCCTTTCCTAGACAATGGAGATTGCAAAGGGGAAGCCCCTTTGCTGCTTTAAGGAGGGTTTTTTTGGATGTGGAGCATTCGTCGAAGGGAACCATAAGGTTCTCTAGCAAAAAAAGTGGTGTAGCCCACTTTTTTAAATCAAAATTTTGTATATTACAGTATTTAATGCTGACATTTTGGACGATTGCAGTTGGATATTATAGTGCTTTTATTATAATATGATTATGACCCAGTAAAAAGTCGCTTGTAACTTACTGGGGAGCAATCATAATATGATATAGCTCAGAAAAAGTCGTTTGCGACTTTTTTGAGGAGCAATCATAATGCTTGCAGATTATTTATATATTGTTATCAGGGAGTGAGATTATGTCTGGATGGTGGAGCGAGGTACCGACATTTGAAAAAATCTTCTGGTATTTTGCAGTACCCTTTTCAGTAGTTTTTATATTACAATTGATAATGACCTTTATAGGTATGGGAGATGCAGAAGTAGACACTGATGGTTTTGATTTAGATGATTTTGATGTGGACGATTTTGATGTGGATGATACTGATTTGTTCGAGGGCGATAGCGCAACAGGTGTATTCCAGTTCTTTACTGTAAGAAACTTTATTGCATTTTTCACTGTTTTTGGTTGGACGGGTATAACCATGTCAAGAGCCGGTGCGAGTCCTTTTGCAACATTATTGGTTGCAGTCATAGCTGGAACTATGATAATGTTTGTAGTAGCGGCAATGTTCTATTTTATGATGCGGCTAACTGAGCAGGGCAATATGGATATAAAATATGCAGTAGGTCTAACTGGAAAGGTATATATACCGATTCCGGCAGAAGGAAATGGTCTTGGCAAAATACACATAACATTCCAGGGCGCTTTCAGGGAATTAGATGCAGTTTCTCTAGATGAATTATTACCTACGGGAACGCTTGTAAGAGTTATTGACACCATGGACAGCAATGTCCTTGTAGTAGAAAAAACAAATAAGGAAGGGTGGTAATTTTATGGGATTTGGAATATATCTAGTAACAGCTATTGTAGTTATCATTTTTGGTACTTTAGTAGCACTTTTTACAAGATACAAAAGATGTCCGTCGGATAAAATTCTTGTAGTATATGGAAAGGTTGGGAAGAATATCGAGGGCACCTCACGCTCAGCTAAATGTATTCATGGTGGAGCGGGTTTTGTATGGCCTGTTATACAGGATTATCGGTACATGGATCTTACCCCCATGTCAATTGAGGTTGCTCTTAAGAACGCATTATGCCGTCAGAATATACGTGTTGATGTGCCTTCAAGTTTTACTGTCGGCATTTCCACAGAAGAAGGTATAATGCAGAATGCAGCTGAAAGGCTTTTAGGTCTTAAGCAGAACGACATTATGGCATTGGCCAAGGATATAATTTTTGGGCAGTTAAGACTTGTAGTTGCTACAATGGATATTGAGGAAATAAATTCAGACAGAGACAAATTCCTTGCGAATGTTGCAAACAACGTCGAGACTGAACTTAAGAAGATTGGACTGCGGCTTATAAACGTTAATGTAACTGACATCAGTGACGATTCAGGTTACATTGAAGCTCTTGGAAAAGAAGCTGCTGCAAAGGCTGTAAATGATGCTAAAAAAAGTGTTGCTGAACAGGACAGAGATGGTTCGATTGGTGAAGCAGAGGCTCAAAGAGATGAAAGAATCAGAGTGGCAAATGCAAATGCTAATGCAGTAGAAGGAGAAAACAAATCCAGAGTACAGATTGCTAATTCAGAAGCAGAAAGAAGAGAAAAAGAAGCTGAGTTTAACAGAAGAGCAAGTGCTGCTGAGAAAGTTCAGGGAGCCAAAGCTCTGGCAGAAGCATATCTTGCTGAAGAAGAAGCTGAGAAGACTAGGTCAGCAAGAGAAAGAGCAACAAAAGAGGCAGATATCCTTATACCTGCCGAGATTGCAAAACAAAAAGTTCGGATTGAAGCAGATGCAGAAGCTGAAAGACTTAGGTTGAATGCCCAAGGTGAGGCTGATGCTATCTATGCAAGAATGGAAGCAGAATCAAAAGGTCAAATGGAGATATTAAGTAAGCAAGCTGAAGGGTTTGCAAAGCTTGTTGAAGCCGCTGGCGGCGATGCAGAAAAAGCTGTTATGATGATGGTGGCAGATAAACTTCCTGAACTTATTAAGACTCAGGTTGAAGCGATCAAAAATATCAAGATAGATAAGGTAACAGTTTGGGACAGTAATGGAAGTGGCAATGGTACATCATCTACTGCTAATTTTCTTTCAGGCATGATGAAATCAATTCCACCACTGCAGGATATGTTTAGAATGGCAGGTATGGAGCTTCCCAAATACCTCGCCGGTGAAGCTAGTAAATATGGTAGTGAAGATGAAATAAAAGATGAGAAAGTTGAAATTGAACAGCAACAGTAATTATTTTGTTAATTTTTTAAAGGAGCTCATTTTATATTTGTGATAGTAAAAAGCAGACTGATAAAGTCTGCTTTTTACTATACAAAAATGGAAGTCCGCTTTACTAGCGTAGCTGAAGCACATTTTGGAAAAGGGCATTAAATAAAGGTCTGAACAGGTTACTAAAAAAAATCTTCGTAAAGACACTGATCTATATCTTATGGTCTGGTTATTCGCATAGTCAGTATTCAATAACCGGCCAGTGCTTCTCATTATCGAGTGGGTGTAAAAGTTGACATATTGCTAAAGTTGAGATAGAATTTCGGTTATATATTTTAAAGAAATGATGGGGAAAAAATGTCGCTTAATATATTTTTAGTCGTTGCAATGCTTGTAGTAACTATTTACCTTTTACACAAAGAAGTTAATCTTGGGATAATAATGGTATTTAATGCTGTTATGCTGGTTATTATTAAAAAAATAGAACTGGTACCAGCAGTTAAAATGGGCATATCAGGCTTAATTTCCAACAGAACCATAAAAGTTGTTTTGGTTCTCTTTTTGATAATGATGCTGGAAAATGTAATGAGGAAAACAGGAATGATAAGCGCACTTGTCTTCAACATCAAAGAATTAGTTGGAAGTAATAGGTTGGCAGCAGTATTAATGCCATTTGTGTTAGGATTGCTTGCTTCAGCAGGGGGAGCTAGGTTTTCATGCCCAATGGTTGAAGAAACAGTTTCTGAAAATGGAGATCCTGAAACAAAAGCTTTTATAAATTACTGGTTCAGGCATGCTTGGCTGGATTCCTTTATCCTATATCCGGGTATGATACTGGCTGCTGAACTACTGAACACATCTGTTTTTAATTTGTTTGCACACATGATCCCATTTATTGCAATAACATTTATTCTGGGTATAATTTTTGGTGTCGGAAAAATAAAAAGCGAGAAGGTTGCACGTACACAACCTGTTTTAACAAGCTTAAAGCTTTTTAGTAAAAATATTCTTCCTGTAATTGGACTTATTGCAATATATATTTTGCTTCTATCTTTTAAATATGCTCTTGAGCTTTCTACATTAACCGTACTAGTTATACTGTTAGCTGTGAAGAAGTATTCATGGAAGCAAACGTGGGAAACTGCAAAGGAAGCGTTCTCTCCTAAGTATATTCTGATTATTGGAGGCGTGATGGTCTTTAATGAAGTTTTAAGTGGATCTGGTGTGTTATATGACCTCCAATATGCCATTACCAGTTATGGGATACCAAAGGAGCTAGTATATCTGATTTTACCCATAGTGGCCGGAATGCTTACAGGAATGGCAATAGGTTTTACATCCATGTCTTTCCCTCTACTTATTTCGATTGGATTAGGTGAAAACATATGGCTTGGTGCGTTAGCCTTTACAGCTGGAATGATTGGACAGATGATAACACCAATGCATATCTGTCTTGTTATGACATCTGATTACTTTAAAGTGAATTTTAATAAGCTTTTAAAACGCATTATTATAGCTATAGTTCCATTGTTCATAATTGTTGCACTGGGTTTCATTATAATACTGTGATTAACCCCAAAAAGTACACTTCATGGAATTTTACTTTTGGATATTATCTTATAACATGATTAGTTTATAGTCTACAAACAAAAGATATAAAAGTAAGTTAAAAGCCTGCTACTTTATTGCAGCAGGCTCTGTCTTAACACATCAGGATCAGTAACTGGAGTTTGGCATGTGAAGTTTTCACAAATATATACTGCTGTTTTACCATCAATAGGTTTATAGTCTTGAATTATAGGAACAATTCGTAAAAGCTCAGGGTATATGTCGGTGTAATACAGGGTGAGAGCGAAAGGATTAAAACCTTCCCGGACAACATCAATCATTGATTCTGAATCAAGCTGTTCATTGACTCCAGAAATAACCAGTTCTTTTGTTGGATGTTTGAAAAACATGTGTGAGCACAATAAGAAAGTGTGACCGGAGGGCACTTGTGAAACAGAGCTGGAAAACACTTTAAACATTTTTTGTGCATACTCTTCAAACTGATACTGACCAGTGAGTCTTGCCAGTTTAATCAGATTCATTGCAAAGACAGAATTTCCAGAAGGCATTGCTCCGTCATAAATTTCTTTTGGTCTTATGATCAACTGTTCGCCGTCAGAACCATATAAATAAAACCCGCCGTTTTCTTCATCCCAGAACAAGCGAATAGCTTCTTTAGTAAGGTTTATTGATTTCTCAAGGTAGTGAGGTTTATATGTTGTTTGGTATAGCTCTAATAGTCCCCAAACTAAAAAAGCATAGTCATCTATATATGCCTTAAATGCAGCGTCACCATCTCTGTAACGCGCAAGCAGGCGCCCACCTTCGTCAAATAGATTATTAAAAATAAAGGATACTACTTTTTCTGCAGCGTTTGTATATTTTGTATTCGAAAGTACTCTTCCTCCAATAGCCATAGCAGCTATCATAAGACCGTTCCATGCTGTCAGAACCTTATCATCCTTATATGGATGAATTCTATTTTCCCTGTAATCGAAGAGCTTTTGCCTACACTTTTTAAAGAATTCTTTTTTATCTACTTCAACAGACATGTTTATCAGGTTAGGGATATTTAATCCTTCAAAGTTACCATCGTAACTTATATCAAAAGTTTTACAGAAAAGTTCTCCATTATTATCACCTAAAACTTTTTTTATCTCATCGGGGGTCCAGACATAAAATTTACCTTCTATACCTTCGGAATCAGCGTCCTCAGCTGAAAATAAACCTCCGCTTTCCGATGTCATATCTCTTAGAACATATGTGAAAATTTCTTTAGCTGTATCTGCATATTCTTCTTTTTTTGTAACCTGATATGCTTCCAGATATGCTATGGCAAGGAGGGCGTTGTCATATAGCATTTTTTCAAAGTGAGGTACAAGCCATTCCTTATCAGTGGAATATCTACAAAAACCAAAACCTATATGATCATAAATTCCGCCATTTCGCATTGCACCCAATGTCTTTTCCACCATTTCAAGAGCAAACTCTTCGCCAGTTATATACCAATAGCGCAAAAGAAAATACAAGTTGTGGGGGGTGGGGAATTTCGGCGCGCTACCAAAACCGCCATACTTATTATCAAAAGAATACTTAAATGTAGAGTACGCTTTATCAAATATATCTTTTGGTATATCTCCCTGAACATCCTCACTTTTCCTAAGTGCATCAACAATTTGACTGGAAGAATTCATCAAATCCTCTCGATTATTCTGCCAAGCACTGCTTACTCTGTCCAATAAAGTTATAAAACCTATTATGCCCATTCGATCATTTTTGGGAAAGTAGGTTCCGGCAAAAAAAGGTTTTTTATCAGGCGTCATAAAAATGGAAAGTGGCCAGCCGCCATGACCTGTCAGCACTTGGCATACATTCATATAGATGCTGTCTATGTCCGGCCTTTCCTCACGATCTACTTTAATTGAGATAAAATTGCTGTTTAAAAGCGTGGCAACTTCATCATCTTCGAACGATTCGTGAGCTAATACGTGGCACCAGTGACAGGTTGGTTTCTATAACCAACACTATGAGTACCCAATAGAAAGAAATATCGGCTTATCCTCCGCTTTAGCTTTATCAAACGCTTCCTGGCCCCAGGGGAACCAGTCCACCGGATTGGAAGCGTGCTGTAATAGATATGGCGATTTCTCGTTTATCAATCTATTGGGTACTGCATCGTTGCTTGTCATGCTATCAC
>CAYPLH010000090.1:0-11636 GCA_964411505.1 uncultured Clostridiaceae bacterium | reverse complement strand
AAATATTTATATTATTTTACAAATTTTTATAAAAAACTTTCGACTGTTACTAGCCCCCCAAAAATCCATCGAATATTTGATTATACTATAGATTGTAAACTACTTATTATATAAAAACAAGCTAAATTTTTCCACCATTGGATAGTACTATTATCTCGATTTATGGTATATAAATATAAGATGGTGCGACCTGTTGTAAAGATTTGCATAATGGTAAAGCCTATAAGTCGCCTTTGTTATTATTATAAAAAGGGGCAGCTTCCATTAAAGGCAATTTAATAGCTATTATTAAAGGGTCTCGTCATTATAGTAGAAAGACATGGTAGCTCTATACGAGCTTAACTGTTCGCTTGTTTCCCGGATGCACCATATCAAATGCAAACTCTTATTCTACTACTCTATACTCAATCTTGTCATCTATATTTACCATATAACATCTAGCAGTATACCCTTTATTATGATTTACCGGTGTGATACCCATACCTATAAAATGGTGCTCTGTTTTGGCTTCTTTTATTAAACCGGTAAAATGCAAATGCCCTGTAAATACAAAATCAACCTGTTGTTGAATTTGTTCATCAAATAAATCAGGAGCGTGGCTTTGAACATATTTGGTCATGTTTTTCCTTGGATCCGTATCCATTATAAACCGACGAATAGGTTGTGTGTCAAAAGGAACGTGTGTAAAAACAATATTTCTTTCATTTTTGGGCAAATACCGCTTTAGCCACTCTTTAGTACCCTTGGGTACATCGCTTTTTGCACTGTTAATCAAAAAAATGCCGGTCTTGTATCCTTCTATATAGCGGTTCCCGATCTCTATTCCTTACTACTGAAAATCTCAAGGGCATTAAGGCAATTCAACCTATATTCGCTTTCAAAGTGCTCTGTTATAATCTTCATTTCCTGTACCTATAAGATATGTGCTCTCAAAGAATAGTTTATTTCTATCTTAATTATATCTTTGTTGCCCCCGCAGTTAACATACTCATAAATCCAGGAATCAAGGCTATGGGGCGTTTTAGTTTTGGGACTGAGCCTGTATCCGTTAAGATCCATGAATTTTGCAAGAGCTGTGTTTATTATCATCCTGTTTTGCAGCATTTCTTCTCTACTGTCATTTCCTAAATAATCAAGGTCAATATCTACAGACAATCTTGGGAGATTGAATATTGTTAAGTTTATTGCAGTTCCGCATTTTAAAGCTAATTTACCCTTTAATATTGGATCATTGTTTATATATTCTAAAATATCTGCCAAGCGATACACCTTTTCTAATGTATCCCGGACAAATCCAAATTTGGTCGCTCTTTGAGAAATGTAATTTTTGTCATATTTATACAAGGGGTACACCTCCCTACTCTAGCATTTGAAAAACATCCTCAGGAACAACCAATTTCCATTGACTATTATATTTGTTGCTTTCTTTCGTTAAATACCTGCTACTTTTCCTGATTTTACTTTTACAGTAATTGATAAATTCTTCGGAAATTTGCAGCTGGACTTTATAATGTTCCAGTATAAATCCTGTTTTCTGATATAAAAACTGCATATCATATAAAGATAAATACTTGATTAATTGATTCTCATCCAAAAAAGGGATAGAAGTTATGCAATTCAGGAGTTCTTCCAGTCCCCCTATTTTTTCAAAATCTTTTATACTATCGATTACAGTACGCTCTAACGAAGTTATCCGAATCCCCATTGTGTTCTTTGGATAGATTACTCCCAAATCAAATTTTGAAGGAATATATTTATATGTTATGCCTTCAAATATAAAGTCAGCAAACCTTTTTGAAGATGATACATATATTTCGCAAAAAACCTGATTGGACATGCCCATATATTCGAAAGCAGAATGATGTGATATATAGGTAGTTTCATTTATTGCACAAGCAATATGATACTTTGAAGCTATAACCTGTCCATCAGCTAAGTTAACACAAGTATAAAGATTTTTTCTGATTTTTTTTACATACCCCTTTTTAGAAAGTCTTAACAAGAGAGAAGAAGCTGTTTTTTTATTGTTTACAAGATTACAAACATCATCTAAAGTAAAAGTATTCATTTTTGAAAGCTCTGCATATCCAACCATGTAATCACCTCTTTAAATAGAGCTATATTTTCTTTAGACATAAAGATTTTTTAAGCAAAATCCAAGCAATTTATTGTTGCTTTAAATATATCGCGTTTATCTCTATTTGCAAAGGTGTTGTTGATAAATTTAAAGTTACAATTTATATACCGATTGATCCAGAGAATTTAAGTTGTAAATAAGCGTTCAGTATAGTAAAATATACTCTCAAGGGGCTAAAATTTTACTGTGAAGCAGTTCGGGGGTTGAGGAGAATGGAAAGACCGGTACTATTAATAGGTTTTTACAACAAGAAAGCTCTGGGAGTCAGATATCTTGAGCGGGCTCTAAAAACCGCTGGATACGAAACTATAGTCGTGTTTTTTAAGGATTTTAACAGTGTTAAGCCCCAGCCTGTCACCGCCAAAGAGCTTGACTTGCTCAAGGAACTGATATTAAATGTCAACCCTGGAATTATCGGAATGAGTGTTATGGCATCCCTTTATCTTGAAACTGTATATTCAGTAAATGATATGCTAAAATCTAATTTTAAAATCCCCCTTGTCTGGGGCGGAGTATTTCCCACCCTATTTCCTGAAAAGTGTCTTGAATATGCTGACTATGTGGTCAGGGGAGAAGGCGAGGACTCTTTTAGCGAGCTTGTACATGCAATATATGCCAATAAGCCTGTAAACTCCATACCCAACCTTGCATATAGAAAAAACGAAGCTACTTATATAAATGATATCAGAATGCTTTGTGAAAACATAGATAAGTACGGTTACCCTGACATCGGGGGAAGCAATAAATACTTTATTAACAATAACACCATTACCGAGGGTGATCCCCAACTAAAATCAGTAAGCTATGAATTAACTGCATCAAGAGGCTGCCCTTTTATGTGCTCCTATTGTTCATCCATTAATTTGAAGCGTGTTTATAAAGGCAAAGGCGTCTATGTACGTTTTCGGAGTGTAAATAGTGTACTATCGGAGTTAAAAGAGGCAAAATCCAAAATAAAGGGTTTGAAAGTCATTCATTTCTGGGATGAAATTTTCTCTGATGACCCTGACTGGATTGACCAATTCAGTGAAAGGTATAAAAAGGAAATCGGTCTGCCCTTTGAAATATGGGGTCATCCGCTAAAAGTAAATAAACCCCTTATAAGCAAGCTTGTTGAGGCTGGTCTATATAAGGTTGTAATGGGTATACAAAGTGGTTCACCGAGAGTTCGTAAAGAGATTTTTCACCGGGTGGAATCTCAGGATGAAATAATCGGCGCAAGCAGTGTACTGCGTGAATGCAAAGTTCCCCAAGTGATATATGATTTTATGCTGCAGCATCCCTTTGAAACAGAGGAGGATATAAAACAGACTTACGAATTATGCACAAAGCTTAAAACACCCTTTGAGCTACAGCTCCATGGTCTTAATTTCCTGCCCGGAACAGATATCGTGGATATGGCAATTGATATGAATATATTGTCAGGTGAGCAACTGGAAAAAATTATGTATAGCTCGATACAGGAGCAGTATGATATGTATTGGGGCTATAAAAATGATAGCCTTATGTCAAATTTTTGGTATGCACTTACTTACATGACCCAGTTTGGCGTAACACGACCCCTTGCTGTATACTTTGCAAAAAAAGGTGGTTCAGAGCGCCATGTAAGGCTTGCTTTGAAGTTATACAAAAGAGTACAATTTTTGTCCCGCATAAGATATTACTATAAAAAGGGAATGATTGTGATAAGAGCACTGGTAAAACACAACTGAATTATACCTGTACGAAACATCCACAAAACCTAGTGTTAGATCACCTTTCTACAGGTTTTACATGCAGCCTTGATGAGCTTTTGATAAATAATCTATGTAATTACAGTTAACAGTCCCTCGTGCCTAGAAAATAAATAATCATCTCTAATATAGCTATTTACAGCAAGGCTTAGTAAAACAACTGCTCTTATGCATTCTTTGCTCTTTCTATTTTCCCCATAAGTCTTGACATCCTTTTTCTAAGTTCCATGATAACAGCATTATTTATATATCCTCTTTTAAGGCATATATCAAGGGCTTTTTGAGTCAAATCCAAAGCTTTACCATAATCTCTTGCTTTATGCTCATAATATTTGGCAAGCTCAATAAGTGGCGGTATATGATATGCACTTTTATTTTCCAATATAAATTCCCAGCATTGTATTGCACTATTATAATCCCTATTTCGTTTATACATACTTCCAAGCTTTTTAGCTGCGGTCTCACCCAAAAATCCTTTATCATTTTTCATACATTCTTCATAGCACCGTACAACCATTTCCTTCTCTTCACATGCTTCAAAAATCCTTGCAGCACCCAGCAATTCATAAGAACCGTCCGTTTCTTCCATGGGGTTATCCACTATCGAAAGTATTCTTACAAGCAAGGAAATCATGGAAATAATATCTGACCGGTTATGGCTTATTACCCTTTTTATATCCGTGGTATCACCACTTTCAAGAAACTTGAAATAAACAGAAGGTATCAGCTCCCCCGGAATATCATTTACTCTGTATTCACCCAGTATATTTTCCTCTAGCGAAGTCAGTCTGCAGCTTTCCAGCTTCAGCTTCCATATTCTGCGAGATGGATATAAAAGATCAAGATGTATGGGACTTTTCATAATGGGTTTCATTCTGTTAAATATAAACCTTGACTCAATAAGATTCCAGTCAAATGCCTTTCCGTTAAACGATACCAACCCACAAAAATTCTTAAAAAGTGTGTTCAGCTCTTCAAGAACGGAGGGTTCATCGTCGTAATCACGCATGAAGTATTGCCGCAGCACAAAAGAACCTTTATTAAAAAAACCTACGCCAATAAGAAATGCAACTGTGCCTGCACCGCCTAGTCCTGTAGTCTCGGTATCAACGAATAGGAACTTTTCAATGCCCTTATTTGAAGCTTCAGGGTTTAAATGGTTAAGCAATGCATTATCTACTTCAAGAATATCTCCAAGCCGGTATCCTCCATGAAGGTAACTTAAAGGAAACACATTTTCAATTACGCAGCAGCTGCCCTCTATATTAGAACATAATGTTCCTCCAAGCTTTTGGGAAACATCACGCTTTAAATTAGGCTCATCAGGCTTTTGTGTTTTGCGGTTTTCCTTATAAATCTGAAGCTTGCTTATAATATCCAAATGTTTTTTCCTTCCTTCATCTACTTGATGCTATCCTGCAAAATCATATCCAGTACGGTGAGCGTAATCTCCTTGGGGTTTCCATCTCCTGAAAACTCGTTTAAAGGTCCTACACATGATGGGCACCCTGCTTCACACCCACATTTTTCAATCATCTCTCTGGCTGTTTTAAAAAGCTCAGAATGAAGTTCATACAACTTATCGCTAAACCCAACTCCTCCCGGGTAACTGTCGTAAATATATATAGTAGGTCGCTGGGTAAATGTGGATCTTACCTGATATATCACGTTTATATCCTGTGGATCACACATAAGATAAATAGGAGCACTATTGGCAAGGATGTTGGATAAACCCAATAAGCCATTCTGAGCAGCCTCCCGTGTCATGGAAATATGCATATCCGACGGCAGGCTTACCCAATAGGATGTAGTGTGCATTTCAAGCTCGGGAAGATTTACAGGCCCTGCACCTATATTTTCATGAGTATGGAACTTTATTTTCTTGAACATGTTTACCTTGCTGGTTACCATTACTTCTCCCGAACACTTCTGTATGTTTTCACCGTTTCGCTCCTTAAATACATCAATAACCTTAAGGTCAACAGCTAGGTCTGCATCGGTGTAATAATCCACATCCACTTTTCTCACATACGCTTTTTTCTCATCAAAATCAAGCTTTTCCACTTGAAACTGTATTCCCTCATGAATATATATAGCTTCTTCGTGGATGAGCATTGGTGCAGCAAACCGGTCAACCTCACCGATTACCCTGTGATGTGGTTCTGATATATCAATAATAATAAAGTTCTCATTGGCTGCACTCCTAAGACTTATATCTGCAGCGGGAAAAACGTCGGACATCCAATGCCACCTATTCCCCACCCTTCTTAAAATTCTTGCTTCTTCCATGTACTCTAAGATTTCTCGGGTAGTGTCCACTCCAAACACTTCTCCATCCACAAAGGGAAGTTCAAAAGCCGCACATTTTATGTGATTATACAATATTACAAGATTGTCGGGATTAATTAAGCCGTTCTCAGGACTACGACCAAAAAAGTACTCTGGATTGTTTATAATAAACTGATCTAAGGGACTGCTGCTGGCAACCATCACTGCCGCCGACGTAGAGTTTTTCCTGCCGGATCTTCCCGCCTGCTGCCATGTGCTTGCAATATTTCCCGGGTATCCGCAGATAACACATGCTTCTAAGCTGCCAATATCAATTCCCAGTTCAAGAGCACTGGTACTGACTACACCCTTAATTCTGCCTTCCCGTAATCCTTTTTCTATCTGCCGCCTTAAGGTTGGAAGGTATCCACCCCTGTAACCTCGTATATTGTCTGTGTTCTGCATTTTCTTTTTTAATATTTCCTTAAGGTAGGTAACAAGTACTTCCACTCTCAGCCTGCTGCGGGTAAACACTATGGTTTGTATATCATTCTTTATAAAAGATTCAGCAAACCTTTGCGCCTCCAAAGTAGAGCTGCGCCTTATTCCAAGCTCTTTATTAATTACCGGCGGATTATAAAATATAAAGTGTTTTTCTCCTGTGGGAGCGCCGTTATTATCAATAAGTGTCATTTGTCTTCCGGTAAGTCTTGAAGCTAGCTCCTCGGGATTTGCAATGGTAGCCGAGCAGCATATAAACTTTGGTTTTGATCCGTAAAATTCACATATTCTTTTCAGTCTTCGAAGCACATTGGCAAGGTGGCTTCCAAAAACTCCCCTGTAATGGTGCACCTCGTCAAGTACTATAAACTCCAAATTCTCAAAGAGCTTTGTCCATTTGGTATGATGCGGCAAAATTCCGCTATGCAGCATATCAGGATTGGTAACCACAATATGACCTGCCTGACGAATAGCCTTTCTGGCCGCTTGAGGCGTATCACCGTCATAGGTGTACGTCTTTACATCGACTCCTGCATCAGTGATAAGCTCATGAAGCTCAGTCGTCTGATCCTGAGAAAGAGCTTTTGTCGGAAAAAGAAAGAGCGATCTTGATTCATTATTCCTTATTATGGAATTTAATACAGGGAGATTGTAACACATGGTCTTTCCGGATGCAGTAGGTGTTACAACCACAATGTCTTTATTTTCATTAACCCTTCTTAAAGCTTCAGCCTGATGGGTATACAGCTCTTTAATTCCCCTTTTTAAAAGTGCAGCTTTAAGCCTTTCATCAATGAAATCCGGTATTTCCTCAAAAAATGCATCCTTAGCAGGCGCTTGATGCCAGTAGGTAATATTATTCTTTATTCTGTCTTCATTTTTGAAATATTCAAGTATTTGTTCTAAATTCATTTTATAGCTCCTAGACACCGAACATATATTCAGATTTTATATCAGATTATAAGAAAAGTAAAGTATAGTCAATATGTTCCTTTTGAAAAGTTACTATAAGAAATGTCTCTTAAGAGGTAGCTTCTCTTTCATGAAGTACCGCTCCAATACTGCAATACAGCATCAGCAACGAAAATAGCTGGTTCGCTTCTCCAATGATGTAGGTGTAATACACTTTTTGTTATTTTAACGAGTAATCTTTATTCATTTGATATTTTATTCATGTTCTTATTCTCCTCGTGAATATATAACTGACTCACTCACACTATTATTTTCGTATATTTTCTTCACTATCTCCTCTATATTGGGTTCTTTGAGTGTAAGGTCAGTAATGTCGTAGCTTCTTGTAATCAAGGTTATTGCTTCTGCTACACTAATTTCTTTTTTATCAAATAGTATCCGCTTTTTCGGTCCTTCTTCCTTGATAATCTTGAACCTATTCTCCACAATATTAGTATTTTCATTTGCCAATTCAATAGTAAGCATATATCCACCGCTATATTTTTCTTTGAAGCTTGCTAATGAGCCGTCATATATGATTCGACCGCGATCAATCATTGTAATGAATAATGTAAGTAGTGTACCAAATATTCGTATGTATGAATTTGCCCTATATGTATATCGCTGCTGGAATGACTTTTTAATAAATTCTAGATAAACATCCAAAGCCAGATCCCCCCCAGTAGATACCATGCATGGAAGATAAAAATCAAGAGATGCTCGTTCATTTTGCATAATATACCATTTGTATTAAAATCCAATTTCGACTTATTTACAATTACTATGCTAATTCAAAAGTGTTAATTTGTAAATAGTTATTTTCCTACTTTATAGTAAAAAATCAATATTACTTGAAAATAGACTATAATATTTAAATTGGAATATATTTTATTGAGCATTAAGTGATACATTTAATTGTAGTGTCAAATCGTTTCTGTTATCACATAATTCGATTGAATTATGTGATTTTTTGTGATATGATATCCTTTGAGGTGATGTACTATGTATAGACAGGCAATAGAAGCTTTAAAGAAATGGAAAGTGAATCTAAATAGAAAGCCTCTAATAATCAGAGGTGCAAGGCAAGTGGGTAAGACATGGCTTATGAAAGAATTTGGGAAAAGCTGCTTTAATCATACTGTTTATATTAATTTTGACGGCAATAAACGGATGAGTGGGCTTTTCTCCGGGGATATGGATGTGCGCCGAATAATCATTGGGCTGGAATTGGAAGCAGGCTTTAAGATAAACCCCGATAACACACTAATTATATTTGACGAAGTACAGGAAGTACCCCATGCTTTAACATCATTGAAGTACTTTAATGAAAATGCTCCCGAATACCGTATCGTGGCAGCTGGAAGCTTGCTTGGCGTCGCGCTTCATCCTGGGACTTCCTTCCCTGTTGGAAAGGTGGAATTTTTGGATCTTTATCCCCTTAACTTCACTGAGTTTCTTATGGCTACAGGAAAGGAACAGTTTGCGGAGCTTCTACAAAAAGGCGATTTTGCCATGATAACAAGCTTTAAGACAAAATATATTGATGCTTTGAAGCATTATTATTTCGTTGGCGGCATGCCAGAGGCGGTTTTTCACTTCTCGCTGGACAACGACTTCAACAAGGTTCGTGAAATACAAAAAAGAATATTGGACGCCTATGAACAGGATTTTTCAAAACATGCTCCAATTGAAACCGTACCCCGTATCCGTCTGCTTTGGAACAGTATCCCGGTACAGCTTGCAAAAGAAAATAAGAAATTTATATACGGGCTTGTTAAGGAAGGGGCAAGAGCAAGGGAATATGAGCTTGCTATGCAATGGCTGATCGACTGCGGTCTTGTAACTAAGGTCTCACGAATTTCGAAGCCCGCCCTGCCTCTTAAAGCCTATGAGGATTTAAAGGCATTTAAGCTTTTTATGGTAGATGTAGGGTTATTATCATGCATGTCCAGGCTAAATCCTCAAACCTTGCTTGAGGGAAATGCTCTTTTCGAAGAATTTAAAGGTGCCTTGACTGAGCAGTATGCATTCCAGCAATTAAAAGGCTTAAAAGAGATTGATACCTATTATTGGACCAATGACCGCGGTAATTCCGAAATCGACTTTATAATAGATAATGGATATGCTATTATACCCATCGAGGTAAAAGCTGAAACCAATCTTAAGGCGAAGAGCTTGAAGACCTACAAAGAAATGTTTTCTCCCACAGTTTCCATACGGACCTCTATGAGAGACTACAAAAAGGAAGATTGGCTTGTCAACATGCCTCTGTATGCCATATCTGAGTTATCAAGCCAGATTTGAAAAGTCATATAGGAAATCAGAAAACACCGCATCTTTATCAATGAGGCGATGTCATTCTATACCATACCTATTGGCAATGTCCATACATCACCTGCCAGCGGCAGCCTTTCTTTTGCAAGGCAAATTACTGCACCAGTGCCAACTTTTTTGTTCCGAATGCTATTCAGTTTATGGAATGCTTTGACCATCGACTTTGTCGGATCGCTGCTGGTCTTTATTTCAACAGGATGCAGTGTGTCGCCGTTCTCAATCAATAGGTCTATTTCATTTTTGTCGGCATCGCGGTAATAATACAATGGTGGCTTAACAACTCCATCGTTATAATAGCTTTTGAGGATTTCCCCAAATACAAAACTCTCAAATATGTGTCCCCACATTGCACCGTTTACCAGCTGTTTCGGCGTGTTCCAGCCAAGCAGCCAGCAAGCGAGTCCTGAGTCGAGAAAGTATAGCTTCGGTGTTTTTATCAAACGTTTGTTGAAGTTATTGTAATACGGCTCAAGCAGATACACAAGCCCACTGGATTCCAGCACAGACAGCCATGACCGAATTGTTTTTACGTCTTTTCCGCAAATCTCCGCCATTGTTGTAAGGTTAAGCATTTGACCTGTAAGCGATGCTGCAGACTTTACAAACTTAATAAACGCCGATTCATCCTGAATCTTCAGAACATCTTTGATATCTTTCTCAATATAAGTTTGCAGGTATGAGCTGTAAAAGTCAGCCCAGTCATACAAATCGCTTTCGTTTTCGTGTAGCTCCGGGAATGAACCTTTGTGAATAAATATCGTGAGAGTATCATAATCAAAACCCCCACCTGAGCCAATGGCATCCATATGTTCTATTGTCGGAATGAAAGGTGTGCGGTACAATAACCCCGCAAGCTCCCGCATTGACAGTCCCATAAGCTTAATAACTCCGGCTCGTCCTGCTAAACTGTCGCTGACATTCTTCATCAGCTTCAGGCTTTGCGAGCCAGTGAGGTAGAACTGTCCTTTTATTTTGTTCTCATCTACAATATCCTTGATATAATCGAAAAGCTCAGCTGCTTTTTGAATCTCGTCAACAATAATGGGTGGTTTGTAGGTGTCGAAAAACAGCGATGGGTTTTCTCGTGCGCTTTCTCTAACAAGCGGACGGTTCAACGCAACATAGTTGATGTTGTGATAAACCTCTCTGAGCATAGTGGATTTGCCCACCTGCCGTGCACCAGTAAGCACCAGAACAGACTTCCGCTTTGCAATACGTGAAACCACCGGCTCAATATGACGCTTAATATACATGAGTTATTACCGTTACGCAAAACTTATAAAACTCTGTAAAAACATTGAAAAAGTTTATGTTTGCTTCCTCATTCAACGTGTCCGACCTCGGCTAGCCTAATATCGTTTGATGTAACACTCCAGAGGCTTAAATTCCCGTGTAACTCACGGTACACAGCATCATAATTCGTTTTAGTGCCTTATGATACTTTATATCTTGACAAATTTATACTCGCATTCTTATCCCTGTCTATTACTGTTCCGCAGCATTCACATTCAAAGACTCTTTCAGATAATGACAGTTTGGTTTTCACATGTCCACATTCTGAACAAGTCTTTGAAGATGGATACCACTTATCGGCTTCTATAAATTCAGTCCCTTGTCTTTCACACTTGTACTGCATCATCAGCTTAAATTCATATAGACCTTGTTGTGCAATTGCTTTAGATAAATGCTTGTTTTTCATCATACCCTTAACA
>CAYPLH010000089.1:0-12118 GCA_964411505.1 uncultured Clostridiaceae bacterium | reverse complement strand
CATTTGTACCTGAATTTTCCGCTAGATTACTTGCTCAGACATATTATTTAAAAGGAAATAAAAATATTAAATCAATTTTACTTCCTGATAAAGCTAATTTGCATATATTTGCTATTACATTGGGGAATTATTTTGCTAACAATGTGACCTAGCGCATTTGTTTAATGCCTGGAGAGGACGGTATAACAGGGAAACATGCAGCATCTGAAAGAGTGTGAGAGCACAATATGCCATAAAGTAAGACTGCTGCATTTGATTTATATTGCTGTAACATATGTAGTTGAAGTAGAAATGTGTAAAGTTCTGAAATCTGAAAAAGATGAAATGTTGAAAAGTGCAGTATGTAGAGAGGGGGAAATAAGGTGGGTTCGCAGTAGTAAAAAATCTGATGAAAAAGAGAGATGAAAAACAAATGAAAGAAAATATTTATAAGGATTCCTCATTATCAACAACCATCGATAAAATTCGAGGTATTCTTTCTGAAAATGAAATTAATGTAACGGAAAAACCATGCGAAGGATTTGATGGGCTTTATTCAGTAAGATTAATCATCGATGGAATAGGTCTTGGAACAAACGGCAAAGGTATGTCGAAAGAAATTGCTTTGGCGAGTGCTTATGGCGAATTGATGGAACGGATTCAAAATTACGCATTATATAAATTTACATATCCAACAATCTTTGACACGGCTAATACGAAGTTCTATTATGCTCCAGACGAGACATCCGTAGCATTTATTCAATACCCAAATTATGTTAAAGGCTTTGAAAATGCAATAAATTTAACGAATATTTTTGATATGAAAAAAATCAATAATTCTTATGAGTGCAATCAAGATATGTTTCTTTGTATTCCTTATGTAGATTATGTTAGTGGAGCGACTGTGTATTTGCCCGCGAAATTAATTGAACATATATATGCAAGTAATGGAATGGCGGCTGGTAATACATACTCGGAAGCATTGGTACAAAGTATTAGTGAAATTTTTGAAAGGTATTCAAATAAGATTATCGGTGAAGGAAAACATGTACCGCCTGATTTGCCCGTTGAGAAAATAAATTTTTCACAAGATATGTTAAATGTTTTAGACTTGATAAAAAGGAAAGGTAAATACGAGATTACATTTAAAGATTGTTCTTTGGGAATGGGTCTCCCTGTCGTTGGCATGTATTTTGTAGATAAAGAAACCGGAAAATATTTTTTTAAATTCGGAGCGCATCCAATTCTATCGATTGCGGCAGAGCGCACAATAACAGAACTTTTTCAAGGACGAAAATTTATAAACTCAAATCTGTGGCTTAAATCTTTTTCATTTATAGAAAGCAAAGATACTGGAAGAAATTTTGAAAAAATATTTCGTGATGGAAATGGAACATATCCCTACACAATCTTTGGTGATGAAAGTTCTTATGATCTTAGTGAATCATGGTTTAACGATGATAGCGGTGTTGCTGACAACAATGTTTTACTTAAATTTATGCTTGAAATAATCACTCGGAACAATTGGAGTTTTTTCCATCGGAATGTATCATTCTTGGGGTTTCCTGCAGTACATGGTATAATTCCAGAGATAAGTTATGTAAATATCATTGATGAAAATTACATTAGAAAACGTCATGAATTTTTGAACATCAAAAAAAGCATTTCTACAATAAATAGTTGTGACAATAATGATCTTTTAAGCATTATTGATTTTATTGACAACAATTATTATGCATCGCATGATACGATTTTACCGTTAGTTGGATTACCATTAAACGAAGCTAATATCTTTTCAAAAACCAATAATTTATATCTCAAATTTTTATTATATTCAAAGATAAAAAGATTTAATGAAGCGTTAGAATGTTTAGATAGCTTTATTACTTTTAGCAATTTATCAAACTCAAGAAACGGAACGATTTATCGCTGTTTAAGGGAAACCATTTATGCTCTAAAAATAAAAAATATTCCTATAAAAGAAGTTAAAAAGGTATTACTTAAAATTTTTGATAATGAAATTGTTGATTCTTCTATTGAAATAGTTTGCTTCGAAAAATATTTAGAAGA
The DNA here is from genome assembly GCA_964411505.1 of uncultured Clostridiaceae bacterium. Taxonomy (GTDB): domain Bacteria; phylum Bacillota; class Clostridia; order CAYPLH01; family DUMO01; genus CAYPLH01. Next base: position 10,069 of record CAYPLH010000089.1, on the reverse strand, counting down.
TTTCCATCAACTAAAATGTTTTGATTGCGATTCTTGTAATTATGTTGATGAGTGCCGTCATCACTTAATCGTTAAATTTCATGAAAAAATATCAGCAAAATATCAAGAATGGATGGAGAGTAGTTATGACTAAACTATCGGATAAAATTTATTTTCCCAGCAGATATATCGAACTTAAGGAAGGAGATTTATATCTTCTAATTAACTTTGACAATAGTAAAAGTAGAAAGTTTGATCAAAACGAATATGATATGTTTTGTAAAGTTAGAAAATTGGGGAATGAAGAAAAAAATGATAATATTGCGGATATGGTAGATAACGATATTGAAATTAATAAATTCGTATTACAGTTAATAATGTCTGGTATGATAGCAATGAAACCGTTTGAAAAATCAAACCCGGACATTATTGATAGCAGACCACTCTCCGTATATTGGGGTGTATCGTCTGATTGTAATTTTAGATGTAAATATTGTTATGCTAATTGTGGCGCTATCAAAAATTCAAAGGCAAAAAGCTATTTATCTACACATGAATACCAAATCATCATTGATAAAATAAAAGATTTTGGGTTCGTCGAGCTTGTATTTACTGGTGGTGAACCATTACTAAATAGTGATGTATTTGATATGGCAAGTTACGCGAAAGAAAAAGAGTTATCCTGTGGCTTATTAACTAATGGTTCTTTAGTAAATAAATATAATGTTGAGCAATTTAAAAATTTTAATTATGTTAAGATTAGTTTTGATAGCACAGAACGGGAGATAAATGATCAGCTTAGAGGAAAAGGAAGTTATGACAAAATAATTAAAGCAATAAAGATATTAAAAGCCAATGATATCAATGTCGATATTGGAACAGTCATAACGAAATACAATAAAGACAACTTAGAAGAATTAATTACATTTTTACATGCAGAATTTGATGTGAAAGTACATACAATAGCTAACCATATCCCGTTAGGTAGGGGGAGTAATAGTGATTTGAGTTGCTCTTTTGATGAAGTAAAAAAATGCGATGAAGTTATATTGAAAACAAAGTGTAAACTTGCTCAGAATGGATTATACTCAATAATCCAAGACTTTTTCTTTCCAAATGGTAGAAAAGTGAGTTGCGGAATGGGTATGTCAGAAATATATATAAATGAAAAGGGAGACGTTTATCCATGCAGGATGACATATGAAGATCAATATTATTTAGGTAATTTGTTGGAAGAAGATTTTGAAATTATTTTAGGTAGAGTGAAGAAAATAACGAAAGAACTTCATGTTGATAAACTTGAGGGATGCAATGAATGTGATTTTAAGTATTTGTGTGGAGGAGGATGTAGAATGTATCACAAATCATATTCTGGTTCAATTTATAAAAATCATTTGCCAATTTGTGAAGCATATAAGCGCCAACTCATTAGCTTATTATATGTAAAAAACAAATTAATTTCTATAGAATAACTTGCATTTGCCCAAGTAGAGACTGGCTGACTGAAAATTAGTAATTCAATGCGAATAAAAAGCAAAGGAGGTGAAAATATGGAAAAGATTACTTATGTAGCGCCTGAAATGGTTGAAGTTAATGCTTCTGCCAGTGCCGACTGCGCCTGCCTGTGTGGTTTATCTACCGGCGGCGGTTCCGGTTCCTGCTAAACATTGTTTGGATGGGCAAATGAAATTCAGTCATCCAGTCTTTACTGTCATATATATTTTTGAAAGGTGGATTTTTTATGTACAAGCTCGTACCTAATATAATTTATGATGTGGATAAAGAGTCAAACAAAAAATATCTTATGGATATTGAAAATGGCACATTATTTCAGTTGAATGAAACGGCTTCAATACTAATTGAACATATCATTAACGTGAAAAGTGTTGACGAATATATCCAATTAATAAAGGAAAGCATTGATGATGATATTGATGTTGAAAAAATAAGAAATGACGTTGAAATTTATATCAACTCATTGGTTGAACAAGGTTTTATTAACGAGGAAAATCAGTAATGGGAAAAGTACCAGTCAATATTATAAAAAGAATGATAGAATCAAACTGCTGTAAAATTACAGTAGAAGGAAATTCTATGGAACCAACCTTGTTTGAAAATGATATTGTGCAAATCGTAAAAGCTGATCATTTGGCAATTAATGATGTCGTATTGTATTATATTGATGGCAAGTATGTATTACACAGAATTATTGATTTATTTGGAGATTTTGTTATTGCGAAAGGTGATAATAATAATTTCACCGATCATGCAATCACCAAAGCAACTGTGTTAGGGAAATTATTCGTAAATGAAAAAGAAGTATTCAGTCCGTCCAAATACGATATTGTCTATAATATTTGGGATGAAGAAGGTTATTCAAAAGTTATTCATTACGCAGAATTATTGAACTTGGATATTTTGAATAACGCCAATTCTACCTTTAAAGATGGGATTAATATTGCGGTTTCTCCATATTCTCCCCATATATTGCATGATATTAATTTGAATCTGATTGACAATAATCAAAGAATTTATGTGCATATTGGTGCGAAAATATCAGATTTCCCTTGTGAGGGTTTTATAATACATAGTGAATTTGACACCATTTTTCGTTCTGGAACTTTTTCTTCGTGCTATCTATTATCAAAAGAAGAACAATTTTTAATCTTATATAATGAAATAGAATTATTGCGAGGCACAAATAATGGATAAAAAAGAGATTATCAGCATCATACAGAGAGAAGTTGAAAAAATATCCAATTCTTCCTTAGAAAATATAGGAGAATCTTGTTCTTTAACGAGTACAGGTAAAGAAACTATAGGGTTATGTTCTTTAGAGTTGGTTCAGTTATTGGTTGAACTTGAAAGTGTATTTCATGTTGAGTTTAATGATAAGGTAGATACAATTTCAGAGTTGGCAGAATATATAGAAAGGAACATGGTGAATTAAATGAAAGAACTCAATAATTGCAATACTGTATTAATAAATCATAATGGCAATCAATACGCATTTGATTTCATTAATTATGAAATATTAAAATTAAATGAAACTCAACATTATATATTTAAAACATTAATACAGGATAAATCTATTCCACATGATCTTTCTTATATACAGAAAGAAATAATTGCAATTATTTTGAAAATCAAATCAGGATTGTTTTTTACTGAAAATCCGATTAGATTATATACTGATGATGAAAATAAAGTTTTTAGTATTATCTCATTCCCAGTTGTGCATTCTTGTAATATGAATTGCAAGTATTGTTATGCCAAATCAGGCACTACCTATCATGGCGTTAATAAATGCTTTGAAATAAATACCATAAATAGAGCGTATGATTATCTTACAAATCTTTTAAATACATCGATAAATAGCCTGAGACTTGAATTTGTAAGCGGCGGTGAAACACTTATTAATCAAGATATGTTTAAAAATGTAATTACTTATATTAATCAATTAGCAACCATGCACAATATCAAAATTGAAATTTTTGCGCTAACAAACGGAACCCTTTTGAATGACGATGTTATTAATTTTTTGAATAATAGCAATAGTATGTTGGGTGTAAGTATAGATGGGCCTGCCCGGATTCATGATTATCAAAGACCCTTCGCAAATGGAGAAGGCTCATACAATGTTGTGATGAATAATATTCGTAACGTAATAAATGGCAAATATAATAATAATATATGGGCTGTTTCTGTTATCACAAGTGCTACGGATAGCTTAATAGAAATACTAAACCATCATATGTCTATAGGCATAAAATCGATGGAAATGCGGATTGTAAGAGGTGAAAATGAATATGGTTTATCCATATCAGAGCAAAATATTGAGCATTTCAAAAAAATCTACTACGATTTTTCAGAGCATTTAAAGGAACATCCCAATTATTTAAATTATATTATTAATAATTACGATACTTTTGGTAAACTAATTAAAAGATTATTAGTTGGCGAAAAAGTTCTTTATAGATGCCAAGCAGGTAAAACTAAATTTAGTTTTACAGCCGATGGAGATATTTATCCATGTGATAGTTTTGTGGGGAGAGAAGAATTTAAAATTGGTAATATATTCAATGGTCAACAAAACGATAAAATTATAGATCATTTCTATGATATGAGCGTAGATAAAATTATCGAATGTAAAACATGTGAATTTAGGTATATATGCGGAGGTGACTGTTATTACAATAAATTTTATAATGAACAAAATTATATGTATTGCGAATTGCAGAAATATCTTTGCATACTTGCCATTGACTTAATTTGTTGTATAAAGAACAATGATGAGGCAATATATGCAAAGTTGGTTAGTTTTGCAAAGCTACGTGAAGTTTTGAAATAGAAATATAGGAGGTAAAATGGATGCAATCTTTTGAAAATTTTGATTTTCAGTATTTTGATGAAATGAAATATTTTTGTTTGAAAAATTGTTTTTTTCAAAACATGGAATATTTAGGTATTGAAGATTCATTGTTACATATTAAATTAGGATTGCAATTTAAAATTTTGAGTAATAATGATATTTTCAACACATATAAACATGAATTGCTAATGCCATTGTTTGAAATGGGTTTAGTAGAGCATGGTTTTGGAGACAACTTTGAAGTCGTATTTGGGGAAAATACTCAATCGTTACCAGTAATTATATTAGTTGATGTATATTACCTTCCTTATCGTCAGGAATATCAAAAATACCATGCAAGCCATACTGTTTTTTTAGCAGGGTATAATGAAGAATTTGTTAGAATAGTAGATTGGTATTCCCCATATTTTTATAAAGGTTCAGTAAGTTTTGAAGATTTTAAAAAAGCAAGAATTTCAGAGAACCCCAAAGATATAAATCCATTTAGCGGATTCGCAATTAAAAATTATTGGTACAAAATTAAATCCGAAAATTTACATATGAATCCAATTGATAATATTCAAAAGAATCTTGTTGATATGAAACAGTCTTTAAGTGACGATAGAAAAGGTGTTTACACAGGACTTTTTGCCTTTGAAAAAGTAACAGCTTATATGGAAAAACAATTCTTAATACCTGATGCACCTCTTAATATGGCTTGTAAGCATATTCATGATGAATTGTTTATATTCTATAGAGCGGTTATATTAGCGGAAAGGTATTTCGAATATGCAAGATCACGTTTTCCAAATGACATCGATATATCCCATATTGAATTTCTAAATGAAGTATCTAACGCAATAGAAAAAATAAATTTTTATTTATTGAAAGGTAGTATCTCCTGTTCGCAAGAAACATTCAGAAAATCCAAAATTCTGATTGAAAATATAATCCATTTATACAACAAATCAGGAGGTTAGGTGAAAATGAAAAAAATCATGTATTTCGTTCCGCTGTTCATGCTATTAGGGTTGGGATTGGTAGTAGTACTATTATATCTCATAATTCCCGATATAGTAAACAACTTTATTGGTGGTCTTTGGTATGGAGTCAAAGCACCTGTGGTCTTTGTTCTGAATATCTTCGGAACAAAATTTAAATTCTATGATAATATGTCCAATTCAAATTTGTATAATCTTGGATTTTTAATTGGCATATTCGTATGGTCATCCCCGCCCTCATTTATAGCGTATCGAAATTACAAAAGAACATAAAATTAAAGATAGGAGATTTTCTGATATGAAAAAAGCAATTCAAAACAACCTCTACATGTTGAGATTTATGTGGAAGTATTGTAAATCCAATGTAATACTAAGGTTGCTATCGACGCTCACCGCACCCGTTCAGCCCTTTATTTTTATACTTACCATGAAGTTGGCAATTGATGGTATCTCAGAAAACCGAGATTTGAAATACCTTTTGACTATCATCCTTACTGCTTTCTTAGTAGGAGCAATTTCTGCCATTTTTAATTCATGGGTTAATAGTAGCAGTAGTGCTAAAGCGCAACAAAAATTATCAAAGGGCATCCAAGATGAACTGTTGAAAAAGTCCTTAACATTAGATCTTGCATGTTATGATGATGCCGAATATTATGATAAATATGTTAGAGCAATGGGAGAAGCTGAGGGTAGAGCTGTTGAAGTTCTCAATTCTTTAGTTAAAATACTATCAAGTATAATTGCATTGTTAATGATAGTATCATTAATTGTTATATTAAATCCATTTGTTATTTTGATTTGTGTAGCAGTGCTTCTGATAAATATATTCCTGAATACAAAAAGAAATAAGATTGTATTCAAAAGAGACATGGAAATTACTCGTCCTCAAAGAGAGGCGGCATATTCTAAGAAAATGTTTTATGAACCCCAGTATGCTCAAGAGTTGCGGTTAGGTAAACTGGGGCGGTTAATGAATAAAAAATTTATTTTTGCTATGGATAGGGTCTTAATTGTTGTAAAAAAATATTGCAAAATATTCGTTTTCTTTGATAGTGCTTTTAGTATTGTTGGGTTCAGTCTAATGTCCTCCGTAATGGCATTTGCCTCTTGGCAAATTACTAAAGGGAATTTGAGCATTGGCGATTTTGCAGCTTTACTCAATGGCGCTCAACAATTATTGGAAAAATTATTTGCGTTGTTTGGCCAATTCCCAAGATTATTTCAAAACAGCATGTATATTGAAAATCTCCAAAAAATTCTTGACTATACCCCAATCATTGCATCTAATAATGAAGGCATTGAAATTACTGGATCACAGAACAATATAAAGATAAAAGAACTTTCGTTTACATATCCGGGGAAAACAGAACCTATATTAAAAAATATAAATATGGAAATTCGTCATGGGTCTAAAACAGCTATCGTTGGTTATAATGGCGTCGGGAAATCGACTTTAGTAAAATTACTGCTTCGTTTTTATGATCCCGACAATGGCAGTATTGAAATTTGTAATGTAAATTATAAAGAGGCTAATGTAGATTCACTTAGAAATAAATTCGGTGTGCTTTTTCAAAACTATAAATGTTATGCCTTAACTGTCGCAGAAAATGTATTGTTAGATGATTATATGGATGATGAAGTAGAAGAAAAGGTTATTTCATCTTTAAAATATAGTGGAATATATGAAAAAATTGCTGGTCTTGAAAGCGGAATAAATACAAACTTATCACGGGAATTTGATAGTGATGGTGTTCCTTTATCTGGCGGTGAAGAACAAAAAATTGCTATTTCAAGAGCTTTTGTTGAAGGTAAGGATATTCTCATTTTAGATGAACCATCAAGTGCTCTCGATCCTTTAGCCGAATATGACATTAATCAAAAGATAGTGTCACTTGCCAATAATAAAACCGTAATCTTTATCTCCCATAGATTATCTACCGTTCGGATGGCAGATATGATTTATATGATGGATAATGGCGAAATCATCGAATCAGGAACACATGATGAACTGATGAAGCAAGGTGGGAAATATTACGAAATGTTTACGAAGCAGGCAGAAAAATATGTGATGGAATAAGGAGATTTTTGTTACATGGACAATCAATTTAGCTGGAATTTTCTTAAAGATGAGAGAGGTATTGCGTGTATTTTTAATGGGAAAAAGATACTTAATAAGGTATTTGAAATTAAAATAAAGTTGTTTCTCAGCGCAATAACGAAAGTTGGGTCAATTAAGAATATCGCTGTCATTTTAGATAGATCAGATAGTTTACTTACTGTACTATGTGCCAGTTTGATTGGTGGTCATACATATATACCAATTGATCCTTCGCTACCTATCAACAGAATTAACCATATGCTTAAAAACGGTAATGTTGATTTAATAATTACATCATCAAAGTATGAAAATTTATATCAATCTGCATTTGTGATATTAAATGTTGATAATGTTTTTTCTACTACAAACAGCCTCACTGAAGAATTAAATGTGAGTAATGGGCAAAATGAAATTGCATATATAATTTATACATCAGGAACTACGGGGATTCCTAAAGGTGTAGAAATAAGGCGCAGTTCATTAATTAATTTTATAGAAGGAGTTTCTAAACGAATAGATTTTTCTGTTGGAAAGAGGATTTTATCTTCAACTACAGTTTCTTTTGATATATTTTTCTTAGAAACAATCATGGCAATTTATAAAGGCGTAACAATTGTTTTAGCCAATGATGAAGAATATCAAAATCCAAAATTATTAACCAATTTAATTGAAGATAATAACGTAAACATGCTTCAAATGACTCCTTCTAAAATTCAATTAATGTTGAATTATGACAGGGAATTGAAATGTTTTAATAATATCCGAGACATTATGGTAGGCGGAGAAATATTCACTCCCAGTCTATTAAAAACATTAAAGAATAAAACAAAAGCAAAAATTTATAATATGTATGGCCCTACAGAAACAACCATTTGGGCAACAATAAGCGAGTTGACACATAAAGAGGATGTTGATTTGGGCACACCAATACAAAATACCCAAATTTATATTATAGACGATAATCAAGATATTATTACTGATGGAAAAGCAGGAGAAATCGCTATAGCCGGAGATTGCTTGGCAAAATGTTACCACGGTGATGTACAGCTTACAAACGATAAATTCATCTATTTATCCAATGGAGAATTAGGTTTTCTTGCATATAAAACTGGCGATTTAGGTAGAGTATCAGGAAATCGTCTTTTTTATATGGGGAGAATGGATAGCCAAGTAAAGATAAGAGGAAACAGAATTGAGTTAGAGGAAATAGAATCCGTTTTAAATACAAACAACAAAATTCGTCAATCTGTTGTGACAGATGTTACTACAAATAGCGATGATAAAATTCTTGTTGCCTTTATAATAGAAAACTCACATATCAATGATGATGAAATCTGTTTGTTTCTTAAAGAATACTTGCCAGAATATATGATCCCTGTTAAGTATATCCGTATAGATGATTTTGAGTATACTTTTAATGAAAAAATTGATCGTAAATTACTCAAGGAAAAATATTTAACGGTTGAATTTGTATCAGATGAAAATAGTGAATCTTTCGATTTGCAAAATGATATTTTAAATGTAATTAAAGGCAGTATAGACCAAGCTATATTCGGCGCTGTTACTTTCGATATGAATTTATCAAGTTCTGGAATCGATTCAATAACTTTTATTAAAATAGTTGTTGCGTTAGAAGAATCATTTAATTTTGAATTTGATGATGGAATGCTGCTTTTTACGGCTTTCCCGACAATAAAATCAATGGTAGAATATGTGGAGTCAAAAGTCCAATGACATATTGTGAAAATGACTAATTGCACTCTCAGATAAGGGAGCCAACTGCGAAAATGCCTGTTTTCAGAGTATCTCGCCAAACTGTCCGAATATCATATTTCTTCTGAAATAAAATAACCAGTCTTGGTATCAACATATTGTAGATGATAAAAATGGAGTCAACAGAAAATCAAAAATAGGATTTAACACATACTTCAAACTTTATTTTCAGACTTTTCTTTTTATTGCATTTCAAAAACCAAGATCAGCCTTTTAAGCGGCTTCCCAACTTTCTATAGCTGAAAAGTATACAAATCGTGTAAAACTGATCCCCCTGTGCTGGAGGATTTTTCAGATGAATTTAATGCTCAGACGGATGAGAATCTTTCAGAGCATATATCTGATTCCGGACATTCATATACAGGTGCGGATGCATCTGATTTTGTTGTGGAAGCATCAACCGACAGCATTTGTGCTCCCGGTGAACCGGATGGTCACATGGCATGGTGGGCAGTTCCCAATATAAATTTCGACAGTGAAAACTATCGTGTAATTGCAAAGAACGCAACACTGGGTGGAACAAACCAATACTTCTGCCTATATGCGGGAGTTCGCCACAACGGAAACCCGAGGGGTTCTGAAACAGTGTATGATCTTCGCCTTAGAGGAGGCAACGGAGGATTGCACCTGCGTCGGGTAAACAGCGGAGTTGAGACCATACTGGCTTCCGATACCGGGTTTACAACAAATAATGGCATAGGGGCATCTACACCGGTTACATTGGAGATAGAAGCGGCAAATGTTGGTAGTGATGTAGTTCTGAATGCCTGGGTTACTGTTGACGGGGCAATGTCATTTAGTTAGCACGTAATACATACGGTTAGATTCTTTTTAATGAGGGGTCTAACCACTTTTTTTCTCAAATTT
>CAYPLH010000088.1:0-12131 GCA_964411505.1 uncultured Clostridiaceae bacterium | reverse complement strand
CCGGCGGAATTTATGCGCGTGCGATTTTTTTTGCCAAGGCAAAAAACGCACATGCGCGATTATATCATGTAATTTCTTGCGAAATTCATGATATAATAACCTCGTTGTCCTCGTTGCCGAGGACATTATACGCCTCCGGCGGAATTTATGCGCGTGCGATTTTTTTTGCCAAGGCAAAAAACGCACATGCGCGATTATATCATGTAATTTCTTGCGAAATTCATGATATAATAACCTCGTTGTCCTCGTTGCCGAGGACATTATACGCCTCCGGCGGAATTTATGCGCGTGCGATTTTTTTTGCCAAGGCAAAAAACGCACATGCGCAATTATATCATGCAATTTCTTGCAAAATTCATGATATAATGGAAAAGAGGTCGCCCTTCACATAGAGGCGTGGATTGAAACATGATATAATGAGAGTAATAATACTTGATATATTTTAGGAGGTTAAACATGAGTAATTGGCGAAAAGTAACAGATTTTTTAGAGCAACCGTTCGATGCAAAAAGAATAGTAGAAAAGATTAAAGAAAATGGGATTCGTGATATATATACGGATTCTGTTCATATTGCTGATGATTCGGTTGTTTTCCTTACTAGGGAGGATGAAGACAAGAGGTTAGTTATTATCGGAAATGGTTCAATAATTGAAAAATTTTCAGGAATTGTGGAGACTGTAGAAGCTTATAAAATAAAAGTTTGTCCACTGAACCATTGTAACTGCATGAGTCTTCGAGAAATTTTCCCGTTTACTGCTCCAACCGCTGTTTTAGAAAACGATATTACTATAGGGCTTGGAGATCGTTTGGGATTGGCTTCTGCCGGGCATATCCGTCTTATTAAAAACTATAATGTGAAACCTATACTTGCACAACAGTCCATCAGGGAACTTGATCTTACCGGAAGGACTTACGTAGGAGTTCTTGATGATGCAAGTTGGGCTGTTTTTCAGGAAGGATACACAGGAGGATTTGGTGCCGACGGAGATCATCTTAAAAAACCTGAAGAAGTGCAAATGGCGCTAGACTGCGGATTTACAATGATTACGCTTGACTGCTCTGAGCACATTGACAATGATATACCAAATCTGACAGTTGATGAGATTAATCAAAAGTACAGCTCTATTTGCGAAGGCAAGAGGAAGAGATTTGAGGAAAGCTATTTGAATAAGGTTTTTGAGCTTAAAAAAGGACTTGAAATAAGCTTTGAGCCTTTTGAATTAAAGAAAACTGTCCTTATTTACCAAAAGGCAATTGATTTTGCTATAGACATTTACAACAGCTTCATTAAAGACTGCAAAATGGAAGTTGATTTTGAGGTTTCCATTGATGAGACACTGACGTCTACATCGCCTCAGGCACACTTTTTTGTGGCTTCAGAACTTATCAGTTCTAAGGTGAAGGTTGCAACCATAGCTCCAAGGTTTTGTGGAGAATTCCAGAAGGGTATAGACTATATAGGTGACATTACAGAATTTGAAAAGGAATTTAAAGTCCATGTTGCTATTGCAGATAAGTTTGGATATAAGATAAGTGTCCACTCAGGGAGTGACAAATTTGGAGTATTTCCAATTGTAGGCAAAGAAACGCGCGGAAGATATCATTTAAAAACAGCTGGTACCAACTGGCTTGAAGCTGTTAGGGTAATTGCCCAAGAACAACCTGATCTTTATAGAGAAATTCATTCATTTGCACTTGAGGTGTTGGATGAGGCAAAGAAATATTATCATATAGGTGCGGATACTAAAAATATTGCTTCTTTGGATTCTTTAAGTGATGCCGCATTGCCTGACCTTATGAACAAGGTTGATTCAAGGCAGGTAATTCATATAACTTACGGACTCATTCTTCAAGCTAAAGATGATAATGGTAAATATATTTTCAGGGATAGAATATTAAACGCCTTGTATAAATATGAAGATGAATACTATAATGCTCTGTCAAAGCATATAGGAAAACATATTTCCAAATTGGGTATTTAATGTGTAACTAAATCAAAAGTGGTTAAAATAAAATCTTAATGGAGGGAAAATATATGTCTGTAAAAAATAGATATGAGCTTGAAAAAATGGTAAGAAATGCTGTAGATAATGTGGAGCTGACCGATGTGCATACTCATTTATACACTCCGGATTTTGGCGGAATGCTTCTTTGGGGTGTTGATGAATTAGTTACATATCATTACCTTATTGCTGAAACAATGAGAATAGTTGATATGCCTTATGAGCAGTATTGGAAAATGTCCAAAAAGGAACAGGCGGATCTTATTTGGGATACCTTGTTTATAAAGAATTCTCCATACAGTGAAGCATGCAGAGGTGTGCTGACGGTTTTGGATAAGTTAGGACTTGATGTATCAAGCAGAAATCTAGACGATTACAGGAAGTATTTTGCAGATTTGAGTGTAGAACAATATATTGACATTGTGTTTAAAACTGCTGGGGTCAAAGAAATAGTGATGACTAACGATCCTTTTGATGATGATGAAAGGAAAGTATGGCTAGATGGTCAAAAATCCGATACAAGGTTTTTGGCAGCACTAAGACTGGATGTCCTTTTAAATTCTTGGAATACAGCCTGTGATAAGCTTAAAATATGGGGATATAAAGTAACCATGGATTTGAATGAGAATACATTAAAGGAGATCCGAAGATTTCTTAGCGACTGGATTAATAGGATGAAAGCTGTATACATGGCAGTATCACTTCCGCCCACATTTAAGGTTCCTGAGGATTCCATACGTTCTAGGATGATTGAGGAATGTATTTTACCGGTTTCTAGAGAAATGAATATTCCTTTTGCAATGATGATAGGAGTTAAGAAGCTTACAAACCCCGAACTTCAAGTGGCGGGGGATAGTGTAGGTAAGGGTGATATTGAAACAGTGGAGTACTTGTGTTCAAAATACCCTCAAAATAAGTTCATGGTAACCATGCTAGCAAGAGAAAATCAGCATGAATTGTGTGTAGCAGCAAGAAAATTCAGAAATTTACTTGTTTTTGGTTGCTGGTGGTACCTAAACAACCCAAGCCTTATCGAAGAGATAACCAAGATGAGGTTTGAGCTTTTAGGATCTAGTATAATACCGCAGCATTCAGACAGTCGTGTTCTTGATCAGCTTATTTATAAATGGTCTCATTCGAGAAAAATTATAGCTGAAGTGTTAATTGATAAATACTCTGATATTCTTGATACAGGCTGGATAATTGAGGAAAGTGAAATAAAAAGGGATGTTGAAAAAATATTCGGAGGAAACTTCCATGAGTTTTTAAACCGCAAATTCTAATTGCAGCGACGTAGGGAAGCAAGGAAGCAAGGAAACAAGCAAACAAAGCAAGCAAACAAGCAAGCAAACAAGCAAAAGAATTGTCTTCCTACTTCCGACTTCCTCTAAAAACGTTACAGCTCACTCCCTCTATATCTCTTTAGCAATGTTAGGAAACATTAGCGAAATACAGCTCTTGCAAATGAAGCGCAGTTTCCGCTATTGCACAGTTATATCTCAATATGTAGGGTGTCTGAACTGTAGCCTGAGGAAAATCGAAAAATTATATTGAAGATTGCTAATTTTTAAGATAGAATTAACTCTAAGAGTAATTTTTATGCAGTTTTATGCTGCTTATTTACAATTAGCACAACGTTAATTCTTAAATTATTATATCGTACAATAATGCGTTGAAGCGTTTGCTGTTATTTTTAGCGCTAATTGCGTATAAATAGATGAAATTAACGTTGTTATATTATACATTAATAATTTTATAGGAGGACAATATTAAATGCTTAAATTAAGCCGTGAAGGAATTAAAAATACTGCGCAGTGGGCCAAGGTAGGAATCGAGTTACCTAAATTCGATATTGATTCAATGATAAGTAAATCATTTGAAAACCCTGTTTGGATACATTTTGGCGCAGGGAATATATTTAGGGGTTTTGTTGCAGTGCTGCAACAAACTCTCCTTAACGAAGGAGTAGCCGACAGAGGAATCATAGCTGCCGAAACATTTGACGTTGAGATTATTGATAAAGCATACAAACCTTTTGATAATTTGAGTCTGCTTGTCATAATGAATCCTGATGGTAGCTTTGAAAAAAAAGTTGTTGGAAGCCTCGCTGGAGCTCTTGCAGGTGATCCTTCTAGGAAACAGGATTGGGATAAATTACACGAGTTATTTAAAAAACCCGGTTTAGAGATGGTAAGCATGACAATAACTGAAAAGGGATACAACCTTAAAAACCTGTCAGGTGAGTTCTTCCCAGATGTTAAAAAAGATATTGACGAAGGTCCAAAAAGTCCGACACATGCTATGTCCAAAATAGCTTCGTTGGCATATACACGTTTTAAGAATGGTAAGCATCCAATTGCTTTTGTTAGTATGGATAATTGCTCTCAAAACGGTAAAAGGTTCCGGGATGCTGTTGTAAATATTGTTGAAGAATGGGTTGGAAAGGGTTTAGTTGAAAATGCATTTTTGGATTATATTAAGGATCCAAAGATGGTATCCTTCCCATGGTCAATGATTGATAAGATTACTCCAAGACCTGCTGATGAGGTAAGAGAATCCCTTGTAAAAGATGGTCTTGAGAATATGGATTTAGTGAAAACGGAGAAGAATACGTATGTAGCTCCATTTATTAATGCTGAAGGTCCAGAGTATCTTGTAATTGAAGAAAGCTTCCCGAATGGAAGACCACCTCTTGAAAAAGCTGGTGTTATTTTTACTGACAGGGATACTGTTGACAAAGTAGAGAAGATGAAAGTCGGTACATGTTTAAATCCCCTCCATACAAGCCTTGCAATCTATGGGTGCCTGCTTGGATTTAATTATATTTCAGAAGAAATGCAAGATGAGCAGCTTCAAAAGCTTGTTAAAAAGATTGGCTTTGAAGAAGGAATGCCTGTAGTAGTAAACCCTGGAGTAATTGATCCTGTAGATTTTGCAACAGAGGTTATTGAGGTGCGGTTACCAAATCCGTATATACCCGATACTCCACAAAGAATAGCTGTTGATACGTCACAAAAGCTAGCTATTAGGTTTGGTGAAACAATAAAATCATATGTAGAGCGTGAAGATCTTGATCCTGGAAACCTTAAATACATCCCTCTTGTAATAGCAGGTTGGTGTAGGTATCTTTTAGGCGTTGACGATAAAGGAAATGATATGTCCTTAAGCCCCGATCCTATGCTTGATACTCTAAGGCCATACTTTAAGGATGTAAAACTTGGGAGCAAAATAGATGCAAATAAGGTCTTGCAGCCAATACTGTCAAACATAAAATTGTTTGGAGTTGATCTTTACCAAGTAGACTTAGGTGAAAAAATCGAGGGATTTTTTAGCGAAATGATAACAGGACCAGGTGCAGTAAGGGCTACACTAAAAAAGCATGTAGTATAAGTTAAAGATAAATATATAAAAAACAGGGCGTGCTGTGTAAAACGCCCCTGTTTTTTTAGAGTGTTTAGCACACATAGTGCGGTGGAAGGTCAGTCTTTTCATTTATGATGGCCTCTTACCTGATTTAGCTTTGTTTGATATGTTCAAAATAAGTTTGGAGGTCACAATGCACGTCATGCATAGTGTTAAAATTATTTTTTGTATTGTTTTCATTTTAATTAATTTTGAGGCTAGCCTTTATATGATTTTTAACAATCCTTTGATTCTGACACTGATTGTTGCTGTACTATGTATACCTGTAATTCTTCTTTTGTACCTAGTTCTTAATAAATTTGTCTTTAAAAAGTATTTAGGTAAGAAAAGTGAGCTAAAAAAACAGTTTGAACCATTGAAAGTCACTCTGTCCGGAATAATTGATGCAGTAATTGTACTGGATGCAGACGGGGTGATTGTATTTATAAACCATATAGCACAGGAACTAACAGGATATTCTGAACGAGAAGCATTGGGAAATCACGTATCTGATGTTGTAAAAATAGTCTCGGAAGTTACAAGGGTTCCCGCTGATATCCCGTTTCAAAACGTGATTAAGGAAGGACTGGTACTAGGAGCAGGCAAAAGTGCAATTCTTATTTCTAAAAACGGCACTGAACATTCAATAGCAAGCTCACTTGCACCTGTGCATGGGAAGAATGGGAAAGTCTATGGAGCTGTAATGATACTGCGTGATATTACAGAAAGGCGATTAGTTGAAAAGTTATTGCGACAGGAAAAAGATTTTTTGAACAGCATTGTAGACAATGCAGGTATTATTATAATGGTAACGGATAAGGAAGGCTTTATTATAAAATTTAACAGATATGCAGAAAAAGTCACAGGATACATAGAGGAAGAATTGTTGGGTAAAAGCTGCTTTGACATACTGGTGCCTGAAATGCATACTTTTTTTGACCAGAATTTAAATTTTAAAAATGCAAATCAAGAGCCTGAGCATACTGAAAACGTCATTGAAAAAAAGGATGGTAGTCAAATCCATGTTTTATGGAATAGTAGGGTTATTTATGATAATGATGACCCCGATATAATTGTATGCATGGGCATAGACATAACTGAAAGAAAGCGCTCAGAAGAGCGAATAAGGTACTTGGCTTTTTATGATTTATTAACCGGTCTACCTAACAGAGCGTATATTATGGGTGAAATAGGTCATCTTTTTACGAAAGCACGCATGAATAATGAATTAGTTGCAATTATGTTTTTTGATCTTGATAACTTTAAGAAAATAAATGA
The DNA here is from genome assembly GCA_964411505.1 of uncultured Clostridiaceae bacterium. Lineage (GTDB taxonomy): Bacteria > Bacillota > Clostridia > CAYPLH01 > DUMO01 > CAYPLH01. Next base: position 5,447 of record CAYPLH010000088.1, on the reverse strand, counting down.
TGCACTTGGGCATACATATGGCGATGAAATGCTAGTAGGTATTGGAAACAAGCTTAAGGATATTATTGGCAAGAATGATAAATTGGCAAGGCTTGGTGGCGATGAATTTATTATCCTCCAAACACAGGTAAAAAGCATGGACGAAATAAAATTAGAAGCAGAGAAGATAATCCGAATTTTTCAGGAGCCATGGGTTCTGAGAAACAAAGAATTCTACATAACTACGAGTATTGGTATATCAGTATTTCCTTGTGATGGTACCGATGAACAAACACTTCTTAAAAATGCTGATACTGCCATGTATAGGGCTAAGGATGCAGGAAAAAACACTTACATGATGTATGCAAGTTCAATGAATGATGAAATTCTGGAAAAGTATGAAACAGAAAGTAGATTGATAAGAGCATTGGAAAGAGACGAACTGGAGCTTTATTATCAACCTCAGATTGATATAGTAACAGGGAGAATACTGGGTCTTGAAGCATTATTGCGATGGCATTATCCCGAGAAGGGCATTGTAGCACCAATGTCGTTTATTCCGCTAGCAGAAGAAATAGGGATGATAGTACCTATAGGTGAATGGGTACTTCGTATGGCATGTCGACAAATTAGAAAATGGCAAGATGAAGGGTATCCGAATCTTTATGTAGCTGTTAACTTCTCCTCGAGACAGTTTCAAGAAAAAAACTTTGTTAGTGTTGTAGATGGTATTCTTAAGGAAACAGATCTTGATCCAAAGAAGCTTGAAATAGAGATAACTGAAAGTTCAGCAATGAAGGATTTGAACCTCACAATAGAAGTCTTGAAACAGCTGAAAGACAAGAAAATACAAGTTTCTCTTGATGATTTTGGAACAGGTTACTCTTCGCTGAACTACTTAAGGAGACTACCGATTAACACTCTCAAAATTGATAAAACTTTTATCCATGGAATTACAGAAAACAGTTATGAGAATACTATTACCAAATCACTAATTTCAATGGCTCATGATATGAATCTTATCGTAACTGCCGAAGGGGTTGAAACAGAAGCACAACTTGCATTTTTGAAAGAACATAAATGTGACAAGGCACAAGGTTTTTTGTTCAGCAAACCTCTACCAGCTGATGAATTTAAGAAGTATATGGAGAACAGTATGGGTAGCAACATCTGAAGTTATATCTCAAGTTATAGAAAGTCTGAACAGAAACCTCTTATAAGTAACACTGCATTGCATAAAAAGGAAGTATTGAATAGTTATGGGCACTGTGATATTATGTAATTGTCACTTTATAGAAAATCATGCCGTCAAATAAGACTTTGGATTGGTAGTATCCGTAAAGTGCAATACTAATAAAAGAGGGGTAATCTCATGGGTAATCTTATTAGTATAAATGCTTCAGTTGTTTCATGTACTGGCAGGCTAAATGCTTACAATAGTGCTAACTTTTTTATTAATGGTCGGTACAAGTTCGATTACGAGATGGATAACATTCAAGTTTCTATCGAGAATGAGGACGATGCGCATATTTTTGCCGTATTTGATGAACTTGATAGACAAAATTCGACAATAACTGAAGAACTTGAAAGCATTTATGAAAACATGGAGTCTGACATTGGAAGTAGTCTCTTTAAGCTAAAAAAGTGTATAAAAAGCGCTGTTGATTCTTTGGGGAGTCCTTCAAACAAAAATTATAGCTTTTGCGGTTTTTTGATTGCAGGAGGAAAAGCAATAGCTGTAAGTACAGGAGACAGCCAGGTTTTTCTACATAGGAAAGGCAATTTAAAGCGTCTTACTACAGATTTTGAAAAAGCTATGAGACTTAGAAGACTTGGCATTTTAACCGAAGAACAAGCAGAATTAGTCTCAAGGCAGCAGAGTAAAGCTGTCGGTGATGAGGATGGAATAAGCTGTTCAGAAGTTATAGAGATAAAGAAAGGTGATATAATCCTACTAGCTGGTAATGATCTTGGTGCATTGGTTGAAGAGAATAAAATTAATGAAATTCTTTCGTCTGATAGAGATACATGGTTTACTTCAAACATGATTGTCAGCGAAGCTATGCAAAGTGGTGGCGAACATAACACTACTTCCATGGTTATTGCAATAGAAGATGAGGGCGCGGACGATATAGGAGTATATGTAGATAATGACCAAACTGATGATATAATAACTGAAGGAATAGAAGAGGAATATATGGACAGAAAAAGAACGACTAAAAGACGCAAGTATCATTTTAACAAGCAAAAGGCATTAAGTACCCTTATTTCTGTTACAACAGTTCTCGTAATTATAGCAGGAATAATACTTACTGCGTATAAAATCTGGGAGATAAAATACAGAGGAGATGATCCATCTAATATAGTTGATCCATCGCCTACTCCCGTAAGTACACAAGAGCCGGAAGCCTCACCAGACGTTACTCCGACAAGCACTGAACCTTCAGCAACTCCGATTCCGACTCCTACGCCTACCGTACAACCGACTCCCACAAGTGGTACGACTACTTATACGGTTGTTGACGGTGACACACTTTTTGGTATTGCCGGGAAGTTTTATAATAGTAATTTAATGGATAAGGTCGAAGACATAAAAAAAGCAAACGAGCTGACGAGTGATAATATTTTTGTGGGGCAGAAGCTTATAATTCCGGATCCAGATAAGACCGAGTAAAGGATTTATGAATGAGTTAAAAGTACGCCTTTCAGGCAAAGGTTTCTGCGGCACTGCATATGGAGCTGGACTTGATCCCGCTTGAAAAGGAGGAATCAGCTACAATGGAAAACCTTTATGAGCTTCGGCTATATGATCTGTCGTTGCTAGAGTTCACTTTAGAAGAACGCGGCGTCAGTCTGGTAGCCCGGATTATTTCTATTGATGAAAAAAATGAGCAACTTCTTCCTTTGGACTTACAGCGTACAGACGAAGGCGTTTTAGCTTGGTTGCGGCACAGAGTGATCCCAAAAAACCGTACTTTTGTAGAAGAAATATTGAAAACCCTTGGCTTGTCTGTTGGCAACACCAAGGGCATCATTGATGTGTGCAAGGGATTGTCTCTAAACGATAGCTTTTGGGTGGTTCCCAAGGGTTTTGAGGGAACCTTTGCGGAATACAATCTCTACGAGAACGAGTTCTCGGAAATTCTCTCACTTGTAGCTTACACAGGCATCGGGCAGAGCAACCAGGCCTTTACCACCTCACCCGAGCTAACCACAGGCGGTATGCTGCCCAAGGCGTGGCACCGGCTGGATAACCGTGAAATCCATCTGTATAAGGGTGGAACCATCGGCGCGGCCAATACCGGAAACGAGCCGTATAGTGAGTTTTATGCCTGCCAGATTGCCAAAGCCATGGGGCTCAAAGCCATCTCCTATGACCTGGAGCGCTGGAAAGGCATTCTTGCCTCCAAGTGCAAGCTATTCACCGACATTGACACCGCCTTTGTGCCCGTAGGACAGCTGGTGCGTTCCGGCGGTTTACAGGCGTGTCTTGATTATTATGTTGAGTTGGGCGAGGATTTTTCGGAAACCGTACACAGTATGCTGGTATTCGACGCTGTGATATACAATGAGGATAGGCACTTTGGAAACTTTGGCATTCTGAGGGATAACCACTCAGGCGCACTGATTGCACCCGCCCCCTTATTCGACCATGGGCTGTCGCTGTTCAACTACGCCATGCCGGAGGATATTGCCAATCTGGACGAATACGCCAAGACCCGATTTCCGGTCTATGGGGATATCTCCTTTGAGCGCATCTGCTCCGAGGTTATGGGTAAGACTCAGGCACAGCAGCTCAGGCGGCTGATAGGCTTCAAGTTTGAGCGCCATCCAGCCATCAACTGGCCGGAGGAACGGCTGGAGGCTATTGAAAAGCATACACAGAAGCGGGTACGACAGCTTTTGGGGCTAGGGAAATAGGGCATCTGAAAGGATCATCCTGTATATATTGGGAAGGATTTTTGGTATCGTTTGACTGGTGATAGTAACTTTTATAATGAATTAACTGCTGCTATTGATGAAATTGCTGCTGAATATGATAGTCGAGAATTATTAGATAATGTTATTGAGAAATTAGCAAATGAAATCGAGAAAGCAGAGGATTAATCCTCTTCTTTATTTAAAATATCTATTATTGACAAGCCGACCGCTTTAGCAAATTGAACAGGAACTGCATTACCAATCTGCTTATATTGTTGTCCCATTGAGCCGGAAAACTCCCAGTCATCTGGAAAACTTTGAATTCTAGCATATTCTCGTACAGTAAATGGACGTGTTTCTTCAGGATGACATCTTTCTGTTTGTTTTTGAGCTGGACTACATGTTAATGTGAGGCATGGCTCATTCCATGAAATTCTTCTTGCCATTCCTGTCCTTCCACCACCAGAATAATAACTTTTCCCCATATATTCTTTCGCAATATCTTCTGGAAGATTTCTCCAGTAGCCTCCTGCTGGCACTAATTCTAACACTTTGCGTTTTTTATCTGGATATGTTTCTCCATTCGATTTTGGTACATTCTTTAAAGCATCCTTTAAAACTGGTTTATAATCATATTCCTTAGGCAGACGATACTGAGTATTTATATCATTCCTAACACCTATAATAACTACCCTTTCTCTCTTTTGAGCCACGCCATAATCATTTGAGTTTAAAATATTCCAAGTTACATTATATCCCATATTCTCATAGATACTAATCATTGTTTGCAATGTTTTCCCATCATCATGTGTTGTGAGCCCCTTGCCATTTTCTGCTAAAAACACCTTGGGATTTAAGTCTTTAATTACCTTTGCAAAATAGAAAAACATTGTCCCTCGCACATCATCTAATCCCAATTTATGCCCCGCATAACTAAATGCTTGGCATGGATATCCTCCAGATACAAAGTCTATTTCACAATTTTGGGGTAAATAATGTTTAATGCCATTTTCTGAGACTTTGACTATATCCTCCTCGATAATATTCCATTTCGGACGATTAACTCTCAATGTTTGTGCTGCATATTTATCAATCTCAACCAATCCTTTTGCATGAAACCCAGCTAGCTCTAAACCAAGTGCTAATCCACCTGCTCCTGCAAAAAGTTCCACTGAATTATATATCCTTTTAACTTTGACATTTTAACGTCGACAAATTCTAACTGACTTTCAAATACAACCTTATTTTTCTACCCTTTATACCGAAAAGATTCCCTTGCCATCATTTTCGCCATTGCCAGAGTATATCCATCTTCAAGTAACCATGCACAATAATTCCAAACATAATGAATTCCTCCTTTAATTTTTTAAAATACAAAAAAAACCACGCAGTTTAAAACCATTGTGGCTACGTTTTTATATGTGGGGGTTCAAGTTCCCCCAGTTGGTTAGTAGTTCCCTCTGCTTCTCGAACTTCGGACAACGAAAAAGGCGATAAACCTTGATTTCAAGTGATTTCTTAAAATCAAGGTTTATCACCTTATCATG
>CAYPLH010000087.1:0-12155 GCA_964411505.1 uncultured Clostridiaceae bacterium | reverse complement strand
ATTTCAAAACCTACATGTCATATTTTATTCTAATTGCCCCACCTGAATAGACACGTGCAATAGCATAAATGCTACCTGTGCATAGTACCCTAAGATTCACCAATATACATTACTTTCCGGATGGAAAAACCTGTATCTTGTGTATAGGAATATCCAGCAATGTTTGTGCTGCTCTAATCAAGTTCTCTTTGACGGTAGAGTTCTTTGCTCCGTCAGCTATTATAACCGCTCCCTTTACAGAAGGATATAATTCTTTAACAACAAAAGGCTTGCTATTAGCTGAGCTTCCATCATAAACTGTTTTGCTCTCATAATCGGTTTGTTGGGTTTTTCTTGTACCACCCTGAGAATCTTTCTCTTCGGCCATGCTATCATTCTTTTTTGTATCTGTTGCCCTAATCAATTCCTTCCCCGATTCATAGGTGATAACTATTTTTACTTTACCCGCTCCTTCCATAAGAGAAAGTAGTTTTTCGATTTTTTCTTCAACCTCAGTGTACTCATATGAAGAGTTCTCTTTAGTTGTATTAGGTACTATTATTCCTTCTCTTGTATCTCCACTATTATTCTCGTTAAAAATCGAAGTACCAGCAATAATCAAAATTATTCCTAAGATGGCTACTATTAGAAGGTTCTCAGTAAGCTTGTTTTTTCCAATATTCTTAAACAGCTTATTTGTAACGAGTTTGTTTTTTGAGTTGTTTTCCTTCTTCGCTTCAGCCATAGATTACCTACTCCTTCTCAAACGATAAAATAATATTTTGTTTATCTACATCTAGTAGATTTGATATCCTATCCTTTATTTCACTATTAATTTTTTCATCATATTCTAAATTTTGATCACTTACTTTGTCTTCTTTTTCTCCAATTTTAATTTTGTCAATTTTTATTGTTGAGTTACCATCCCGCTCATTACCAGTGATTATATATAAATAAATACGCTTAATAGAACCGAAACCTTCCGAACTTAAGTCTTCATCTATTATTACATCTGCATTTGCATCAAGAACGCCACTTATATCTCTTGTTGCGCTTTCTGCTTGACTCATAAGTTTCTGCCTGTAAACTTCTATGGTCTGACGCATCTTAATTTCGTCTAGCATTTTACTCTTGTAATTTATATCTTCCCTGTCTAGAAAATTACTGCTTACTATTTGAAAGTCCATTAGGTTTATATCTTTATTAAATAATCCTATAAATGGGTTTATCACTACTATGATCATGATAAATCCAGATACAAGGTTAACTGCTTTTCTAATATTTCCATCCGGTAAGAGCAGTTCTAATATCACAACAAACATTGAAAATGTAACAATACTAGTAATCCAATTTTTCAAGAGTTCTATCATTTTTTCTTCCTACCTAATCATTGCAGTAATATTACCCGCAGAAATAAGTGCCGTTGTTGAAATAAAAAACATAATTGCTATTGATACAACAATTGCCATAATATATGAAAGTGAACTAGCCATATCATTTATGCAGTTTGTTATCCTGCTATCCGAAATGGGTTCTACTAATGCTCCAACAAATCTGTATATTGCAATAATTGCAATTATTTTTAGAACAGGTACCAGACAAATTGATACAATTCCGATCATTACAGCAACACCTGCCGCGTTTTTGATAAGTAGTGCACAACTAACAACTGCCTCTGCTGCATCAGCAAGATATTTACCAGCTACAGGTATTACACCTATTGCCAACTTAGCTGTTTTACTAGTAACTCCATCAACTACAGCGCCCATTGAACCCTGTATTATCAGAATGCCAACAAAAACTGATAATGTAGTTGCCAACGACCAAAAAATTATTCTTCTTAAAAGACTGACTAATTTTGCAATCTGAAACTTATTAGAGATATTGTTGACAATAGAAAGAACTGCTGAGAAGAAAACCAGTGGAATAAATATGCTTTTTAAAAATGTTGCCCCCACTTCAACAACCAGTATAAGGATAGGTTGAAATACACCACCCGAAACTATATTTCCGCTTGATATAAGAAGTGTCATAAGCACAGGTATGTTAGCATGCATAAATGCAACCATAGTATTAATCGTCTCGCGTGCCATGTTCATCACAGTTTCAAAACTTACTATAAGTACTGTAACAATAACTAAATAACAGACAAAAAAACCAAGTTCGCCTACGCCTTCACCTAAGAATGATGTTTTCAAATTTCTTAATATAGCACAAATAAATACAAGAACTATAAGTTTTATCATTATATTAACGTTAACATATACTTCCATGAGCAAAAACCTTACAACTCGCTGCAGCAATCCTGATAATCCAGGTTCAAATTTGCCTTTAGCCGCATCTGCTATAATTTTATCTGGATTAAAATCAGGCAAAATTTCATGAAAATCAGAATCCTGATAAGCTCTAAGGCTTTCTTTTATGTCACCAATATTACCTGATTCTATCTGTTCATCGATTAACTCTTCACTTATTTTTTCATCGTCTGATATCTTACTACCATAATCTTTGTCTGCATATACAGAACGTGAATATAGCAAACTTGCTGCAGAAAAAATTAAAACAGCACATATTATGATCACCATCCAATGAATTTTCCTTATTTTTTTTACACTTTCCAAATTTTTTCTTCGTTTGCTTTTGTTCATTAGTTTACCTCGTAATATCCTAATACATAAGTCTTACAATAAGCTCTAACAATGAAGTTACAATAGGCACAGAAAGCACTATAATTAGTACCTTACCTGCAAGTTCAATTTTAGATGCAATTGAAGTTTCTTCAGCATCTTTGCAAATCTCGGATCCAAATTCTGCAATGTATGCTATTCCAACTATTTTAAGTAATGTTGTTATGTAAGCCTGATCAATATCCATCTTCTTGCTGTAATTTATTAAAAGCTCAATTATGGTAGATAATTTATTTATCACAAGTAAGAAAATCAATATTCCAGCGGTTATGCTTATAAGCATAGCCATATCAGGTCTTTCCGCCTTAATTAATATTGCAAGCACCGCTGCAACAATACCAATAGCAGCAATTTGTACGATTTCCATTTTGATCCTCATTTCACTTTGCTAAATGCAGTTATGGCTTTTTAAGTAGATTCATTTATTCATCAGCTGGAGGCTTGTCTTCATTCCACTTAAAAAGAAATTTAAATACTTCTTTATAAATCAAACAAGCTCTTAACAGTTTCAAAAAGATTAGCTATTTCCTTTGCTACAATCATTAAAACTATGACAACTCCTAAAATTGAGGTCATCATTGCCTGTTCTTCACGACCAGACCTTATTAGAACCTGGTTCAATATTGATACAAGAATACCGATCCCTGCGATTCTAAAAAGTAAATCCATATAATTCTCCTCATTCCAATTTAAAAATACACTCCGGCATAAATACATTTATTTGAATATATGCATTCTAGATTAAAATAATTACAATTGCCAGACCTCCTAAAAAGCCAAGATTTTTATAAAGCTTTTCATCCTTTTTTCTGCTGCTTTCAGCCTTTGACCACTGTATTTTTAACTGTTCCACAATAAATTTTATGTTTTTAATCTGTCCTTCAAGATCGGTATTCCCCAAAGATTTACCAAAAGAAATTAGTACATTCATATCTTCTTTATTCAAGGATGTTAACTTAATATTTTTTTCAACTGATTCACGCCAAGCAACAGCAGCAGGAATATTACCATCATTTTTCATTATCTTAGATGCGTCGCAAAAAAAAATGGATACTGTACTGTCTGTCGACTTACTTATTTCGTAAAATGCATCAGAAAGAATACTAGAAAAATATTTAAGCTGAGTCTCAAGCATCTCCATCATCCCGCAAAGTGTCAAAAGTTCAAGAGGTCTTTTTGACAAGTTTATTGAATATATAAGGCCAATCATAGTTGAGGCTGCTATAGTTAAAAACCCACCAACTATTTTCAACATCATTTTCACCACCTCCGTAAACTTTGCATTGTGATTCCGTCAACAATTTCATCTACTGTTCCTGGTCCATGTCTTTTACTTAAGACAACAAACCGTTCAAACACTTTCATATCAATCAGTTCCAATACTTCCCTGCGTGTTTTAAGCTCTGAAATACTGTATCCATGTGCTGCGCTAACGATTTTGACTCCAGCATTTATAACCTGTAGAACAGCATCTCGATCTCCTTCGTTCCCAATTTCATCAGTTATAATCACATCCGGAGACATTGAGCGTAGCATCATAACCATGCCGACCGACTTTGGACATCCATCAAGCACATCGGTACGAATTCCTACATCGTGTTGAGCTACACCTTTAAAGCATGCTGCAATCTCAGATCTTTCATCTACAATTCCAACCCTTACACCTGACAGTCCATATTCTTTTTTTCCATGGCTAAAAATACGAGCAAGATCCCTAAGCATAGTAGTTTTTCCGCATCCCGGTGGTGAAACAATCAGAGTATTCATTATTTGCATATTTTGATCTATAAGGTGTTTTACATATTTGTCAGAACACCCAGGTACTTCTTTTGAAATCCTGAAATTTAGTCCTGATATATCCTTTATATTCTTTACGGTCTTTCCTTCAATCACAGTCCTACCAGCTATGCCAATCCGGTGACCTCCTTTTATAGTAATAAACCCGTTTTTAAGCTCTTCCTGAAAAGCATAGATTGAGTTGTGACTGATAAGTTCAACTGCTCTTTTTATATGCTCCTGTCTTACTATAAATGCATTGTTTTCATGATCTTGTACTTTTCCGTTAGAGCTAATAATATAATCATGGCTTCGGCATTGTATTATAAGTGGCTTTGATGCTCGTAAACGTATTTCCTCCAGCTCACAAACTGTTTTCGTTGGTAACACACCAAGAAGAATCTTTATCTCCGGTGGCAAATACGGTAAAATGTTAACCTTAAAAACCTTGCCAATTTCTGACTCTCTTTTGTAAGTTGTCATCCCCTACTCCTCTACTATGTCAATGATTAGCGCCTCTTAACATTTTTGATCAATGAATGTACTATTGCCAAACGCTTTTAACTAATATATTCATATTAATTATCAAGGGATTTTATGACAACAAAATAATGGATATATTTTAATAATATATCTGAATTAATTTGAGCAATAAAAAAATAATTCAAATATTTTAATGTGTTATTTTTCGTCGAGCAAGAAAATTAGTTTTGTAATATTAATAGAGCATAAAAAGATTTTCGAAAGGATCAAATAGAAAATTTACTCAAGATGTGCAAAATAATAAAATGCCAGAACAAATTATTATAAGATCTGGCATTTTACTTTTTAAGGTGAATTTTTCATGTTCAATAAACTTCTAATCATCTACATCAGAACAATCATCACAGCCGCATTCCAATCCAATATTCATTTCTTCATCACAATTTGGGCATATAATCGGTTCGTCGTCTTCAAGGAAAGAAGCGTCAAATTCGATTATTTCATTGCATGCAGGACATTTTGTTCTCAAAAAACAAGTATCATCACAATCGCAATCATCTTCCTCGTCAAAAATGAGTTCCTCGACTTCTTCTAAATCCTCATCAATAGCATCAATCTGTTCACTCATCTCTTCCTGCGATTCAACAATATCATCCATTACAAGTGCCATATCATCCAAAACGCCTATAATAGCCCTAAACAGTTTACCTTCACTGGTATTTTGGTCAATGTTTAACCCTTCTGCAAGGCCTTTAAGATAAGATACTTTTTCTCTCATAAATTTCATATTTCCCTCCGTTATTAGTTTGCAATTCAACTCTTACATCCGATGTAGTCGGCAGCATTTTGAAATACTAATTTTCTACAAAAGCTATATACGTAGCAATTGGTAAATATCAACAGGCAACCGTCCAAAATACTGTAAGCTTAATTGGCAAATTTTAATATAACCAACAACAATAATTTTATACAAAAAACACTAAACGCGCTCCATGTATTCTCCGGTTCTTGTATCAATTCTAATTTTATCTCCATTATCTACAAAAAGAGGAACTTTAACTGTAGCTCCACTTTCAACAGTAGCAGGTTTTGTTGCACCTGTTGCTGTGTCGCCTTTGAAACCAGGTTCTGTATGGGTTACTTCCAGCTCAACAAAAGTAGGAGGTTCAATGCCAAAAACGAATCCATTATGAACAAGGATTTTTACAACTACACTTTCTTTAACGAACAGCAATGCATCACCAATTACGTCTTTACCAAGAGGTATTTGCTCATATGTCCCAGTGTCCATAAAATAATGTAAGTCTCCATCAGCATAAAGATACTGCATATCTTTTCTTTCTATATGTCCCTTTGGCATCTTATCACTTGGATTAAATGTTTTTTCGACTGTGGCACCAGTAAAAAGATTCTTAAGTTTTGTTCTTACAAAAGCTGCTCCTTTACCTGGCTTTACATGTTGAAACTCTACCACCTGAAAAACACTCCCATCCATTTCAAAGGTAACACCGTTTCTGAATTCACCAGCTGTTATCACTATTTATCCCTCCTCTCAAGTGTTTTAAAAATCAAATATCTTACTAACAATATTTCTTAGCAATTTCCTTTATAATTTCCTTTATATATTAATCCAAAATATACTATATTTCAAGTAATATTTTAAAATGCATTTTTGCGTAGAACAGTCAGCTTGCTTTTCCTCACTCTTACTATACATCTCTAAGCTGCATTTCGCTAATGTTTCCTAACATTGCGAAAGTTATATCTCTTTAGCTACCTGTGAACTGTAACTGCCTATCACAAAACAATTAAGTCTTTGCTAGATTTCGTCAGAATCAAAGGATTATCATCGTTTATTACAATTATATCCTCTATCCTTACGCCCCCAAGTCCAGTTATATATATTCCAGGCTCTACGGTAACAACCATCCCATTATCCATTTCTCTTAACCCTGTAGTGGAAAGTCTTGGCTCTTCATGTACCTCAATACCAACGCCATGACCCAAACCATGACCAAAACAATCGCCATATCCAGCTTTTGATATAACTTCACGCGCTACATTGTCAATCTCTTTGCCCAATTTTCCCTTTACAGCTTCTTTTTCTGCTTCTAATTGAGCACTAAGCACAATATTATAAATTCTTTCTAGTTGCTCATCAGGCTTTCCTAAAAATACTGTTCTAGTAATATCCGAACAATATCCGTTACATAAAGCACCATAATCCATAGTTATTACATCACCTAGTTGAACACGTTTTAGTGATGCAGTTCCATGGGGAAGTGCTGCCCTGTCTCCGGACGCTACAATGGTTTCAAAAGAAGGTCCAGTAGCACCATTTTTTTTCATATGGTACTCCAGCTCTGCAGCAATTTCCATTTCAGTTACTCCAGGTTTAATAATTGTCAGTATATGCTCAAATGCACTGTCAGCAATTTCTATTGATTTTGTTAAAGCACTAATTTCAGACTCATCCTTAATAATTCTTAGTGATAATAACTCGTTTGTTATACTGACAAACTCCACAAAGTCATTCTCTTGTCTGTACTCTACAATCTTGTCAAACGGAGTAGACCCACCTTCAATTCCGATCTTTGATAACTCCATATTCTTCAAATACTCGGACAAAGTAACGTTAAACCGACCCTTTAATCTGACAAGCTCATAATCAGGCGCTTGTTTTTCGGCTTGTTCAATATATCTAAAATCAGTAAAAAGAATTGCTTCGTTTGACGTAATTAAAAGCTGTGCACTGGTTCCAGAAAAGCCTGAAAGATAGAAACGATTTTCTCTTTGTTCAATTAAAGCCGCTTCAAGGTTTTTAGAAGAAATAATTTCTCTTAATTTATTAATTCTCTTTTTGTAAATATCGGTAATTTGGTTATTCATTTTATTTAACCTCTTTTTTATAATTGCATTCTATTTCTTTTCATCAATTATTAATTTTGCAGCTTCTAGTGCCAAAAGATAGCCATTACTCCCAAAGCCGCTGATCTGACCTTTGCATACCGGAGCGATGACTGATTTACTCCGAAACTCTTCACGATTATAAATATTCGTCAAATGCACTTCAATAACTGGTAAATCAACTGCACCAATTGCATCTCTTATTGCAATGCTGTAGTGCGTATAAGCACCCGGATTTATTATTATTACATCGTGATTGATAGAAGCAGTATGAATTTTGTCAATTATATCTCCCTCGTGATTAGATTGGTAAAATTCCACTGTTATATTATATTCTAAAGCATTTTTTAAAATTTCATCATTTATGTCTTTTAGTGTTTTTATCCCATAATGCCTTTTTTCACGTGTTCCTAACATATTAAGGTTCGGACCGTTTATTACAAGAACACTTTTCATCATTCTATCCCCTTGCAATATTCTCATATATCTTTTTCATTTTTAATGCATCTTCAGCCATAAGCTCTCGCGATTCACAAATAATAACAGGCTCCATGCTTTTCTTGTACAATGCTTCAGCCAACAATTCAAAATCTGGACCGTACTCTGTTTCGTCTAATTTTCTATGCTTTTTCTCTCCACTTTTTCCAAACTCAATTCTGCTAAAATGAATATGAATGTGCTTTAATCTATCATACCCCAAGGAATCTTCTATCTTGATAAGAATTTTTTCAAAATCTTGAATCGTATTTAAAGCACCCAGACTACGAGCATAAAGATGACCAAAATCAACGGTTGGTATCAGGCTTTCATCAGTACTGCATATCTTTAAAATTTCTTCAAGATTCCCCAATTGATTCATCTTTCCCAGCACTTCAGGACAAATTGATATATCATCATACCCATACTCCCTTGCTTTTTTTAGAGCAGACTGCAAAACTGATATAGACATTTTAACAGCCCATTTCTTATCTACTTTTCTGTAAGAACCTATATGTGCAACAATTCTCTTAGCCCCCATCCATTTTGCCACTTTTAGTGTATCCATAATATATCGAATTGAATTATTCCGTTTCTCCTCCTCTGGACTTGCCATATTAATATAATATGGCGCATGGATACTTAAAAATATATTATTTTGCGTGGCATTTTTTCCAAGTTCCTCTGCATTATTTTTTCCGATTTTAACACCTTTGTTGCATTGATACTCATACGCATTAAGCCCCATATCTTTTAGCCATACAGGCATGTCCACCGAAGACTTGTATCCCTGCTCATAAAAGCTTTCTGAATTACCAGCTGGTCCAAATCTAATCATGTAATCTCCTTTCTAGTTTTTTGATCACTCTTTAGTTCCATTAACTTACTAGGCAAGAATCACTATGAATGCTAATGTCGAGGATTACTGCTAACCTGCATAGCAGCATGTGTAATGGCAGATACAATATCTACCTCAAACTGTTGCCTTAGAGTGTTTATTTTAGAATAAAGCTCTCCTTTTTCAGAAACTATATACCTATGTGGAAGCTTATTCAAAGCAATCGCAGCAATATCCATCCTACATTTTTCACAATCACAAACATTAATATTGTAGATAATCTCATTCAGAATTATCTTCACTACGTCTTCCATATAGTTTTTCAGTTTGTACACAATTTCATCCCCTTCACAAAAATAATTGGTTTGTTCTGTTGTTACACCATATCATAATAATTATAACTATATTTAAACAAAATGAAGCTTTTTAAAGTCGCATAACCCTCTCATTTAAGTCTAATATAATGATATATACCAGTTTAGTATATGCCAACCATAAAGCAAAGTTATAAAAACAGCAGTTACAATAAAAGGTCCGAAAGGTATGCCTTCCTTTCTTTTCTTTTTCCCTGTTATAAGAAGTATCAAGCCTGCTATACCTCCAAGAATTATAGCTACAACAAGCGCTACACTTGCCATTCTCCAACCAAGAAAAAGTCCTATAGGAGCAAATATTTTCACATCGCCCATTCCCATTGCTTCATCACTTTTATATATTGCAAAAGAAATTAATGCCACCAAAAATAAAATTCCCGAGCTTGAGAACATACCTATTATAGGATTAAACCACCTACCATCACCATATATAACTACTGGACTAAAAAGATTGTAAACGAATGGAACCACTCCCCCCATCAAACCTGCTAGTACCAGCTGATCGGGAATAATCTTAATATCTAGGTCAATAAAAAACACAGCAATCAAGATGGACATAATATATATGCTAAATAAAAAATCCATTGTCAATCCATATCGCAAAAACAGTATCAAAAATACTACTGATGTCAAAAACTCAACTAATGGATACCTTATAGAAACTTTCTCACTGCAATATCTACATTTTCCTTTTAAAAAAGTATAACTGAAAACAGGAATGAGATCCAATGGCTTAAGCCCAGTACCGCATGCAGTGCAATGCGATGAAGGTGTAACTATTGATTCTCCTTTTTCAAGACGGTAAATAACTACATTCAAAAAAGATCCTATTACAAGACCAAAAACTGCTACAAAAAAATAAAGCACTTTCACCCTCCTTGCACATGCTGTTAAATATAAATAGTATGATTAGAAGACCACTTATTGTATTTAATATATTTCGACACTGCTTAAATATATTCCTCTTCACCAGCAAAAGAAACTTTTGACTTAAGAATTTGCGTATATTTATGTCCCCATGTCAGCTGGATGAATGCATTACCTAATTCATGGTTAGTCCTTGTTCTCCAATATTTTTAAGTATGCATTATAAACCTCATCAAGCACTTCACTCTCAATAATCTGTCCTGTCCAGATTTCATACGCATATATGCCCTGATAGAAAAGCATCCCCAAGCCATTTACAGTTTTTGACCCAAGTTTCTCACCGTTCGAAAGAAAGCGGCTTTTTACCGGGTTATAAATTATATCAACAATGATTTGATTTTCTTTAAAAAACTCAAAAAAGTCCGAGTCATTAATGGGACTTAATTCTGTGTTCGGATACATTCCAAGAGGAGTCGTATTTATAATAACATCCGACAATGAAGATATACCTTTCATACAATCATATCCACAAGCTTTAGCAACTTTATTAATGTTTTTGTTTATTACTGAACAAATATTTTCTGCCTTCTCAACCGATCTGTTTACAATGTACACACAAGAAGCACCTTCTAAAGCTACCTTTATTGATATCGCCCTTGCAGCTCCACCAGCTCCCAGAACAAGCACACATTTATCTTTAAAATCGGTACCCGTTTCTCTTTTAAAAGAACGATAAAATCCTTCTGCATCAGTGTTAAACCCATAAAGCTTACAGTCAGTAATTTTGATTGTATTCACTGCACCGATTAATTCAGCCTCCCAAGATATTTTATCAAGATATTTTAAAACCTTTTCCTTAAAGGGTATCGTTACATTAAACCCCAAAAATCCCAATGCAATTAATCCTTCTATTGCTGTCCCGATATTATTCATATCCACTCTAAAAGGAAGATATATAATGTCATTTTCAAGAACTGCGCTAAGTGTGTTGTGGAGCTCAGGTGATATTGAATGTTCTATCGGATTTCCGATAACTCCAAGAAGTTTAGTTTGTCCTGTGACTGTTTTTACAGGTTCCATCTTACTTCTCCTTTTGTTCAGTGCTCTTTTTGTATCTGGATAAAATAAGCTTTTCAGGATATCTCTTAAGCTTAACAAAGAAAAACTCTTTTTTATCAAAAGGCTTAACAAGGATAGTGTACATATTAAGTCTGTTTCCTCCCACTATGTCGGTGAAAATTTGATCTCCTACTACAGCTGCTTCAGAAGCTTTTACTCCCATAATTTTAACAGCATTTAAAAAAGCTTTCTTACTTGGTTTCAATGCACGGTAAATGATAGGCAACTTCAACTTTTCATTGAACTTCACTACCCTCTTTTTTGTAGCATTTGAAACAATAATAACATTAATTCCTGTATCTTTAACCTTTTTGAGCCATCTTAAAACATTGTCATCTGCTTCTTTAGCATGTGCAGGAACAAGAGTATTGTCAATATCAAGAATTAATCCTTTAATATTTCGCTTTATAAGATTTTGTAAGTCTATTTCTTGGACTTTGTCCACATATTTATCAGGGAAAAACCTCTGCATTCTTCTGCCTCCGTTTTTAAAGACTAAAAAAAGCCCAACTTGATTGTGGCTTTTTGGATTATAATCATATAATAGCAAAAGCGAGGATCAAAGACAAGGGGTGTATCTACTCGACCCCAGACAGTTACAGTTCACAGGTAGCTAAAGAGATATAACTTTTGCAATGTTAGGAAACA
>CAYPLH010000086.1:0-12300 GCA_964411505.1 uncultured Clostridiaceae bacterium | reverse complement strand
ATGCAACAAAGTAACATTTCAAAACGCATTTTTGCGAGTTTCGGCTTGCCCGAACGAAAACTTTTACAGCTCTTGCAAATGAAGCGTAGTTTCCGCTATTGCAAAAGTTATATCTCAATATGTAGGGTCTGAAACAGTAACTAGGGGGGACGAACAGTAATTCAAGGGGTAAATTAACATTCTTTGACTAACCCGAGTTGGCTACAATTCTTTTTAATAATAAGGATTCATGAGTACTCTGGCAGGGAAGGAGCTTTATATAGTGAGATTTGTATTCCATACTTCCCGACTTGGCACACAAAGTATAATATCCTGGCGGTAGATCATCTATAACAAAGTTGCCATTACTGTCCGAGTTCACTTGGTGGACAGGAAACGATAAATCTGTTCCAAAATATAGATATATTTTCGTATCCTTTATAGTTTTTTTACTTTTATCTATGTAGGCAGTACCTGTTATTTTTGCTGAATAGTTATTACTGCTGTTACTCACATATATGTGAATATTTTGCGAGTTCAGCTGTTTTGGATTCACATCTACCTTTTGTTCCTGGTCAAGATCTTGGCAATTAAACTGAATGCTGTCTTTTTCTAGAATTTTATTATGGCCCCCTACTGCTTTTTCAATTTTTTGCTCTAACTGCTCATCTGTAATCACAATTTTTACCACTCCCTTTATATATCAAATTGCTTTTTCGCTTATCTTGATTTTGTGTACTCTTCAAATTATGTAAAGTGGGAAGGAAATTTCCCACTATGTTTTGGTTGAGCCTTAATGATATTTGGGCTTTTTATCAGCTTCAATGCTTGATTTAACCTCTGATTCATTGTCAGCTTTTGCTTTTGATTTGCCCTCTGCTTCAGCTTCAGCCTCAGCTTCAACTTCTGATTCAGCCTCATTTTCTGCTGACTGTCCTTGGTATTGTTTCTGAATTAAAACATTATAGTTAATTTGTTTGTTGAACTGCTTCTGATCGTTTTTATCCTTTACTTCCACTTCTTGTTCAGTTTCATTCTTGTAGTTCAGCTCATTTTTGATTTCATTTTTTAGTTCTTTTTTTAATTCGATAAAATTCATATCAGACATTTATATCTTCTCCTTTCAGATTTCCATTTTGGTTATCCACTTATAGTAATATAATACTTTTTTGTTATGTAAAGTGTGACACCTATAAATAAGAATTACCCGAAAAAAGTTTTATTTAATAGTTTGATAAAAACGTTGCGTTTGCGGCTTGTTGAGGACTCTCAAAATGTGTACTATTTTCTTTGCAATTCCCATTGCATAGAAAAGTATACTTTCCCATGCAATAAAAAAGTGGGATTATACCCACTTTTTTTGATAGTTCTCTAAAATAGTCGTAAAACGCCTTTTTCGGGCTATAATCATGTAATAGTGAAATAGTATTTGGTATTCTTTTTATCATCAGCACAATCAGAGCCATACTTTGCACATCCATCATTACTAGGATCGACTTGTGATTTACTATCAGCTTTTGATTTATTATCAGCTTTCGCTTTTGATTTCGATTTGCCCTTTGCTTTAGCCTTTGACTTGGCTTCTGCTTCTGATTCATTTTCAGCTCTTTGTTTTTGTGCCTGCTTTTGAATAAGAACGTTATAATTGAAATGACTGTTCCTTTGCTTTTGGTCATTTCTATCGTCCACTTCAACATCCCTAAACATATCATTTCCGTTTGAGCTCTCAGCACCGGTTTCGCTCATCAATTCCTTTTTCATGAATAAAAAATTATCGCAGCTCATTTTTTTTCTCCTTTCTATGCTCTTTTATGGTTAACTTCATTATTCATTAGTATAATATTTTGTTTTTATGTAAAGTGTGCATAGGAAAGTATACTTTCCTAGACAAAAAAACAGACTACATAAAACATAGTCTGTTTCTAATTATTAGTATACAAAAGGTTTCTTGTATATTTAATTTAATATTTGTTATTTTCTACTCAAAACAAAATAGCCCCAAGTATGCCTGATCCTACGATTATAAAAATAGGATGAACCTTGGTTTTTACTAACAAGAAAAATGCTCCGGCTGCAATCAGAATACTCTTAACCTCAAAAAGCTGTCTTCCTGAGGCATATACATTCCAGCCCCCTTCTATAACACTATCCTGCCCTGCAAAAACAATACCATTTTTTAGTGCAATTCCTACTGCCGCATAAAAAATAATTCCAGTTATAACAGGTCCCAAAACATTGAGTATTGATCTTACCACCGGGTGTTTATAAACTTTAAAGAAAAAACTGGCAACCAGAATAACTATTATGGCGCAGGGTAAAGCAATCCCCAAAAAAGCTGCAAAAACACCTGGAAAACCTGCTACTTTGTAGCCTAATCCTACTGCGGCATTAACAGCAACAGGTCCCGGGGACATACCAGCAATAGCTATGACTTCTGTCATTTGGGCTACCGTTGCGATTTTATTGCTTTCTAACTCACTCATTAGCATGGGAAACATTACGTAACCACCGCCAAAAGAAAAAACACTTAATTTTGCGAACATCAAAAATAATTCAATCAATATATTCATTAACTTTCCCCTTATCACTACAGCAAAAAATTCTTTATCCTGATAGGAATTAAGACCTGAAGCACTGACTGAACTCCTATCGGGTGCATTACATGCATTATATTAATGAATTTTTCGCCGTACTGTTATTTACATATTACTTTTTTATATCTGTCTTATTCTTAATGCCACGCGTAGTTTTAACAGAAGACAGAATTGCTCCTAAAATAACTCCTCCTAAAATAATAGGTATAGGTTTGATACTCAAAAGTGTAGTCAGTACCAGCGCTGTAAGCATTATAACAATACTAAGTTTGTCCTTTAACGCTGTTTTACCTATTTTATATCCTGCATAACAAATCAATCCCACTATTGTCGCATACACGCCTTTAAGAGCAGATTTTATCACAGGATTTGAACTTATCTGCTCAAATAATGCGACTAAGGTTAAAACAATCAGCATGGAAGGAGTAAAATTCCCCAGCAATGCAGCTACTGTTCCTGGAATCCCGCAAATGGAATAACCAACAAATGCTGATGAATTCAATGCAATTGCTCCTGGTAAAGACTCAGAGACTGCAAAAATATCCACGATTATTTCTTTGTCAACCCATTTCTTTTTTTCAACAACTTCTCTTTCAATAAGAGGGATCATTGCATAACCGCCTCCAAAACTCATAGCACCAAGTTTGAAAAATGTTACATAGATCTCTAAAAGCAACTTCAGTTTTTCCATAATCTTAGAAGTTCGATGACCCCATGAATTTAATCATAAGAGGAGAACCCCATTACACTACCTTTCTCTATACTAATTAAGTTTTATTTCCCTAACAACATCAATCAGGGAGGACTAGTATCTAAAAATTCTTTCCTCCCCTATCTACCACAGATATTTTTTTGTCCAGGTTTTTCACATAACATCGAATATCTGGATTCTTATTATCTTTTTAAAAAATCAGTGGGAATCCCTCGCGTTTCAATGGCAACATAGTTCAGTCAACTAATCAAGGTGTCATTTCACTTTCTTTTAAAATAACATCATGAGCACCGCCTTCTATAATACTAGTTGATGAAACAAGTGTTATTCTTGCTTTATCATGAAACTCCTGCAAATTTATTGAACCACAATTACACATAGTAGATTTAATTTTGCTTACAGTTATATCTAAATTATCTTTAAGCTTTCCTGCATAGGGGACATAAGAGTCAACACCCTCTTCAAAATCCATTTTTGATCTTCCCCCCATGTCATATCTTTGCCAGTTGCGTGCTCGATTTGAACCTTCACCCCAGTATTCCTTCACATAGCTGCCGCCTGACATTAGTCTCCTGGACGGGCTTTCGTCAAATCTTGCAAAATATCTGCCCATCATGATAAAGTTAGCACCCATAGCAAGTGCTAATGTCATATGATAGTCATGCACTATTCCACCATCAGAACAAATTGGTATATATATGCCTGTTTCGTTGTAGTACTCATCTCTTGCCTGTGTAACTTCGATTAAAGCAGTTGCCTGACCTCTTCCAATTCCTTTTTGTTCTCTGGTAATGCAAATTGCCCCGCCGCCTATTCCAACCTTTACAA
Source organism: uncultured Clostridiaceae bacterium (assembly GCA_964411505.1). GTDB lineage: Bacteria > Bacillota > Clostridia > CAYPLH01 > DUMO01 > CAYPLH01. The sequence continues at coordinate 8,187 of CAYPLH010000086.1, read as the reverse complement.
AATCAGCGCCTGCCTCAACCAGATAAAGGAAGCCCTCCTTGTCAACAACATTTCCTGCTCCCACTTTGACTTCACCATCGTATTCTTCTTTAATAAACCTAATGGTATCATTCTGCCATTCAGAATAGCCGTCGGATGAATCTATACATAAAATATCTGCTCCTGCATTTACAAGGGCTGGTACCCTTTCTCTGTAATCTTTTGTGTTGATGCCTGCTCCTACAACATATCTCTTATGTTCATCCAAAAGCTCAAGAGGGTTCTCCTTGTGGGCATCATAATCCTTCCTGAACACCAGATGCAGAAGGTTTCCGTTGTCGCTTATTATCGGTAGGCAATTAAGCTTATGCTCCCATATCATATCATTGGCTTCACTCAACGTTATGCCTTCCTTACCATATATGAGAGATTCAAACGGTGTCATAAACTCACTAACTTTTCTATCCAGAGGGCATCTACTCAGCCTGTAATCTCTACTGGTTACCAATCCCATCAATTTCCCCGAAGAAGATCCATCTTCTGTAATCGGTATGGTTGCATGACCAGTTCTTTCTTTCAGGGCAATAACATCCTCTAATGTATTGTCTGGTTTAAGGTTTGCATCGCTTACTACAAATCCTGCCTTATACTTTTTAGTTTTTCGAACCATTTCCGCCTGATTCTCAATAGGTTGTGAACCGTAAATAAATGAAATTCCACCACATCTTGCCAACGCTATTGCCATCTTATGATCCGATACGGCCTGCATGATTGCCGAGGCAAACGGAAGATTTATTGAAAGCGGTGATTTTTCACCTTTTTTGAATTTGACAATTGGTGTTTGTAAATTTACATTTTCAGGTGTACAATCTTTTGTTGTCAAGTTTGGGATAAGCAAATACTCATTAAAGGTTCTTGACGGTTCGTTATAATAATATACCACTTTACTAGCCTCCTTTTTTGTGTTCCAACATTTATAGATACTCACAGTCAACATTTAAACAATTGGTAATTCCCTAATCTAAGCTAATAGTATCCTCTTCATTATTGCCGCATTTTTAATATTGATCATAAGGTCAAGCTATCAATGAAGTTAATTTTGTATAATTTAATTGATAAAATTTTATATATCATATGACGCTTGATATATCCTTAAAAAACGCTTGTTAAACCATTTAAAGCATTTTACTACAGTCATAATCATATGTCAAATAATTTTTGATTACTGTAAATAAAGTATGATCCACTTATGATAATGTCTCATTGTACCGCACATGAAAATGTGATAAGTAAATTATCGTTTAATAAAAAAAATGAAATCACCAAATTAAAGCTTCTACAATGTATGTTTTATCTACCTAGCGCTATTAAATTATTGTGATGTCCAGCTGGATTTGCGGACAAAGACAACCGGCGTTATCATGTGTGATCAAGTGAAGGCTCTCGACATGCAAAGTAGGAACGCTGCCTTTATAGAAAAGGCTCCCGAGGATCTGATAGCTGAAGCCGTGGATATAGTCATTGCCATGATTGAAGTACTATAAAACGCAAACATAATGCCTGTTGGTGACGTATCAGTTTTCACTTTTTAACCTCCCGTCGGATAAATTCAATTGGGTCAACTACTTCTACACCAATTATTGTCTTCTTGAGAAGATGGGCATCTGTCGAAATAAAATATACGCCGACACTGACGGCAGTTATACCGCTAATGTAGGCGTACATATAAGTGGTTGCGGGAGGAGGATTTGAACCTCCGACCTCTGGGTTATGAGCCCAACGAGCTACCAGTTGCTCCATCCCGCGTCGTTATAAAGCTGATTAGTAAACATGTAAAACATCGTTCAATGTACTACTATAACACTTTTCCTAACATAAAACAAGAGGGTTTTATGTTGCTTTAGCTAGTAACTTCTGACATAAACTTAGTTACTGTGATTTTTGACAATAACTACGGACTAATATATGAATCTATTTACATTAAAAGCTTCAGATTCGCTTAATGCGCATAACTCATAGTATCCTGTCCTATCAAGCAACAATTTAACCATCAATTTAACCGTTAAACTTGGTGTCAACTGAAAACTAATGGTGCCGGAGACCGGAATCGAACCGGTACGATCGTTGAGGATCGCAGGATTTTAAGTCCTGTGCGTCTGCCTGTTCCGCCACTCCGGCATTTTTTTGCTATACTAGGACTTGCACTCATACTACTCACTGCTTACACTACTGACCTAGCACTTCTTTTTAAAGCGTGTGCTTCTTGCGTTTCTTAACGCTTAATCAGTATAGCACCATCATAAATCATTTGCAAGTTTTTTCTGAGAATTTCTTAAAGGAAATTTCTTCCTGTAAACTACACTTATTTTGCACAACAATCATAAGTGGTGATTGTATCCACAAAAAAAATCGTTATTTGTTTTAATGTCAGAATTTTATTTATACCCTAGTGAGCTTCCGACTTCCGCCACTTCCTCGCTTGGATTCAAAATTCTTTTTAAGGTCACCCAATTTTTCATCGCTGTCTTTCATAAATTTCGAGAGCTTATCTTCAAAAGACATTGCATCAGCACGCGGCTTTTTCCACTCGCTATCCGTGCTTGGCTTCTGACGTTTTCCTGTATCAACAGGTTCCATTGCTTTTTTAATGGAGAGACTAATTTTCCCATTCTTGTCGATAGTCATGACTTTGACATTAACTGCTTGATTTTCCTCGAGGTGATTGTTCACATCTTTGACATACTCATTTGAGATTTCTGAAATATGAACTAATCCTGTTTTTCCTCCAGGCAGTTGGACAAAGGCTCCAAAATTCGTTATTCCCGAGACCTTTCCTTCAATAATATCGCCAACTCTTACCTGCATAAAATAAGTGTTCCTCCTTGTTATTGTTACGAAAATTTGCATTTTATTTCGGCTTTATGCAAACTTCAATCTTTTTATACCTTAAAAACCAGATTTATTTATATAATATAGTACAAATACCTATTCCGTCAAGCATTTACTTAATTTTCTTCAACCCGCTTTTTCAAAAAAGGTTATGATGATAAAGTGTACAAAAAGAACAATTAGCTTTATTTTGACATAAAACTAATTTTCTTAAATTTATTTAAGGCTAGCTAACATGTTTTATAAATCCAATAAGCTCTGTATCTAAACATGTTATTCATTTACATCCACAAATATCTTCTCTCCATCTTTAACCATACCTAGTTTTTCTCTTGCTACCTTTTCAACGTACTCATTGGTAAATAAGATCTCTTTCTGCTCCAAAAGGTCGGCATTAAGCTGCTTTTCTTCGGTTAACATAGTTTCAAGCTGAAGAAGCTCCCTGTTCTTAATATCCAGTATTCTTTGTTGCTCATACACTTTAAAGCCAAGATAGCTAAAAAAAACAGTTAGCAAAAGTATTTTAATGACAACATTTTTTCTTTTGTTCATAATAGCTCCCAAAAAATCTTCAAATTAAATTTAAAACTGCTCAACTCTTGATTTTGTACCATGTACTAAGACTCATGATGTATTTAATTCTACACAAACAACAAAATTCCTTTTTTTTAAATTTTTTTTCTGAGGTTTTTTATTATTCTGGTCCACTCTTTTGCTCGTGATACCTTTATATTATGTATCAACTTCACTTTGTGCAGCACTTTATTCAATATTTTCAGGAAAAAATTTCCCGGTACAGACAGGATCTTCATTATTATTCTAATCGGATACATAATAATTATGAATATTGTTTTTATCACCCTGACTATAATTCCAATTATAAATACTGATGCTGCAACAATAGCTTTACTGAAAAGAAGCATATATAAAAATGCTCCTAGAATATTTCCAATAAATATGTACCCTCTTACCTCACCATCATTACTGTAATACATTACCATAAATATTATTACAGCAATCATGATCCAAAACAGTAAATCTTCCAGATAAATTATTAGTTTACCGGTATTTACTATCTTTCGCTTAATTCTAAAGGTATCATATACGAAAGCTATCAGCATACCACCAATTAATGAACACAAGAAAACATATGCTTGATTGTTTAATGAAACCGGCAATCAAATCACCAATCCTGACTGTTAAATTGCATTTTTGATAATTCCATATCATCTGAACATTTTGCCAAAAAACCCGCCACCTGACTTGGTCTGTTTATCACTATATTCACAGCTGATTATTTCCCCTTCAATATCTAGCTCGGCATTATCTAGATTGAGTTTGCTGATATGAAGATCATCACCTCTTACAATAAGCATACCAAGTTCAGTATCCACTACTACGTACTCATCATTAAAGCTCTCCACATCAATTACTCCAGAAACGCTCAGTTTTTCTCTGTTTTCTATTAACAGATTCTGCACCTTCGGTTTATTAGTCTTTCTTTCTTCAGCCATTTTTCTCCTCCTTGTACATAATATTTTCATTAAAGTAAACTGCAACAAAAGTTACATCGGTTAATCGACATTTATAAAACCTGCATGAAGTGATGGCAATGCTCAATTCAGTATTTCGTACAAGGTTAAATAATGTCTTTCTTAGACAGTCAAAAGCTTATCCAATATAATATTTATGCATATATGAATATAAAAATGACAGAATTTTAAAAGTGACTATTTACTTGGCACATGTCAGCCAAATAAATGAACTATCTCAATAGTCACTCTTAAAAATAAGTAATAAAAAAGTGTTTTCTAAGAAATATACTTTTATAGACAACAAAAAAGGTGGTTTCTAAGAAAGTATACTTTCTTAGACAATAAAAACAGCTCCAAAAAGAGGAACTGTTCATAAGGATCGAGAGGGGCTAATCTGCCCCACGATTACTGCTGCGCTATTTATTTTTCTAAGGAAATATTATCTGCCTACTGGTTTACCATATCCTTTAGTGCTTTACCCGCTTTAAATACAGGTGACTTTGATGCAGGAATAGTTATTTCCTCACTTGTCTGGGGATTTCTCCCTTTGCGTTCAGCCCTTTCCCTTACTTCAAAAGATCCAAACCCTACAAGTTGAACCTTGTCATTATTGGAAAGAGCTTCTTCAACACTTTCAATAAAAGCGTTCAATGCTTTTTCAGCATCTTTTTTAGGTAAATTACTTTTTTGAGCAACACTGCTTATTAGCTCTGCTTTATTCATCCATATACCTCCTCAAAATAATTATTTCCATTGATTAACATAAGTATAATAATATTATTACCAACTTTAGTAGTGTTTAGACACGCTTTTTGATTGTTTTGGAAATATTAAATTCCTTTGGTCTTTGCTTTATCCCATAGCTTGTCCATTTCAGAAAGGGTCATTTCATTCAACTTCCTGTTTTGCTTCATCGCTTCATTTTCAACATACTCAAATCTATTTATAAATTTGTTTATTGTCCCTGTTAGTGCAAGTTCAGGCTGAATCTTAAAAAACCGCGCAAGATTTACAATAGAGAAAATTGCATCACCAATCTCTTCTTCAATCTTTTCTCTGTCAGAAGTTTGGTAAATACTTTTTAACTCGTAGATCTCTTCTTCAATTTTCGAAAATACATCTTCAGTATTATCCCAATCAAAGCCTACCTGTGCTGCTTTTTGCTGCACCTTATAACTTCTCATAAGCGCAGGAAGATTTGTTGGAACATCCTTTAATACTCCAGTTTGCGTTTTAATCCCTTTTTCCTTCTTCTTGTTCTTTTCCCACGTGTCAACAACATCTTGTGCAGTTTTTGCAGTATCATTACCGAAAACATGAGTATGTCTTTGGATCATTTTTTGGCTTATTCCAGTTATAACTGTATTTATATCAAATTTACCCTCTTCTTTTGCAATCTGAGATAAAAAAACTATTTGCAAAAGCAAATCCCCAAGTTCCTCAGCCACCTTGCCACTATCTTCAAGATCAATAGCTTCAAGTACTTCATAAGTTTCTTCAATCAGATATTTCTTTAAGCTTTTATAGGTCTGTTCTCTATCCCATGGGCATCCTTTATCACTTCTCAAAAACCTCATAATTTCTACTAATTCCTCAAAGCTATAAATTTCCTTCAGCACGTTTTATTCCTCCTGTAGTAATAATCTTTTTAGCCAAGTCCCAAGTTCCTTATTAATACGCTATTTGCATTCACAGGATCCCTTATAGAATCTATCTAAAAAGAGCGTATTCTTATCTTACAAGCTTCACTTTAGCCAGTATTTGCCCGATATTCTGCCCAAAAGGTACCAATTCTATTTCTCTTCTTGAAACTCCTCCAAGCAATAAAATGATAATACTGTAAACCAATACTGACAATACTATAGTTGCTGCCATAGAAATTAGATTGCTTTGGGAAACCCTAGCAAAATAATCATATCCATAATATGCAAATATACCCATAGCAGAGCTTGCAACCATTGGTTTTATTATAAAGTCTCTAAGATTAATCTTCAACTTAAATTTTCTAATAAGATAAATATACCCAGTAATAGATGATACCACGTAACAGACTAAAGTTCCGACTATTGCACCTTTTAAATTAACTTCAGGTATGGATACAGTTGAATAATTTATTATAAGCTTAACTACTGCTCCAAAAAACAAGCTAATAGCTGGAATGCTCACTTTTCCCAGTCCTTGAAGTATACCAGCAAGCGTTTCTGTTAAGCCTATGAACACTATCGTAGACGCACTCAAAGCTAAGAAATATGCACCATCACTATTATTGGGGAATAGCAGCATAAGTATAGGGTGTGCTAATACAGCCATGCCAACCGATGCCGGAACACCTATTAATGTAGTTAGTTTTAGTGACATCGAAATCTTTCGCGATACCGTTCTCATATCTCTGATTGCCATTGATGATGCAATAGAGGGTACTAATAGAGTTGCAAGTGCTACATTTATTGTGATTGGAAAATGCGTAAGCACATAGCACTTACCTGTAAGAATCCCATATAGTCTGTTTGCATCATCAACTGAAAATCCCGCATCTATCAGGCTCCTCATTACAGTAGTAAGATCAATTATACTTGATACCGTTAAGACTACCGCACCTACCGAAATAGGAACAGCTAATTTAAATAGATTCTTCATTATTTCTATCCATGTTTCAGCACCACCTTGCCGATGAAAATTTCTAATGTTTTTCCATAAATCCTGTTTGCGTCTGTTATATAGCCGCCATAAGTAGATAGTTCCTATACAAGCACCTATTGTTGTCCCGAAGGTTGCTCCAGCTGCAGCCCATTCAACTCCATAAGGGAGCAATAAGTATGCCAAAAATACTGTAAATATTGTTTTCACAGCTTGTTCCACAACTTGGGATCCGGCTTGAGGCGTTATATCATTCATGCCCTGGAAGTATCCTCTGTATGCAGACATGACGCAAACAAAGAAAATCGTCGGAGAAAGTGCCATCATAGTATATACTACCTGAGGATTTGAAATAATTTTAGCTATTTGGCGCGATGAGATAAAAAATAAAGACGATATTATAATTCCAAAAGCAAATAGCACGTAAAAGGATACCTTGAATACCTTATGCGCACTTTTCCAATTGCCTACTGCCATTCTTTCAGCAACCATTTTTGATATTGCTGATGGAAATCCTGTCGTAGAAAGGGTAAAAAGAATCAAATAAACTTGAAACCCTGCGCCATATATACCGTTCCCGATATCACCATACCCGGGGAGATTGGTCAGAACAACTCTGTATAAGAATCCAAGTACCTTAACTGCCATTCCAGCTGCTGTCAGCAGAACTACTCCTTGTATAAAGGATTGTTTTTTCATTTCATCTAGCCCCTTAAATTAAAGTTGAGTTGTTTTATTTATATTACTGCTACAGCAAATAATATGATTGTAACTTCGAAAGTCGTAATTTTTAATTTCATCAATTTTCATAAAAAGGCTGAAAATTCTTTTTGCTGTAATAATAATAAAAAAGTGGCTTGAAATGAATATTTTATATTCCAATCATACACGCAATAAAGGGTTACAGTTCACAGGTAGCTAAAGAGATATAACTTTCGCAATGTTAGGAAACATTAGCGAAATGCAGCTTAGAGATGTATAGTCAGAGTGAGGAAAAGCAAGCCGACTGTTTGAGCAAAAATGCAACAAAGTAATATTTCAAAATGTATTTTTGCGAGTTTCGGCTTGCCCGAGCTGAACTATACAGCTCTTGCAAATGAAGCGAAGTTTCCGTTATTGCGAAAGTTATATCTCAAGTTATAGAGGG
>CAYPLH010000085.1:0-12553 GCA_964411505.1 uncultured Clostridiaceae bacterium | reverse complement strand
TTCTGGTGAAGTAGAAATTCTAATAACAAATTTACTGGATAAAGAATATACAATTCCAATAAGACCTGAAAGAAGTAATAAACGAATAAAGAGAAAAGTAAAAGGCAAATATAAGACAAACCACAAACGTTGTTTATGATGTATTAACTTTTTTAAAGTGTACAGATTCGAGCGATATTATATACAGTGGTATTAATTAATATTAAGTAAAGCTTAGTCTATTTTATGTTGCCTGAAAATAATAATACAGCGCATTATTATATATACAAAAGTTGCTACTAGAGAAAAAGCACGCCATGTAATTATCGGCGTGCATGTGTAAATAGCCACTACAAATTATTACCCAATGTTTTACATATTAGCTTGATGACATTGTGTACCCGGTACCTTTGCGAGGGAGCGCAGCGACTGAGCTTGCTATGTGAGGCGGAATGCCAACGGCGGATAGTAAAATTATGCTTCCAATAATATCGTATGTGACAATCTCTTTGGAAGTATAAGAGGTTATAACAGTAGAAAATGTACATAATTATAGTAATGGTATCTTTATCTCGTACAACTATTACTAATTTGGTGCTGGATATAGATATGTCCTTGACACGTATGCTGTAGTAAATTGTCGAGGATAATTGGAAAGCGGAAGGAGTTGTGGTATAATGTACCTTACGGTGGTGATAGGCATGCAAAATTCTAATGCGTTAATTGCATTGGCGCAAGTTAGCCAAAACGCAAATAATCCATATTCCATATTTAGTGAGTATATAAAGTTCTGTGTGTTTGTGAATACCGCAAATACAATGACTTTGACAGAAGTCCGAGATGCTGTAAGCAAAGAGTTTGGACTTTATCTTCCTCATAATATTATTGTTAAATGCTTGTCTCATCTTCAAAACGAGGGAGTAGTATCACAAGATAATCATCAGATCAAACGTACTGGCACATTTGACACCGAAAGCTTTGAAAAAGTAAGATCAGAATATCGAACAACTGAGCACGCTTTGATTGATGCGCTTATAAATTATGTTGCTAAATATAATAGGACATGGTATATAGAATATGCACGTGAGCAACTAATAAAAGTGCTGGATAGTAATGGGATTGCATACGATATTTTTCTTCAGAGGCAAGTGCCTTTTAGCGATGACTTACAGCCTTCTGTAGATGTAGAGAAAATTGGCGAATTGCTACCTGGCGATGAGAAAATAGAGGTGGAGAATGTTGAGAAGCAACCACTATTTACTGATGATTTTTTTGTTGGCAAATTTGTAGAAGACATCCTTAATGAAGATTCCGTTCATAAAGAGTATTTACTGAGAGTTTGTGAAGGCTTGATGTTATGCGTAGGTACATACCAATTACCTGATGCAAACACAGGATCAACATTTCCGCAGATAAACGGAACTGGTTTTTTCTTTGACACCAGATTGCTTCTCCGTTTTATCGGTTGTGCTGGCGAGGCGGCGGTAGAAGCTGCAGGCGAACTGGTAAAACTAATACAAGACGCGGGAGGTAATATTTATTACTATCCACAGGTGTTGGAAGAGATGAACAGCGCTTTCGATGAGGTCATAAAAAGTCTGTCAGCTGGTTATCCTCCCCGCGACGAAGAAATGCGCCTGTACGCAATAAGAGTAAAGAATAGTGTTGCGGTCATTACTGCGAAAAAGGCCAGTCTGCAAAAAGAACTTTTAACATCAAAAATATATTTGAAGGATTTGGACTATTATTCAGACGCTGACCGAATTCGTTTTGGCTTTGATTGGAATGACCTCCAGCAATATATGTGCACTCATCTACAATGGGATTCACGAACAATAGAAAACGACGCGTGGTCAATCTGGGAAACACATATGTGCAGACAAGGTAGTTATCGTGAGTACTGTGGCACACAGGATCGATTGTCTGTTTTCGTAACAACCAACTCAAGACTGATTCAAATTGCATTGGCTTTCAGAGGAGAAAGACCGAATATTCCAGGTATTAATGGTTGGAAACGAAATCGTTTGCCTGTTATTACAGATATTCGATTAACATGCAGATTGTGGTCTCCTGCTACACAAGGAGAACGCTTATCCCTGCTATATTTGACTGCGAATGCGGTTGCGGCACAACGCCCCACTCAGCGTTATTTTAATAGTATCCGGGAACTTGCAATCGAATTAGAAAAAAATACCCCCGCATACGCTGGCATTAGCTTGACTGAATTTTTCGATGATAATGTGACAGATATGATTTTTGAACAAACTCAGGGGTTAGAAGATAATTTGAATCTTGGAACCTTTGCAAGCTCGATTGAAGAAATTGCTGAGTTGAAGGCGAAAAAGCAAGAGGAAATCACCAACAAGGTTGTAAGGGAGCGCGATGACCTAACTGAAGAACTTGATAAGCAAACTAATGTAATTATTGAGGGCGCTATAGAAAAAAATATAAACACTCTTGGGGTGGCAAGCATTCCTCTACGGCTTATTCTTTGGTGGCCGATGATTGCAACTACATTGTTTGCCGCACTTTCGGCAATTATATCATATGCGATTGGCAATTGGCATGTACTTTGGATCGCATTGATTCCATGTGCTGTCGCGGGAGTGGAAAAGTTCTTTTCTTCAAAATTCATCACGAAGTGGTTGATAAAATACATATTGCCGAAGGTGGAGAAATCTTTTGAAAATCAAATTATAAGGAACCTTAGGCAAGCGGAATTGCCCTATAAAGATAACATAATTGAGCAAGTAAAAGTGCAGACAGTGCTTTTGACAAAATGCAGGAGTCTTATGGAGTAACAAGCTCAGTCGCTCCCCTCCCTCGCAAGGGTACCGGGTTCCACCCGAATTTCTATTTTTCTTTTTCTTAGCCATAATATCTACCCCTTTATATAAATACAGGTTGTATCATGCCACCTGTTAGCTCTTTAATTATTTTATCAATTTCTTGCGCTTCCCTTGTTGCCCGGTCTGCTTCTGCTAACGCTCGCTTTTCGTATATTTCCATTATACTTCCATACTCTTTATAATACATATCTATTACTTTCATTTTGCTACCACATTTTTGACACTCAATAAGGTCATATCCAAATGTCTTCATAACCCGTGTTCTCCAGTTCCTCATCTTCCTTCTTAGCTCTTTTATCTTTTCATTTACCATTTTTAATAGTTTTGGTCTATCTTTTGTATTTTGAGCATATATCCCATAATATCTTATCGTTTTGAACTGCTCATTAGGTATATGTATTATTAATTTCTTTATAAATTCTATGGCATCTACCGTTTCTTCTATTCTTTCTCCGTCTTCATGTCTCTCGTAGTAGAATGTTACCTTTTTACCATCATAGGATATTATCCTAGATTCCGCAATAGGTGGCCTTCCAGTATATCTTCCCACATACTTTATCGCTGCCTTTTCACTCTTTACCTGACCCTTTCCATATACATAAAAACCTTCCTGTTTTTCCTTGTATAGCTTGTTCTTTAACTGTTTAAACTTTCTCTTTCCTATTGCTTTCTCTAACTCATCCAGTAATAGCTTCTGCCATCTTTTCCTCAGCATATTGTATGGTATAAAGTTAACCTCTTTCCATACTGTTTTATTCCCCGCACCACCTTCTGTAACCAGAACGTGCACATGGGGGTTCCACTTTAAATCCCTTCCAAATGTATGTATTACTCCTACTATACCTGGTGTATAATTCTCACTCTTGTTTTGCTCATACCACCAGCTTTTTAATACTTCTGCTGCACATCGTGGAAGTATTGATAATAGCTCCCTTTTCTCCCTAAAATATATCCTCAATTCTTCCGGTATTGTAAATACCATATGTCGATGTCTGCAGTTCACAAGCTTCTCAACCATATTTTCTGCTCTATCGTCTATATAGACTTTGCCACAACTTGTACAAAACCTGCTCCTACACCTAAAAGCTACTTTCTTCTTCTCACCACAATTTGCACATTCGTATTCTGCATAACCATTTTCTATCAAACCACAGCCAAGCATTTTCTCCACTTCCTTGACTACTACAGGTCTTACATTGTGACCGAACATTTCTAAAAATTCATCCCAATGGTCATTAAATATTCTTTTTATATCTCCTTTACCCATAACACCTACTACTTGTCATTCTTTTCCATACTTCTGCTAGCCATGCCCGCCAGCAGATTCCAACACCATAATTTTATCAAAAAAATTTATACTTTCCTAGACAACAAGAAAAGCGCAAAAGTCTTTCTGCACTCCGCCAAAATAACCTGTTTATATTTTAGGTCTTACGCATTTGAAAGTTCTTTCTGCTTGGATGAGTATCTCTTCTCTATAATGTTACGACCATGCACTCATCAATCATGAAGTTAAATTCCTTACGTTTTTTAAAGAATTATAGAAAAACTTGTCAACAAATGATACAATGAAAAAAAATATATTGCGAGGTGCTCTAATATGGGGTGTATAATTATTATTATTGCTGTTTTACTGTTTGCACTATTTTCTGTTTACCCGATACCCGCAACTGTAATAGCAATTATATTGATCATATTCAGCAATAGTAAATATAAGCAAAAACAGAAAAAAATCGAAAAGGAAAATAAATTAATAGAACAATCACGTGAAAGGACTTTACAGGCATATAACGATATAAAATCGAAAATATCAATTCCGAAAACTGCATTGAAAGTTACATATAATAGTGGATACGCAAAAATACTAATAACACAACATTATATTTGGATTGAAAATAATTACTTATGCCTTTTCCCCAGAAATCCGCCTGTGTATGATTCTCCTGATAGCATTAAAAAAATTGTATTATATAGAGTTCCAGTTAATAAAATTGAATATTATATAACAAGAGGAGAATTAATACACGAAAACAAAATATCCGGTGGTGGAGGTGGTGGAAGCTCTTTGAGTGGTGCAGTAGTAGGTGGTATAGTTGCAGGTGGAGCAGGTGCAGTTATCAGCAGTAGAAAAAAAACAAATCCAATTAAATCCGAATTAGTAACCCATGATACTAGAGAAACAATTCTTAACTTTTTTGATAATCAAAATACAAAGCACTCATTAATTTTTGCTTACGAAGATTATGATACATTATTCGAATTGCTACCAGAAAAGGCATACGAGACAGTTAAAGCCGTTAAAACAAATCTAGCAGTAAATAAAGTTATTAATGGCGATAAAATTTCAAACATTACAGAACAAATTAGAGAACTTGCAAAACTCAAGCATGAAGCATTACTGACAGAGGAAGAATTTTCAGAAAAGAAAAAGGCTTTATTAGACAAAATTAAGTAATGTATATTAAGATAGGGAGTTTATGCCTCCATGTGTATCAGTCACTCCAAGTAACAAGCTCAGTCGTTACGCTCCCTCGCAAATGGTACCGGGTTCAATTAAAATTATGCTGAATGGAAGCATCTCCTTAATCAGCCAAGCGTACCCACATGGTTATTTTACCTGCATACCTGATTTTTATGCTGGTCATCACTTGGAAATAACAGATGGTACTACCTACAAATAGAATTCATCAGAAACCAAACAGAGACAATGCGTCAAATAAAATGTCACTTGGCATATACTCTTTATTTTTTTCACCAAATGAATTTATAACAAGCTCAGTCGCTCCGCTCCCTCGCAACGGTACCGGGTTCCGCCCGAATTTTGTCGGATAGTGTTGAATGAAAAGGCATCTACTTAATCAGCCAAGCTCATCCACATGACTATTTTGCCTGCATGCTGATTTTCGTGTCAGTTGTCACTTGGGAACATCAGATATCACTTTTTCATCAAAGAAAAATGATATACGCCATGTAAAACAAAGTTGATAAACTTGCTGATTAATTCAAGATACCTTCCCATATATATCTTGTGCCAATCTTAACAGAAAGTTTGTCATACCTCTTACATGATATAAAACACCACCACTTGAAAAATTTTCGTAATTATCATTACTGCTTTGTTCTTTTTTGCGTTGTCCTCCTCGACCAGCTCGTCAATGAGCAATTAGAAGAATTGATCTACTTTATAAAACGAAATAATCTATATTGAGATAAAAAAATATACCACTTTAACTGCATGTATCTTTTATTACCTTTTTGTTACGAATGGCGTATAATTTCAGAGAAAAATGTTGCAGGTGCTTGAGTTTTACGAGGAATTATGTTACACTGTCAGTGCTAATCTGGTCATTTGGAGGAAGAGTTATGCTGTATCGTAAAGCGTATGAAAAACTGCTTCAGTGGAAAGCACAAAAAAATAAGAAGGCGCTCTGTATATTCGGTGCGCGTCAAATCGGGAAAACTACATTGATCCGCCAATTTGGAAAGGATCATTATGAACATTTTGTAGAGCTGAACTTTGTGCTTGATGAAAAAGCTGCAGAGATTTTTTCCGGCAGCCTTGATGCGAACACTATTATTACGAATTTGACCGCGTACACCCGTGTGCCTATGATACCCGGCAAAACACTGGTGCTTTTCGATGAAGTCCAAAGGTGCCCTAATGTGCGTACGGCAATCAAATTTCTTATTGAGGATGGGCGGTTTGATTATATAGAATCGGGGTCTTTGCTTGGAGTACGGCACATTGATGTGCGGTCATATCCTGTGGGATTTGAAGAGATTTATAGAATGTACCCTATGGACTTTGAAGAGTTTGCGCTAGCAAATGGTGTACAAAGCTCAACAATAGATTATCTGCGAAATGCATACGAAATGAATATGCCTGTTACGGATTCCGTTCATGAGACAATGAAGAAGCTTTTCCTAGTCTATATTGTCGTCGGCGGCATGCCACAGGTAGTTCAGACTTATGTGGATACCCATGATATAGGTACAGTGATCCAAAACCAAAACGATATTCTTGAACAATACCGGCTTGATATTGCACAATATGCAGAGACAAACAGTAAGCCGAAGATAAAAGCGATTTTTGATGCCATTCCTTCCCAACTGAATAATAAAAATAGACGCTTCGTACTCACCAATATTGACGAGCATGGCCGCCAAAACCGATATGCCAACAGCTTTAACTGGCTAGCAGACGCAGGCGTTGCGTTGACCTGCTATAACGTCACGGAACCAAAAGCACCACTGGCTTTAAATGAGAAGCGCAGCTTGTTTAAGCTGTTTATGGGTGATACAGGGCTTTTGTGTGCTTCCTGTATGGAAAACATTCAGTTCGATATTTTGCAGGGCAATGTAAATGTAAACCTTGGTAGTATTCTTGAAAATATTATGGCGCAGCAATTAAAGAGCAATGGTTTTGCACTTCATTTTTTTGATACCAAGAAGTATGGGGAACTGGATTTTGTTATTCAGAACGGAACAAAAATTGATCTTGTCGAGATAAAATCAGGAAATGACTACTATCAACATTCTGCGCTGGAGCGTGTTATGGCAGTAGATGAATGGAAAACAAACCAATCGATTGTTTTCTGTAAAGGTAATGTTGAAGAAAAGAATAATATCATATATCTTCCTTGGTATATGGTGATGTTCTTTAAGCCGCATCAAATTCCTACAGGTACATCCTTCATAGTTGACATTTCGCAACTCTGAAACAAATTTGCTGTCCCATACTTCACTACCCAGAGGGCGAATAACTTTTTCAACCCTGTTGTCAACGATGAAACAGGTGACATTTTGCCCCACCTTGGTATTATACTAGAACGCCTATATACCTTTTTATACCCACTCTTAAACAGAATCTTTTGGTATGGCATAGATTTTTCTGCAGATATGGGGGTAAGGTATTCTTGAAGGTATTCTTAGAAGGATGTTGTAGCTGTTTTAACTGATCAGGCAACACCGCGCAGTGCGAGTACATACTGGGCTGTTTTGGAAAAACGGCTTAGCGAAGAAGGTTCGCAGTTGCTTACAAATTGTAAGCAACTAAAAATGAAAGCGGCTGATGGGAAACGGTACAATACCGATGTTGCAAATACGGAACAGCTTTTACGCATCATACAGTCGATCCTGTCACCAAAAGCGGAGCCGTTCAAGTTGTAACAAGCTCAGTCGCTCCGCTCTCTCGCAAGGGTACCGGGTTCCGCCCAAATTTTGTAAAGTAATAGCAAATAAAAACATCTACTTAATCAGCCAAGCTCATCCACATGACTATCTTGCCTGCATGTGCTGATTTTCGTGTCAGTTATCACTTGGGAACATCAGATATCACTTTTACATCAAAAAAAAATGATATACGCCATGTAAAACAAAGTTGATAAACTTGCTGATTAATTCAAGATACCTTCCCATATATATCTTGTGCCAATCTTAACAGAAAGTTTGTCATACCTCTTACATGATATAAAACACCACCACTTGAAAAATTTTCGTAATTATCATTACTGCTTTGTTCTTTTTTGCGTTGTCCTCCTCGACCAGCTCGTCAATGAGCAATTAGAAGAATTGATCTACTTTATAAAACGAAATAATCTATATTGAGATAAAAAAATATACCACTTTAACTGCATGTATCTTTTATTACCTTTTTATTACGAATGGCGTATAATTTCAAAGAAAAATGTTGCAGGTGCTTGAGTTTTACGATGAATTATGGTGCACTGTCAGTGCTAATCTGGTCATTTGGAGGAAGAGTTATGCAAGGAAGACAGTATACATTTGCCTATCAGTCAGCTTAGTGGCAGCATGCGTCGCAGGGTTGCAGTAGTTCGTGCAATTCTTGCTGAAAGTGAAATCTTATTCCTTGATGAGCCCTTTAAAGGTCTGGATACTGAAACCAAGAGTGTAGTAATGCAGTATATAAAGGCAAATGCAAAAAATAAAACAGTGGTGTTGGTCACTCATGACATAACTGAAGAAAAAAAGTTCAACGGAGTATTAATTAAAATAGATTTGCTTGGGACAGAGTAATCAGTGAATTTTGGATAAAATTAATTCTAATATGTTATATATGCTTTTATTTGGGCGTTAGAAAGCAGAGGTATTAAAGGGCAATATTATGGAGTTGTTCAACAAACCGACCTTGGCGAGCAACAAAACTTGCTAATATGTTTTTAAATCTTCTTTATTGGGAAAAGTACAAGCAATGGGAAAAGTACAAGCAATAGAAATCAGATAAATATCAGGAAATATTCTGATAAAATAAACATAAATGTGTATGCCAAGAGCTTCCCTTATACCCTCATATACTTAAGATCTTAATAATATCCTTCAAGGTGTTGCCTGATTTAACTAACAGTTTCTTTTCAGTTTCGCTAATCGGAAGATCAAGTACCTTTCCGATTCCCTTTCTGTTCACTACTGTCGGCAAGCTTAAACATACGTCATTCAAACCATATTGCCCTTCCAAAAGACTTGACACGGTAATTATTGAATTTTCATTCCTTAATATGACCTCTACAATTCTTATTACTGCTGCTGCAACAGCATAGTAGGTTGCTCCTTTTCTTTTAATGATTTCATATGCTGCATTTCTTACCTTTTGAAAAATGTCTTCGCGGGTTTCACCTTCTTTGCACTTATTGCAATCTTTACAATACTTTTCAATCGGAATACCTCCGATATTGGTTACACTCCAGGCAGCCACCTCAGTATCGCCGTGCTCACCAATTATATAACCATGTACATTCCTTGCATCAATACCTGTGTGTTCGCCAAGAAGAAATTTAAACCTTGCCGTATCAAGAACTGTCCCTGAACCAATTACCCTTTCCTTGGGAAAGCCTGAAATTTTGTATGTCACATACGTAAGTATATCTACAGGATTTGTTACTACAAGAAGGATACAATTTGAGTTAAACTTGATAACCTTACTTATAATGCTCTTAAATACCTCTGTATTCTTATGAACAAGATCAATTCTGGTTTCTCCAGGTTTTTGGTTCACCCCGGCTGCAATAATCACTATATCAGAACCGGAACAATCACTGTAATCGCCCTTATAAATTTTCACCGGTCTTACAAAGGACATTCCATGGTTTAAATCCATTACTTCCCCTTCAACTTTTTCTTCGTTTAAATCAATCAGAACAAGCTCGGATACAAGACCACTTAACATTAAAGTATACGCAGTTGTAGATCCTACAAAACCAGTACCTATAATAGTAATTCTATTAATCCATTTTCCCGGCATAAATTAAACCTCCATTATTAATTTCAGTATATTTTATCCAGATTTTAAATAAAATATTTTACTTGACTGCTTTAATTTTATTATCTACAAGCTGAATTCTCACACTGTTGGAGAGGATATCATCTTTAATAAATGCAATACCCATTTTAATTCCGGTAATATCTTCTTTGGTATCTGCTGCCGTGACTATCTTGCTCCTAGAATATGCTATGTAAACAATAAAATTATAACAAGCTCAGTCGCTCCGCTCCCTCGCAAAGGTACCGGGTTCCGCCCGAATTTTGTCGAATAATATTGAATGAAAATTTATCTACTCAATAGGTCTATGAGCTCATCAACTGCAGGAATGAGAGGGGCTGAATAGATATGAATATTTTAAACGATAGTTATGCAATGCTATTACTATGTTCAGATATAGCATTGGGAAATTCAGATAATAATACCAAGCCTTATACCGTATCACAGTGGTCAAAGTTAGCTGAACGACTATTAAAAAGATATCTGTATGTAGGATTTATGCGTCACCAATGTATAGAGAAGGTGTTAAAGGTGTATGGAAATTTACACAAAAACCGAGGAGTTTTTCAAATGGGTAAAAAAGAGGCTATAGAAAAAGTAAAAGAATATGTAGATACAAATATCTATCCAATATTTCTGCTTACGAAAAATCCAACGATGGAGCCTTGAAGAAAACTCATTGAGCAAAGGAGCTATCCTCTTCTTCCCAATCTCAATGTCCATAATTCGCTGGCTGTATTTACTTTTTGAAAAGTACAATTCTTCAAAGGTCAATTTACATTCCGCTCATATCCTCATATGCTAATACTAGATAAGCATCAAGTTTTGTAATCACAATCCAATAATTTGCGCTATTTGCTTAAAGTCATCATAGACGCTCCAACTAATATTTAAATTTTTAGTTCTCTCTACTTTTCCAAGGGATCCCAAATGGTATATGGGGTATATTACAGTGTTTGGAAAGTGAGGAGAGCTATTATTACGGCATACTACATAGCATGCCCATTCCTGTTCGGTGCTGCCACTGTCGCAACGCCAACTTTATATGGCTTATCCATCAAATTACATTTCTCATCCCGAAAGACTACGACATTCGGAGAGAGCAACATATAGTCAGAATCAAACTCCGAATAATTCTGATTGTTGTAATCATACATTACTTTCGCTTTGCTGGAACTTATAGAAGCATAGAGCGTACTCGTTCTGCAAAGCGATTCTTCCTGTGCTGATGCCCCATTTAGAAAAGCACCGCCCGGATAATGTGCGTTTGCAAAATTCATAACGAGCGGAGAATTCATACCTTGGGCAGCGGTAAATGAATCCGCATCAACCAGATAAAAAGTGCAGTAATCAGATGCTGCAAAATCACGTTTGAAACATTCATCTCTATCATCTTCAGCGATAATTTGCAGGGTATGGGGCGAGTAGAGGTTTACCGCATAAACAGACCTCGAATTTTCTGTTTCCAAAGGAACTTTTTTTTCATTGGAATTATAATAAAACCCCTGCTTGGTTATTTGCATTGTTTCTCTTGCCATCTGAATCCTGTCTTCTTTGTCCATAAGCCCTCCAAATTCTTCACAAACCGTTTCTTTCGCCCAGGCAGAAGCACCATCCGATTTAAGACACAGCTCCTGCCAGATACCTTTATAGTAAATACCATCAACTTTATCAGAACTTTTTCTTTTTCCTTCAACAGCGTCAATATCGTAAACTGGTTGTAAACATTTACATTCATCCTGCTATATTTCTACATATTATATGAAAATTCCTGCACTATAAAACTTTTATACGCACTAATAATAAAGAAGCTAGAAGTAAAAACACCTTTTTGCACCATCTGTCATGCTATCAAAATTAATTGGTAGATTAAAATTCATATCCGTTACATTTATTACATATAACTGATTTACCACCCTAATAGGCAAACTTTGAGGAACACATCAGAGAGTATATTCTGCAGTAAATCTTACTATGGTTGAATCTTATTGAAATATCGGAAAACAAATCCTTCTAAACACAAGTGTATCACAACTTACGAGTGTAACAAATTCGTTTTTATCAGCTCTTATTTCAAGAGGATTTGAAGGCTTTGGTATTTCACTACTGCTTTCTTCCAAATCATATAATGTCAAACACAATACATCATTTGCCATATCCAAACCATCTTGTAAATTTTCTCCTTGAGTAAAGCAAGCCTCAAAGTCAGGAAAGTTTATTGAATACACGCCATTATCTTCTCGGGTAAATATTGCCGGTTATGCATATTTTTCCATATATAAGAACCTCCTCACCAACATTTTTCCGCATTTCTTTCCCCAGCTCGGCAATGATATCCGTTAATAAATCCGCATTGTTCAATTTGTCCCTATGGTGCATCAGGAGTCAAAGGCTGTTAAACTATGCTAAAACTATTACTTTATATTTTTCTTTAAATTCAGCAACCTTA
>CAYPLH010000084.1:0-13054 GCA_964411505.1 uncultured Clostridiaceae bacterium | reverse complement strand
GAAGAGTTAAAAGGATACTGGATGTTTGATGAGACAAGTGGTACTGAGGCGGCGGATTCATCCGGAAACAAGAATAATGCAGTGATGACCGGAGTAGCAGCATGGACTACAGAAGGAAAATATGACGGCGCCATAAGCTTTGACGGTATAGATGGCTATGTACAAACACCTTTTATACTGAACCCCGCAAGCACTGATTTTACAGCGGCATGTTGGATAAAACCAAGCAGTACGGGAAGCCAGGTAATAATGACGCAGGTAAATGAGAAAGGTACAGGAAGGGTATGGCTGAATTATTTCAACCAAAATCTTGAATCCATGATAGGTGGTGTAAGTACCATTTCATCGACTACACTTTCGACAGATGAATGGCACCATATTGCAGTGGTCAAAAGCGGTACGACTTTGACGTTGTATGTAAACGGTTTGCCGGACGCAACTCAAACGGTGAATGCGGAAAGCTGCGTCGGAGCCTTACGGATAGGCGCGTCCAAGGCAGCGAAAAACCGGTACAATGGTTTGATTGACGATCTAAGGGTTTATGATGTTGCTTTAACTGACAGTGAAATGTTAGAGGTATGTACAACCTTGCCACCAATGTCAGCTACGGAACCGACCCCGGAACCAACGCCGACGTCTAAACCGCCTATTGACATGACAAATGTGTTTTTTGAGAGCGGCGGAGAAGTAGTCATGGAAGCAGAGAATTTTGCAAGCTCAAGCATGAGGGATGATCCCAATAGCATTACATGGGAAGTAAATTCCTCTGTTACGGGAGCAGTTGGAGGTAAATATGTTGATACGCCTCGTCTTGAGGGAGATGTTCCCTATGGCGTTACCGGAGAATGGGATGTAGCCTGTGAGTTGACATACAATGTCAATTTTTCAACAACAGGGACATATAATATCTGGTTGCGCAAGTACGCTGTAGACGGCAAAGAGAATTCAGCATATGTCGGTATAGATGGAGTTCCGCAAAGCGCAGTAGATAACCAAAACAATATGCTAATGCAATGGGTATGGAAGAAATTTGATACTGTTGAGGTATCTGAACCGGGTGTAAAGGTACTCAGTTTAAGGAGACGCGAAGCAGGATACAAGGTCGACAGGATAGTATTGACATTAAGCGATGATGCACCTACCGGCGACGGACCTGCCGAGAGCTCACGTTAAGGTTCGACACTGAGGTTGATTCCAATGCCGACATCGTCACTGACATTTGTGTCAGCAGGAATGCTGATATATGTGATGGTGCCAGTGTTGAAGAAATATGACAACAAAAGATGTTTCGCCAACGATATTAACAAATGCGCCGACCACAATAACGGAGCCTATAACGGAGCCTATGAAGGGTTGCGGCAAAAAAAAATAGCGGAAGCATGACACAATGATTAATTCTTTGCTCCACAACAATTTTATCAACCTGATAAGGCATGTAGAACGCCTTATCAGGTTGAATTTTAACAAAAATTTTATTTTAGTGTCTAGGAAAGTATACTTTTCTAGGCAAAGGGGATTGCAAAGGGGAAACCCCTTTGCTGCTCTAAGGAGGGTGCTCAAGGATGCGGAGCATCCGTCGAAGGGAACCATAAGGTTCCCTAGCGAAAAAAAGTGGTGAAGCCACCTTTATTAATACGGAGGAAAAGAATGATGGGTAAATTTATTTTATCTGCTTTTGCAGATGAGGTCGGTAAGGATCTTATTGCACAGATGAATGCATTGGACGAGCATGGTATCAAGTTTATAGAAATGAGACGTGTTGACGGAAAGGAACTGGTGTGTTACTCACTGGATGAGACAAAAGAAATTAAGAAACAAATGGATGCTAGGGGCTTTAGGCTTTCCTCGGTAGGTTCTCCTATTGGAAAAATTTCAGTTGTAGATGATTTTGAATCCCACCTTGAATTATTTAAGCATACCATAGAGGTCGCAAAAATTATGGATTGCCGTTTTATACGGATGTTCAGCTTTTATATTCCGGACGGAGAGGCAGCTGAAAAATACAGAGATGAGGTTATGGAAAGGCTGAACAGGCTTATTAAGGCAGCTGAAGGAAGAGACATTATTCTTTTGCACGAAAATGAAAAACGTATATACGGCGATACAGCCGAAAGATGCCTTGATATTTTCAAAACAATGAACTGTTGCTATCTGAAAGCTGTTTTTGACCCTGCCAACTTTATTCAATGTAATATAGAAACATATCCCAAAGCCTATGAACTCCTTAAGGATTATATTGTTTACATGCATATAAAAGACGCTGTCTTAAGTGAACATAGAGTAGTTCCTGCAGGGTATGGAGACGGAAAGGTTAAAGAGATTTTGAGTGATCTTTATGATAATGGTTATGAAGGCTTCCTTTCTCTTGAGCCTCATTTGAATAAGTTTGATCGGTTTGCTGATTTGGATTCGGACATACGCTCGGAGGATATGCCCGATGGAAGACCCAGAAAGTTTGCGGTTGCAGTAAAGGCATTAAACAAAATTACTTCTGAAATTTATATGATATAATGATAAGGTCTGAATATAGAAAGGATTCAAAAAATATGGCACGAGTATTTACAAGCGAAACGCAAACTGCCTTTAAGTTTGGAACACATGAAATTTGTTTTAAGGCGGATTCAGCATTAGGAAATCCATATTTTGACACGGAGCTCAAGGTTGCGTTTACTAAGCCTGATGGAACAACAACTATTGTCGATGGTTTTTATGATGGCGGAACGGCTTATAAAGCCAGAGCCTATTGTGACATGACCGGAGTGTGGAAGTGGAATTCGGTTTCGAATAATGCCGGTCTGGCAAATAGATCCGGTGACTTTGAAGTGGTGCCTTCCAATATAAAGGGTAAACTGCGTATTCATCATAACGATCCATATCAGTTTGAGTATGATAACGGCGACTGGTTTCTTCACATAGGTGATACAGGATACCGGTATGTATCAAATACCGAGCCCTTATGGAAGGAATATATTGATCAGGCTGCAGCATCGGGAATTACCAAGATACGGGTATGGTTTTGTCAGGATAGAAGCAATGTACAGGCACTTTTTCAATATGATAGAGAATACTTAAACCTTGATTATTGGCAGGAAATTGACAGAAGGCTGGTCTATGCGCTTGATCACTATTCCAAGATTAATATACAACTTATACTGTTTGCTGAAGATAAGCATGAAATTCTAAATTACGCAAATGGTGATGCAATTTCAATAATGGCCATTCGATATGCTCAAGCACGTTTTTCATCATTTGCTAATGTAAGCTGGTGTATTTCGAATGATCTGAAATTAAGAGACAGTGCAGGTGAATTTGCTGAAAGAGAAGGGCAAAATACCAGTAACAGCAGTGACTTGATAATGGGTATAGAAAAAATAGGACATGACATGTTTGAACGTGAGCCTTGGGGTACACTTATTACCAATCACCAAGCCCGTTTTTCAGGATACAGGTTTTTAGATGCATCCTGGTCAAGTATAGTTACATTAGAAGATCTGGGACAGGTAACCGGAGATGAAATACAAAAGTACAGAAAAATTAAGAATATGCCTGTAGTAATTGATGAGGACAGGTATGAGAAATGGAGAGCACCGCAGCATTCTAGGTATTTTTTTCGCAGATTGATGTGGGCTAGTATTCTATCAGGGGGGCATGCGACATATGGAGGATTGCATACATATATACAGTTTGACGGCAGCTTAAACGGAATGTATGGCTATTATGATGCATGCAGAGAAGGAAAGCTTGATTGTGGTGCACATGATTTTATATATATACATAAGTTCTTTAAGGATACGGGAGTAACTATGGCGGAAATGATTCCTGATGATTCTGTCGTCGGCAGCAATCCGCTGTTATTCAAAGCGGCAAAAAGCAAGGACAGTAAAAAGCATATCGTGTATCTTGCCAACCCCAGTGTTTATGAGGGGCACTCGCCGAACAGGTTTGCGGGATATTACTCTGATGAATACGCAGACGCAGGATCTGACATTCCGTCGGTTGCTCTGAATCTGGATTCAGCTGACAAATTTTTAGTTGAATGGTACAAACCTGTGACCGGAGATTGGATATTAAAATATGAAATACACAAAGAACAAAACATAATTTTCGCACCCGCAGAAGGTGATTGGATTCTTTTTATAACAGCATTGAAATAATTTTTATAAAGATTTCAGACAGTATTTGTATCATTGGAAAACAAACAGTAGCAACTAGTGTGTCTATTCAGAGGTAGCTTAAACATATTAAATGAAGAATCATCTCTAATACAGCTAGTTACAGCGAGGCTTAGGAAAACACAATTTAAAATGCCTTAGAGTTTAGTAATGTCCGTGCTGTTTGAACGCAAGTGAGTTCACGGAATTACTTAACGAGAAGGCATTTTAAATTGATTGTTTTCATTGCTGAAGCTGTATTGCAGTATTGGAGATGATTCTTCATGAAAGAAAAGCTACCTCTGAATAGACACCAACTAGTTTTTAGTTGCAATTTTTTTCTGACTTTTTAATTGACTTAATAGTGTCTTTATAATAAAATCACTTTAATTATAAATTTTTTTCTGAATGTACAATAATAAGTACATTGTATAGATATGCATTTAAAAAAAAGGCAGGGAGTACACATGAAACTTGAAATAATGGATACTACTTTAAGGGATGGAGAACAAACTCCTGGAGTTTCTTTTTCTGATAATGAAAAGTTTAATCTTGCAAGAATATTACTCAATGAGGTAAAGGTTAATCGAATAGAAGTAGCTTCTGCCAGAGTCTCTAAAGGTGAGATGCAATCAGTTAAAAAGATTACTGAATGGTGTAGTAATAGAGGCTTACTTGATAAGGTGGAAGTTTTAGGTTTTGTAGATGGTACAAAATCTCTTGAATGGATAATGGAATCTGGTGCTAAGGTAGTGAACCTGCTTTGCAAGGGTTCACTTAAGCATGTGGTTACTCAACTTGGAAAAACTCCTAAAGAGCATATTTCAGACATTAAAAAGGCTATAACATGTGCGAACGAAATGGGTATTAAGGTTAACCTGTACCTTGAAGATTGGTCTGGAGGTATGAAGGATTCAAAGGATTATGTGTTCAAAATGATAAATGAGCTTAAACATGATAAAATTGAGCGATTCATGTTACCAGATACTCTAGGTATTTTGAACCCAATGGAAGCTTATGAATTTTGTAAAGAGATAGTAGAGCATTTTAGTGGTTTGCATTTTGATTTTCATGCTCACAACGATTATGATCTTGGTGTAGCAAACTCGCTTATGGCAGTCAAAGCAGGAGTTAGTGGTGTGCATACAACGGTTAATGGGCTTGGGGAAAGGACTGGAAACGCATCTTTATCAAGCATAGTAGCAGCTTTAAATGATCACCTCGGTATTGAGCTTGACATAGACGAAAAAAAGCTTATCACAATAAGTAAGTTTGTAGAAGCCTTTTCTGGTATAAGAGTACCGGGAAACAAACCGGTTATTGGGGAGCATGTTTTCACACAATGTTGTGGTGTGCATGCTGATGGTGATTCAAAGGGAAGCTTGTATTTTAATAGGCTTGCACCTGAGAGATTTGGCAGGATGAGGCATTATGCATTAGGGAAAACCTCTGGTAAGGCTAGTATCATGAAAAACCTTGAAGAACTTGGGATTGTACTTGATAAGGAAGCAATCGAAAAGGTTACAAGGAAGGTCGTGGAACTAGGTGACAAAAAGGAAAATATCACAACCGAAGATTTACCATATATAATTTCAGACGTATTGGGTGGTCATTTAATTGACGAGAAAATCACAATAAAAAACTATTATATTTGCCATGCTAGAGAGCTTAGACCTGTTGCAACCTTAAGCATTGAAGTTGAAGGAGAAGTCTATGAGGAGACATCCACAGGAGACGGACAATATGACGCTTTTATGAAAGCTTTGTCGAAGGTATATGAAAAGCTTGACAAAGAACTTCCCACACTTGTGGATTATGCTGTTGGAATTCCTCCGGGAGGGAATACTAATGCTCTAGTTGAAACGACTATAACCTGGAGATACGGAATAAGAGAGTTTAAAACTAGAGGTCTTGATTCTGACCAGGCAGCCTCAGCAATTAAAGCAACCATAAAAATGCTTAATTTAATTAATGACGAAAAGCTCTTCAATAATAATGGATTGCAAAGCAAATAAATGATGTTAAATAAGTGAATTAAATTAAGGGAAACTTGAATAAGAAGGTTACTTACTTTACAATATTAATTATAGCTATCTGAAGACAGCAGTTTTATATTGTAGAAATGCTGTTTATGTGGCAATACAAATTCAAATCATGGAGGGAGAATTGTATGAGTTCGAAAATTAAAATGAATGTTCCACTAGTTGAAATAGACGGGGATGAAATGACAAGGGTAATATGGAGTATGCTAAAGGAAATATTAATTACTCCATATATCGACCTTAATACTGAATATTATGATTTAGGCTTGAAGCTAAGAGATGAAACAGAAGATCAGATTACTTTTGATGCTGCCATGGCTATTAAGAAACATGGTGTAGGCGTCAAATGTGCAACTATAACTCCTGATGCAGGAAGGATAAAGGAATACAATCTCAAAAAGATGTGGAAAAGTCCGAACGCAACTATAAGAGCAATACTTGACGGTACGGTTTTCAGAGCGCCTATATTAGCAGAAGGTATAAAACCTTATGTAAACACTTGGAAGAAGCCAATTACCATAGCAAGACATGCTTATGGGGATATATATAAGAGTGAGGAATACCGTTGTGAAAATGCTGGAAAAGCTGAGCTTGTGTTTACATCAAAGGACGGTAAAGAGGTGTCAAGGCAGACCATACATGATTTTGATGGTGCCGGGATAGTACAGGGCATGCATAATACTGACAAATCAATAAAGAGCTTTGCAAAAGCGTGCTTTAACTATGCTCTTGACCAGAAACAGGATCTTTGGTTTTCCACCAAGCAGACCATTTCAAAAACATATGACCACAGGTTTATGGATATTTTTGAGGAAATATTCAATGCACAGTACAAGGTAAAGTTTGAAAAAGCAGGTATTGAGTATTTTTATACATTAATTGATGATGCGGTAGCTCGTGTGATAAGGTCTGAAGGTGGTATGATATGGGCATGCAAGAACTATGATGGTGATGTAATGTCTGATATGGTTGCTACAGCGTTTGGGAGTCTTGCAATGATGACATCTGTTCTTGTATCGCCTGAAGGGCATTATGAATATGAAGCAGCTCATGGGACGGTCACAAGACATTACTATAGGCATTTAAAAGGAGAAGAAACTTCAACCAATTCAGTGGCAACTTTGTTTGCTTGGACAGGTGCTTTGAAAAAACGTGGTGACTTAGACGGAAACAAAGAACTTGCTGATTTTGCACAAAGACTTGAAGAAGTAACTTTGAAGACAATAGAGGAAGGAATAATGACGAAGGATATTTATTTATTATCTGAGCTTAATAATAAGAAGGCAGTCAATACTCGTCAGTTCCTTGAAGAGATCAAGTTAAGACTTGAGTGGAAATAAGGAGATCAATACTTATAGAACAACGATTCGTGCTGCGCGTTTACCGAAAGGAGTGTTGTGTTTTGAAGAGAACCTTATGCATGTTTCTTTGTATCATGGTAATATTTATAATGACCGGGTGTGGAGATGATAAAACCCCCGATGTGTCTAATACTACCGGAAGCAACACTGAAACCTCCGGTTCGTTTAATCAGGGAGATCCTGGAGAAACTGAGGAAAACTCTCAACCGAAGGTTACTGCACAAAACCCAGCAAAACCAGAAGAAGCCTTTAAGCTATATCTTGATAGCTGGAAAAAAAGTGATTTTGACAAAATGTATGATATACTCGCTGAGCTTCCCAAAAGAAAAATAACCGAGGAGGATTTTGTCAAGAAGTATTCTGGTATACAGGAAAGACTTGAAGGCCAGGCTATAGTTGCCGAAGCCGGACCTAATGTGATCAATGATCCTGTAGACAAGAATCGTGCAGTTGTACCCTATAAAGTTACTTTTCAAACTGTGGCTGGGGAAATCAGTTATGAATCTAATGCTCCTATGCTAAAGAATTCTCAAGGTGTCTGGACTATTGAATGGACATCAAGAATGATTTTTCCGGATCTAGATGAGAATGACACTGTAGCAGTCAAAATTTTAAAGGGTAAAAGAGGAGAAATACTTGATCGGAATGGGCTTCCCATAGCTATCAATGGTAAGATGGCAGATGTTGGGCTTGTCCCTGAAAGGCTTCCAGAGGATGCTACTGATATTAAAAACCAGGTTGCTCAAATCCTAGAGGTGACAGTTGAAGAAATAGACAGTAAGCTGTCAGCATCCTATGTAAGACCTTACATGTTCATACCCATAAAAGAGATCCCGGATTCAGAGACCGAAAAAATTAACCAGCTTAAGTCAATTACAGGTGTAATGATTCAGACTTCTGATATAAGAGCATATCCTCTTAAGGAAATGACTTCGCACCTTTCGGGCTATGTTCAGATTGTGAATGAGGATGATGTAAAAAAAGGCTACTTAAAAGATGAGTATGTCGGAAGAGTCGGACTTGAGCTTGTTTATGAGGAAGAATTAAGACCTTCTCACGGTTGTGAGGTATATATTGCAGATAGACATGGCTACAACAAGAAAGTCTTGGCAAGAAAGGAAGCTCAAAACGGTAAGGACATTAAGCTTACTATTGATACTGAGATTCAAGCAGCTTTATATGAAGAGTTAAAGAGTGATGCAGCAGCAGGTGTTGCACTTCACCCCAAAACAGGAGAAGTTCTTGCTCTTGTAAGCACTCCTGCTTATGATCCTAATAAATTTGTAAAAGGGTTATCAGGTAACGAGTGGAGTAACTTATCAAATAACCCTGATCGTCCGATGTTTAACCGTTTCCAAGCAACTTTTTGCCCTGGCTCTATATTTAAACCTGTCACAGCAGCAATCGCTCTTTCTGAAGGTAAGGCTACCCCTGAAACTCAGAAAACTATTGATGGGTTGAAGTGGCAAAAACATACAGGCTGGGGTGGGTACTATGTAACAAGAGTTACAGAATGTGCAAATCCTGTTAATATGGAAAAAGCATTTATATATTCTGACAACATATTTTTTGCGCAGCTGGCTATTGATACAGGAAGTGAAGCTATGCTGGAAGGCGTTAAAAAGTTTGGTTTTGGAGAACAGCTTCCGTTTGATTTTTCTCTTACTAAGTCTCAATTTGATGGAGATGGAACGCTAAAGAATGAAATACAACTAGCTGACAGTGGTTATGGACAGGGTGAGGTGCTTGTAAACCCACTACACCTTGCTTTAATTTTTAGTTCGTTTGTAAACGATGGAAATATTCAGCTGCCGTATCTTAAGGTTTCTGAAGAGTTTGGCGGAGGGGTATGGAAGCAGAATGTATTTGCAA
This sequence comes from uncultured Clostridiaceae bacterium, assembly GCA_964411505.1. Taxonomy (GTDB): domain Bacteria; phylum Bacillota; class Clostridia; order CAYPLH01; family DUMO01; genus CAYPLH01. The sequence goes on along the minus strand of CAYPLH010000084.1, from coordinate 3,628 downwards.
AAGAAACTGGAGATATTGTTCTTGAATATTTGAAGCAGGTTGTCGCAAACCCTCAAGGAACTGGTCATGCAGCGAATATCGACGGTCTGTCTCTTGCAGCAAAGACTGGAACTGGCGAACTAAAAGGAGCACAAGGTGGAAGCGGAGATGAAATCGGATGGTTTGCAGCTATGGACACTGAGGATCCCAAACTTATTGTTCTTGCCATGGTAGAAAAGGTTCAGGGAAGAGGCGGTAGTCATTATGTTGTTCCGAAGGTTAAAAATGTAATTGGAAGATGAGTGAGACAGGGGACGGTTCTGTGTCTTGTTTTTTGAAAAAAACAAGACACAGAACCGTCCCCTGTCTCACTATTCAAACTTTTCCATTAGACTTACAAGGGATTTCACGCCTTCAATTGGCATGGCGTTATATATGCTGGCTCTTATACCACCAACCAGTCTATGACCTTTTAAAGAACCTAAACCTTGAGCATCGGCTTGTTTGATAAATTGAGAAGTTAGCTCGTCGCTTGGAAGTGTGAAGGTTACATTCATTAATGAACGATCCTTCTTGGCTGCTGTACCTTTAAGAAGCTTGGAACCATCAAGATAATCATAAATAATTTTTGCTTTTTTCTCATTAATTTTTTGCAGCTTTTCTACGCCACCTTGTTCTTTAATCCATTCCAGAACTAGTTTAATAATATAAATCCCATAAGTAGGAGGGGTATTGTACATTGAATTGTTATCCGCGTGAGTTTTGTAATTAAGCATTGTGGGGGTACTATCAAGAGCTTTACCAATTAAATCCTCACGAATTATCACCACTGTTGTGCCCGAAGGTCCCAAATTTTTTTGTGCACCGGCATAAATGAGTCCGAATCTTTTAACATCAATTACCTCTGATAATATGTTTGAGGACATGTCAGCTACAAGTGGTACATTTCCGGTATCAGGCAATGTTGTATACCTAGTGCCATAAATCGTGTTATTGGTTGTTATATGAAGATAATCGGCATCCTTGGTGAATTTGCTTTTGTCTAGATCGGGAATGCAGCTAAAATTCTCGCTTTCGGAAGTTGCAGGAACATTGATTTGTCCGTAGCGTTGTGCCTCTTGCATTGCCTTTTTTGCAAAACTGCCAGAAACGATATAATCAGCCTTGCCGCTTTTTGAAAGCAGATTTAGTGGAACCATGGAAAACTGCATTGTTGCTCCACCCTGTAAAAACAATACCTTGTAGTTCGCAGGGATACCCATAACTTCTCTCATGAGCGCTTCAGCTTCGGTTATGATTGAGTCATAAGTTTTTGAGCGATGGCTCATCTCCATTACGGACATACCGGTACCTTTGTAGTCCAGCAATTCCGATTGGGCTTTTTCTAGCACTGAGAGAGGCAGCGTAGAAGGACCTGCTGCAAAATTATATATTCTTTTCATTTTTAAAAAACCTCCTCAAAAAGTATTATGCGAAAATATTGCATATCAGGACATTAAACCATTAAACATGCAATCATGGATTTCATCATTTTATAGGGTTAAATTGTCCAAATAAATATTATTCTCATTATACACAAATACATTTTTATAGACAAGGACTTCGTTAAATAATAGTCAAATATATTATTCCGATACCCATGGTCTTACATTATCTATAATTTCATCGGGATTAAAAAGGTCTAGCAGCGTTTCCTTCTGATAGCGAAAGGCTATACCATCCATATGACGTCTGTCCAAAAGGAGCCCTTTGCTTTTATATTGTGTATAAGATGTGGGACCTACAGCACAATAGATCCGAAACCCCTCATCATACAGCATATTAAATTTATCTTTCGAGTATTCTACACTGCTGCCAAAGGGATATATATAAACCTTTGTGGAGCCAATAAGAGATTCAACTTCTTCTTTCCAGCGTTTTGTATCCCGAAAGAGGTTATCGAATTTCGTTGAAGCTGAATCTAAATGACCATATCCATGGCATGCAAATGTCCAGCCTGTATCTTTAAGCGTTTGGATCAGGGGAAGAACCGCTTGTTGTTCATCCTCACGATTTAGAGAACCCCTATGCGTCCGGTATCCTAATATTCCTTCATAACCGGTCAGTGCAATCAAACCTTTGGCACCGTTGAAGGAGAAGTCAGGATGCTTTCTTACAAACTCATCAAGTATGGGAACGATTGCGTTATCAAAGGATACGATATTTTTTCCATCTTCTTCAGTGTAAGCTGCGACTTTCCCATTTTCAGTAAGTATAAGCTTGTGTATAGTTCCATTTCCTATCATATATTCGTAATAATTCATATCATCTATAGAAATAACCAAAGGCTTTTTACCTTGGGGCAGCATCAGCTTTTTCTTTTTTATTACCAGCTTCCCATCCTCTTCTACTTCCTCGATCATTGAATTTATGTCGATCAGTATAAAATCCTTCGCATAAAGATTATCAAGAATACTGTTGAACTCCTTAACCGTAACAAAGTAATCATCAAAGCCTTGCGCTTGGTAATCATTATCAAAAGCTAGCCCAGGATATGCAATTAAAGGATGAAAGAAAATATGTTCAACAATACCATTATACTCCACAAGGTTTGCCATCTCCCATTCTTTTTGAAGCTTTAAGCAAAGCTCGGCTTTTGCTAAAAGCTCCTCATTACTAGGAAACTGGTTTATGGCTTCATTTAGCAAATTCAGTGCTTGGGTGAACTCATTATTATCAATTAATGAATCAGTTTTTGTGCAATAATCTAATACAGCAAGATTGGTACAATCTGATATCTTCTCCGTTGCTATAGTATAATAAATGGTGTCGTTCTCATTTACTTTGCTTAATTCTAGAAGTGCAACATTATATTCACCCTTTGCAATATTCTTCAAAGCTTCATTATAGGCAAGCCTTCCTGCGTTAATACTGTTTATGAACTCGATTTGTTCATTAGACTCTGAAAAACCTATAATTCCCATAGTATTAAAATATTTTAGTGCTGTTGTGTAATCAATTTGCTCATTTATATACATTTTTGTTGTTTCTTCAAATTCAGTTTTAATAACACCGCTCATTTCATGCTTAAAAACAGCAATATTTTTATAGTTTTCGATATTTAAAACAGAATTTTCAATTAGAGCTTCAGAAAAAGAGATAAATTCTTCTTCAACTTTGCTATCTAGCATGGGTAGTATTTTTTCGCTTTTTGGAGATACCTCGTCAATGTGCATAAAGACCGCATGGGCTTCGTTGTACTTTTGTTGACTTATTAATCTTTTGAAAATGGATATATTTTTTGTACTGCTATCATATTCATATACACCTATGTAAAGCATGGTTATCCAAACAGGTAGAAGTGCTAACACAAGTATTTTTGCTGAGAATTTAACCGCTGATGCTTTGATTTTCATATGCTTGCCTTTCTAGTATACGTGTTTAGCAGCATGTCCGATTATCAGACAGCTGAGTTTTTTATCAATCAATGATTAATGTTTATTTTTGTTCCTTTAATAATATACCAAAAATCAAGAAATTAGCAACAAAATTGTTTAAACCCCTTGTCAAGACGCTTGATTTAAGCATTTTGTTATTGTCTAGGAAAGTATACTTTTCTAGACAATGGGGATTGCAAAGGGGAAGCCCCTTTGCTGCTTTAAGGAGGGTT
>CAYPLH010000083.1:0-13075 GCA_964411505.1 uncultured Clostridiaceae bacterium | reverse complement strand
GCAAATGAAGCGAAGTTTCCGTTATTGCGAAAGTTATATCTCAAGTTATAGAGGGGCTGAACAGAAACTTAAAAAAAAGCAGATTGAAGCCAATTACAGAAATATGTTGAAATTTGTAAAATACATATGTATAATGTATGAGGGTAAACAATAAATACAAAATTATACATATGTGAGGTAAAAAGAGCTGATGTTATCTAAAATAACCAGTTGTGGCATCATAGGGATTGAAGGATTTATAGTGGCAGTTGAAACTGACATAAGCAATGGCTTGCCTGCTTTTGATATAGTTGGTTTGGGAGGAATTGCTGTTAAAGAAGCCAAAGAAAGAGTTCGGGCTGCTTTAAAAAATTCAGGGTTCGAATTTCCTTTGGGCAGAATTACTGTTAATCTTGCTCCCGCCAGTCTTAAGAAAGAAGGTTCTACATATGATCTGCCTATAGCGCTGGGCATTTTAGCAGCAACAGGACAATTCCCATTAAGAGAATATAAAGATTCCATGTTTGTTGGGGAGCTTTCGCTGGATGGTCAAATTAAAAGAATAAATGGTGCTTTAAATGCTGCAGCATGTGCTTGTGAATCAGGAATCAAAAATTTATTTCTACCTATTCAAAATGCTGATGAGGCTGCAGTAATAAATGAAGTTAATGTTCTTCCAGCGGAAAGTATAAAAGAAATATTCGATCACTTAACAAACAGGAAAGCTATTGATGTACACCAGGTAGATGTAGATACACTTTTTGGTGATTCACATAGTGAGTACGAGGATTTTTCTGATGTAAAAGGTCAGGCAAATGTTAAAAGGGCATTAGAAATCGCGGCATCCGGGGGGCACAATTGCCTGATGATAGGCTCACCCGGGTGTGGTAAAACTATGCTTGCCAAAAGACTGCCGGGTATTTTACCTGACATAACCTTTGAAGAGTCATTAGAAGTAACAAAGATTCACAGTATAGCGGGGATTCTGCCTGAAGGGGCATCTCTTGTTACAAAAAGACCATTCAGAAGTCCACATCATACCATATCTAATGTGAGTCTTACAGGAGGAGGTAAGATTCCAAAACCTGGTGAAATAAGCCTTGCACATTATGGTGTGTTGTTCTTGGATGAATTTCCTGAGTTTAGTAAATCTGCACTTGAAGTGATGCGGCAACCTTTAGAAGATGGAAATGTCACAATATCTAGGATTAATGCAAGTCTTACATATCCTTCAGTTTTCCTCCTACTTGCTGCAATGAATCCGTGCAAGTGTGGTTATCTACTGGATGAGTCAAGAGGATGTATTTGCTCTCAACATGAAATAGATAATTATATGGGAAAGATAAGTGGCCCTCTTTTAGATCGTATAGATATACAAATAGAGGTTCCTAACATTAAGTACGAGGATCTTCAAAGCATCAAAGTAGAAGAAGCATCAGCAGAAATTAAAAAAAGAGTAAATGAAGCTAGGAAGATTCAGCTTGAAAGATACAAAAATTTTAAAATATTTTCTAACGCACAGCTGCCACCGTCATTAATTATTGAATTTTGCCAACTTGACTCTAAAGGTAAAAAGATTTTAGAATCAGCATTTAAAAAGCTTAGTTTAAGTGCGAGGGCTTACAACCGAATACTTAAGGTATCTAGGACTATAGCGGATATGGAAAAAAGTAAAAATATAAATGAAAGACACATTGCAGAAGCAATACAATACAGGAGTCTGGACAGAAAATTTCAAGGCAGTCGTGTTAAGTATGGAGGTTCTTTATGAAGATGGATTTACTGCCCTGGGTGTGGCTTAGTACACTTAACAAAATTTCCCCAAAAAAGAAAAAACAACTAATTGATTTTTTCGATAACGCTGGTAGTGTATGGGATGCATCATTGCCAGAACTCAGATTGGCACCTTTTCTATCTAATAAAAATATTGATCAACTGTTTTGCAAAGAGTATAAAAAGGATGCTGAAAAGATACTAAAGCGAACAATTGAGAATAAAATTGATGTAGTTACAATACAAGACAAAGATTATCCGGAAATTCTTAAACACATTTATGATCCTCCAATTGTTTTATACGCTAAAGGGAAACTGAAACCAGATGAATGCTGCATAGGAATTGTAGGCTCCAGAAAAGCTACTGTATACGGGCTTGAGATGGCGGAAAACACTGCTTTTGACTTGTCGAAGGGAGGGATAACTGTAATAAGTGGCATGGCAAGAGGAATTGATTCTCATGCACATTATGGAGCAATAAAGGGTGGTGGCAGAACCATTGCTGTTTTGGGCTGTGGACTTGATATTGTATATCCAAAAGAAAACATCTACCTAATGGAGCAAATTATTAAAAATGGAGCAGTTATTTCGGAAAATATTATAGGGACACAACCACTTCCTCATAACTTTCCGGCACGAAACCGGATTATAAGTGGGATGTCAAAAGGAATTGCTGTGATTGAAGCAGGTGAAAAGAGTGGTTCTTTAATAACAGCAGACTATGCTCTTGAGCAAGGTAGAGACGTTTTTGCAGTGCCAGGCAATATCAACCGTTGGAATAGCAAAGGAACAAACAATCTTATAAAGGAAGGAGCAAAACTTGTTACTGGTTCTGAAGATATTTTCGAAGAATTAAACTTATGTAGTAATATAAACTTAGAATATAGAAATATTGAAGATTCTGCCCAAAGCTTTATGCTAAATAAACTTGGCAAAGATGAAAAAAAGATTTTAGATATTTTAAGGTATGAAGATCTACATATTGACACCATATCAGAAAAGACGGGAATCAGTATGGATATTGTGAATTCACTTCTTATTATTATGGAATTAAAAGGCTTGATTATACAGGTTCCAGGAAAGGTATTTAAGCTTAAGGAATAAAAAATATTGGATTTATTTTTTATTTATGTTAATATTACAATTATTAATAATTTAAAGACATACACTATAATATGATTATGACATAGAAAGTCACAGAGTGACTTTCTGCAGCAAGTTATGCATGAATAGCTAGCTGCAGCCTTCTTTGTAAGGCTGGATAATCATATTAGATTGCACCAGATTGCAAAGAAGTTGAAATTTCCTGCAGGTTAGGCTGCAGGAATAAGTAGCAAAGCGACTTACTGGGGAGCAATCATAATATGGTTATTACTCACCCAAAATACTTTAACAGTATAAGGGAATTCTTTTTGTGGAGGGATACGGATGGCAGATTATTTAGTGATTGTTGAATCTCCGGCAAAAGCCAAAACTATTGGCAGGTTCTTAGGTCGTGGGTATAAGATAGAAGCTTCGAACGGACATATTCGAGATCTTCCCAAAAGCCAATTAGGTATTGATGTTGAGAATAAGTTTGAACCTAAGTATATTACAATTCGTGGTAAAGGTGAGATTATAAATAAACTTAAAAAAGAAGCTAAGAATGCAAAAAAAGTTTATCTTGCAACTGACCCTGACCGCGAAGGTGAGGCTATTTCGTGGCATCTTGCCCATTTACTAAATATTGATAGAACGCAAAAATGCAGGATTACTTTTAATGAAATTACTCAAAATGCTGTAAAGAATGCTGTTAAAAATCCTAGGGAAATAGATATGGATGTAGTTGATGCACAACAAGCACGCAGAGTGCTTGACAGGATTGTAGGTTATAAAATAAGCCCGCTTCTATGGAAAAAAGTAAGAAAGGGTTTAAGTGCCGGCAGAGTTCAATCTGTGGCAACTAGACTAATTGTTGACAGGGAAGAGGAAATTGAAAAATTCATACCACAAGAATATTGGAGCATCACATCCACTCTTTCAAAAAACAAAGCTAAGCTTACATTTGAAGCAAAGTTTCACGGCAAGGGAAAGTCAAAAATTCAACTCAAAAATAAAGAACAGGTTGATAAAATTCTTAATGAAATAAAAGATGAGAAATATGTTGTAAAAAGTGTAAAAAGAGGCACAAAGAAAAAGTCACCCGCACCACCGTTTATAACAAGTACACTTCAGCAGGAGGCTTCAAGAAAGCTAGGTTTTGCGACAAGAAAAACGATGATGGTTGCACAGCAGTTGTATGAAGGTATTAATGTAAAGGGAAAAGGCACTGTTGGTCTTGTCACTTATATTCGTACCGATTCTATGAGAATATCTGATGATGCACGAAAGGATGCAATAGAGTTTATTAAAGGGAAGTATGGCAAAGAAAATCTGCCCAATAAACCCAATATTTTCAAAAACAGATCAGCCTCGCAAGATGCTCATGAAGCTATAAGACCAACTGACTTAACATTGAGACCTGAAGATGTTAAGGAGTCGTTGAACAGAGATCAATTCAGGCTATATAAGCTTATCTGGGATAGGTTTATCGCAAGTCAGATGGCTCATGCAATATATGACACACTAAATGTAGATTTAGAAGTTAATGGGTATATATTCAGAACCACTGGGTCAAAGCTAAAATTTGCTGGATTTATGTCAGTATATATTGAGGGTAGTGATGATGAACAGGATGATCCTGATACAAACATTCCTGATCTTGTTGAAGGTGAAGTAGTTGATCTTAAAAAAATCGAGCCGAAGCAACATTTTACCCAGCCACCGTCAAGATATACTGAAGCCAGCTTGGTAAAAGCCCTAGAAGAGAAAGGTATCGGAAGACCTAGTACTTACGCACCAGTTATAACAACTATAATTACGAGAGGTTATGTTGAGAGGGAAAAGAAGACACTTATTCCTACAGAACTTGGAAAAATAGTAACCGATATCATGAAAGAGTATTTTAAAGATATAGTGGATGTTGATTTTACAGCCCAGATGGAAAAGAGCTTGGATAATATTGAGGAAGGAAACAAGAACTGGGTTGAGATAATGGAGCAGTTTTATCCGCCTTTTGAAAGTGTACTGAAGGAAGCGGAATCTAAACTCAGTAAAGTGGAGCTACCAGTTGAGGAAACTGATATAAAATGTGAAAAATGTGGGCGTAATATGGTTATAAAAATGGGTAGATATGGTAAGTTTTTGGCATGCCCGGGTTTTCCTGAATGCAGAAATGCAAAACCTATTCTAGAAGAAGCAGGTGTGGAGTGCCCAAAATGTAATGGAAAAGTTCTTATTAAGAAAACCAGAAAAGGCAGAAAGTATATCGGTTGTGAAAATAATCCAAACTGTGATTATATGTCATGGGATATGCCTTCGGGGGGCAACTGCCCTGAATGTGGAAGTTTTCTGGTTAAGAAGTATGTTAGAAAGAAGCCTGTAACAAAGTGCAGCAATGAAAAATGTGAATTTGAAAAAGAAGAAAGCAGTAAATAAGATTAATAGAATAAAATTCAAGTTCTATCACTGCTTTGGGTCAAGCTGGGTCAAGCTTTTTTAAAAAATCACGAGAAGCATGTAATTTCTCCGAAATTCATGATATAATGTCCTCATAAATGAGGACATTATACGCCGCTGGCGGATTTTATGCGCGTGCGATTTTTTTTGCTAAAGCAAAAAACGCACATGCACAATTATATCATGTAATTTCTCCGAAATTCATGATATAATGTTCTCGTGGTCGAGGATATTATACGCCTCCGCCGGATTTATGCGCGTGCAAGATTTTTTTGCTAACGCAAAAAATGTACATGCACAGTTATATCATAAAAAAGAGGTCGCTCCACACACAGGAGCGTGGATAAAAAGCATAATATAGTTAATTCATATATCAAAATTTATTCTAAGGAGTGATTGTGGTTGAGTAAGTTTGTATTATCGGCATTTGCTGATGAAATTGATCCTGATCTTAATATTCAGATGGACGTTTTAGATCAGCATGATATAAAGTATATTGAAATGCGAGGTGTTAACGGAAAAGGTGTTGTAGAATATTCCACTTCCGAGGTCATAGAAATTAAGAAGAAGTTGGATGACAGGGGATTCAAGATATCTGCGGTAGGCTCACCTATTGGAAAGATAAAGATAAATGATGATTTTGAAGCTCATCTTGACAAATTTAAGCACACAATTGAAATCGCTCATATCCTAGAAGCAAAACACATCAGGATGTTCAGCTTTTTCATTCCTAGTGATGAAGATGCAGCGAACTATCGCGATGAAGTTATGGAAAGATGGAGTAGGTTTGTTGATGCAGCTAAAGGTTCCAATATTATACTTCTTCATGAAAACGAAAAAGGAATTTATGGTGATACTCCAGAAAGGTGTTTTGACCTTATTAAAACTATGAATTGCGATTATGTAAGAATGACTTTTGATCCTGCGAACTTCGTTCAATGTGATGTTGAAGTATATCCTCATGCATATAACATGTTAAAAAGCTATATTGAATATGTTCATATAAAGGATGCTTTGTATGATGGACATAGTGTTGTTCCAGCAGGAAACGGAGATGGAAAAATCCATGAAGTTCTTACAGATCTGAATAATAGTGGTTATGAAGGATTCCTTTCAATAGAACCACATTTGGGTAAGTTTAAAGGATTAGATCAACTTGAGCTAGATAATACTAAAATAAAAGGTATGCGTGATGGTGGTCCTAAGCTATTTGCGGTTGCTGTGGATTCACTTAAAAAAGTTCTTTCAAAAATTTGAAATATATAGGAGGAAAGAGTTGTGGGTAAAGTAAGAATTGGCGTAGTAGGAATAGGTAATATGGGCAGTAAACATGCCTCGAACATCTTTAACGGAAAAGTCAAAGGTGCAGAACTCACTGCAGTATGCGATGCAAAAGAGGAAAGACTTAAATGGGCAAAAGATGAGTTTGGCGAAAAAGTACAGGTATTTGAAGATGTAGATAAGTTATATGCTTCAGGTTCAATTGATGCTGTTATTATAGCTACTCCTCATTATTCACATCCATCGTATGCGGTAAAAGGGTTTGAGCATAACCTTCACGTATTAATTGAAAAGCCTGCTGGCGTTTACACGAAGAATGTTCGGGAAATGAATGAATTGGCAAAGAAGAGCGACAAGGTGTTTTGCATAATGCTTTGTCAGAGAACAAAACCGGTTTTCCAAAAGTTAAAAGATTTGATTGAGTCCGGTGAGTTAGGCGAACTTAAACGCACCAATTGGATTATTACGAATTGGTACAGATCACAGAGCTACTATGATTCAGGTGGATGGAGAGCAACGTGGGAAGGTGAAGGGGGAGGCGTTCTTTTGAACCAGTGTCCTCACAATCTCGACCTCTGGCAATGGACCTGTGGCATGCCAAAAAGGGTTAAAGCTTTTTGTTATTATGGGAAGTACCATGATATTGAAGTAGAAGATGATGTAACAGCATTTGTTGAATATGAAAATGGTGCAACAGGAGTATTTGTAACTTCTACTGCAGAAACACCGGGAACAAACAGATTGGAAGTGACAGGTGACAGAGGCAAAATTGTTGTGGAAAACGATGAAATCACATTTTGGAGATTGAGAGTACCTGAAAGACAATTTAACAGAGAATATACAGGTGGTTTTGGTCAGCCAGAAAATTGGGAGTGCAAGATACCTGTAAAAGGAGAGACAACCAGTCATGTAGGTATAATGCAGGATTGGGTTAATGCAATTCAAAAAGGGACCAAAATGCTTGCCCCCGGAGAAGATGGAATTAATGGTTTGTTGATATCTAATGCTATGCACCTGTCTTCCTGGACTGATTCTTGGGTGGATATACCCTTTAATGAGGATCTTTTCTATGAAAAGCTTCAGGAGAAAATAAGAAATTCGAAATTCCAAAAGAAGACTAATGAAAATACATTGGATACATCCGGTACTTATAGCATGTAAAATTTTACTTGGGGTAAACTGAGGGGAGATAGATTTTATGAAAAACAGAGTAGGAATAACTCTTTATAATGTAAGAAATGAACTTAAAGAAGATTTTTTTGGCACTTTGAAAGTATTAGCAGATATGGGATATCCAGCAATACAACTTTCGGGCTTTGACTTTAAAACCCAGGATCCTGTGAAAATTAAATCCGAAGCTGACAAGCTTGGTCTTAAAATTGCAGGAATGCATTTTTCATATGGAGCCGTTCAAAATGAATTGGATTTCTATATGAATTATATGGACATAGTGGGTTCACGTTATATGGTTGTCCCCGCCCTTCCGGAGGAGGTCAGGAGTTTAGACGGCTTTAAAAAGGCGGCGGATATACTGAATGAAAAGGGCAGAATACTCAAAGAAAATGGATTTAAATTGGGATATCACAACCATGCCTTTGAATTTGAGAAATATGGCGATAAAATGGGAATGGATATTCTTATGGAAAATCTGGAGCCTGATCTAGTTTTTTTTGAAGCAGATGTATACTGGGTTAAAAAAGGCGGGCAGGATATTTTAAAGACTTTGAATAAATATAACAGAAAAGCTTACCTATTGCACATTAAGGACATGGAAGACAGCGAAGAAGCAAGTTTCTGCGAAATTGGAGAAGGAACTATAGATTTTAAGGAAATTTTCCAGTTAAAAGACAAGTATGAAATAGACTGGTTTGTTATTGAGCAGGATAGAGGGAACAAACCGGCTTTAGAAAGTGCTAAGATAAGCATTGATAATCTAAAAAAAATGGGATTGTTTTAAATAAAGAAGTGGGCTGTTTAGGACTACTTTAAGGAAGAATATATTTAAAAATGGGCTGTACCTAATTTAAAATACTTGGTACAGCCCATTTTTTATTTTGTTCTTTTGTGAGGCTACTTCATCAATAATCTGTTTTGATTACGGTTTTATCCGAGCCATTCCTGTTAACATAGGCTAGTAATATGACCGTCCTTTCTAAAAGACGCGAAGCGACTTTTAGGAGCGATATCAGAATATTATATTAATGCCACCACCATCGCCATCTTTCTTATTCTTCTTTTTGTGTTTAGTATTTTTCTTACCGTGGTTATCGTCACCGCCACAAGGTTTATGATGCTCTTTATACAATTTACAAATCAAAAATCCAAGTAGTATTCTAAGAATAAAAGCTAACAGAATAATAATAATGCAAAGTATGTAAATTTCAAATACGAGAAAAGATGCTTCGTTGTAAAGTACTGTCTCATAGACGTTTGTACATTCGTTCAACTAACATTGGTATCAAAAATAGTGACATGTAGAGAAATTATATACTTCCTCGGAAAAAAATGTATTTACTTTATTGTTTAATTTTGCTAATATAAATGTAATATGTAATAACATGATAGTGTAAAGTAACGTATAAAAAGCGACTACTGACACTAATAACAAAGGGGGGTACATATTATGTCAAGTGTAGTTACTAATGTTAAAAAACCCATACTTCCAGCATGGGTAACAGGAGAACCGGGGAGAAGACCTGTGATTTTTGTAATACTTTTGCTGCTGTTTGTTGTTATGATTGTCATTCCGCCACCTGCCAGTATGGTAGAATTGATGGAACAGGAAAATCCAATGGGAGCAGTGTTAGAGAAAGGAACTACTTCAATAGTAGAATCGTACAACAAGGTAATGAAGTATGAAGGTGAAAATAAACTAGATGCCGTTCACGTAGCAGGCAAGGCCAAAATAGCTGTTGCACTGCTATTATTTTGCGCACTTTTATGGGGAACAGAATCAATTCCTCTTGGTGCTACAGATATACTTGCCGGTGTAGTATGTTATCTTTTTTCACTTTTTCCTCTTGCAAAAATATCGCAAGCTTATATGAAAGATGCAGTATTGTTTATTGCTGGGGTACTCTGCATAGCTGCCGGTGTTTCAATGACAGGATTGGATAAGCGCATAGGATTTTTACTGCTAGGAAAGGTAAAAGGAATGAAGTCCTTTGCATTTGTGTTTTTTCTCCTTCTTGCTGTCCTTGCTGCGTTTTTTTCGGAGCATGCGTTGGTAGCCTTAATGATGCCGATTTTAATGCTGGTCTATACACAGGCATGCAAAAAAGCAGGTGTTCGACATGACAAGCACCTTGGTGTGTTTTTGTTTCTAGGAATTTGCTTTGCTGCAAATATCGGAGGATCAGGATCACCGGCGGTCGGGGGACGTTCTGCAATAATGGTAGGTTATTTTCAAGATTATAATATGCCAATCAGTTTCGGGGAGTGGATGATGTATGGGTTCCCTCTGGTTCCAATTCTTGCAATAACCACGGCAATTTATATGTGGTTTACTGCTGGTAGAAAAGTTCTTGCTAAGGACTTTAATATTTCGGCTACAATGAAGGAAAATATAAAGGATATAGGACCTCTTAAGGGCAAAGAACTTATAATGGCAATACTGTTTTTAATGCAGGTCGTATTATGGATATTCTTTAGCGGACCCCTTGGACTTGGAGGCACAACAATTACAGTTGTTTTTATAATGCTGGTTTTTGGTGTGGTGACATGGAAAGATCTACAGCATAAAGTTGCAATTGATGTTGTTTTATTATATGCTGCTGCATGCCTTATAGGAACTGTACTAAACGCAACAGGTGGTGCGCTGTGGATGGCAAATCAACTTCTTGAAGGACTGAAAGTAATTATGCCCAACATGGCTGACGGTGGAATTGTTCTGTTTGCGGTTAGCCTTATAACAGGAGTTATTACAAACTTTATGTCCGACGGAGCGACAGTTGGAGCGGTGGGACCTGTTGTACTTCCCATGGCCGAGATGTCAGGCATACATCTATGGAAAGTGGGACTTGCGTGTTCATTTACATCTTCTTTTGCTCATGCTATGATTTGCGGTACAGTAAACAACGCAATTGCATATTCAATGGCTAGGGATCCTGAAACTGGTGAGCACATTATTACAGTAGGAGATTTTCTAAAATATGGAGTTCCTTTTGTAGTAATATGTATACTGGTGACATTTGTAACATGCTTCTTTGGATACTGGAACCTGTTACCGTGGCCTAGCTATTAATTTTTTTCGGAGTCATATTATGTTAAAAAAGATAAAATCAGTTGTTGTATTATTGGGGTTTTTAGGTATAATCCTGTTTTTTATGAGTTGTTTAAAAAAATAGTGATATTACAATTTTAACTGCAATGAAGTTTTGAACAAGCTTGATCTGTAATAAAGCCAATAAATTTTAATTAATCAAGAGCTTTATTACAGGTCAGTTCAAACCCAATTGTTCACTTAATGGGCTCAGAGGAGGTGTGAATAGTAACTTATTACAGGTCAGTTCATAGAATAGTTTGTTCCAAATGTTGACAGGGGTTTGTTTCTCGCTATATAATGTATTTGTTGTTAATATTAACTGAAAGCTGGAAGTGAATACATTGAAGATGTCAAAAAAGACTGAATATGCATGTCTTGCTTTAATAGACCTTTCCAGAAATTATGAAGGCGGACTGATGAAGATATCGGAGCTGTCTGAACGAAACAATATTCCTAAGAAATTTTTAGAACAAATATTGCTTCTACTAAAAAGTACAGGATATGTGAAAAGTGTAAGAGGTCCGAAGGGCGGATACAAGCTTTCAAAAAGTCCGGTTAATATTACTTTAGCAGAGATAATAAGACTCTTTGAAGGAGCGCTGGCGCCTGTTGAATCTGTTTCAGTATATTTTTATGAATGCACTCCTATAGAGAAAAATCAAAAGCTGGTGAGTGTTTTTAAGGACATCAGAGATTATGTGTCAAACAAACTTGAGTTCATAACTTTTAATGACTTAATATAATTTTTTAACTAAATGTCTACTATCTAGGTATACTATATATATAATATAGTATTACAGCAAAATATATGTACTAGTCCTGATAGGAATTCGGATTTGAACAATGTTGCAAAATCCTGTCAGACAGTTTGGTGAATATTAATCTGTGGTAATAGTAACAAAGTTATTTATGAAAGTTGAAGGTGAACGGTAATGTTTATGATGAGAAAAGTCAAAGCTGTAAAATCAAACAACATAATACCCGAACACGAAACTGAAGAATGGATACAGAAATTTACAAAGAAGTATTATGAAATTAAGGATCACTATTACAATTTAAGTTTTGGAGAGGATCTCACCTTATATGCTTTAATTTACTGCTATTTTGACTGCGAATTCGAGAACAGCAGGGTAGAGGATATAATGAAGCCTGTAAAGGAATTTACTAACAGTCCACACTTTAAGAGGACAAAGCCTGAAACAATTTTCAGGACGGTTGAAGATGCATTAAAGAACGTAACTGATGAACTTAGTGAATGTATAGGTTAATCTTAAAACTGTTATCATAAGAATCAGTTGTTTGGTTGCTAACTAACCAAATACTCTAAAGGGTAGTGGTTTTCAAAATCACATCCCCGGTTGTATCTGTTTTTTCTTACATTCATGAGTTTGACTTAAAATAGTTGCAAAAAATTCTTTGTGTTTTCTAATATGATAATTTATGAAATAACGCTGCAATATCTTTCATACAATATAGTATCAAACAATTTTATGGAGGGATTCTTGTGAGAATCATTCTTTTTAAAAAGGCAAGATGGCTAGGTTTTATTGTTGCGTGCATTGTAGTTCTTTCAGTAGTAGTTTTTAATTTTATAGGCTACATTTTTAACTGGAAATATTTAAGTTCTTTCGCAAGTGCTGCAGAGATAAATAAGTTTGAAGTTAGAAGCCAGCTATTAACTGAGGCCATGAAACAAGTAGGCGTCTGTACCCCAGAAGAAGCAGCCACAGTATGGGCGAACGGGCTGAAAATGCGAAGTGCAGCTTTGCAATACTCTGTTATGACTGGCGAGCTTAAAAAAATATATGCACAGCAGCTTGAGAAAAATGCTCCTAATTGGGTGACAGGCATGTCTAGCCCCTGGGTACAAAGCTACAAAATTTTAAAGGTAGAAGACACCGGAAATGATACCTACACTGTAGAGTTAGTATTTTCAACCATGACATCTACCGGGCCTGCAGGAGATTATAAAGCAGTTCTTTCTCTTGTTCGTGAAGGAAGCTTTTGGCGTATTAAAAAAATTTCAATGGATGAGGGATTATTTCCATATACAGGATTCAGTATGAAAAAGTTGTAAACGTACTGAGACAGCATATCCAAGCCTAACAATTTTATATGTCTGCTGATAGCAAACTCACAAAACTCCAAAATCAGGAGCAGTGGTGAAGGTATTTCTTCAAATGAGGAAGTGTCTATTCAGAGGTAGCTTTTCTTTCATGAAGAATCATCTCCAATACTGCA
>CAYPLH010000082.1:0-13122 GCA_964411505.1 uncultured Clostridiaceae bacterium | reverse complement strand
GGATGCGGAGCATCCGTCGAAGGGAACCATAAGGTTCCCTAGCGAAAAAAAGTGGTGAAGCCACCTTTTTTCCCTGGTAATTTTAACCTGTATTCTAAAAATTTTTCAGATAGTGGTTCACAAATGGGATGCGGCAATTTATAATATGATTATAGACGAGAACATCACAGAGCGTTTTTTTGGTGCAGGCTATGCAGGTATAGCTTTTTTATTATCTAGGAAATTATGCTTTCTTAGACAATGGGGATCGCAAGGGGAAGCCCCTTTGCTGCTTTAAGTAGGGTTCTTAGGGATGCTAGGTAATTATAAAGATTTTTTTATTATTAAGATTATAATCGGAGGAAAATATGTTATACGAAGATACCATAAAAAGAAATATGAAGAAGCTTTCTGAAAATGTATACCCAGGAAGGGGAATTATAATCGGTCTTAGTCCTGATTCAAAAAACATTATTCAGGTTTATTGGATAATGGGAAGAAGTGAAAACAGCAGAAATAGAGTGTTCACTGAGGAAAATGGATTTGTAAGAACAAGAGCGTACCACCCGGCAAAGCTCAAAGATCCCTCTTTGGTAATTTATTATCCTGTTAAGCATATCGAAAATAAGCACATAGTGACAAACGGCGATCAGACCGACACCATATATGATTTTTTCAAAGACAAATCTGGCAGCTTTGAAGATGCATTGCGAACTAGAACTTTTGAACCTGATGCACCAAATTACACCCCAAGAATTTCAGGAATTGTAAATCTGGATGATAAAATTACTCTTTACAACCTATCAATTTTAAAATCCCTTGATAATAATGAAAGAGTATGTCAAAGATTTTTCTTCAGCTATTCCTCTGCAATACCGGGCACAGGTCATTTAATCCACACTTATAACTCGGATGGAAACCCCCTCCCGTCTTTTTGTGGCGAACCATGCATGGTCAGATTAGATAAAGATATAGACAGTGTGGCCAAATATTACTGGGATTTGTTAAATGAAGAAAATAGAGTTTCTCTTTTAGTTAAGTTTATCAACCTTGAAACAAAAAAATTCAATATAAGTATTATAAATAAAAACAGTTAATATGGGATAAATTAAGAGGGTATATCAATAATCAAGGCAAAATATATGGTGATTGAATGAAAAAACACAGGACTGTAAAGAAACCTGTTGCTGTAGAAGAATTAATGCCAAAACGCGACCTTCTTAATAGCACAAAATTAAAAGAGACAGTATCAAAAATTGAAAAATCAGGAGAGCAGACACTGGACGGGATACTGGTTTCGGAAGATATAAACGAAAACCGGAAAAAACTTGAGGGTGTTTTTAAAAACTGTCAGGATGCAGTCTTCAGAGATTTTACTGTGGGCTCGATTCCTGTGAATTGCTTTGTTATCTACCTGGATGTACTAGTAGAAAAGGATTATATAAACAATAACCTTTTAAGACCACTTATGATGGATGTAAGAGTGGTCGATACCAAAAAACCCATTGCTGGAAAAGAGCTTGCTGAAAGCTTAAATAGCGGTATTATTTCTGTTGGTACATCAGAAGCTGTGAATTCTATAAGTGAAGTAGTAAAGAAGATAATGGTGGGGTATTCCTGTCTGTTTGTGGACGGGTCACCTTTTGCTATAGGTGTGGATACATACGGGACTAATATGAGGCCAGTAGGTGAAACCATTGTTGAGGCTGTTATGAGAGGTCCTCAAGAGGGATTTGTTGAGGCACTGCCAACATGCCTGTCACAATTGAGAAGGAGACTTAGGACGCCAGAGCTTAAGCTGGAGATGTTTGAGTTAGGAAAGCTTAGTAAGACTTATGTTGCTGCATTATATATTGATGGTCTTGTAGACAAAGAGGTGTTGAAAGAGCTTAAAAGTCGTCTTTCGAGAATTGATACTGATATAATAATTGAATCAGGGTATGTAGAGGCGTTTATTGAGGATAACCCTGCCTCGGTTTTTCCCCAGGTGGACATTACCGAGCGCCCTGATAAGTGTGTGATTGCTTTATCTGAAGGTAGGATTATTATCCTTGTGGATGGAACACCTTTTGCACTTATTGTCCCAATAGTTTTTACCGACTTTTTGAGCGCGCCGGAAGATAATTACCACCGTTTTTATTTTGCATTTACCATAAAAATTTTACGATACCTAGCATTCATTATTGCTTTTCTTGCACCGTCCTTATATATTGCGATTACTACCTACCACCAAGAAATGATACCTGCAAATCTAGTTATAACTCTGCAGTCTTATCGGGCACAGGTTCCTTTTCCAGCTTTCGTTGAAGCGATACTAATGGAATTTACCTTTGAGGTGATAAGAGAAGCCGGACTTCGGCTTCCAAAATCCATTGCATCGACGTTAAGCATTATAGGAGCGCTGGTTATTGGACAGGTCGCAGTGCAGGCGGGGATTGCCTCTCCTGTTTTACTTGTGGTGGTCTCACTTACAGGTCTATGCTCCTTTACTATACCATCGCATGATATGGGCAGAGCGGTGAGAGTTATCAAGTATCCAATAATGTTCCTTGCGGGAAGCCTCGGTGTTTATGGTATAATAATCGGTATTTTGTTTGTTTTTATTCACATGGCTTCACTAAGATCGCTTGGAGTTCCCTATCTATCACCAATGAGCCCAATGCACACAAAAAACGTCATTGCTGATGTGCTAAAGCTTCCTTTGTGGTTATCAAGGAAGAGACCGGAATATATACAGAAAAATAATTCAACCAGAATGAAGGATAATCAAAAGCCAGGTCCTGAGCATCAGAGTGGGAGTTAGGAATAAGCGATGAAACGGAAAATACTAGTGCTGATATTAACAGCTATAATGATGACAATGCAATCAGGTTGTTGGGGAAAGCTAGAGCTCAATGAAATTGGTCTGGTGAGAGCTATAGGTATTGATCTTGAGTCGGATGGGCACATTAAGCTAACAGTACTTGCAATTATGCCAATAGGTGATCCGCAAGCTAGCGGACAAAGATCAAATACATGGATAGGTTCAGCTACAGGCGAAAGTATAAGTGAAGCACAAACTAATTTAAGTAGGTTTGCGCCTAGAAAGATTGTTTTCTACCATAATGAAATTATTTTAGTAGGCGAAGAGCTTGCTAAAAGCGGTGTTGTTGGGATAATTGATTCTCTTTTGCGGGAAAGAGCAATAAGGTATGACAGCTACTTTTTGGCTTGTGAAGGAACTGCACATGATTTGCTTATAACACCAGCTGAAATTGATAAAAGTCTGCCCGAAGAAATAGAAGGCATAATAATGCAGGAAAAAGACTGGAATAAGTCTAAGACAATCACATTAAGAGAGTTTGCAATCAATCTTAAGACAAAATACCGCTGTAGTGTAGCAGGTAAAATCGGATTGGAAATCAATAACCAAAGGTCGTTTTCAACATTCAGGGAGAGCGCGCTCAAGCTTAATGATGAAAACACACATAAAGGCAGAATCGATATAGAGGGGTGTGCTGTTTTTAGGGGAGGGCAGCTGGTAGGTTTTCTGGATCGTAATGAAGCTAGAGGATATAAATGGATTGCTCATCCAGGTGAAAGGTCAGTTGTTACGGTTACATGTGGCGAGAACATAGGCATTGCATCAGTGCGAGTAGTTGGTTATTCAACAAAACTGAAGCCTATTGTGGAAAATGGTAGGCTTATTATGGAAGTAAGGTTTGAGTCAAAGAATAATGAGCTTCAGCATTATGGGGGGGGTTCAAGCATTGACGCAAGAGTGAAAAAAAAGATCGAAGAAAAAGCAGCGGAAATAATCAGAGAAGAAATGAAGAATGCAGTTTTAAAAGCACAGACTGTATATGAAGCCGACATATTTGGATTTGGAGAAGCTGTCTACAGGAGTAAACCAGAGCTGTGGAAAAGCATAGAGGATGATTGGAGAAAAGTTTATACTAACTTGGAAGTAAGGTACAACGTTGACTTTTTTATGAAAAGGCCCGGGGAAATCTCAGATCCCATAATACTTGATGAAAATAGTGGGTAAAAGTAATAGTAAATTTTATTAATAGAATTTTGAGTAGGTAATATTAACATGATATGGACTATAACAGTAACTATTGTTGGAATTATGATTTTTGATATAGTACAGCTGCTTAAAAAGAAAAAAATTGGAGAGTCAGCAGCTGTGATAATTATAATGCTATTGGCTTTATTTAACGCCTATAATGTGATTTTTGATTGGAACTTTCCCAATTGGCTTGATATTGTAGGGTTTATATATTCACCCTTTTCAAAGTGGGTTTTTAACTTTTAAGAAGAACAGGAGGATGTCCTCTGCATTTTAATAGGGAGATGAAAGCCTGATTTGGGCACGAATTTACTTGAGGCTGCAATTTGAAGGAGGATCTAAATGGAGTGGATTATATTTTTTGTATTCAGCTGGGTTATGTTTTTTATGCTGATTGATTTTAAAAAGCTAAAGAAAAATGTGTGGAATGGTGTACTTGCCATACTGCTTCAATATGCGGTTGATACTCAAGCTGTACTCCATGGCTTTTATAAGATTGAAAATCCGATTATTAGCATTAGGGGTTCATCAGTATTCTTTGTGCTAGGACCTGTGTTTGTAATTGGAATACTTATGGCACAATACCATCCTTCAAAGAAAATATTTATAGTAGCCAATGTATTGGTTCTTGCAGGTCTTTACACACTTGCGGAAGTATTTCTTTTAAAAACTGGCGTCCTTGTATATACTAACTGGCATTCAACGGACAGTATTGTTGTTAACATATCAGCTATGATTATTTTAAGCTGGTTTCCAATTGTAGTTCTCGGTAGGAAGGTGAAACAATGAATATCGTTTTATATACTTTGCTTATTTCACTGGTCGGGATATTAGTTTTTGCATGGTTTAAAATTACTGAAAAGTATGGGTCTTAAAAAGCACACAGGGCAAGGCGCACTAAGCTTTCAAGGCTGTCTTGGAGTATTAGAGATGTTATATATTTAAGGAACTACCCAAATAGTCAAGAGTGCTCATAACCTCAATATATGCGGATTCGAGATTGACTTTCAATATAATTATTAAACAGTATTATAAAGGCATATGTTGCAATATAAGTTACAATAGACCATGGGAGAGGTCTCCAACCGGTAAATACTATTGTTTGTGAAAGCACCGTAATTAACTCAAAAACAAACATTGCAATGATCCAAAGAAGCGTGTATCCGATTCTTTTTGAGCTTCTTTTGGGGAGATACAATACATATATCATATTGAGCAAAGGATAAAGCAAAAAAGCTGAAATAGTCATATAAAGATTTGACACTGCAGGGTTTATGTAATGATAAAGACCCATTACATCCCCCAGTATTGTGTCATAACCCATAGAGTAGCCGATGGTAGCAATGCCAATGAGTAAGGCGTCAAACTTTACTGGTTTAAAACGACTGATAATACCAAAGATAACCCATATAGCAAAAAGAGAAATATAGAATACCAGATAGGACAATAAATCACCTCCAGAATTATATATATTACTATAGATATTTTTCCACCTTTGCTTAACTATTATTCAGCACAACCAGCCCGATTATTTTTTAAAGATGACCTTTTCTTGTGCCAATCTTTGAAAAGTGAAATAATCAGCAACAGCAAAGGTATTAAAAAGCCCATTACAAGTGTATAAAAAGGCAATGTGTATTGCAAGAAGAGGACAAAAGTCAGCAGAGTGTCCGAACCTGTAATTGAGAGGACAATTATCAGTATACCAATTGGTATGATAAGTGGCTTATAGCTTTCAAAATTAAAGAGCTGGGCTAGACCTAAGACTGCAGCATAATAGTATATAGCAATATTAACAAAAATACCTCCGACCCATACCAGCATAATGCTTATTTCAAGATTTTCAATATATGTTCCAAGGCTTGCCAGCCTTACATATTGAAGAGCTGGAAATAGCAAGTTTTCTGTTATGGGACCAAAAACTGCTATTGTAAGCACGCCAGTTTCCAAGCTTATGCAAAGTATTAGAAGTGACAGAGTCAGACTTTTTCTTAACTTATTTCTTTCCTTATTCTTAACAAATGGCAGGAACTGAAGCAGTACAAAGGTTTTTAGGAACCAGGTAAGCGCTTGGAATGCACCTTTTAGTGGAGGATAAATTCCGTTATACAGGGTAGGACGGAAATATTTAAGATCTATATTTGGAATATTTATAATTGTAATAAAAAATAGCACAAACATACCTATAGGAAGCATTATTTCATTCACCCGGGCTATAGGCTCAATGCCTTTAGAGACAGCATAAGCTACTACAAGAACCACTGTTATGCCATAAATGATAAGCGGTGATTGGGGGTTGAAGGAAATAACGAACAGTTCCTCAAGCTCCTTGGTTATAGCTGCCGCATAGAATATGAAATAATAGATGTATAATAACGCAATTGCTATACCTATTGGCTTTCCCAAAATGTCAACTGTATACTGGATGAAAGTTTTATCAGGATATTTTGCTCCTAAAAAATGGGTTATGTTAAGAAGAATGATAGCAGCCGCAGCGGCTATGATCACAGAAAGCCATGAATCCTGCTGTGCCTCTTTTGCTACAAAAGCAGGTAAAAAGACATCAGCTGTGGATAAAACCTGTGTTATATTCAGAAACATTAATTGAAGTACTGATATTTTCCCTTTTTCCTGTGTATAAATAACTTTGCTGCTTTTCATCATTAACAAACACCTGTAGCCTATTTAATATTGTGATTGCTCCCAAAGTAAGTCGTAAAGATTCCAACTTTCCAACTAATCAACTTTCCAATACAACAAAAATATTTTCTTAAGTCCCTGACTTCTGCAATAAGGTTATTATTAGCAGTGACATTTTTTATATTCGTGAACTTATTGCGAAAGAAAAAAAGTGGCGAAGCCCACTTTTTTAGCGTATAATATATGTAGGCTTTGCTTTTTGGACAAACCATAATCTTTAAGCCGTTTTTTCAGATTGTGAAAATAGATACATTGTAAAAAAAGAACAATTGGCTTTATTTTCACAGAATAACTTTTCCGAAAAAAGCGAATGGAAGACTAAGAATAAGGTGATCGTTATGGATAAGGGAATTAAATGTTTTATGTTTTGCACTGCTTCATTAACTATAATATTATTAATTATATCTTTGATTTTTGGATATGGCTATATAAAATCCGTTGATATAAATTATACCTATTTGGTAGTAATGGTTTTATCGTTTGTTCTGACTTGTGCTCTTTTCTTCTTTTTGCTCATTGTTATAAATGCATACAAACGGAGGCATATCAAAAAAACATATATCAGTTTTATCAGAAAGGGACTTAATATACTTTTGCCTGTTTTTTCGCATATTTATAAGTTGTTTAGAGTTAAAGATGAAGCTCTTCATCTTTTTTACATTAATATAAACAATATACTAATCCAATCAGATGAGTATAAATACGCACCTGATAAAGTTCTTCTTCTACTTCCACGCTGTATGCAAAATTCTGATTGTACTTACAAAGTAACTGAGACTATTTCAAACTGTCATCGTTGTGGAAGATGCAAGATAAGTGATATATCTCGGATATGTGAGGAAACCGGAATTTTTGTAGCGTTAGCAGGTGGTGGAACTATTGCAAGGAACCTTGTGAAAAACACAAGACCCGAACTTATTATTGCCGTTGCATGTGAAAGGGAATTAACAAGCGGAATACTAGATGTAGGGAACATACCGGTTGTAGCTTTAATTAATGAACGCCCTTTTGGACCATGCACCAATACAAGTATCTGCGTAGATGACCTTAAATCTGTATTGGATAAGATTCTTTTCTAGCTTATCCATTATGTCTATTTAAGAGGTAGCTTTTCTTTCATGAAGAATCATCTCCAATACTGCAATACAGCTTCAGCAATGAAAACAATCAATTTAAAATGCCTTCTCGTTAAGTAATTCCGTGAACTCACTTGCGTTCAAACAGCACGGACATTACTAAACTCTAAGGCATTTTAAATTGTGTTTTCCTAAGCCTCGCTGTAACTAGCCGTATTAGAGATGATTCTTCAGTTAATATGTTTAAGCTACCTCTGAATAGACACTATCCATTATTACAAAAATATTACATTAGCAAAAAAGGTTTGATTTTTGTTTTTTGGAGGATTATACTATTATCTGTTAGTCAAAAATTTGAAGGGAGGTCGTGTTAATGAATAACAGAATATTTACAGATCCAGCGAGAAGTAATTTTTTACAGAGCACGGCCTGTGTCTTGTTTTTATCTTTTGTAGCCAATTAATTCACTAGGTAAAATATAAGCCACAGGTGGTGCGAAAACCATCTGTGGCTTTTGCAGTTCAACTATTTAAATCTACTATAATCATAGTCTATTATCAGGTGGTTTTTGTCTAAATTAATGTGTTTTGGAGGTGAGCATTAATGTCGGATAAATTAAAACTGCTGCGTCAGTTTATAAAAGGGAGCATGCTGCTTTATGCAGGTGCAATAATAAGTACAGGGCTTGCTACAATTGTCTCAATGATCTCTCCCCTTATAATTAGTACTGTTGTTGATTCGATTATTGGTGGAAAACTTGTAGAACTCCCTGCATTTGTTGAAAATATTATATCATCAATTGGCGGTAGAGAATATATCGTACAAAATTTATGGATATGTGCGGTTATGCTTGTTATACTTGCTATTGTTAATGGCCTACTTTTGTATGCAAAGGGAAAGTGGTCAGCTATAGCCGCTGAATCAACATCTAGGAACATGAGGGATAAGCTCTATGACAAGCTGCAAAACCTATCCTATGATTATCATGTAAAAGCTGAAACAGGAGACCTCATTCAGCGTTGTACTTCAGACGTGGAAACGGTAAGAAGGTTTGTTGCTATACAGTTTGTTGAGGTGGGAAGAGCGATCTTTATATTGACTATAGTTACGATTGTACTATTCAGACTTGATACTACACTTGCCACTGCTTCGGTTACCATGGTTCCTTTGATTTTCATTTACTCTTTTATATTTTTTGCAAAAGTAAAGAAAGCCTTCAAAGAATCTGACGAGGCGGAAGGTAGGCTATCAACGGTACTCCAGGAAAACCTGACAGGTGTACGTGTTGTAAGGGCATTTGGACGGCAGGCTTATGAAGTCTCCAAGTTTGATGAGAAAAATTTGGAGTACACGGATATAACTTATGAACTGATCCGGCTGTTAGCAAAATACTGGTCGGTGTCAGGGGCATTATGCATGACCCAAATAGCAGTAGTGCTGATTCTTGGAGTCTACCGTGCAGTTTTGGGGGAGATCTCACTTGGTACGCTTATCGTTTTCAATTCCTATATAGGGATGCTGCTTTGGCCAGTAAGACAAATGGGAAGAATCCTCACAGATCTTGGAAAAATGTTGGTAGCACTGGAGCGCATAGGTGAAATTTTGAAAACACCGGATGAAATCTCATCTGAAGGCTCAGAAAAGCCATTAATAAAAGGTGATATACGGTTTAGAAATGTTTGTTTTGAATATGAAAGTGGCAGGCCAGTACTCAAAGACTTGACATTCGAGATCTCTGAGGGGAGCACGGTTGCTATTTTAGGGACAACTGGCTCAGGCAAGTCCTCACTAGTGCATCTTCTTCAAAGATTATATGATTATCAGGAAGGCTCTATTACCATAGGTGGTGTAGAACTTAAGAATATTAACAAGAAATGGTTGAGGCAGCAAATTGGCATAGTACTTCAGGAACCTTTCCTTTTCTCAAAGACTATCAAAGAAAATATTGGGATTGCCCTGGAGAATCCAAATGATGAGGAAATATTTGATGTAGCGAAAACCGCATCAATGCATGATGCTATACTGGATTTTGAGAAAGGATATGACACCCCGGTTGGAGAAAAGGGAGTGACTCTGTCAGGGGGACAGAAGCAAAGGGTTGCAATTGCAAGAACGATAATACGCAATTGCCCAATTCTTATATTTGATGATTCACTGAGTGCGGTAGATACCGAAACTGATGCGGCAATAAGAAAAGCCCTAAAGGAAAGAAGCGGGAATGTAACTACTATTTTAATATCCCACAGGATAACCACCCTGTCTGAAGCGGATAAGATAATAGTCCTAGAGCATGGAAAAGTTGTGCAGTCAGGAACCCATGAAGAATTGATTGAAAGGGAAGGATTGTACAGGAGAATTTGGGAGCTTCAGAACTCTCTTGAAGATGAGCTTGAACTCTCACACAGTCAAAAGCTATAAGTTAGGAAGTGATATTATGGATGCGTTTACAGAACAGGAATATATAAAAAGATTTGATTGGGGGCTATGGAAGAAACTGGCGAAGTTCGCTGTGCCACATAAAAAATACCTGATAATTTTGACTGTATTAATGGTAGTGGTAGGAGCAACAGATGCGGTTTTCCCGCTGCTTACCAAATATGCTGTTGATAATTTTATAATGGTGGGCCAGTTTACAGGACTTTTAAATTTTGCAGTTATATACTTATTCATGGTTATTCTACAAGGCGTAACTGTTTATTTTCTGATTGCTCTGGCAGGAAAAATAGAAATGGGTGTATGCTATGACCTTAGAAAAACCGGGTTTAAACGGCTGCAAGAGTTATCCTTTTCCTATTATGATAAAACCCCTGTTGGATGGATAATGGCAAGGATGACCTCTGATATCCAGAGGCTTAGTGGAACAATTTCATGGGGACTTACCGACTTGGTATGGGGTGTTACTATGATGCTGTTTGTCATGGTTGCGATGATAATTATGCACTGGAAACTAGCCTTGATTACCTTCGCAGTTTTACCGGGCTTGGCAGTAGCGAGTGTTTATTTTCAGAAAAGAATACTTGCTTCCTACAGAACGGTAAGAAAAACCAACTCAAGAATTACTGGAGGGTTTAATGAAGGAATCCAAGGAGCACGTACAACCAAAACTCTTGTAAGAGAAGGAAGAAATCTTGTTGAATTTCAAGAACTGACCGGTGAAATGTACTCATCGTCGGTAACTGCAGCAATACTGTCATCTATATATATGCCTATCGTCATGGCTCTTGGCAGTATTGGAACAGGTCTTGCGCTATGGTTCGGAGGCAAAAGTGTAATTATGGAGATAATGAGCTATGGAACCCTAGTTGCATTTATATCGTATACCGTTCAGTTTTTTGAACCCATAAGGGAGATGGCACGAATATTTGCAGAGCTTCAATATGCACAGGCTTCCGCCGAAAGAATTCTTTCAATGATTGAAACTGAACCTGAAATAGTTGACTCTAACGATGTTATTAAAAAAATGGGTGATGTGTTTTCGCCAAAAGTCGAAAACTGGTCTGTTGTAAAAGGAGAAGTTATTTTTGAGGATGTATCGTTTACATATAAGGATGGAGAAAAAGTGCTTCACAACTTCAACCTTCATGTAAAAGCAGGGGAGACTATAGCGCTGGTTGGGGAAACAGGCTCGGGGAAGAGTACTATAGTCAATCTTGCCTGTAGGTTTTACGAGCCTACAAAAGGGAGAATAATGGTTGATGGTGAGGATTACAGGAGGAAATCCCAATTATGGTTACAGTCAAACTTAGGATATGTACTTCAGTCACCTCATCTTTTCAGTGGTTCCATCCGTGAAAATATAAGATATGGCAGGCTTGATGCAACAGATAAAGAAATAGAGGATGCTGCAGCTTTGGTAAATGCTGACCGGTTTATAGGAAAGCTTGAGAAAGGTTACGATACTGAAGTTGGAGAAGGGGGAGGAAGGCTATCGACAGGTGAAAAGCAGCTGATTTCGTATGCTAGGGCAATATTGGCAAACCCATGTATTTTAGTCCTAGATGAAGCTACATCTTCTATTGATACAGAGACAGAATTGATGATTCAATATGCAATACAATTAGTTCTCGAAGGTAGAACCAGCTTTATAATTGCGCATAGACTATCGACAATTCGCTCTGCAGATAGAATTCTGCTTATAAAAGACGGAAAAATTATTGAGGAAGGAAACCATAGTACGCTCATCAACAGAAAAGGTTACTATTATAATCTGTATACAAATCAATTTAAAGAGGAACGGCAAGCTCAAATATTAAGGGCGTAATGAAGTTGGTTGGTTGGTTGGTTGGTTGGTTAGTTAGTTAGGCAGGTAAGTCATCTGAAAGGCTGAAATGTGTATGGTTTGGCAGGTGAATAGTCAGTTGCAAATGTGGATGGTGTGCTATGCGACTGGTTAAACACATATTTATGTATACTTAAATAATAAGGGTGGCATAGCCACCCATTTTACTTAAAATTAATATATTACATCCATATGTTGTATGCATATGTACGAATTAAACAAAGCTTAACAAATCGCACCATCTGATGGTCCTCGGCTGCGTAGAAAGATTAAGTTAAGTTATATTAGCATTTTTATAAAACTACTTAGTAGTAGCAATATTATTCAGTACCAAGATTATTCTGAAATGTTATTCTGTTATCTTTGGCAAATTTTTCAAATCCTGCTTTGTACTCATCAAAAAATTTCTTTTCTTTCATTTTTGTATAGACGATAGGCTCACCGCGTTTAGGTGTTACTACCGTAATTTTTTCTGAAGGTACTCTGCGGAAAAGACTGTATTCTGTGCATTCATCAAATTGTATTCTGGTTATCTGATCATAGGATAAGTTTAATGAGCGGAACTTCTTTCCCTGTGCGAATGCCAGTACCAACTCGGTTTTGTCAAAGTATACATGCCTCTGTGCCATATTTATTTCCCCTTTCGAAAATGCTGAGTTCTATCTTTAATAATTATGCGCATGAAAGGCGCTATATGTGGCGCGCTTTCTATAATAATATAATAACACAAGCTTCTAATTTGTCAATAGATAGCAAGGAGAGCTCTTTTGCTGTTACAGTTCACAGGTAGCTAAAGAGATATAACTTTTGCAATGTTAGGAAACGTTAGCGAAATGCAGCTTAGAGATGTATAGTAGCCTTCGTTTGTTTGCTTAATTATTGTGATATACTATATGTGGAGATGAAAGGAAATAAGTTTATAAAAATAGATGGGAGGCTAGTAACAGTCGAAAGTTTTTTATAAAAATTTGTAAAATAATACAAATATTTATTAACGAAAGGTGGTGAAGCCGTTATTGCAAAACTTAACTTAAAAC
>CAYPLH010000081.1:0-13344 GCA_964411505.1 uncultured Clostridiaceae bacterium | reverse complement strand
CAGATCCAACACCAACTTCGGAGCCTACACCAGAGCCGGATCCAGATCCAACACCAACTTCGGAGCCTACACCAGAGCCGGATCCAGATCCAACACCAACTTCGGAGCCTACACCAGAGCCGGATCCAGATCCAACACCGACTTCAGAGCCAACGCCAGAGCCGGATCCAGATCCAATTTTGCTAGGGCATGACACTTTTAATGGTAGTGGCACACTGGATCTACACACTTCAGATTCCGGTCATACTTGGATAGGTAACACATCAAAGTTTACCTTGTATGATGATGGAGTAGGTTTTAGTGAAAACGATAGAGAATCTGTGTACATTAATGTAGACTCTGAATATAAGTACCAGATTGCTACTGTAGTTGGACGTACCGGAAGCGATGATCGAAGAAATCATGTTGGCGTTATATGTACTGGTTCAGGAAATTTCTTAGAGGCAGGAACAAACATGTATTATGCCATTATCCGAGGTGACGGACAATGGTATGTTAGAAAGCATGTCGATGGCGCTGACGTAGAGTTTCCGGAAAACTCAGGTACAATTGAAAACTTCTCTATAGATAAGGACTATGAACTTAAACTTGTAGTAGAACCGTCTGGACAAGATACAGTAATAAAGTTTTATCTAGATGGAGAGCTTAAGTATGAGGTTGTAGATAATTCTATTGCTGGTCCAGGAAATCCAGGTTTTTATATGCGTAATGCTTCTAGCCGAATTTCTAATTTTGAAGCGTTCGCAATAGTAGGGCCGACTCCTGAGCCGACGCCTACAGCCACCCCTATACCTATAGAAGGTAATGGGCTCCCATTTTTCGACGACTTCGAAAGTGAAAGAACAGAACCGTTCCCTGCACCTTGGCTATTTCCAAGATCTGCTTTTGCAGGTTCCTTGTCGATAGAAACCGATCCTTGGGAAGGTGACAAAAGTGCAAGGATGGTGGTAAGCGAAGGATCTGCAGACAACTCAGCTGAATATTACTTCGGTGATCATCCGCAGGTGCAAAAAGATAGGGTTGACGAGGTTTGGCTAAAGCAAAAGGTCATGTTTGTAGGTCGTGCAAACGGTCAAAAGGTTTCTTTATTCAACATGGTTGATAGTAATGGTGACCGCCGTTATCAAGTGTTTATCCAGATGACAGGTAATGGAGAATTCTGCGTAATGCGCTCCCGTTTTCATGAAGGCGGAGAAGACTTTATCACGTATAGACAGGCAGACAGGATTTCGGTAGACCTTGAGAATCCAAGGTGGTATGATTTGAAGCTTCATGTGAAACTCAACGAAGCTGGTCAGAGTAATGGAATTATAGAGCTGTGGGTAGACGGAGTTAAACAGATTGAAGAAACAGGTCTTAATATTTGTGAAGATGTTGAGTATGGCATCAACAAGTTTATCTTATCATCATATGCTTCACCGATTGGCTATGGCGAGCAGTGGAATGATGATATATCTATCACCCTAACAGATCCGGATCATGGAGTTGTAGTAACACCTACACCTATACCTGACCCGATACCATGGCCAACGCCTACACCTTCGCCAACACCGAGACCGACACTACCTCCTGATGTAGTTTTAGTGCCACAGGCTGTTGCTTACGATACATTCACAGGAACAGGAACATTGGACACCCATACATCCGAGTCAGGACATACATGGAGTGGGCAGACATCTACCTTCACACTGGTTGATGGAGAAGTAGGAGTTGGTGATGGCGACCGTGTTCTGGCTTATGCCAATGTAAGCCCTGAGTATCGTTATATGATTGCAGAAGTAACAGGTCATACGGGAGGCACAGCTGGTGGTGATCATGTAGGTGTAGTTTGTGCAGGAACAGGCGATTATGGTCAAGCAGATGCCTATTATGCTGAAATCCATGGTGATGGTAGATGGATGATGAAAAAAGCTGTCAACAGTGGAGGAAGCATTATCAGCAAGCAATTGGGCACATATGTGGAGGACGTAGTAGGCAGTTTCTCACCGGATACCGATTATACTCTCAGGCTTGAGATATGGGATTCGGGAGAAAATGTTATAATTAAATTTTTCATAGATGATGAATTAGCGTGGCAAGGTATAGATACTTCTTACTTTGGACCCGGAAACCCAGGCATATACCTTAGAAACGGTAATGCACGCATTACTTCCTTTAAGGCGTCTATTCTGGTACCAACAGAAGCAGAACCTAGTCCGGAACCAACGCCAAACCCAGACCCGGAGCCAACGCCCAGCCCTGATCCGGATCCGACGCCTCCGGAAGGATTTGCACTTATTGCAAACGATGGGTTTACAGGAGAGGGCACATTAGATGCACACACCTCTGATTCAGGACATAGCTGGATTGGTGAAGCATCAATATTTACACTTTCGGACGGCAGCTTAAAAATGGCGCATAGCAACCGGAGATTTGCCTACGTCGATATTGATACCTTCCATAGATATCAGACGGTAAAGGTTGTGGGACGTACAGGCGGAAATGCAGGAAGTGATCAGATAGGTGCAGCCTGTGCCGGAGAAGGAAGCTATGAGCAGCCGGGAAACAATGTATTCTATGCTCATCTTAATGGAGACGGTAGATGGATGGTTAAGAAAATTATAGACGGAACGACAACAACTCTTATTAACGATCCCGATGCTGCGCTTACTGATATGTCACCCGATAAGGACTATGAGCTTAAGCTTGAGGTAGGTCCATCAGGAGAACAGTCAACAGAGATTAAGTTTTACATTGACGGTGAGCTGATGTATGAGGGTATAGACGACACAGTATTCGAATCCGGAAATCCGGGTTTGTACCAGCGTAATCAAAATACGAGCATTACCTCCTTTGAAGCGTACACAGTAGTTGAACCGTAAACTAAGATATTAAGTCACTTTAGATGACTTAAGCTGGAGGCACAAAATGAAAGACCACACAAAGGATTAAAACTTTAGTGTGGTCTTTTTGTGTGACGGGAGATGAATGTTTAACGCTACTGCTAATGCTGTTATTACTCTGTTACACCTCATCACAAGGCGTGATAGTTGATAATCAAACAAAGTTTTGTTATTGGTTGTGGATTTGTGGTAATAATATTTTGGAAAGTTAACTCATAGATAATCGTTTCAATTACAAAAGTCATTGATAATGAATAATGATATTGATAAAATTAATAATGTATTCTAATAAAATTAAATATGTATAAGGAGGATGATTATTTGAGTAAATATGTATGTACAGTATGTGGGTATGTTTATGATGAAGCAAAGGGAATTCCTGAAGTAGGCATTGTACCAGGCACATTGTGGGGGGATTTGCCAGATGATTGGGTCTGTCCCCTTTGTGGAGCAACGAAGGTAGAATTTAAGAAACAGGGTGAATCAGCAGCACCTGTGATTAAAAAGTCAATATCAATAGTTGAGGAATCAACAGATATGAAGGAGTTGTCTGCACTAGAGGTCAGCGCTATATGTACTAATCTAGCTCGAGGCTGCGAAAAACAATATAAACCCGAAGAGGCGGCAATGTTTACCGAGCTTGCCGAATACTTTAAGTCAGCTTCTGCTCCGGCTGATGAACCCAGTTTTGATAAGCTGATAAGTTTGGTTGAAAAGGATCTTGAGGAGAGATTTCCTAGTGCCAATGCTGAGGCATCCACTGCGAATGACAGGGGTGCAAAGCGTGCACTTACTTGGAGTGAAAAGGTAACTCGTATATTAAAATCTCTTTTAAGTCGATATCAAAAAGAGGGCGATGCCATGCTTGAAAATACCGGGGTGTATGTCTGCACTATTTGTGGATTCATATACATTGGCAACACTCTACCGGAGGTTTGCCCGGTATGTAAAGTGCCAAACTGGAAGTTCGAAAAAATAGAGGGGAGGAATGAATAATGGCTAAGAAATATGCGGTTAGAAACATTCGATTATGCACAAAAGACTGCTTGTGTCTTTATGTTTGTCCAACTGGTGCAACGGATACAGAAAACAGTATAATTGATGTTGCAAAGTGTAACGGGTGTGGAGACTGTGCAGACGCATGTCCATCTGGGGCAATCTCAATGGTACCAGTGGAGTATCCGCAGCAGCAGTTAAAAACAGAAGCAGTTGTTCAAGCAATGAATACGCTTTTGCGTAGTAAATCCCAGCAGGAGAATATAGCTGCTGGATTACCTGGAAAGCTTGCAGCTGCAATAGAAAAGTCCAATCGCATTATGGCAGAGGATATTGTGCGTGAAGCCGGATATATGCTTCCCCAAAGTCAAAACACTATTGATTTTTTACAGGGGCTACTTAAAGGTAAACATTCGGAAGGTTATCCTACAGAAGTAATAAAAAAGTTGTTGGATATCCAAAAAGGAAATAATACAAAAAAACAGGAGGATGAAAAAATGGTTAAATATCGTTGTTCGGTTTGCGGGTATATTCATGAAGGGAAGTTGCCTGAGGGTTTCAAATGCCCAAAATGCGGGCAACCTGCGTCTGTATTTGTGTTAATTGAAGACAAAGTTGAGTCTGTGAATAAGTACGCGGGAACAAAGACAGAGAAAAACCTAGCAGAAGCATTTTCGGGTGAAAGCCAGGCAAGAAATAAGTATACTTATTTTGCAAGTGTTGCTAAAAGAGAAGGATACGATCAGATTGCAGAGCTCTTTTTAAAAACAGCAAGAAATGAACAGGAACATGCTCGTATTTGGTTTGAGGAGCTTGGCAATCTTTCTGATACAGCAGAAAACCTATTACAAGCAGCTGAAGGCGAAAACTATGAGTGGACGGACATGTATGATCGCTTTGCAAAGGATGCAGAAGAAGAAGGATTTAGTGAATTGGCACAAAGATTCCGTAGAGTAGCCGCTATTGAAAAGGCCCACGAGGAGCGTTACCGTGCTTTGTTAAACAATGTCAAGATGCAAAAAGTGTTTGAAAAAGGTGAAGAAACCATGTGGGAATGTCGTGTGTGTGGGCATCTTGTAATGGGCAAAAAAGCTCCTGGGGTATGTCCAGTATGCAAATATTCTCAAAGCTATTTTGAGGTGAGAGCAGAAAATTATTAATAATATGATTATGACCTAGAAAGTCGCAGAGTGACTTTCTGCTGCAAGTTGTGCATGCATAGCTTGCAGCAGACTTCCTCGGAAGGATGGATAATCATAATATGCCTATTACCATGTTGTGAAATCCTTTTTTGCAGTGGTGGATGCAAGGAGCATAATGATGAATTTTTACAAGAAAGTAGCATAGTTATGGTTAAAACACGTATTTAGCTTTAATAGTCATAATATTTTCGCAAGAAAGTGGTGAAACATATGTCAAAACAATTAACATTTAATGCAGTAAAGGAGCTTCGTTTTAAAACATTAGAGCAATATGTACCGATTGTAGCGCGGGTTCATGGAGGTAACCATCCGGAATTTCATGAAGTTCGCAAATTATTTGATGCAATCGTAAAGAAAACAAAAGACGCGGGAGATGAAAAACCTGAACTAAATGAAGAGTTCATTAAGTTGCGTGAAATTACAGACAATTACAATTCTCCAGATAACGTTTGCGAAAGCTATGAAGCAGTGTACAATATGTTAGCTGAGGTGGATAAAGCGTATCAAGCTTGAGACTACAACAGCACAATGATAAATATAATCAACAGGGAGGAGGCTTAATATGCAGAGATTTATATTAGGTAAGAAAAATCAGATAATGTTAGTTAGTGCAATTTTAATTGCTATTGGATTTACCAGTGAGCTGGGCTTTAAGAGTGAAGTTGTGGCTATTTGGTCCTTGGCTATTGCTTCAATTTTAGGGGTTGCACCTATTGCAATTCAAGCGTATCAGGCATTAAAAGTAAAAGTTGTAAGCATTGATGTTTTAGTTACCATTGCAGTAATCGGAGCATTTTTAATTAAGAACCTTGAAGAATCAGCTATCGTTACATTCTTGTTCTTATTTGGCTCCTTTCTCGAACTACGCACATTAAATAAAACACGTTCCGCAATTAAAGAATTAACTGAAATGGCACCCGAAAGCGCGTTAAAACAAATGGAAAATGGTGAATTTGAAGAAGTAGAAGTAGATGAAGTTGATGTAGGTGATATTTTACTTGTTAAAACAGGTGCAAAAGTGCCCGTTGATGGTACAGTTTTAACAGGAGAAGGCCATATTAATGAAGCAAGTATTACCGGCGAATCCGTTCCGGTAGGTAAAGAGAAGGATTCCCAAGTGTACGCTGGAACAATTTTAGAAAATGGAACTATCCAAATAGTTGCTGATCGTGTAGGTGAAGATACTACTTTTGGCAAAATTATTGAGTTGGTTGAAGAAGCACAGGATTCAAAATCAGAAGCTGAGCGCTTTATTGATAGATTCTCAAAATATTATACTCCTGCTGTCCTAATTCTCTCTATTATTGTATGGTTGTTTTCTCGAAATATTGAACTTGCAATTACAATTTTAGTACTGGGATGCCCGGGAGCATTGGTTATAGGTGTACCTGTTTCAAACGTTGCAGGTATTGGTAATGGTGCACGACATGGTGTTCTTTTGAAAGGCAGTGAAGTTATTAACGATTTTAGTAGAGTTGACACAATAGTGTTTGACAAAACCGGCACGTTAACAATAGGAAATCCTAAAGTAGCCGACAAGGAAATATATGCAGAAAACGCAGATGAAGTATTGGGTTACCTTGCAAGTGTTGAAAATGAATCTGACCATCCACTCGCAAAAGCAGTTGTAGAATATATCGGAGGTACCAAAATTTATCCAGTAGAAAAAACAGATGTAGTAAAAGGTGGCGGAATTGTTGCTCAAGTAGATGGACATAGAATTGCTGTAGGCAATGTCGCGCTGATGGAGCGAGAAAATGTTCGTTTAAATGAAAAGATGCGAGCGGATATTGACAGGTTTGAGAAAGCTGGAAACTCACTTGTGCTTACATCAGTTGATGGTGAATTAAAAGCACTAATGGGCATTCGTGACCAAATTCGCAAAGGAGTAAAAGAAGATCTTCAAAAGCTAAAGAAATTAGGTGTTAAAGACCTAGTGGTGCTTTCTGGAGACAACCAGGGAACAGTTGATTTAGTAGCACGTGAACTAGGGTTGACACAAGCCCATGGACATATGCTGCCCGAAGATAAATCTAGATATATTGAAGAGTTAATAAAGAAAGGACAAATTGTCGCATTCGTTGGAGATGGGGTAAATGATAGTCCTTCGCTGGCACTGGCACAAATAGGAATCGCTATGGGAAGCGGTACAGACGTAGCAATTGAAACTTCGGACGTTGTCTTAATGAATTCAGATTTTAGCCGCTTGCCTCATGCGTTAGGTTTAACAAAAGCAACAGCTAGGAATATGCGTCAAAATATTGTTATCGCAGTTGGAGTTGTAATAGTCCTGCTTGCTAGCGTATTCTTCAGTGAATGGATGAACATGTCAATAGGTATGTTGGTTCATGAAGGTAGTATACTAGTTGTTATTTTAAATGGCATGAGACTTCTTCGCTACAAATTAAGATATTAGATTACACAAGAAAGTTACTGACTTGTAAAAGAAACCTTTTCTTGTTGTCAGAGTTTAAAATCAATAATTTCACGTAGAGTTTTTCTTGCATTTATGTCATTATAAGTGGAACACTAAACAGTAGTTTTAGAAATGACATTGTTTATGTGAAGGAGAATTCATATGCAGAAATTAAAGACTATGGATGGGAATCAAGCTGCCGCTTATGCATCTTATGCATTTACAGAGGTGGCAGCAATTTTTCCAATAACGCCGTCAACGCCAATGGCTGAAGGTGTTGATGAGTGGTCAGCACATGGAATGAAAAACATATTTGACCAACAGGTAAAAGTGATTGAGATGCAATCGGAGGCAGGTGCTGCTGCTGCAATGAGAGGCTCACTTCAGTCGGGCGCATTGTCTTCCACATATACGGCATCTCAGGGACTTCTTCTTATGATTCCTAACCTTTATAAGATGGCTGGAGAACTTTTGCCAGGTGTCCTGCACGTTACTGCAAGATCTATAGCTACGCATGCATTGTCTATATACGGAGATCATCAGGATGTTATGGCATGCCGCCAGACTGGTGTCGCAATGTTGGCTTCATCCAATGTTCAAGAAGCAATGGATCTGGGGATTATAGCGCATTTGTCGGCAATTAAGTCAAGAATACCGTTCATACACTTTTTTGATGGTTTTAGAACTTCTCACGAATATCAGAAAATCGGTGTTGTAGAGTATGAGGATATTAAAAAGCTTGTTGACTATAATGCCGTAGAAGAGTTTAGAAACAGAGCTTTAAGTCCCGAACATCCGGTGGTAAGAGGGACTACCCAAAATCCGGACATCTACTTCCAGCAGCGAGAAAGTGTTAACCTCTTTTATGAGGCAGTACCTAGCATCGTCCAGGGGTATATGAATAGTTTAGGGGAAATCACTGGGAGAAAATACAAACTATTTGATTACTATGGAGCAAAAGATGCAGAATATGTAATAATAGCCATGGGTTCAGCCTGCGATACCATATGCGAAACGGTAGACTATTTGAATGCAACAGGCGGGAAAGTCGGAACAGTAAGAGTACATCTTTACAGACCGTTTTCTGAAACACACTTTTTGAATGCTATTCCTAAATCCGTGAGGAAGATAGCGGTATTAGACAGAACTAAAGAGCCTGGTGCAACTGGTGAACCTCTGTATCTGGACATTGTTAAGGCTTTTAAAAATAGCAAAAATGCTCCTATCATAGTTGGAGGAAGATATGGGCTATCATCTAAGGACACAAGACCATCACAGATTCTGGCTGTATTTAGCAACCTTAAAAAGGATCAACCTAAAGACCGCTTTACAATTGGAATAGTAGATGATGTAACTAATACATCACTGCCTGAAGAAAAATTTATTGAGACAACCCCAAAAGGTACTATTAGCTGTAAGTTTTGGGGGCTTGGTTCAGATGGTACAGTTGGAGCGAACAAGACAGCTATTGAGATCATCGGGGATAATACCAACTTGCATGTGCAGGCGTATTTTTCTTATGACAGTAAGAAGTCCGGAGGTACTACAATTTCACATCTAAGGTTTGGACACAAGCCTTTAAGATCGCCATATCTTGTATATAGTGCTGATTATATAGCATGCCATAACAAAGCGTTTGTGTACCAGTATGATCTCCTTCAAGGACTTAAAAAAGGTGGTTCCTTTGTTCTTGCGTGCCCCTGGAAAGCTGATGAATTGGAAGAAAGACTGCCTGCATCTATTAGAAGATATATTGCACAAAATGATATTAAATTTTATATTATCAATGCTATGAAAATCGCATCTGAGGTCGGACTTGGTAATAGGATTAACATGGTTATGCAAGCCGTCTTCTTTAAGCTGGCTAATGTCATTCCGGTTGAAGACGCACTGCATTATCTGAAGAATTCAATAGAGAAGATGTATGGTAGGAAGGGGCAGAATATTGTAAATATGAACAAAGCAGCTGTTGATAAAGCTATAGAAGCGCTTATCAAGGTTGAAGTACCAGTTTCATGGGCTGATGCTAAGGAAGAAGAGACGCTTATTAATGATGAACCGGATTTTGTGAAGAATATCCAAAGAATAATGGCAAGGAATGAGGGAGATTCTCTGCCTGTAAGCGCATTCATAGGAATGGAGGATGGAACATATCCACTTGGCACTACTGCCTTTGAAAAGCGAGGCATAGCTCCAATGCTTCCGGAGTGGCAAATTGATAAATGTATACAATGCGGCAGGTGCTCTTATGTTTGTCCTCATGCAACAATAAGACCTTTTCTTCTAGATGATGAAGAAGAGAAACGAAAGCCGGATACCTTTGAAACGAAAAAGGCCACAGGTAAAGCACTAGAACACCTACAGTTTCGCATTCAGGTTTCTCCGCTGGATTGCACCGGATGCGCCAACTGTGCTGATGTCTGTCCTGCAAAAGGAAAAGCTTTAATCATGAAGCCGGCAGAGCAGGGAATAGAGTTGGAGTCAGAAAACTGGGAGTTTGCAATGACTGTCACCGAGAAGGATAATATAATTGATACAAAGACATTAAAAGGCAGTCAGTTTGTAAGACCTTTGCTAGAATTTAACGGTGCGTGCCCAGGATGTGGAGAAACGCCATATATAAAACTTCTCACGCAGCTTTTTGGTGATAGGATGGTAATTTCCAATGCTACAGGTTGTTCTTCTATATGGGGAGCTTCTGCTCCTTCGATAGCCTACTCTACTAATGCACAAGGCAAGGGTCCTGCATGGATAAATCCATTATTTGAGGACGCTGCAGAATTTGGCTATGGAATGTACCTAGGAGTAAAGCAGATAAGAGAGAAGCTTGCCCAGTTGATAGAGGAGGCAGTTAAGTCGTCTATTGAGCCGCAAATTAAAGATGCTTTTAATGATTGGCTTGATTCCATGAATGATGGAGAAGCATCAAAAAATGCTACAAAAAAGGTACTTGAAGCATTTAAAGGCTATAACTATAAGGGTAATCAGCTTATCGAAGAAATTATGAGCAGGAAAGATTATCTTATAAAGAGATCATTTTGGGCTATCGGTGGTGACGGCTGGTCATATGACATAGATTTTGGAGGACTTGATCATGTCCTGGCAATGGGAGATGATATAAATATTTTTGTTATGGACACAGAAGTGTATTCAAACACTGGAGGGCAGTGTTCAAAAGCTACACAAACAGCTGCTGTTGCTAAACTGGCAGCAGCCGGGAAAAAGTTAAAGAAAAAAGATTTAGGACTTATGGCTATGAGTTATGGGTATGTTTATGTGACCCAGATAGCTATGGGAGCAGACATGAACCACACCATAAAAGCTATTCACGAGGCGGAGAAATATAAAGGTCCATCGCTTATTATTGCATATTCACCATGTGTAAGCCACGGAATAAAAACTGGTATGGGAACAAGTATAATGGAAGAGCAAAGAGCAGTTGAAGCCGGGTACTGGCATCTTTACAGATATAACCCGGATCTTGGGAAGCAAGGGAAGAATCCGTTTGTGCTTGACTCAAAAGAACCTAAAAGTAATTTTAAGGACTTTATCCATGGAGAGGTACGTTATTCACAGCTTATGAATGTATTCCCTGATATTGCCGGAGAAATGTTTGATCTTGCAGAGCAGCACGCAAATGAGAGATATAGAAGATATAAACATTTAGCTGAGCATGGATTGTTTTAGCTAACAAAAGGGAAGGCTTTGATATTGAGCCTTCCCTTTGATTCATCACTTTTTACTTTTGGTTTTCATCTACATATTCTTTTGCATTAATAATTTGTACTTCATCAGGGATATTAACTTTTGAAACTGGTTTATTCTTGTTAATATTTGCTAATGCTGCAGTATCATGATTTTCAATGGGTATTCCGACATACTTTTTTTTGTATCTGTTCTGTGACATATTATCCTCCACTAAAAAATATTTTTAACTTTATACACACAATTTTTTAAGATTCCAAGTATCATTGGTAATACTGTGACCATTTGATTATCCCATTAATATACTTTTTGGGTATTAATCATGTATATAAAAAACACTTCATAGGTATCTTTTTCATTTTTAATTTTAATATACGATATTTTATTTTGCACACATACTTGACAAAAAACATATTTGTCTGTTACTATATAGTTGTAAAAAAACAAAGAAGAAGTATCCGCTTCTCACCTTTAGGAAATATC
This sequence comes from uncultured Clostridiaceae bacterium, assembly GCA_964411505.1. Classification (GTDB taxonomy): domain Bacteria; phylum Bacillota; class Clostridia; order CAYPLH01; family DUMO01; genus CAYPLH01. Next base: position 1,660 of record CAYPLH010000081.1, on the reverse strand, counting down.
CGATAAGGTTAATAGTGAAAGTAAAACAGTGCTTTAGCTATGGTTATAAGTGGATAGGTTCTTATCCGCTTTTTTTATTTTGTTTGGAATAAATTTTATGGAGGTGTTCTGTTATTAGAACCACAACAAATCAGTTGAATGTAAATGAGGACATAAGGGATAGAGAGGTCAGGCTGGTGGATGCCGATGGAGCAATGCTTGGTATAATGTCAGCTAAAGAAGCACAAAAAATTGCATATTCAAAGAATCTTGACTTGGTTAAGATATCACCAAATGCTAAGCCACCTGTATGCAAAATAATGGACTATGGTAAGTACATGTTTGAACAATCCAAAAAAGAAAAGGAATCAAAGAAAAAGCAAAAGATCATCAAGGTTAAAGAAGTGAAAGTTACTCCCACAATTGAAGATCATGACTTTAATTTTAAAGTCAAAAATGCTCAAAGGTTTCTTGAGGATGGAGATAAGGTGAAGGTCAGCATAAGGTTTAGAGGACGAGAAATGCAACACACATCCCTTGGACAAGAGGTTCTACTGAAATTTGCTAAAACAGTTGACACTATTGCAAACATAGAAAGAGCACCAAGGCTTGAAGGAAGAAATATGTTTATTATTTTAGGTCCAAAACAATAAATATGATAATAATGAATTTATCTACGTAAAAAGTTTGTGTAGAGAAGTTCTGTTTAATAACTAAATTGTTTCTTAAGATTACTAGAGTATGGATACTGCAAGTAATATTGTGATTTCTCCAGTAAGTCTGGAAAGTGACTTTCTAAGAGAGAAGCATACTAAAAATTTGTGGGATTTTAAGTCTAATGAATTTACAGAAACGCTCTATTAAAATAGGAGGAGATTTTATGCCAAAAATTAAAACACACAGTGCTTCTAAAAAAAGATTCAGAGTGACCGCTTCAGGCAGAGTTAAAATGGGTCATGCTTTCAGAAGTCACAGACTTGTTTCAAAAGCGAGAAAAGCAAAGAAACAACATAGAAGAACAAAATACGCTTCTTCTGCAAATGAAGCTACAATAAAAGCAATGATTCCATATAAATAAACGAGGAGGGAATAGGAATTGGCTAGAGTAAAAGGTGCGGTTACAACCCGTAAAAGACGCAAAAAAGTTTTAAAGCTTGCAAAAGGCTATTATGGAGCGAAAAGCAAATTATATAAAATGGCTAATCAGGCTGTTATGAAATCACTGGTGTATGCATATAGAGATAGAAAGACCAAGAAGAGAAACTTTAGAAGCCTTTGGATTTCAAGAATAAATGCAGCTGCTAGAATGAATGGATTATCCTACAGCAAATTTATGAATGCACTTAAGAAATCCGGTATAACGCTTAACAGAAAAATATTAGCGGATATGGCTGTCAATGACCAGGAAGCTTTTGCAAAACTTGTTGAGCAGGTTAAGAATGCTTAACTAGCACAAAAGCTAATATCATTCACTAGCTTTTTTATGCTAACAGAAATAACCGCAAATATTTATTGCGTTATTTGCATCAGTATAAAATTAAAGTTAACGCTGCGGTACTAGAAAAATATTGAGGGGCCTCTACAACTAAGATGTATCATGGAGGTCCCTTTGTTATATAAACCGCTTATTTTATTGTCTAGGAAAGTATACTTTCCTAGACAATGGGGATTGCAAAGGGGA
>CAYPLH010000080.1:0-13677 GCA_964411505.1 uncultured Clostridiaceae bacterium | reverse complement strand
TTTTCCTGATATATGGTTTCTCGGACTCGTTTCCCGGATACATTTGCATCCCGAGCGGAACAAGGTCCGAGTCCAGAAGCAAAGCCTGCCCAATGATAGGGCTATGGCGATTCTCTTTTGAAGGACCTTTCTGCTTGTCATCCTTCGATAGATCTATCTCGAAGTAATAATTCGTGCAATCAAAATAAGCTCTGCTGTAGTCTCTCTTGTAGAACTGCTCGTATTGTTTGTTAAATAGCTCTATATATTTCTTGTACGATCCGCCAATAAAGTAAAGCCCGTCATACACCTGGTCTTCAGATATCAGAGAATTTCGATATAAAATGGGGAATACATCCGCTGCTGTCTTGGATTTCGAGCAAGGGTAGACGATCCTCGAACAGATAAGCTGGGTAAGCAGGTCGTAAACACTGAAACGAAACTTACAGACAGAGGCTAGAATATCTATGACTCCCTTGACTTCAAGCTCACTAATCAAGGAATGGATCAGAAAATACCCTACATTCTTTTCGATACACTTCCCGAATGCTCTTGGACGAGTATCATCATTAAGAAGTTTTTGACGCTCTATCTCCTTCTGCCTGACAACCTCGGTGTAATATGCAATAGGATCAGGAATATCATCGGAAATAAGCCTGTGAACAAATCCGAAGGAGCAAATATGTCTGGACCTTCCCTGTTTCAGTTTTTTATCCCAATAGTTTTCATACATCTGAAGATATATACCGTTTTTTCTGTTCTCTTTCCGTAAGTAATATGCCATATTAACCCTCCAATTATAAGGTACTATGAAGTACTATTATTATAACATGAAAAAAATAATTTTGCAAGAAAAAAACACCAGATTATTCTGGTGCAAACATAAATAAAATATAGGTTTATAGCATTTTTAAGTTCAGGGTAGTAGAGATTTATTTTGTGACGACGGAAGCATCCTCGTACCTTACGACGGAAGACGGGGTCCAGCACAGGAAGAGTTCATAGAATTGTTCGGATGAGCAACACATCGCCGAAAAATTTCCTATTTCTACCTACTTTGCGATTGAACCATGGTTGATTTTTTGTGATATAATAACAATGCTTAGTTTAATTCCCCCGAATTCGAGGGAATTAAACTGGAGTCCGATTAAAATATGCTGATACATGACAGTGACAAACATACATAAAAATATCTTATAACTTAGTGGAGGAAAATGGAACCGTTTATCGAATAATATATATGAATGGCGAAATGGCTGGTATGTATAGGCTTAATACAGATGTATAACCAATGTATTTAGGGTACCGATTATGTCTATATAATGGGAAGTTGAAAATAGGTTTTTTATCATTAAGAAGGGTGTGGAAAACATGATTAATATAAGCTACTCCAAGAGTTTTGTTGCATTTCTTGATATTCTAGGTTTTAAGAACATTGTAAATAAGAGCCGGACAAATGAAGGATTACAAAAGCTTAATGAAATTTTTAATACCATAAATCAAGAAATTGAAGAACTGAAAAAGATACCTGCCAAAAAGAAAATTGGATATATTACTATTAGCGATTCGATAATACTATCTATTCCGCAATCCCAGAATAATGGTGATAACATTAATATATTTCGACAGTTGTGTATAGCTATTGGATTAATACAGAAAAATCTTGCTATGAAAAATATATGGCTTAGGGGGGCAATATCAAGTGGAGATACTTATTTTGATAGTAAACTAAATCAAATAGTTGGCCCTGCCTACGTTGCAGCATACACACTCCAGGAAACAATAGCAAAAACTCCAAGGGTTATTATTGATAGTAAAATTATACATGAATTGGGGCGTGATAGTGCTTATGATCTCATTGATAATATAAACGAATTATCTCAAGGAGGATTAAGATATCGGAATTGGCAGTCTCCTATACTTCATAAATGGGACGATACAAATATGATATTAACCCATGATATACCTTTATTTATAGATTATTTAAGTCCGTTTGTTCTTAATGAAACGAGTGATTTGTTGAAATTAATACAAATTATAAAAACAAATCTTTATGAGGATATTAATCTTTACAACAAATATCGTTGGGTTGCAGATTATTTAAGTATTATTTGCCTAAAATATCCTGATTCCCGTGAGCCAATAATTACTGAAGCAATGGAGGTTCTATCAAAACTTTGATATCGAATAAACTGACCCAGTAACAAAAATTTTATACTTCTTGACTTGCTCAAAGGTGAAGCTGCGACACAGTTTGACAAGCTTCCGAGTAGGCTAATAACACGAAGTTTTGAAAGCTAGATGTTATGGCAATAACACGAAGTTCTTTACACCTGTTGAACCCTTTTTGGGGAAGGATAGTTATTAATAATAATATTGCTTTATGATTTAGATTAATTGAACACTTACGAGGTAAAGCAAATGGACACTGGGTTTGCTATTTTAATTATTCAGTGTGGATGGTGAAAAATACAAATAGTCAAAATGCGATAACAGTAATAGGAGGTATTGATAATGAAACTATATGATTTCATAGATAAGAAATTGTCAGAAGATGGAGTCGAGGAAAAGGCTGCATTGTGGTCAGCATTAAAAAACGCTATTGAAGATTGCAAAACCCATTTATCTCAAATAACTGCTCAATTGAATGATTTTGATATACATGACGCTAATCACTCCGAAAAGGTTTTAGAAAATATTGAAAGCCTTCTTGGGGTTAAAATGGCTAATTTATCATTCCTTGAAGCTACACTAATATATTCAAGCTGCTTTTTTCATGATGCAGCAATGGCACTCCCAAAATGGGAATACGATTTATTAAAATCTTTTGAAGGATGTGAGGAACATTATAATCGGGATGTAAAACCTTGTATTAAGAACGATTTTAAGCCAGTTCAATCTTTAATTGAAATAAAAAAAATTATCGATGAAAATAAAAGCTATATTTATATGAAATACAGCAATGTTGAGAGTTTTATTTTTGCGCCCGAGAACGAAGCCGAACTACAACTTGATTTAGCAAAACGTATACAGTCTTATGAAGAATTTCGAAACGGGTTTTCAGATCAATTAAGAAACAAAAAATCAGATTGCTATGATTATCTCAATTATAGCAATCTAATTAGGTGCGACTTCATTAGAGAAACACATAGTAAACGTATTATTGAATTGATAGGATATATGCGCAAAAGGTTCAGAGCGGTGCTAAAAAAGTCTGCTGCAGATAAGTATTTGAACGTTTTAGCCGAAGTTTGTAAAGCACACGGAGACAAAGCCGTTGATGTCAAAAAGTTAGCTTTTGAATATGAAATAGATACTCTTGGAAAGGTGAACGTTCAATTTGTAGCAATTATGTTAAGGCTTGGCGATATTATTCATTTTTCTTCGGACAGAGCGCCCATGTCGCTGTTTGCCGAAAAGAAAATTAATGACCCGGTAAGTTATAAGCATTGGAAGTCAAAATTCGAGGAAACACGTTATGAATTTAGCAATACCGATTCCAAGACAACCGTCAAGTTCAAAGCATATTGTTCATCGCCGGATACTTATTATTTTTTACAAGATTATTTAGACTGTATTGACGATGAGATTGCGTTATACTTTACATTTTTACAGCAACTAGAATATGATGACATACCTGACCGGGGAAACTATGATATTAAAATTGCGATAACTGCGGACAGAACAGGAATTGAAGCGGATACATCAATATTTATTCCTGAAAACGATGCAAAGTTTACCTTGGATCAATCTAAAATTCTCGGTCTTTTGACGGGCGCACAACTGTATAAAGATGAATACCTTTGTTTGCGAGAGCTTTACCAAAACTCGCTCGATGCATGCAAATGTATGAAGGCTATCGACAAAACAAGAAGTGTTTCTGGTAATTACAAAATATCCTTTGGATTGTCAACCGACAGCAATGGTCAAACATACATTTATTGCTTAGACAATGGAACAGGCATGACGATGGATATTGTAAAAAATCATCTTTTGCGCATTGGAAATTCATACTATAAATCTCGCGATTTTATGAGAAGAAATGGCGATTGGTCAAATGCGGTAAACCCAACGTCCCAATTCGGCATAGGCATTCTTTCGTGCTTTATGTTAGGTGATGCGCTTGAAATAACCACAAAGCATTATGAAAATGCTAATACAACACTGTCCTTTGCAATAGAAGGGGCTAATGAGCGATTTTATCATATACCTACCAACGAACTTGATAATGAGCGTATCGGCGAACATGGTACACTAGTAAAAATTATCCTTAACGAAAAGACTTCTAAAACAATTAATTGTAACATTCCAAAGGATCTGCATTATTTCATTTTTGCAGGGAACAACAGCATATACGATGAAACATTTGATAAAGCAAGCTATAAAGAATTTGAAAACAGCCTTTTCTGGAAAGTGAACAAGCAAATAGGCATCCCCGCACCAAATATTGAAGTCTGCATATACGACGAAAACGATAAATCACACCTGACTATTCCGTTTAATGACATCTTTGATTTTAGGAAATATCCGAATACAAATGTTGCTGCATTTGCAACGGTTTGGGAGCGGTATCATTTCAGAGACGGTATCGAAAATCCATATAAAGACGTTATAACGTGCAGAGATTTTATTAAAGACATTCCCATTTGTGTAGAATCTGATGGCGTTCAGCTACACACATTTATTTGTTTGCCCAAAAAGGGTATTCCCGTACTAAATCGTTATATTTTTAGTTTTTCTAGGTATTTATGGGAAACTACTCAACTAACAATTTTAGTCGATGGGGTTCTCGTAAATGAAAATCCTGCGCACTCAACAAAATATGCACTACTTGGGTATGGCCTGTCTCAGAATTCAAGTGTTATTTTTAATTTCACCGGAGAAAAAAGACCCGTGTTGTCTGTTGACCGAAACAACATAATAAATTTTCCGGAAGATATTACCGAGGCCCTAAAAAAACTTGTCGATAAACTAATACCTAAAATCGTAGAAGCTGTTGTTTCACATTTAAGAGAGGAAAGCCTTGGAGTTGATTCAACCGAGGCTCAACTGGCGATTAACACTGTATTATATATATTTGATGAATTTTCTGGTGATATACTCAAGCAGTTGTCAGTTACTGAGTACGACTCAATGAAGTTAGACAAAGTGAATTTAGCTAATCAAGAAAATAACTCTCTAAGTGAGTTATTTAGACTCCCCGATGTAACATTTGAAAACATTGATATTAGACAATTGGACGATGTATCAAGACAAATAGTCTTTGGAAAAGCGTTCGCGGCTGAAGCAATTGAGGTTTTGGACGAAAGCATAAAGATTAAGTCAAATCGGTTTTTCCCACCATCGTATGCGCTAAAAGAAGATAGAACGTTATTACATCATGTTCAATATGTATTAAAGGCAGATAAATGGGAGGGGCGTTTTGAACAATATGATTTGGTTACTAGTTTGTGGCCAGTAGTACCTGAAAGACTATTTGATAAAATTACAGAGCGAGAAAGGGAAGATAATTATTCTTTAGACGATAGACGGATAAAAATAATCTCACAAGTCGGAAACGGGCTATACGGGATGGGCACTATTGAGCCAGCTCTTGCGAACCCTAGAATCGGTATATCGTCATATAATAAGGAGCTTTTTGGAAAACCGCCTTGCCTGATCGGGCGCGTTGAAAACATTCAGAATTACTTCAGCTTATTTGAATTGAACTCCCATAGGAGATTAGTGAGAGAAGAGAATAAAGATTATGTTTTGTTTGAATATGTTGCGCCCAGAGAGATTACGGAAGAAGACGAACTCAAACTCAAAGATTACATTGGGCAAGATGATACATATATTCAGGGAGTTAGAGAAGGTTGGAGTATTTTGTTTTTGGGATACGATAGTACATATTATATTTTACCGGGCGTACATAAAAGAGAGGAGTTGATAGAACTCATTCCAGCAAGTATTCGAGCTAAAAAAGGCGGGATTGAATACTACAATTTGGATGGCACAAAACTGGATTTTGATAGGATGGTAAAGTTATAATATAAATAGCAGAGATGTCTTTTTCGTATAATGCGGATATAGAAACCACATATATTAATTGGAGAACAAGCAATAGAAAAACTGGATTAGCCACAGTTTGCCTTAACTACGCATAAGAAATAGCGGAGAAACAGAACTGCTATATAATTATGCTGATGACAGGAAGTAAAAAGGACAGCACTTTGAATTTCTATCGAGAAGCCAGATATAGCTCAGAAGACAAAACTGTATTTATCCAGCGGCTATAAGTGCACTAACTGAGCATAATGGGCAACCAGCCACTTTTCCCGAACTTCGCATTGTGTTTATAACCGACTAATCCTGTCGAGTTGTGAACTGCGCATTATCCATATAATGGGCATGAACGTTAATTCAACCCCAAAAATAATTGGCATCTTGTTTGAGCGAACATAGGGCTAAAAAACTAAAACTTTGAAGCAAATATTGTATTCATGCGGTTTTCCACAATTGCGGCTATTATATGGAAAATTGTGTTTTTGAAAATTATGAGTTGAAAATAATCGCCGATTTGATAGCAGACGCCAATTTTCTCACCGTTCAAGCAAGTACATCGATTTTGCAGAAGATACGCTCACTGTGTTCGACTTCTACTGCAAATCTACTGGAGGAAGGCTATTTCATAAATGAGTCCAATAAGGTTGAAACAGAAAGTGAGCTTGAAAAGATTAAGACGTTACTTATTGCCATTACAGAAAAGAAAATAGTATCATTTCAAATGATAATGCCGCGTCAATTTAAGGGAGAAGTCTTTTATGGAAACGGACATAAAAAAGAAGTAAGGCCATACTATATATTTCTTGATGATGGTAAATATATCTTGCTGGGTCATGATGAAAAAAGCAATGAATTGGATTGCTTTGAGATAGCTCTCATCAATAAGTTAATGATTTTGGACAAACCTGCTGCATCTCAGATTAATGTATGGCCGGGTAGAAAAGAGCACTATTTAAGGTGGTATATAGACAGAAGCCAAAATTTGTTTTCTCCCAGCTTTGAAACAGCAACATTACTTTGCGATAATATCATTCAACAAGAAGTTAAACGAAAATTCGGCAATGAATCACTATTCTTTGAACGGTCATTTAATAAAATTATGGTTAGGGTTGATGTTACAGATTGAAATGACTTTTTTCAATGGTTACTTCACATGGATTCAAGAGCAAAAATATTGCGTACAGAAGAACTGAAAATGCAGTTTGTGGAGTATGTCCGGCGAAAATATACCGATTACTTGGAACAGTATCGTTTATAAAATCAGTGACGTTTGCGAAGTGTTAGACATCTTAAATTGAATAGAAATATTTATTATTACATTATGGAGGAAATTGGGGATTTTTATCGAATAATATATTATATAAGCAAAGAAACAGTGATATCTTTGTATTTGATATAAATAGCTCAGACAGTGAAGTTTAAAAAGATGGGGGATACGCGGTGGATAAGGAGAATGCGATTAAATTATTTGAAGATAAAAGAGTTCGTGTTTCATGGGATGAAGAACAAGAAAAATGGTTTTTCTCTATTATTGATGTTATTGAAGTGTTGACTGGAACTGAACGTCCACGGAAATATTGGAGTGACCTCAAATCTAAACTTAATTCAGAGGGAAGTCAGTTGTCCGATAAAATCGGACAACTGAAAATGAAGTCAACAGATGGGAAATTTTATAAAACTGATGTTGCTGATACAGAGCAGCTTCTGCGTTTGATTCAGTCAATACCCTCACCCAAAGCAGAACCTTTTAAAATATGGCTTGCAAAGGTTGGAAGCGAAAGAATAGATGAAACCGCTGATCCTGAACTTGCTATAGAGCGTGCCCTTGAGACATATCTTAGAAAAGGATATTCAAAAGAATGGATTGACCAGAGGTTAAAAACAATAGAAGTCAGAAAAGAACTAACAGATGAGTGGGATAAACGAGGGGTTCAAAAAGGCATTGAATATGCAATATTGACAGACGAGATTTCTAAATCTTGGGCAGGATTAACTACCAAAGAGTATAAGAAGCTTAAAGACTTAAAAAAGGAAAATTTACGGGATAATATGACCAATCTTGAATTGGTTTTGAATATGCTCGCAGAAGCTTCAACTACCGAAATTTCCAAACAAAAAGTGCCAGAAACCTTTGAAGAAAATAAGACAGTGGCTCGACAGGGCGGTCAGGTTGCAATGCGGCTAGAAAGCAACTTGAAGAAACAACAGAGAAAAAAGTTGTAACAAGCAAGAATGCAAAGAGTATAAGTGTAAATAAAAAACAATTGAAAAGAGAATGACTATGAATTATTTAGTTGATGATACAGCCAAGCAATTTAGGAAAAGAAAGACAGTACTGTAGGAAAGAAGGATTAGGACAGAAGGTATAACTATGGGCAGAAAAAAGCAAAGAGTAAGATTCGAGCTAAACAGCGGTGACATAAAATATTTAACTGAAGAGCAAATCAGAGCGATACTTCGAGCTGCTGATGAGATTATTGCAACCGGTGGAAGAAGTATGCTGGCAAAAATTCTAAAGGGTTCAAAAGATAAAAAAGTACTGGAGTATGGTTTGGATCAATGTCCTGTCTATGGATATTACCGTGATTTAACTCTGCAGGAAATAACATACCGAATTGATTGGATGATAAAGAAAAACTTCCTTGAAATTGAGTATAGAGACAGGCTTCCGATACTGATTTTCTCAGAAACTGGGTGGGAAATTGAGAGAGAAACATATTCTGAGGAATTATTGCAAAAACTTACAAAACTACTGGAGGGGAAAGACTATAGTTTTGTACAGGAGTTGAAAGACAGGAATAGGGGAATGATACTGCTGCTGATTAAAAAAATCAGACAAACAGGCAATGCTAGGTTTATACCGCTCCTTAAAGCCTGGAGGGAAATTGAATACAAGAAGGTACAGGCTGAAATTCAAAAGGTTATTGATTATTTGATAAAAGAGGGAACCTTATTTTAAGGAATGATAATATTCAGCAATTGGATATAATGTTATAAATCTGTTAATAACAAAAACATAAAGAGGTGATCTATTTGAAAAATCTATTTAATCGAGAAACTGTGAAGAAAATTGATTTGCTCAACAAACATTCTGGCTTAAACCATAGGACAAAACCATATGATATTAATAATAAAGAGGATCTCCATCCATTGCTGAAAATAAAAGTATGTGCGTTATTAGACTATCTTGAATATGAGAGAATATTGGAAGATTTATTAGAGAGACTTGATGAAAGCATAGAGTATTATGATACATCAACATGGTTAAGCTTCACCGTGGACATAAATGAACCTGACAAATTATTGACAAAATGCTATGACACTACTAGAAAAGCAAGTGATAATTTTCGAATATTAATTGATAGAACCACTGATGAATGTTTTGAAGTACTTTCAATAGTCTTAAATAGTAATGAAGAAATACAAAAAAGCATATTAGGTTTCTATATTAATGACTTTTCGAGCATTAAAGACCAAGTAAAAGATATTTTAGATAGTGTATATGAAGTAGAAAACTCTTATGTCATGGATGAAGCATTTAAAAATTTCATTGAGTATTTAAGTAAGTATCTTGTAAAAGAATAATCTAATAACCCCATTCATCGCCGGGCTTAAAAATTCTTTTGTTTGTGAACTGGATTATCGAATCATCATAACACCTCGTTTTTCAACTCATGATATTGAGAATGCTACGGATAGGGCAATCACATTAATGCTGTATCTCATGAGGAAGCAGATGTTTCTTGACGGGAACAAACGGACAGCCATGCTTGCAGGTAATCAGGTGATGATTTCGTCCGGCTGCGGTGTTATTTCCGTTCCTATCGAGCCACACAATTGGTGGAGCGCATCTGCAAAGACGCGGCCGACGATGGTTTTGATTTTGTCGAGGCGTATGTCAACAAAATTCATTCAGCCTTTGATTATAGAGAGCCTCTGGCGATGTACGAAAAATGCGGGTTTACTAAATCCGCTGAACGAGATGGCAGAGTAGTCGTACGAAAGGCGTTGAAATAGTAACCAGATATACTGTACAATTACGAAAGTACATATAAGCATAACATGAGGCTGACAAATTTCAATTTATCGGTGAGATTATAAGCAAAATATGCACCAAAGAAATGGGATCTTTTCTGACCAAACCTTCCACATATTTTGTCGAAAGAAGTCGATTGCTGTTGCAGTTGGCTTCTTTTGACTGTAAAAAAGAAGATTAGAATTTATGAAGGTGTTCCTTCAAACCATTATCTGATTATCATCATGGAAGGTCACAACAGAGCAGGCTTTGACACTGATAAATATAAAAAAATAGCCTCTGCAAAAGCAAAGACTATTATCCGAACAAATCGCTATGAGTTCCTGTCCTTGACAATGTTAGTATAAGAATATTTTCTTCCATTCGGTAAACCAACAACCAATCGGGCTGAATATGACATTCACGATGTCCTTTCCAGTTACCTGACAGGTGATGGTCTTTATATTCAATAGGTAGAGGATTTCCGTCTGCAAGTGTACGGATTGCATTATCAAGAAGCTCAATATCTAAACCGCGGTTGATTGACAGCTTATAATCTTTCTTAAATTGGTTTGTCCAAACAATACTGCGTCTCATGACTTAAGCTCCTTAAGAGCTTCTTCTACATCATTATAACGTTTAATAGAAGGGTCACGGGCAATACGTTCTGCTTCCAACAAAGCCGTAATTGTTTCTGCGTTAGGTGTGTTAATTGTAATGTCAAAAGGAATACAACCTTCACGAACAGCTTGACGAAGAAATACATTAAATGCTGTTGTCATATTAAGACCAAGCTGAGAAAACAAGATATCGGCTTGTGCTTTCAAGTCGCTGTCAAGACGAAAGCTGACATTGGATGTTGTTTTTGCCATATAGAATCACTCCTTCCTTGGGCTTATTATACTACAATTAAATCGTTGCGTCAAGCAAATAAAACGCTTCTGTAATGTAATTAGCATTGAATTTGCTTATATATATAATATGCTTAATATTTCAATTTATGCATCAAGGGGGCAAAATTTCTTTACTTTGCTTTGCCAATTACAATTTAGGAAAGATGTTGTTAAAAGTATCATAAAGGTGAATTTCTTAAGTTATCTGCTGTTTATAAAAGATAATCCGGTAATGACTTATAATAAAATATTTCTGCCCGGCATCTTTTTTGACCTAACTTTCCATCAATTTTGGTCAAAAAAGATGCCATGCGGTCAAAGTCGCATGGCATAAACATTTGTTGGGGGTAAACACCCTGTTTCATTTACTTCAAGACCAGAGATGAAATTGAGGTTTCTTGATATATTGGAGAGATATGAACCCTCGTTTATCTTTTGACGGAATATTGATATGTTTGGGTATACGGAGCTTTGATGACGACTTAGTCCGAAGGCTCCTGCAGAATATCAAAGTCCTCAACGAGGAACTGATCGAAATCTAATTCAAGTAAGGGATTGTGATGAAACAGAGCGTTTCATATTATGAGTAATACAAGGGCTGATTTACTATTCACAACACCAAAGGCACTCGATGTACTGATTAAAGCTGTCGGTGAGGGTAGTGTGACATTAGGGGACCAAACTAAAGTTTTCACAGAAAAATTTATCAATCATATTATTGTTGCTGCAAAGCTAGGTGATGAGATTTATATTGTACATCCTGCAGCAGGATCTTTGACAAGCTTCAAAAAAGAAGTAAAAGTATCTGAAGATATATCTTATGCGAGTACTAGTTTTGGCGAGGATAGTGTAATAATGAACATATGGAAAGAAAATGAAGCAAGCATTAAACTTTTAGTAAAAATGTCGATTTTATTGCCTGCTCTTTGCTTAAAGGTTTTGAACTCGTTTGATTTTGAAGGAGTTGAGTCACAATATATTGAAAGTTGTAAAGTATCTAGTATTTTCAATAAGGATAAACTAAGAGAGATTGATAAAATGATGGAATTGTGAGAAGAGTATCTTAAGTAAGTGGAGACTTTTGCCTTATAAATCAGCGAGTAGGAATTAGAAATCTTTAAAAAGAAATGTTAAGGAGAACTTTTTCTGAAATATATCTCGAAGCTAAGGAGATACCAGGCTCAAGCGACATCTTCAAGGCATCTGGAGTGCGTTGTAGGAATCAAAGGAAAGATACGTAGAAATACAGAGTCTTCAGGACTTGCAATCAGCAATCAGAGAATATGTGCGTTTCAAGGAAAAGAACATCCCTTTGCTGATGCGCTACGCAAAAGCCTTTTCTGTAGAAAAAATTGTCAGACTGTATTTGGAGATGCTTTTGTAATGATTCATACGTCACGACAACTGAAAGCCTTGGTGTGCAACCTTTCAAAGGGCGACAGCACAAAGGCTCAGACAATCATCCGCAACTATGTCATGGAGAGGTTCCTTGAGCGTTTGTCGCTTTCCCCATTCAGGGATAACTTGATATTGAAGGGTGGTACGCTCGTTGCTGCTATGGTTGGACTGGACAACCGCTCGACGATGAATGTTGATGCAACGCTTAAGAATCTGCCTTTATCTGAGGAAAGCGCCAGAAAGGTAGTAGAGGAGATCACTTCGATTCAAATTGAGGATAGCATGGCATTCGAAATAAAAAGCGTTGCGTCGATTATGGACGAAGCGGACTATCCTAGCGTTCGGGTCATGCTGGACACAACGCTTGAGACGATGCATACGCCCTTGAAAATTGATTTCTCTACGGGAGACATCATCACACCGTGTTGCGAGCGGCTTTTGCCAACACTGGGGAAAAGAGAGGTTCCTCAGCCGTCGTCAGCAGTATTGATATAATTCTGGATGAAGTGGAATACAGCACTGATATGGTGGCTCTGTGGAAAAACTATCAGCGTAAATTTGAATATGCTGCTGATATCGGCTGGGGCGACATAATGCAGACGGTTAGAAAGCTGTGCAATGCCTTTAAATAATGGAATTGAGGGGGCACGTACTATGAATAAGCAAGAAACCACAGTATTCTTAAAATGCGATTGCGACTGTTCCATGCTTGTTGTCGATAAGAGCATGTGGTATGACGGCGAGATCAACTATAACATTACAGTTCAGGATTCTCGCTATGACCATAACCATACCACACTATGGGGTAGGATAAAAAGTGCATCCAAAATTCTGTTTGGGAAACATATCTATTATAGCGATGTTTATATCAACAAGCCTGAAAAATTTCGGGAATTTGTTGGGAAACTGATCACAGTGGATTTTTTGACAAAAGAACTACGAGAGAACAACGGCGAGGTGCCACAATTCTATGTGGAGGGTTCCCATGTAGCAATTATTTCATCAGAGGAATTTGATATGGTACAAGACGAAATGGCACAGCGCAAGGAACTTGGAAGAGCTTACAGTGACAAAGTTTTTCACAGCAAGCTCATCTGTGGCGATTGCGGTGGTTTCTATGGTGGTAACGGCAACGGTGAACCGTGATGGTAAGATTGTATTTCGGTTTAAAAGTTGTGTTGAAATAATGGGTTAACAATAGAAAAGAATAAAACTCATCCAACTTTATATTTTATTGACTGCCGCCCGGGCAATTCAAGCCTTGGGCGGCAGTCTTTTTAAATTTTTTATAAAATTACTCAAAAGTTATTGACATATGCCATAAACGAGGTTACAATAAGAATAAAT
>CAYPLH010000079.1:0-13768 GCA_964411505.1 uncultured Clostridiaceae bacterium | reverse complement strand
CATTTGTACCTGAATTTTCCGCTAGATTACTTGCTCAGACATATTATTTAAAAGGTAATAAAACTATTAAATCAATTTTACTTCCTGATAAAGCTAATATGCATATATTTGCTATTACATTGGGGAATTATTTTGCTAACAACGTGACCTAGCGCATTTGTTTAATGCCTGGAGAGGACGGTATAACAGAGAAATACACAGTATCCGGGAGAGTGTGAGAGCACAATATGCCCTAAATTAAGACTGCTGTATTTGATTTATATTGCTGTAGCATATGTAGTTGAAGTAGAAATGTGTAAAGCTCTGAAATCTGAAAAAGATGAAATGTTGAAAAGTGCAGTATGTAGAGAGGACGAAATATTACGATTTCGCAGTTGCAATTCTCATTAGGCTATAATGTAGGCGTTCTTAACTAATACTTTTATAAAATTTTGGAGGGTTTATGATGATTAATTGGGATTCATATCAGCTATCAAGGTTTAATGTTTCAACGTTGGACAGAGAAGGTAATATACTTCTCACCAACACTATTTCGAATATTCTTGTGAAAATAATTAATAATCCAAGTTTGCCTATAATCCCTTTTAAGGTAAGTAAAGAATTGCTCTCTCACATGAATGATACTGTATTAGCTGAAATGATTAAGTATGGTGTTATTGTGGAAAATGCAAAGAATGAGAATAGCGTGATTGACGAAATCTATAAAAATACTGTTGAATTCAATAAGCGATTAGATATTGTGATTCTTACAACGAATCAGTGTAATTTTAGTTGCGTTTATTGTTTCCAGAAAAGAGAAGCCCACTTCTTAAACTTCAATCAATATGATGCGCTTATATTATTCATTGAAGAAAAGATAAAAATACATGGTTATCAAAATGTTAAGATTCGCTGGTTTGGCGGAGAGCCGCTTCTTGGAATGAAAGGAATTTGTTATTTTTCCGAAAAAATAAACGAATTACGAAAGCACTATAACTTTACATATGGTTGCGGGATCATTACAAATGGATATTTGCTGAATCTCGAAACATTTAAAAAACTATATAAGTATAATGTGGTTACTTATCAAATATCAATTGATGGTCTACCAGACATCAAACATAGGGTTTTGAATAACGGCGAGTCAACATTTAAAGACATATTCGATAATCTAAAAAATATTAGAGATAACATAAAATACCAAATGTTTTCAATAACTATTCGAATTAATTTCACGAGAGAATTATTGGCACGGGCTGACGAAATTGTAAATCTTTTTTATGATGAGTTTGGAAAAGACAAAAGATTTTGTTTTTCGTTTATTCCTGTATTTGATTGGAGTTACAAAGACAGTGATTATATGAAAGCGGAGCAGTTGCAGGCAGAACTAATTCATGAAAAAGACGTATCTAACATTATGAAAAAATATGGCGACAAATTAGACTTTAAAGCATGGACAAACTTGCTGTTTGCTCATAATGATTGTTGGGCTGGCACAAAACACGGATATGCCATAGATGCTAATGGAGATATTTTAAAATGCGATTTTAAACTTGAGGGGTTTGAAGAAAACAAAGTCGGTACTATTGATAAGGAAGGCAAGCTAAGTTTTAATAACGAAAAAGAGAGACTATGGATTTTTGATGCACCTCTTACAGAGTGCTATACCTGCGAATTCTTTCCGCTGTGTTTGTCAACATCTTGCGGTGCCGCTAGAATACAGGGAATAATGCAAAATAAATGTTTATCATTTAAGCAAAGGGTGTTAGACTATTTGGAAATAGAAAGTTACAATTCAGACAATCATTTTTGGGAGGTTTCATTGTGATAGAAAACAGATTAAATCAATTATTAGAAGACAATGGTTTATATGATGCAGATCTTGAAATACAAGAAAAACTGTTATCAGAAATGGATTCCCTAAGATTCATTCAATTGGTGGTTTCGATTGAGAATGAATTTAATATCGGAGTCCCTGATGAATACTTGTTGTTACAGTATTTTAGAAAAAAAGCCGAGATAATTAAAATTATTGAAAAAGCAATATTAGCTGAATTCAAAAATGTAAATGATGTTGTTGAAAATGAACTGTGCATAGGTTGTTTAGCTTGCATCCAACTTTGTCCGTATGGAGAATTAGAAGTCTGTCATGGTAATTATCCGTATCCTGTACCTGTTGCAATAGAAAACTGTGATAATTGCGGGAATTGTTTATTAGAATGTCCGGCTAATGCCAATGATCATATTGAATTAGAGAATTAAATAATGGGTAGTGTCAAAAGAGTTATGAAAGCAACCATTTGAGATTACAAAAATGTAAGTAATCGGTAATTTGGACCTTGACAGTAGAATAGAGTGGAGAAAAAGGGCAAACTTTTTGGAGCTAGAAGCTACAAAACCTGCTAAATAAGACATTTAGCGCATATCTGAGCATGAAGAAATAAGTCCTGACAGTTTAAGTGTTAGTTTAATAGTGTTTTGGCTTTATGCGACCTGATGTTCTAATATGTAATCTTGAGCCATGTTAAGCAGCTCCAACCACCTAGCGGGCATATTCGGGAGCTCTGTGACTTCCGGAATATTTACTGGAACCCTGTAATTCAACGACTTATGGGGTCTTAGGAAGTTATACCAAGTGGTAAAGAGAGTCAGGTAGTTCTGACAGTTTTGAAAGGCACCAAAGCCATTGGTTGACTTGTAGTAACGCTTAAGAGTGCGATTAAGCCTTTCAATGACCTGCTTAAGGGGTCTGTACTCTGTAGAAACAGGATCATCATTGATTAATCCGATTACCTGTGTAACATCAAAATGAATGCCATGGCTAGCAAAATAGTGCTGTGCAAGCAAGTAGATTGGATTGCCGTCAAAAATCATATTCAGATCTTTTGGAACCTCCTTGTACTTGGATAGAGTATCGTCAATAGCTTTGATAGCAGCAATGGTATCCCTGTTGGGAGAAACATGATGAGAGGTAATAATCTTCTTAACAGTATCAAGAATGAAGAAGACATAATGCCATTTACCATTGACTTTGACGTATGTTTCATCACCACAGATAGAGCTGGTCAATGAATAGTCATAGTTATCCACAAAAGGTTTAAGCTGCATTGCTGCGGCATTAGCATAGTTAATCACAGTCTGATGTGAGATATTCACTCCATGGATATCCCGCATGATGGATTTGACCATTCTTGAGCTCATACCGTAGTTCACATAGTAGGAGAGTATCAACCCCATAGTATGTGGTGATGAATGAATTTTGGATAGGTCTACATCAGGCATAACAGGAGATTCTTTTGATAAAGGCTTAAATTTTATTGTAAATTCCCTGTATATGTAATGAAGCTTAAAAGCTTGTGGATCTGTGACATAGCGTTCACGTTCCTCTGGAGTAAGTCTTTTTAGATTGGATAAATAGAAAGAGCATTTCTGATTCTTGCATTTAAAGACATTGAAATCCTTACGCTTTTTGATTCTTTCCAAAACCCTGTTATAGTGAGGACAGCGAAGAGCTACACTTTTTAAGTAGTCAGTATAGTTCCCGAAGGTGAAATCACAGACTTTACAAAGATACTGAATATTTTTGGCTTTACCGTTATTCCTGTAGATATAGGAATGCGGGGCACCGCATTTAGGGCAAACAATATCGTCAGAAACGGGAAGAGAACCTTTACGGCGTGAAACAGGCTTTAATTGTTTTCCATGTTCAGCGAGATATTTCTTAAGGAGTAGAGTGTAGTCGAGCCTTTCAAATGATTCAATAACAGGCATAGAATCAACCTGAAGCTTTCTATATTCCTTGCGTACAGGTTCATCAAATTAACAACAAATACAAAAAAGCCCTTGTAGAATTTCCAATTTTCAAGGGGGATACGAAAGTAACTGGTGAAAGCCAGTGAAATAAATGATTTAGGTCGAAATTCGTATAGAATTTTTGACACTACGAAATAATGAATGGGGGTGAAAATCATGAAAAAACGGCTTTCTAAGAAGCATAATTTTGAGCTTTCGATAGTAATGCTGTGCTCTGGAATTGCTCCTATGGCAACTTACGAAGCGGATTGTTGGAGCGGTGTTTGCTATAGCTCAGGCTGTTATTCAAAGGGTTGTTAACACAGTAACTACTTCAAAATGGAAAGGGGGTGTAATTGATATGAAAAAAACTTTAAAAAAGAGAGCTTTTAATCAGGAGAGCAAGGTGTTCTTGTGCGCCGGCATCGCGCCAATGGCGACTTATGAAGCTGATTGCTGGAGCGGAGTATGCTATAGCTCTGGTTGCTATGCAATGGGATGCTGAGTAAATAAGTTTATTTGGCTTGGTTGGACATTACCAATAAACTTTATATTGACGGAGGATTATATGATTCGAGTAGCGACTATTGATACAGGGGTAAATTTGGATCACCTCGACTTAATTAATAAAAATATAATTTGCAAACAAGTCAACGATACAGGTGTCGCCGCATATATTAAAGGCAATTCTGATCGAATTGGGCACGGTACTGCAATTTGCGGCATATTGACCCAAGAGAATGCCGTTGAATTAACAGTATTCAAAGCATTTGATTCTCTGGATGAAATTAGTGAGGAGTTATTCATATCGATATTAGACTATTTATGCCATAATGAGCATTTTGATTTTCTCAATTTAAGTTTAGGAATTAGTGCTGTTTCCCAATATAACAGGTTGGAACAAGTTTGCAAGAAAATTTCCGATAACGGAACACTAATTGTTGCTTCCTTTAATAATTTTGGAACTGTTACATATCCAGCAGCGTTTCCTTTTGTGCTTGGAGTTGACTGGGATATCGAATGTAAAAGGAATAACGATTTCATTTACTGCGAAAATGGCATAGTTGATGTATATGGGAAAGGCATTAATCAGAAACTGTGTTGGTCAAAGACTAGCGACTATATCATTAGTGCTGGGGCTAGTTTTGCTACAGCGCATATAACGTCGCACTTAATACCTTTGCTTGAAAATGGCGAAGTAAAAACATATGCGGATGCAAAAATTCTATTGAAAAAGCAGGCGATAAAAAAAGTCAGCATGTATCAAACACCAGATAAGCAATATCCTGATTTGAAAGGTAAAAGGGTGGCTATCTTCCCATTCAATAAGGAGCTAATGTCAGTAACAAACTATTCTGATTTGTTGGCGTGCGAGATTACTCATGTCTATGATATCAAGCAAACTGGCAATGTCAATAAGTCTACTATTTCTTTTTCTCATAGAAAAGCAAGTTCAAAAGAGTACAAAATACAGGACTTTCAAGAAATTGTGGACGATAAAGATTCTATTGATGTTTTAGTTGTAGGTCACTTGCCGGAACTAAATAGAATTACAAACCATAATTACACCAAGGATTGCATAGATTATTGCCTTATATATGGGAAAATGATGATTAGCTTTGACACAATAACAAATGTTATATTGGATCAATTCGCTAAGAAAAATCAAGTTTGCTTCAACATGAATATTGACAAAATTTCTTATGATATTAGTGAAAAGTTGCGAATTATTGGAACACCAATAATAACAGTTGCAGGAACAGGTTCAAAACAGGGGAAGTTTTCACTACAATTGGAACTGCGTAAAAAGTTTCTTGAAAAAGGATATACAGTTGGGCAATGGTGTACGGAACCACAAGGTTATCTTTTCGGGATTGACCAAGTTTTTCCCGTTGGATATGGGTCTAATATCAATTTTAACGAGAAAGAAATGATTCATGGCATTAACAATCAACTTCACGAAATTGAAAAATTAGAGAAAGATATTATAATAGCTTCAATCTCATTTGATTAGTGACAAACTATATAATACGCATATGTTTCCGACTTTGCAGGCCGCGATATTAGCAGCAACTCAACCTGACGCAATAGTCTTGGTTGTTAACACCTACGATACTGACGAGTATATTATTAGAACACTGCACTTTGCAGAATCTATAACGGGATCTAATATCATTTGCATCGCTCTATCGTTTCGTAATGTGAAATCATCTTTTTCTCCTTTGGAACAAAATGTTATTCCCCTCACCGAAAAAGAAATTAATGAACACAAGAACAGAATTTCTAAAATAACTGGGAAAGTATGCTTTAGCATAAATCAAGTTGACGATATTTTTGATGTCATAATAAAATATCTTAACGAGGAGGCATAGAAATGGCAATTCGTAAAGAGATATGGGAAATAGTATCAGAGAGCAAAGTCGCTCTATTAATAAACTTATTTATTTCGTGCGTTCTTGCATTTTCCGGACCGTTTTCTCTGTATGCGCAAGCATATTTTATCGATAAAGTAGAAAGTATGGTTGGGACAGAATTTATCATTTTAAATTTTGCACAACCAGCAATTCTACTTTTTTTGTCTTTTTTATTGCCAATGTTAAGTATTATTACAAATATTGTTTCGATGAAATACAACTATTTGATTGATTTAAGTTGGAATAAAAAAATAAATGAACTAGTAAGAGATATTCCATACCATAGGTACGAACAAGAGGAAACTTATGATAAAATTAAACAAGTAGGAGAAAGCAATATTTATTCAGCAGTAATCTCATATGTGTTCTCGATAATCTCTTTTATAGTTAATATTTTCTTTTATATGTTCATCTTGGTGAAGATTTCAATATGGCTAACCATATCGGTTTTAGTTTTAGCTCCCGTAGTTGGCTATTTTTCTGCTAAAATTGCTGATAAGCAATATAAAAAGACATATAAAATGAATCCAGACAGACGACGCGGTATCTATAAATCATCAATTTTACGTTCAAAAGAATTTGCAAAAGATATTCGATTAAATAGATGCTCCGACTATATGATAAATGACTGGAGTGAGACTCAAAAAAGCATAGATTCAAAGGTGCTAAAAATTAAATTTAGATATGGTTTTTTGAGTGCGTTAATTGCAAAAACTGAATACATAGTTATACTTGTCAATCTGATTATAGTTTTACTTTCATACTTATACGGTAGCATCACCATTGGTATATTTATATCTATTTCAAATCAAATATTTTCAATGAAAATACTGTCGAGAATTCAAGGTCTTGTTTCGCAAATGACCACAATAAAATCAATGAAGAATATATACTCAGAGGTGTTAGAGTTAACCCAAAAGAGCAGTAAACATAACGATGACATTTACATAAACCCGCCTATAACAATTGAGTTCAGGAATGTATCCTTTAAATATCCTCAACAAGAAAAATTCATTCTAGATCATATTAATTTACAGTTTAACGCAAGTGAGTCTATTGCTATTGTCGGAGAAAATGGCGCTGGAAAGAGTACCTTAATTAAGCTTCTACTCGGGTTATATGAACCAATTGAAGGCGAAATATTAGTAAATGGCATTAATCTTAAAGACTTGTCTTTGCTAGAAAAAAGTAAAACATTTGGTGTAGCATTCCAAGATTTTGCGAAGTTCTGTTTGCCTTTGAGAGAAAATATAACTTTAAGCGAAGATGAAGACGAACAAGACTTTGCACAAAAAGCTCAGTATCTCAAAATTGATGAACTTGCAGATTCACTGAGTAATGGGTATGCCACTTTGCTTGGTAAGTCATTTGGGGATGCGATTGATGTATCCGGAGGACAATGGCAAGGAATAGCAATAACACGAGCCTTGATTGGAGAGAAAAAAATTTTAATCTTCGATGAACCAACTGCCGCGTTAGATCCTATTCGAGAAGTAGAGATGTTTGAAAAGATATATTCTATTACAAAAAATAAGATTTCATTATTTATTACTCACCATTTGGGTTTTACAACAAAAGTCGATAGAGTCATTTTAATTAAGGATAATCAAATAACTGAGGATGGTTCTTTTGCTGAACTTATGAATAAAAAAGGCGATTTCAAAAAAATGTTTGAGATGCAAAAAAGCCTTTACGTAAAGGAGAATGCTATATGAACGATCACACTACTAAGATCGAAAAAGAACTTAGAGATGATGATGAGCTTAAAATGAGCTTGCGTGTCTATATTAAATTTTGGTCTTACATCATAAAAAAACAAATGTTTTCTTTTATAGGTTACGCTGTTTTTCTTATTTGTATGGCTTCTCTAACACCTATTTTTACTTTTTTGTGGAAACAATACATTGATGTAGCATCAGTGGAGAAAGATTTAACCCGCGGCCTTTTCCTTTTATCCTTATATATACTAATTAAAATTATATTGGATTTCTGCTACTTCTTTTCGATGAGATTTATGGACACTATAAACTTTTCATCATGGAGAGTATTAGATAAAGCCATAAATATAAAAGCAACAAATATTCATGGCGAATATTTTGAAATACCAAATGTGCAAAACAAAATAAATAGAGCATGGGAGTTTAATCACGGGAGTTATATCCAATTATATCAATTGGGATTAGATTCAGTTCGTTATATTACTCAAACGATCGGAATCTTTGCATCTCTATTTATAATTAGTCCAGCAATATGTGGAATTTCCTTAATAACAATATTGCCTACAATTATAAGCAAAATCATTGGAGATAAAATATCAATATTGGCGAACAGGCAGTTGACTAATGATGAAAATGAATGCAACTATTATAGAAACTCAATATACGACCAATCTCTAATAAAAGAAGTTATAATAAAAAATGGCTTTGATTTTTTTCAAAAAAAATACGAATCTAAATCTGCTGAAATATTTACTAAGAGAAGAATTGTTGAAATTAAAAAAACGAGGTTATTATCCTTTGAGGAAGCATTAAGGAATGTAGTAATAATATTTTGTATTCTATTTGCCTCTTATCAAATGATCGTTGGGGCTGTTTCACTGGGGGGGCTTGCCGCAACGTTTGCTATCATAATTAATCTTATTTATACAATGTCAAATTTAGTTAAAAATGTGGGTTCTGTTTTTACGCTTACGTATAATATAAAACAATTCTATGAATTTATGGATTTGGATTGTGCAATTATTAAAAATGAACTGAATAATCCAATTATAGCAAAAGAAGAACTCGGTATAGAGTTTGTAAATGTCAGTTATCGCTATCCTCTTACTAATAATTATGTTTTACGAGATTTGAATTTTTCCATAACAGAAGGACAGCATATTGCGATTGTGGGTGCAAATGGTAGTGGGAAAACTACGTTTGTAAAGTTGATTTTGAAATTACTTGATCCTTCTGCTGGTGAAATTAGATACAATGGAGTTAAAATAAATATTGTTGATTGCAATGAGTATTGGAAGCAATTTTCCTCAGTTTTTCAGGATTATTCAAAGTATAAAGATTCACTGCGATATAATGTTTCCATTTCAAGTGTTGATGACAGATTCAATGATGCCAGAATTGAGGAGGCATTATCCGAGGCTGAATTTCATAAGGATATTGATATTGATTGTATGTTATCAAAAGAATTTGGCGGCATTGAACTATCTGGCGGAGAGTGGCAAAAAGTTGCTTTGGCAAGGGCGATATTCCAATCCAACAGCATATTCATATTAGACGAGCCAACGTCAGCAATTGATCCTATTAAAGAAGCAGAACTCTATAAACGTTTTGCAGAAATAACAAAAGGAAAGACCAGTATATTTGTTACGCACAGACTGGGGTCGGTTTTGTATTCAGATTTAGTGTTGTTTTTTCAAAATGGAGAGATAGTTGAAGCTGGAACTCACGATGATTTACTCTTGAAAAAAGGACAATACTATGAGTTTTGGAACACACAGTTAAGTCTTTATAATCAATAAAGTTCTAAATCATTTTGGTATGACAATCAACTGCGAAATCCCCCAACTTCGCAGTTTCGCCAAACTGTTGTGAATATCATATTTCTTCTGAAATAAAATAACCAGTCTTGGTATCAACATATTGTAGATGATAAAAATGGAGTCAACAGAAAATCAAAAATAGGATTTAACACATACTTCAAACTTTATTTTCAGACTTTTCTTTTTATTGCATTTCAAAAACCAAGATCAGCCTTTTAAGCGACTTCCCAGCTTTCCATAGCAGAAAAGTATACAAATCGTGTAAAAGTTCACTTGAAAAGTTCACTTATTAGTTCACTTTTCAATGAAAAGTGAACTTGCTATGGGGGAAATTATTGGATAAAATTACGCTATATTTTAATGATTGTGCTAATGCCTAATAAATTATTAGGGGGTGGAAGCAACAAAATACTGACATCACGCCTGACTAAAATTTGGACACGATATAGCTGCATTAAGTCTGACATTCTGAAACCGCATTTCAAATGGCTTGAATTCTGGACATTTAAGCATCATTTTCAGTAAAGACAAAAATTAAAGTTGTATATGCCAGCATCATAAGTTGAAAAACTTAATTTAAAGTGATGCTATCAAAGGAGGTTAATATTTCATGAGTAAGAAGAGATTTATTTCTCTTGCATTATCATTGTTTTTACTCACGGCTTTAATTCTAACTCCGTATAATGCAACACAAGCAACAGAGGTTGCAGCAGTTATTGTAGACTGGGGCTCCGGTGGATCTGGTAATGTATATGGAATAACCGGATGGAATACACCATTTATGGATGTCTATACGGGGTACAGCAGTGCGGGTCCCGATGGTACAACAATTGTGACGGGGCACAATCCAAGTTATGATTACCAGGGCATAACCGGCACTCCAAGAACATTTTCTGAGGGTGAAATAATCAGGGTAACCTGGTATAACAACGCCGCTTCTTCAGTAACATTTACCCCCAAGCTATGCTTTGATTATGAAGGCAGAGTAATAAACGGTGGTACATGGTATAACATGAGCCAGGTAACAGTGCCGGCAGGTAGCTCGGGTGTAACCATATATGAAGTTACTGCATTGTCGGCAGGAAACCATTCAAAGATAAGTGTTAATAACAATTTTAGCAACTATGGTACACTTATATGCGATAAAATCGAGCTTATAACTGAATCAGAACCTGATCCTACTCCAACGCCAAGCCCTATCTATGAGTTTACAGATGATTTTGTGACTGAAACAAATCAGGCTCTAAGCGCATACACCTCTCCTTCAGGTTACGCGTATGCTGGAGCTGATGTTCTGGACTTTTCAGTGGAAGCATCAACCGACAGCATTTATGCTCCTGGAGATCCGGATGGTCATATGGCATGGTGGGCAACTCCCAATGTTGTTCCTCAAAGCAGTAATTATCGCGCCGTAACAAATAGTGCTACTTTGGGCGGTACAAATGAGTGGTTTTGTTTATATGCCGGAGTTCGCCACAACGGAAACCCGAGAGGTTCTGAAACGGTGTATGATCTTCGTCTTAGAGGAGGCAGCGGAGGGCTGCATCTGCGCAGGGTAAACAGCGGTGTGGAGACCATACTGGCTTCTGATTCAGGATTCACAACCAATAATGGTATTGGTGCATCAACACCTGTTGATTTAGAAATTGAAGCTGTGACGGTAGGAGATACGGTAGTTCTGAATGCATGGGTTACAGTAAATAACGGAACACGTCAGAATGTTTTTCAGGATGTGGTAGACTCCTCCGCTTCAAGGATAACAGAAGCAGGTCGTCCGGCTTTTGGGCTCACTCCTATTGCTCCCAGAATCGGCGGTGCCGGAGCTTATGCAGCCGAAGAACCGACTCCAACTCCTGACCCAACTCCTGAACCAACTGATCCCCCTGTGCTGGAGGATTTTTCAGATGAATTTAATGCTCAGACGGATGAGAATCTTTCAGAGCATATATCTGATTCCGGACATTCATATACAGGTGCGGATGCATCTGATTTTGTTGTGGAAGCATCAACCGACAGCATTTGTGCTCCCGGTGAACCGGATGGTCACATGGCATGGTGGGCAGTTCCCAATATAAATTTCGACAGTGAAAACTATCGTGTAATTGCAAAGAACGCAACACTGGGTGGAACAAACCAATACTTCTGCCTATATGCGGGAGTTCGCCACAACGGAAACCCGAGGGGTTCTGAAACAGTGTATGATCTTCGCCTTAGAGGAGGCAACGGAGGATTGCACCTGCGTCGGGTAAACAGCGGCGTTGAGACTATACTGGCTTCTGATTCCGGGTTTACAACAAATAATAGCATAGGTGCATCTACATCGGTTACATTGGAGATAGAAGCAGCAAATGTTGGTAGTGATGTAGTTCTGAATGCCTGGGTTACTGTTGACGGGGGAACACGTCAGAATGTATTCCAGAGTATAGTAGATTCTTCTGCTTCACGTATTACCGCATCGGGACATCCGGCCTTTGGACTTACTCCGATTGCTCCCCGTATAGGAGGAGCAGAAGCATATGAGATTGAAGCTCCGGATCCGACACCGATTCCTTCTCCAACACCAACACCAACACCTACACCTGGAGGAGGAGATCCTGTAGCACCGGAACCACCGCTTTTATCAATGTATGAGCAGGATATGGTGTATCACGGAAAAGCAGTCGGAGATTGGCAGCAAACTGTTTCTACACAGGACAGTCAATATTATGACGGGCTGCGTGTCCATCAGCAGATCAGGGATTACGCCCGCGCTAACATTAGCTCATCGCAGGCTACCTTGTATCTTAATAATGTTGCCAGATACATTTCAAGGAGTATCCAGGTTGTAAGGAACAATTATGTTATTCCAAATGATGGAAAGGTTCAGGATTGGCGGCGTTTCCCTAAAGGTCTATACTATCATTATCTGGAAACCGGTGATCAGGATTCCTATGATGCTCTGCTAATGCTCCGTGACGGTAAAACAAATGGTACAGGAGATCCGCTTAACCATCCTGAATTTGGCCAAGCATCTTGGATGCGTGAAATGTCCTATTGGCTGCAGGCACATATTTGGGGAGAAAAGCTCGATGGCACACGTAATGTGGCTAAAGTGAGCAAATATGTTGAATATCTGGAAAGTCAGCTGCGTCAGGTCAGGAATAATGATTATACCGATCCGACATATGGAGATGGTGATAATGACTACATGCAGTCCTTTTACATGGGACTTTGCGGCATGGCACTTATTGAGTGGTATGAGCATGCGGGAAATACTTACTGGCCTACAGATAACTGGGATACTATCCCCGATGCATTAAGGGATGTTTTCTGGTGGATGATGGATCAGGGTCCTGATGGAGCTAAAATTGTACTGAATGCCGATGGTACACCTGATCCAAATGTGGGGAAACCTCTCTGGATTGAAAATTACAATAACTCCGGATATGGTTTGTTTCACAGGTCTGACCGCATTCTTCCCGGAGGTTCAACAACCGCTCCTTATACCGATGTGCAGAATCTGATCACTCCTGTCTATTACTGGATAGGCGTGCACTTTAATGATGCTGAATTTATTGAGCTTGGTGACAAGGTTTTTGCAGGAGCTGTATATCATCAGACATACTGGACTGACGGCATGTATGGAAAGAGATTGGGAGAAATGTTCCTGACAAGTATGGATGGTTTAAGGTGGCGCCAAATGTATGTTGATGCAAATAACAACTGATAATAGTGATACATGTTAAATAATTCAATTATCAATATTACTTGCCCTTTAGCAAGTATCAAGATTACTTGTTTTTAGTATGAGAAAATACATAAACGGGACGGTTTTCCAAAATCGCCCCGTTTATGCTTCTTACCAGTGGCTTTCCAGCTTTCCATAGCAGAAAAGTATACAAATCGCGTAAAAGTTCACTTGAAAGTTCACTTATCAAGTTCACTTTTCAATGAAAAGTGAACTTGATAAAGTGGAAAAGTTCAGGTAAATTAATTTTAATGATATTTAAAAGGGGTTTAGTTTCATGATAAAAGATTTAAAAATTAACTGTTATGAAGATGGGTA
>CAYPLH010000078.1:0-14528 GCA_964411505.1 uncultured Clostridiaceae bacterium | reverse complement strand
TTGCTGTTTTTCCGTTCCTGTTGGCTCAATTTAGCTTTTTTATGCGATTGCCCTGCTGTCTTACCGTCCCCTATTTTACTTCGAGCTTATTTGTGCTATAATTTATAAGGTTAATTAATGATGTGAAACTTAGGGATAATAAAGCAAGAGGTATTTTAAAATGAACGAAAGGACACTGAGGGTACTCGAATTTGATAAAATCGTTTCCAAAGTTGAAGACCTAGCAGCTTCAAGCCTTGGCAAAGAGCTTGCAAGTGAGCTTACACCGGTAGCTGAATATGACAAGGTGCATATGCTGCTAAAGGAAACCAGCGATGCTGAAAGTCTGATTTTGCGAAAAGGAAGTCCACCTTTAGGTGGCGTGCATGACATTAGAAGCTGCTTAAAAAGGGTTGAGCTTAATGCTATCTTAAATCCAGGTGAGCTTTTGAAAGTGGCTGAAGTGCTTGGAGCCTGCAGAAACCTTAAGAACTATGCTCGGGATGATAAGGGAAATTTGGAAAATGATAATATAGCTGAGAATCTTATCATGAGTCTTTCAACTAACAGAAACATTGAAGATAAAATTAAATATGCAATTATAAGTGATGATGAGATTGCTGATAACGCAAGTCAGACTCTTAAGAATATAAGAAAAAAAATTCGTACACATCAGGAATCAATTAAGGATAAGCTTAATGAAATTTTAAGATCATCAAGATATCAGAAATATATGCAAGAAGCTGTAGTTACCATTAGAGGAGACAGGTATGTAATTCCTGTAAAACAGGAATATAGAAACGATGTTCCGGGGCTTGTACATGATATGTCTTCAAGCGGTGCAACAATCTTTATTGAACCTATGGCTGTAGTTAATACAAACAATAATATAAAGCAGCTCAAAATTAAGGAAGCCGCTGAAATTGAAAGAATTTTGGCTGAATTAACACTGGACGTAGCAGGGATACTAGATGAGCTTATATCAAACGTTTCTTTACTTTCGCGCATTGACTTTATTTTTGCCAAGGCTAAGCTAAGCCTGCAATATAACTGTGTTTGCCCGAGGCTTAACAACAATAAAAAGATAAGGATAGTCAAAGGAAGACATCCGTTACTTGAACAGGAAACAGTAGTCCCGATTGATTTGTGGATTGGAGATGAATTTAATACGCTTGTAATTACCGGACCTAACACTGGAGGGAAAACAGTTACTCTAAAGACAGTTGGTCTATTTACTTTAATGACTCAGGCAGGTCTTAACATACCAGCTGGTGACGGAACTGAAATGGGAATATACAATAAGGTGTTTGCAGATATTGGTGATGAGCAGAGTATAGAGCAAAGCTTGAGCACTTTTTCATCACACATGAGTAATATAGTAAATATTCTAAGATATGCAGATGATAGATCCCTAGTGTTGTTCGATGAGCTTGGAGCAGGTACTGATCCAACCGAGGGAGCGGCCCTTGCTATGGCGATTTTGGATCGATTAAAAAAAATAGGTGCAGTTGCAATTGCAACAACGCATTACAGCGAACTGAAAATATATGCAATTTCAACTGAGTATGTAGAAAATGCATGCTGTGAGTTTGATGTGGAGACTTTAAGACCTACTTACCGCCTACTAATTGGTGTTCCGGGAAAAAGTAATGCTTTTGCTATTTCAAAACGTTTGGGGCTTTCTGATAATATCATTTCTCAGGCAAAGGAGCTTCTTACTAAGGAGGACATAAAGTTTGAAGATATGCTCATGTCTATTGAAAAGAACAGACAAGATACAGAAAAGGAACGCATTAATGCAGAAGTATACAAAAATGAGATTGAAAAGCTTAAGAATGAATTAGAGGAACAAAAACGAGCACTTGAAAGCCAAAAAAAGAAGCTTATTCTAGAATCTAAGCAGGAAGCAAGATATATACTGCTTAGAGCCAGAGAAGAAGCCGATGAAATATTAAAAGAAATGAGAAAGCGTCAGGAAATCTCAAAAACTGCTTCGAGTAATAAAGAAGCAGAGGAGCTTCGAACAAAATTAAAAAGTAGCATTGATGATATAGAAAGCTCATTATCCGAAGCTATGATGCCAAGAGAATCATTGGTAAAACCCCCTGACAACTTAAAACCTGGAGATTCTGTGGTTATTGTCAGTCTAAATAAAATGGGAACAGTTGTTACTCCACCTGATAAGAATGGTGAAGCCATCATACAGGCTGGAATAATAAAAATAAATGTTCATGTTACCAACTTAAAGCTGGTGGATGAGCAAAAACAGGTTATTAGCAAAATAGGTTCGGGAAAAATTGGTGTTTCCAAATCCATGAACATTAAAAACGAAATAGATTTACGGGGTATGAGCCTTGATGAAGCTACCATGGATGTTTCAAAATACCTCGACGATGTGAGTCTTGCCGGACTAAAGGAAGTTACGCTCATTCATGGAAAAGGCACCGGAACGCTTCGAAGCGGCTTGCAGCAATATTTAAAATCAAATCCACATGTTGCTTCATTTAGAACAGGTAAGTTTGGAGAAGGTGACTCAGGCGTTACAATAGTTGAAATCAAGTGATTTTTATTAATATATACTTGATTCGCTGCTCAAAGGAAAAGAAAAGTTTGATAAATCAGAACAATTCTAAAGTTAAATAGAAAGCAAATTAAATAGAAACAAAAAAGGGAGAATGACAATTTGAAGGATACAAGAAACGATGTAAGAAATATAGCAATAATTGCACATGTAGACCATGGGAAAACAACTTTAGTTGACGGAATGCTTAGGCAAAGCGGTATTTTTAGAGTAAATGAAGTTGTTCAAGAAAGAGTAATGGACTCAAACGAGTTAGAAAGAGAAAGAGGTATAACAATACTTTCGAAAAACACGTCAGTTGAATATATGGGTATTAACATAAATATAGTAGATACACCCGGGCATGCTGATTTTGGTGGTGAAGTAGAACGTGTTTTAAGAATGGTGAATGGCGTTGTCCTTTTAGTAGATTCTTTTGACGGACCAATGCCGCAAACACGTTTTGTGCTTAGAAAAGCACTTCAACTTAGCTTAAAGCCAATTGTAGTTATAAACAAAGTTGATAGACCAGGTGCAAGACCTCTTGAAGTTGCAGATGAGATTCTGGAGTTATTTATAGAACTGGGCGCCGATGATGACCAGCTTGAATTCCCAATAGTTTATGCTTCGGCAAGAGAAGGCTTTGCTGTAATTGATTTGAATGAAGAACCCAAAGATTTGAAACCACTTTTTGACACAATCATAAATCATGTCCCCGCCCCTAAAGGTTACTTAAATAAGCCTTTTCAAATGCTTGTTTCCAACATTGATTATGATGAATATGTTGGAAGGATTGCGGTGGGGAGAATTGACAGAGGACAGGTTGCAAGTGGTCAAAAAATTGCTATATGTAAAAAGGATGGGACAGTAGAAACTTCCAAGATCAACAGACTTTACAAATTCCAAGGGCTTAAAAGAGTTGAAGATAAGGAAGCTAAGCTTGGAGATATAATTTGTATAGCAGGTACAGATGATATTTCCATAGGTGAAACAATTTGTGATCCGGAGACTCCTGAGAAACTGCCGTTTGTAGACATAGACGAACCGACTGTTTCAATGACGTTTAGTGTAAATGACAGTCCTTTTGCGGGAAAAGAAGGGAAGTATGTAACTTCAAGACATCTTCGGGCTAGGCTGTTCAAGGAAGTGGAAACCAATGTAAGCATGCGAGTAGAAGAGACAGGTTCGCCAGACTCCTTTATTGTTATGGGAAGAGGTGAACTGCATCTTGGAATTTTAATTGAAACCATGAGAAGACAAAATTACGAATTCCAAGTGTCCAAGCCTAAGGTAATAACCAAAGAAATTGAAGGTAAGTTGTATGAACCTATTGAATATTTGACTATAGACATACCTGAAGAATTTATGGGTACTGTGATCGAAAAAATCGGGGTTCGGAAGGGTGAAATGATTAATATGCACTCTTCAAAGGAAGGCTATATGCGAATAGAATTTAAAATTCCTGCAAGAGGTCTGATTGGTTATCGTTCGGAATTTTTGACCGATTCAAGGGGAAATGGTATAATGAATCATGTTTTCGATGGATATGAACCCTTTAAAGGTGAAATCCAAAGCAGAAAAAGAGGTTCACTTATTGCTTGGGAAGGTGGAGAAGCTGTTGCCTACGGACTTTATAATGCACAGGAACGAGGCAAGCTTTTTATTGCCCCCGGAGTTAAAGTTTATGAAGGAATGGTAGTAGGTGAAACATCAAGAGATGAAGATATAACTGTTAATGTATGTAAGAAAAAGCAGCTTACAAATGTTCGCGCCTCAGGCTCGGATGATGCTCTAAGACTAGTGCCACCGGTTATATTGAGTCTTGAGCAGTCACTTGAGTTTATTGCAGATGATGAGCTTGTTGAAGTTACGCCACAGGCGATCCGAATGAGAAAAAGAATATTGAATAATGAGCAAAGAGCAAAGCAAAGGAATAAAAGGTGATACTTATGCCTGAAGCAGGTGTTAAGATGAAAAAGAAAACTGGTCAGAGCAAAAAAAGTAAAAGCAGTAGAAAACCAATAGGAATAATTGCCTTGGTTACATTTTGTATCCTTATTATGATGTCTGGTTTTGCTATAGCTTACATGTATGCCGTTGACTTTGATCAGCGTGAATCAGAAGAAAGCTCCCAAATTATAATAGATCCTGCGGATAGAATAGTGGTCAAGATTCCACTAGGTTCAGGCACAGCCCGCATCGCTGATATTCTTAAAGAAGAAGGTATAATCAGTTCAAAGTTTGTATTTAAAGTTATTTCTAGCCTTGAAGGTTATGATGGACAATATAAGTCAGGTAATCACATAGTTGCGAAAAACCTCAAATATACCCAGGTAATGGATATACTTATCCAAAACCCTCAGGCAGTAAGAGTGACTATTCCCGAAGGCTACTCGTGGATTCAGCTGGTTGAAATGCTTGATAATTTGAATCTTATAAACAGACAGACTTTTGAAAGCATTGCCCAAAACGAAAAGTTTGATATTAAAATTCTTGATCACATCTCCTCTAATAGGATCCCACGCCTCGAAGGTTATCTGTTTCCGGACACATATGATTTTGGTTCTGATGCAAAAGAAAAGGATATAATAGAGCGAATGTTACTTAAGTTTTATGATATCTTTCTTCCTGAGTATTATGAAAAAGCAGAAGAAATGGGTCTTACGGTAGATCAGGTTATTACAATGGCTTCAATAATAGAAAAAGAAGCTGTTATTAAAGAAGAAAGATCTGTAATTGCCGGTGTTTTTTATAACAGGTTAAAAGGCGGGGAAGGAGTTCCTAATAAGCTGGAGTCCTGTGCTACTGTTCAATATATATTATTGAAAAATAAGGGCACAATTAAAAAAGTAATTTCAATTGAGGATACGAAAATTGATGACCCGTACAATACATACAAGTATGAGGGTCTACCACCTGGACCTATTTGTTTTCCAGGAAAAGCTTCAATTGAAGCAGCTTTGAATCCTTCTACCCATGACTTCTATTTTTTTGTTGCAAAAGGTGATGGTAGTCATCATTTTTCAAAAACATTTAAAGAGCATGAAGCAGCAATGAAACAGTATGGAGTAGAATAAAGCCAATTGTTCTTTTTGCTACACTATATCATAATAGCTTTATAACATTTTTAAAAAAAAGCGGATTGAAGTGACACAATAGCCATGTGTAGGTGGAATAAAATGATTTGTTATGATTATATAGATGAATACATAAGAAGTACAATTAAGCCAAGCGGCGGAATACTTGCTGAGCTTGAGACATATGCAGCACAAAATCATGTGCCTATAGTTCAGCCTGAAGTTGCAAAGCTTATATCGGTACTTGGTTTAGCCTTAAGACCTGCACATATTTTAGAAGCAGGAACAGCGATAGGCTATTCTGCAATTTTGATGTCACATTTTCTTAAGCCTGGCGGACATATTGATACTATTGAGCGGTATGACCGCATGATTGAAATTGCCCGGGAAAACATAAAAAGAGCAGGACTTGATGAAGTTATAAGCGTTATCGCTGGCGATGCTCTTGATGTAATGCAATGTCTTAATAAAAACTATGATATGATTTTTCTTGATGCTGCAAAAGGGCAGTATCAAATGTTTCTGCCCGAAGTCTTAAGGATGCTTAATAAAGGTGGGCTTCTCATATCTGATAATGTGCTTTATAAAGGAATGGTTGCTGATGACAGTCTGGTGATTAGGAGGAAGAAAACTATAGTTAATAGGATGAGAGATTATATTTCTTCTCTTTGTGGTGACGACCGACTTACTACAAGCATCATACCTATCGGAGACGGAGTAGCATTAAGCTATAAAAAATAGATGTAGTGCAAATTGAGAATTTGCAATGTAGTAAAACATGTGAAAGACACTTAAAGCCTTTGAGATATGTAATCATAGGTATTGTGAAAATTTGGATAGTAGATTGAACATAAAAACATTGGAGATGCATGATTGATGAAATATGAGCTTTTGGCACCAGCAGGTAATTTTGAAAAACTAAAAATGGCAATTATTTATGGAGCGGATGCAGTTTATCTTGGAGGACAAGACTACGGTCTTCGGGCAAATGCAGATAATTTTGGAATTGACCAACTAAAGCAGGCTATTGAATTTGTACATTCAAGAGGAAAAAGGTTATACATTACCATGAACATGATTCCGCACAACAACGATCTTGTTGGAATGCCTGAATATATAGAAAAGATATCACAGCTTGGTGTGGATGCGATTATAGTATCAGACCCTGCTGTTTTTTCAATTGTTCGTGAAGTAAATCCCCAGATGGAAATTCATATAAGCACACAGGCAAATAATACAAATTGGAGAAGTGCAAAGTTTTGGTATGATAACGGTGCAACTAGGATTATACTTGCAAGAGAGCTTTCTCTTACCGAAATCAGAGAAATTCATGAAAGGGTTCCGGGTGTGGAACTTGAGGTATTTATTCATGGGGCAATGTGTATTTCATATTCGGGAAGATGCCTTTTAAGCAATTATATGACAGGAAGAGATTCAAACAGAGGAGCATGTGCTCATCCTTGCAGGTGGAAATACAGTCTTATGGAAGAAAAACGTCCTGGGAAGTATTACCCTGTATTTGAAAATGAAAGAGGAACGTTTATCTTCAATTCCAATGATCTGTGCATGATTGAGCACATATCTGAGCTTATGAATTCAGGAATTGCAAGCTTTAAAATAGAGGGCAGGATGAAAAGCTCATACTATACTGCCACTGTAACAGGTGCATACAGAAGAGCTATCGACAGTTATCTTTCGAATCCTGATAAATATGAATTTAATCCTGAGTATTTGGAGGAAGTATCAAAAGTAAGCCATAGAAATTTTACAACAGGTTTCTTTTTCGGTAAGCCTGATGAAAATGACCAGAATTACAGTTCCAGTTCATATATCAGAGATTATGATTTTGTCGGATTGGTAACCGAATATGATGAAAAGACACAAATAGGGAAAGTCGAACAACGAAATAGAATGTTTAAGGGCGAAGAAATAGAAGTGGTAGTTCCCGGACGACCATACTTTGCTCAAAAGATAGAAATTATGGAAGATGAAGAAAGACAACCAATTGATGTTGCTCCTCATCCACAGATGGTGGTTTATATCCGGTTTGATAAGCCGGTTACAGAGGATACCATATTAAGAAAAAAGTCAAAATAAACGAATAAAATAGGCTGTGTCTGGAGATAATTACCTTGTATGGATGCTATAACTGTATGGATGCCATAACAATATCCAATATGTTTGTGACAACGAATGCATCTTAAAGTGAATTTAAAAGTTGCCTTGTTTAGTGCAAGCACGATGCATACATCATAAAAAGAGTTGGCACAATTTACTGAAAGGGTAAGACAATTAACGGTCCGCAACATATGAGATATGCTAAAAAGAGATATTATACTGTACTTAAAGTATTTTTTCTGTTGATATTAACTCTTATGGCCAGAACATTTCAAATTCAGGTATTTCAAGGTTCTGCACTTTCGGAGGCAGCTTATACCCAAAGACTTGTCAATATGAAACTTGAGAAGCCAAGAGGAAATATTATTGACAGGAATGACATTCCGTTCACTAATCGCACAAAAAAGATTCTTGTTGTTATAACGCCTATGTACTTGCGTGATTGCGTCGACGACATAGAGAAAATCTCCAATGCTCTAGGTCTGGAATATAGCAATTTTCGAAAAGATATTGAAAAGAAAAGTGAGCCAATCATAATTGAAACAGATAATGAAAAAGCTCAAATTGTTAAAAGAATGGGGATACAAGGTGTTTCATTGCTTCATACATTGGAACGATACAATGAATCATTCGCCGCTCATGTTATAGGTTATCTTGGAAAAGCTGATAAAATGGGGATAACTGGTATAGAGAAGCATTATGAAAATATTCTAAAATATAATAATGAAAGTAGTGTGGCAGTTATTGCTGATGCAAAACAAAATGTATTGCAAGGACTTGGATATTGGATGCTAACAGACAACAGTGAAAAACCACTTAATGTAAAACTAACGCTTGACTACCACATTCAAAGAACGGTGTCAGAAATTTTTGATAGGTATGATTATAAGGGAGCGGTGGTTATTATTGAAGTTAATACTGGAGATATTATCGCAATGGTAAGCAAACCTGATTATAACCAAAATAGTGTAGAGAATTATTTAGGCAGTAAGGATAATGAACTTTTTAATCGTGCAGTTGCTTCATACAGCCCGGGATCCATATTCAAAATAGTTGTTGCCGCTGCACTTTATGAATCCGGGGTGTCAATGGGATCTTATTATTGCAAAGGCTCCGTTAAGCTAGGGAATACAGAGTTTAGATGCAGTTCATACAATAAAGGTGGTCATGGGTGGATGAATCTTGATGATGCTTTTGCACATTCTTGCAACACTTTTTTTATAAATTCAGGAATTAAATTAAATTCACAGAATATAATTAATATGGCGGAAAAATTTGGCTTTGGTATGAAAACAGGATTGAGCGGACAAGGTGTTTTAGAGTCCTTTGGAAATCTTCCTTTTAATGATAGGTACTTTACAAGTGGAGATATTGCAAATATATCAATTGGCCAAGGCGAGATTCTTGCTACTCCTTTGCAGATAGCAGATATGATAGCTACAATAGCTAATGGAGGTATAAAAAACAGATTAAATATAAGTCAATCAGTGGTTGATAATTATGGAAACAATGTAAGAAACCTCCGTGTGGAAGAGGGGCATCGAATTATTTCAAAAACAACAGCTGACAGACTCAAGCAGTTAATGGAGCAGGTTACCTCAAATGGTACAGGAATTAAAGCAAATGTTGATGAATACGGCGGAGCAGGCGGGAAAACAGGAAGTGCTGAAGCTGGACAGATATTAAATGATGAAAAGATAATTCATGCATGGTTTGCAGGATACTTTCCAAGGCAAAATGCGAAATATTCGCTTTGTGTCTTTGTGGAAAACGGAAAAAGCGGTGGAGATATAGCTGCGCCAATATTTGCGGAAATAGCAAAAGAGATGCTCCAAAAAGGCTACTAAAGTGTTATCGGATATCTACTAGGCAAACTAATGACCAACTATCAACTTATCATGAAAATAAAGAAATTAGACTTGCACCATAAGGATGAAATTTTCATATAGTAATTGGTGACCTATTTCTTATTGCATAGGAGGTTATACTTTCTTTGCAAGGGTAATTGCATAGAAGATACCCATTTGCTGTTTTTGAGCAAATCCTAAACCGTATTACAGCGGGTACGCCGTTTAGGCGCTCAGGATGCGGAGTATCTATCGAATGGAATCATAAGGTTCCCTATCGAAAAAGTGATGAAGTAGCCATTTTTTGTAGGAGGTGCTGTACTTGTTTTGTATTCTAGTTCAAGGAATTTTTGAAGTGCTTAACAATGGTTTCCCAATGTTAGGTTATGTTTCTAATGCAAATTCTTTTCCACAGCCGCTAACAGCTGAAGAAGAAAAAGAGTACCTTATAAGACATGCTGATGGAGATGAAGAAGCCAGAAATGTTCTTATTGAGAGAAATCTTCGGTTGGTTGCACATATTGTCAAAAAATACAGTTCATTCGGGAGCGAATGTGATGATTTGATTTCTATTGGTACTATAGGGCTAATAAAAGCAATATCAACTTTCGACTATAAAAAAGGCACCAGACTTGCAACTTATGCAGCCCGGTGCATTGAAAATGATGTTTAACTTACAATAGAGTGCTTTTTTAGCCTGTAACAGGATTTATTTTTTGGAGTATTTGTCTGATTTCTGCGTCAATGTCAGAGATTGACTTGTTCTGAACATCGTTAACCAGATTGTTTATTTTGGTCATAACATCCCCTGATTCACTAACAGCGACTGTGTCTGCATTGTTATCAATTTGCTTAACCAAATCAATAATCTTATTTTTTGTCGTGTTGGCATCATTTGAACCATCAGATGGTTTATAACCTACAACAACTGTATCGCCGCTTACTAGACAATTGGCATCGTCCACTTCAGGTATTTCTTTCAACCTGGATTTTATATTTTCCGCTCTTTTGTTGTTGTCTGCATTTGATTGGGTATTATCCGGTACTAACTTAGTATGGTTCAACTTGTTATTATCATTCAAACCATTGTTAAAGTTATTTCTTTGGTTAATACCATTGGTATTGTTGTCATTCAAAAGAGTATTGTTATTATTCATCCTGCTCTCATCGTATACACGACCATTAGGGTCTGCCGAATACCTGCCGTTATTATTTTGGGTATTGATTAAACCTGTGCGAGCACTATTGTTAAAAGGTTCACCATTTTTACCACGCATTTCAACATTCTGCTGAATACCGTCAGGACCCGGTTCTACTCTATTTTGCGGCATACAACCTGTTGGAAGTATCGCCACCAAAGCTAATACAACAATTACTGCTAAAAATGGACGCAATTTTAAAGCCATATTAACACCTCCGAAAATTAGTTTGAACAAACTTAAAGATTTTATAACAAGATATAATTGAGAGCTTTTTTGATTTATTTTCAAAAACTACTGGTGTGTATTAAATTAAAAGCCAAAAATTTCGATTTTATCGTTGTAAACTATAATTTCTTTAGCAATAAAACGAATTATTTTCTGCTTATTAGTAAAAGAAATTCTA
Organism: uncultured Clostridiaceae bacterium; assembly: GCA_964411505.1. Taxonomy (GTDB): domain Bacteria; phylum Bacillota; class Clostridia; order CAYPLH01; family DUMO01; genus CAYPLH01. Next base: position 3,342 of record CAYPLH010000078.1, on the reverse strand, counting down.
TCAAGAGAGGAAAAACTTAACATGTTTTTTTTAAGATTTTTCAATTCAAATTCTTTTATAATATCATTCTTGATTTTTATAACATCATTTCTTTTTTTATCAAGACTTGAAATCTCATTCATCAATTGTTCCAATGCTTCAGTGTTTAGAACTGTCTGGGATAACAATGAAAGATTACTCAAATTATGTAATTTGGTTTCCAAAGCTTTAAGATTATTTTCTGCAATCGACATTTCGTTTTTGTAAGAATCATAAAAAAAATCAGGTTCTATATCAGAATCAATTAATCTTGCATTTTCTTTTAAATAATCGCTAATATAACCCCAGATGATATTTTCAATTAATTCTGTTTCCAGAACCATTCCACAGCCCTTTTTTGCATTGTTGGAGGAGTGTTTTATGTCACTGTAGGTAAAAATATATCTGCTCCAGTTTTTAATTTTTTTCCCTGTCATGGTGTTTCCGCAAATTCCGCATCTTAACAAACCGCTTAACAAATAACTGTGCTTGCTACTACCTGCCCAGCGCCTTCTAGACTCTTCAAGCAGTTTTTGTGCATAATTAAAAATTTCCTTATCAATTATTGCAGGGCAAGGAACCTTTATCCATTCTTTTTTTGGTCTTTCTCTTACCGGTGACCTTTCACCTAAAGGCTTAAACTTGTTTGTCAAAGTACCTTCAGCCAACCATCTGTTTTGATAGAATTCTCCTATATATGTTCTGTTCATTAGGATTTGGCGAACAACTTGTCTATGCCAGAATTTTGCTCCTCGCTTGGTTGGAATTCCAAGCTGGGTGAGATATCTGGCAATTCCACTTATTCCGGTATTATTGCCGTTATTCCCTGTAAATTTATTAAAAATTAATTTGACAACTTCACACTCTTCTTTATTGACTTCAAGTTTTTTCTTATCAGAGTTATAATTATATCCAAAAATTTGATAGTCTTTAACAACAAAACCCTGTAAAGCTTTTTCTTTTCTTCCGCGGCTCATTCTCTCATTTATTTTTGCTTTCTCAAACTCAGAAACTGCACCTCTTAATTGATAAAATAATTTACCTTCAGCTGTTTGGGAATATTCACCGTTTACAAATATAAGCTTGGATTTTTTTTCAATTTCATCGGACAAAATCAGCTGATTAATGAGCTTTCTGGACAATCTGTCAGGGTCAAAGCAAACTACTTTTGTGATTATACCGTCAGCAATATCCTGTCTCAGCCGAGATAATGCAGGGCGATCAAGCAATTCACCTGAAATACCTTTATCGATGTATTCAATAAATGGCCCGCTGCCACCTGTTTTTTTACATTCTCTTATCTGATCCTGAAGACTGTAGCCTTTTTCCGCTTGTTCCTCTGTGCTTACCCTTGCATAGATCCCCGTCAAACTGATTCAACTCCTGAAGCTTATTTTGTTGAAAAAAATAATTAAGACATAACTTAACCTGTTTTTGAGCAAATTCTCCCGAAATGAATGTAACCTTATAACCATTAATTTCCTTAATCATGTTCACCTCCACTTTATACTATGCTAAATGAGGCTTGCTCAATAACCCCTTTGACAATTATATTGAGATTTTAATGCAAATACGTCTCATGAGAAGAAGGCAAGGAGAAGTATCGTTGCATGATCCTATAGGTGTAGACAAGGAAGGAAATGAAATTTCTCTTTTGGATATTCTTGAGAATGACTCAGAGAGTGTTTTAGAAAAAGTAGAATTAAAAATGCAGGTAAAAAAGCTTTATAGTAAAATGCAATCAATTCTTAAAGGAAGAGAGAGAAAAGTGTTGGAGCTTCGGTACGGGCTTTCAAACTCATCAAGTAAAACGCAGCGTGAAATTGCAAATATGCTAGATATTTCAAGATCTTATGTTTCTAGAATTGAAAAAAAAGCAATTAAAAAGCTTAGCAAGGAATGGAAGAATGAAAATTAACAGACATTACTACACTTTCGCTTATTTTTAAATATGTTTTACTAAGCTTGACTGTAACTAGCTGTATTAGAGTTAATTGTTCAGTCATTCAGCTGAAATGGCGACCTTAAATATTAATCATTTGATTCAAATATTTCTTTAAGTGAGGTGCTTTTTTGTAAACCATTAATCACATTTTTAAGGAGCAACACAGTGATAGGTCCGGCAATCATACCCCAAACACCAACCAGCCTAAGCCCTAAATACATGGAAAGCAGCGTGATAAGCGGATGTACTCCTATTTGAGTCCCCACAACTTTAGGCTCGATTAATTGTCGTACAATAGTAACAATGCCATAAATTATTAAAAGAGAAAGACCTCGGGGTACACTTCCGGTCAAAAAACATATGATTGCCCATGGAATCACAATACCACCAGTGCCAAATATAGGTAAAGCATCAAAAATACCTATAAGTATGCCAATTACAACTGCATTTTTGATCCCTAATATGAGAAATCCCGTGCTTAATTCAACAGTGGTGATACACATTAGAATAAGCTGTGCTCGTATATACCCAAAAAGTGCGGAGAACATATCATTCTTGATATCTATTACTTTATTTATCCATTTAGTTGGAATTTGTCTTCTTATCGAATCAATAATTATGTTTCTATCACTTGAAATGAAGTAGGTAGCGATAATAGTTATTATAATAAAAAAAACAGCATCAGGGATAGAAATTGCAGTAGTAAATACTCCTTTTGCAATGGTTTTGAGAAATCCAGTCAATGATCCGGTAAAGTTAACGAAAAAATGTTGAAGATTTGTGGACAACTCATCAGGAAGTTGAAGGTATAATTCAGTAGCTTTCTCCATAAATTTGGTTACATTTGAATATAATATATAATAATACATATCAATATTGATGTAAAATTCCTCAGCCAAAGAAATAACTTTTATAATAAGAAGAGTTACTATAGAACCAACCGTTGCAAGCACTATCAATAAAGAAATTACACTGGCTAGTTTTCTCGGTACTTTAAGCTTTTTATTCATTAAACGGATAAGAGGTTCCGAAATTGTTGCTATGGCTAGCGCAATAAGGAAAGGTGCAAAATAAAAAGATAGCTTGAATGCTAGAAATACACTGGCTATACATCCAACAGCAGTTCCTACGTAAATCAATACCCTTTTTAAAAGCGTTTTATCTATCATGTATAACTCCGATCATATGTTTAACAAGTTTCTTAAAAATAATTATAACACAATAGTGTTGTATCACAATAGTATTGTTAAAAAAAAATTTTAGCCATTCCTTGTCTGGGGTTATTGTTCAGACCCTACATATTGAGATATAACTTTTGCAATATCGGAAACTACGCTTCATTTGCAAGAGCTGTATAGTTCAGTTCGGGCAAGCCGAAA
>CAYPLH010000077.1:0-15683 GCA_964411505.1 uncultured Clostridiaceae bacterium | reverse complement strand
GAAGTTGTATAGTTTTATTGGCGAAATGTTGTACACTTTATTTTACCATTAACAACAAAAACTTAGATTAATATATTTAATATTAAATCTTGATTTACGGAGAGCATAGGCATAATTTTCATAAGTACATTTTGAGTACAATAATTTTGTGGCTCAAAATAAATATGGGAAAATGGGATAATGCGGATATAAAAACAGCCTAACATCAAGAAAAACACATATGACAACATATCTGGAGTCGAGCGGAAGTAAAAAAACAGACCTTGCAAACCGCATAACAGAGCCATTTGTGAGCGGTTTTATAACAAAACAGCAACGACCTGGTAATATTTAATTATTGATAAGCATAATAAAAGCTAACTGATTTTGAGTGTCAGTTAGCTTTTATGTTATATAAATTGCCATTCATTCATATGTGCTTTCAATAATGCCTTCCGCTTCTAATCGTAATTTAAAAAACACTTGCAGCCATTTGGGTTGCGCTTCAATTTCAGAAAATATGTTTTGTAATCTTCTTTTCCCAACCCGTTTATCAAGAATTGCAAAGAGTCTTACCACAGGATCGGATGAGCTTAAGTTATTTTCAATGCTTTGATTTTGATACTCATGGAATGCTTCATAAAAACCATACTGATCAAAACCACCATGGTTTTTTGTTTCCTCATGCACCTTGTTCCAATATTCCCAATATGTTTTTACTTGTTCTTTTGGGATGATGTTACTTTTAACGACCACATCACGCTTTTCTTGCCAGTCATAGAAGCAAGAACGAAAAATTTCCTCTCCGTCAAGCCGTATAGCAACCCGACCTTCTTCGTCGTGCGACTTCCGGTAACGGGTAGCGAAATATTGTATCCGACCTTTAAGAGAATCACAAATATATTCTTGTTCTAATATTTTGCGCATTGCGCTCCATGAAAGCCCCATTATTCGTTATCCTTATTTCTTTCGGCTCGTAATTCATCAAGTGCCGCTTTTGTCTGCTCTGCTTCCAAACGAGGATAGTTGTAACGCCAAGCGTCGTATTCCTCTGTAGTGATTTCGCCATTACGATATTTGCGTGCAATTTTATTCCATGCACGAAGCATATCATACATAGAAAAATATGAGGGGTTATCTCTATCAAGAGTTAAGCATAGTTCATCATCAACCATATTAATAGTTAATCCATAAATATCTTCAATTGCAAACAAGGTATGAAGTAGAGAATTGTAGTTATCAATATTAGGGAGCGAAATAGCCTGCGGAGAAACAGAAAAAATATTAGCTATCGTGTTAATCATATCTTCTTTTGGGGTTCTAACACCTGTTTCATATTGTCCAATGCGTGTTTCAGAGGTTTTTTCACTAAAACCAAGCTTCATGCCAAGCCATTTCTGTGTCATTCCGTGAAGATTTCGCAAAAATCTAATTCTTTCTCCAATAGCCATTTTATATTACTCCATTCTTTGTATTATATTAAGTATTTTAACATATAGGTTTGAGATAGTCAATATACAATAATAAAAAAGTTTGAGTTTTTCGCAAAAATCTCTTGACATTATCGAATATGTTATGTATAATACATATACTCAAACAAATATGATTGAGTACGAAAAAGTATAATATTATAGTAAAGGAGTGATAAATGTGAAAAATACTTTCATTCGAGCAGATGATGTGGCTGAAATACTTGGAGTATCAAAGTCCTATGCTTATAAGGTGATACAAACCTTGAATAAGCAACTAAAAGCGAAAGGTTATTTAACGATTTCTGGCAGAATAAGCAAAAGGTATTTTATTGAGAAGGTTTGCTATCAAAACCTAATGCAAGAAAGGAGCGATTAAAGTGGGAGTTTATAGGGACGGTGAAAAATGGAGGGCGGTATATCGTTATACAGACTGGTTGGGCAATCGGAAACAAACTCAAAAAAGAGGTTTTTTAACAAAACGTGATGCTCAGGCATGGGAGCGAGAGCAGCTTAGTAAGGCAAGGGCTGATATGGACATGACTTTCAGCAGTTTTATTAAGATTTATAAAGATGATTTATCGGCAAGATTAAAGGAAAACACATGGATGACAAAAGAACACATTATAGACAAAAAGTTGCTGCCATACTTTGGAAACCGCAAATTATGCGACATTCAGCCTAAAGACATAATTGCCTGGCAAAATGTGATGATTAATTACAGAGATGAAAGTGGAAAGGCATATTCACCTGTTTATCTTAAAACATTGCATAATCAGCTAAGTGCGGTTTTCAATCATGCTGTTAAGTATTATGGTCTCTCTCAAAATGTAGCTACAAAAGTTGGAAACATGGGAAAATCTAAAAGTAAAGAGAAAGAATTTTGGACTAAAGAAGAATATCTTAAATTTGCCGATGAAATGATGGATAAACCATTATCTTTTTATGCTTTTGAAATGCTTTATTGGTGTGGTATTAGGGTTGGTGAATTACTTGCTCTTACACCTAATGATTTTGATTTTAAATACAAAACAGTCACTATTAACAAATCATACCAGAGGTTGAAGGGCAAAGACATAATCACAACTCCTAAAACCGAAAAAAGTAATAGGGTAATTAATATGCCAGACTTTTTATGTGATGAAATACAAGATTATATTAAAAGTTTATATGGGATAGCTCCTGATAGACGAATGTTTACTGTAACAAAACATTATCTTCATCACGAAATGACAAGGGGCTCAAAAGCAGCAGGAATCAAACGCATTTCTTTACATTGTATTCGCCACAGTCATATATCATTATTAATAGATATGGGGTTTTCAGCAGTTGCAATTGCCGAAAGGGTAGGACATGAAAGCATAGATATTACATACAATTATGCTCATTTGTTTCCTACAACCCAAATTGAGATGGCAGATAAACTCAACAATGAAAGGATTGATTTGGAATGTTAAAAACATTAGATAAGCAGGGCAGATGGAGGAATGTTATTGTTTCTTTCAGAGCTTCACCTGAAGAACGAGATGATTTAAATGCTCGTGTAAAGCTATCAGGGCTTACAAAACAGGACTATATTATTAAAAGATTATCGGAGCGCGATGTTGTCGTACAAGGAAATACAAGAGTTTTTAAGGCTTTGAGGAATCAAATGTCAGAGATATTGTCAGAATTAAGGCGTGTTGAAAAATGCAGTGACCTTACTGAAGACTTTATTTCATTGATAAGCATCGTCGCACAAACTTATAATGGACTGAAAGAAAAATCTGATGAAAATGAAAAGTCCTAAAGTACCGCTAAATACTTTAGGACAAGGAAATGTGGTTAAACAATTTCCAAACACAACTAAATTTTATCACATTTCCATTAACTTTTCAATGGGAAGGAGTGAAATTTTTGAACAACAATGAGTTAAAGTTAATAAACATGAAAGATGTCAAAGTTGAAAAGGTAGAATGGCTACTATATCCATTTATCCCTTATGGAAAAGTAACGATTATTCAAGGCGATCCAGGAGAAGGGAAAACAACACTTGCTTTACAGATTATCGCCAGACTGACCAATGGAGAGAGTGTAATTGGTGAAGAAGCCAAACCACCTATAAACGTAATATATCAAACTGCTGAGGATGGATTAGGGGATACAATAAAACCTCGCCTTCTCTCTGCAAATGCGGATTGTTCAAAAGTGCTTGTAATTGATGATAGAAAAAACCCTCTTACGATGATGGATAATCGATTGGAAAAGGCACTTGAAGTAACAGGTGCAAAACTGGTTGTGTTAGACCCAATACAGGGATTTTTAGGGGCAACTGTTGATATGCACCGTGCAAATGAAATAAGACCTGTTATGAAGCATATTGGAGGGCTTGCTGAAAAATATCGTTGTGCGGTTGTTTTAATAGGGCATATGAATAAATGCAGCATGGGTAAATCTGCTTATCGAGGGTTAGGCTCTATTGACTTTCAGGCTGCTGCAAGAAGTGTTTTATTGATTGGACGAATAAAGGACGAGCCGGAAATAAGGGCAGTTTGCCAACTTAAAAGTTCCCTTGCACCGGAGTCCAGCTCCATCGCTTTTAGATTGAGTGAGGAAAATGGTTTTGAGTGGATTGGTGAGTATGATGTAACTGCTGATGATCTGCTTTCAGGTAATGTAAAAGGTGCAAAAAGGAAAACAGCTATAGACTTTCTTGAAAATATACTTGCTGATGGGAAAATGGCTCAAATAGAGATAAAAAGGTTGGCAGATGAAAAAGGTATATCGGAAAAGACTCTACGGAATGCAAAGGTGGAAGTAGACATCAAATCCAAAAAAATAGGTAATCAGTGGTACTGGGAATTATAATTTATAGAAAGGAAGATGGCAAGATGCCCCTATCTTATAAAAGGGGCGCCTTGCCACCTTGAAAGGTGAGGTTATGAAAAACGTACAAATTCCACAAGATTTATTTTTAAAATTAACATGTTATCATTTGGCTGAAATGTATGAGCTTAAAGAAGATATAAAAAGGGAGCTTGAAAAGAAGTTTGATTCCATGGTTATGCGTGAGCATTACACAAAATATAAAACAGCCGAAACAGCAAAGGAACGTGAAGTGGCACGAAAAAAATATTTGGACAAAAGAGGTGTGCCGGATGATTTCCGTTGGTGATTTTCACTTTAGCAATAACGACAGGAATGTGTCACATTCCTGTATAGATAATTAAGAAAATATATAGGAGGATTAGATTATGAATATTACTTACACAAAACATGGAGATTACTATTTGCCTGATTTAACATTACCTAAGCAAGATTTTTCCATTGGCAAGTATGGTCAACTTAGATTGGATTTTATTAAAAAACATAGGAAAGGTTTTTATGCCAATTTAATGATAAGTGGTAATTTGCCTAAACATTTGTATGAAATAGACGAGCGGTCTAAAACAATTTTAGAGCAATTTTTGAAGAATGGAGAAGCAGATGCGCCTAATAAATCAACACATCAAATGGAGTGGGTAGGCTTTATGAACAACCTAAAATCAAGTGCTGAAGAAGTTATAGCAAAAGAATTAATCTATGTATGACATTGTAATAGCAAGCACTGAATTTGGCATTACAAATTCGATTTTAGGGTTACCCTAATACCCAAAACGAAAGGAGTGATATATAGTGAGAAACCGGAATTTCAGTTTAAATATACGAATAAACGAAAAAGAAAGAGATAGGCTTGATAAAATTTTACACAGATGCAATCTTTCAAAATCAGCGTATATTCGGATGGTGATTAATGGATACTTTCCTAAAGAAAGTCCTCCAATTGCATATCATGAAACGATTAAGGAGTTAAATTGCATTGGTAATAATTTGAATCAAATAGCAAAGGTAGCAAATACAACTGGGATAATAGATAAGAATTACTATATGGAACAATCTACAAAGTTAGAAGCTGAAATTTTAAAAATTAATAAGGCTGTGGTAATTCCGGAAAGGATTGATATGTTGTGGCTACAACGAAAATCTGGAGCATAAAAGGTCGGGTTGATTTTCTACTCAATTATGCTGTTGATTCATCTAAAACAGATAAAAGTATAACAGAAAATAATAATATTTCAGGACTGCATCATGTTGTTGATTATGCAATAGACGATTATAAAACGGAAAGAACTTTATTTGTATCGGGTGTAAATACTACACCCGATACTGCTAAGGAAAAGATGATACAAACAAAAATGCAGTTTAATAAAACTGATGGTATAACAGCTTTTCATGCCATACAGAGTTTTAAGCCCAGCGAGGTTGCACCAGAATTAGCGCATAGCATAGGTTTAAAATTAGCAGAAGAAATGTGGGGTGACAGGTTTGAAGTCGTTGTGGCTACTCACTTAAACAAACACCACGTTCACAATCATTTTGTTATCAATTCAGTATCATTTATTGATGGAAAGAAATATTACGATAACAAATCAAATTACAAATTGATTCGCTCAATATCAGATAGGCTTTGCCACGAGCATGGTCTGTCAGTTATAACCAATCCTAAAAATAGAGGGAAGCATTATGCGGAATGGAAAGCTGAAAAAGAAGGTCTTCCCACCATAAGAAGCCAAATTCGCGATGAGATTGATAATATGATCAAATGTTCTTATACTTTTAAAGACTTTATAAATACATTACATAAGCGTGGATATGAAATGAAAATAGGTGATAATATTAAATATCCATCTGTAAAACCTAAATATTCGAAAAGATTTGTAAGGCTTAAATCCCTTGGTGACAATTACACCATAGATATGATTAAAGAACGAATTATAGCTTCAAGAAATGGCATAATTGAGTTGCCTAAACCGGTGAAAGAAGATAATGAGTGGTTGAAAAAATATGAGCCTAAAAAGTTGAAAGGCTTTATAGCGCTATATTATCATTATTTATATTTGTTGGGTAAAATACGCAAAAAAGAAACTCCGGGCAGAGTATCAGCTTATATGAGAGAAGAAGTTATCAAGTTCGAGCGGTATAAAAAGCAATTTCGATTCTTGCATGATAATAACGTTGAAACAATAGGTGATTTAAATAGTTCTATAGATGGTATAAGTAATAGAATTAATGAGCTAATTAAAACCCGTAAATCACTTTATAGTAACAAGGCAGAAAATGAACAAAAGATTCAAAAAATAAACTTGGAGTTGAAAAAATGCCAACGAAATTTGAATATGTGCAATAGTATTTTAATTGATATAGAACGCATAGAAGGAAAGTGTAAAGATGTTGATGAAATTCTGCGACTAGGAAAATCCATTTCAGATAAGCACAGAGCAAGGATACGGGAAATAATGTTTTGAAAATTATGTGTTTTAAAGGGGAGGTGCGACTTTTAACAAGTTGTACCCCTCTATATGTGAAATAATTTATAATTTTTACTCTGTAGTATTGACAAATATCATCATATGAATTATAATGAAACTGCCGATATATCGGCGAAAATCAACTATATGTCGGTATGAGGTGTAGTCTATGATTTCTTATGATAAATTATGGAAAAGATTAATCGACTTAAAGATGAAGAAAAAAGATTTGAAGGATATTACTGGCATTGGTTCCACAACGATGTCAAAACTAATAAATGATGAACCTGTTTCGATGTCTGTAATGATTAAAATTTGCATGGCTTTGAAATGTAATATTGGCGATGTTATGGATGTGTTATTATGACAAAAAGATTGAAGGGTGTATCTCTTTTCGCAAGTGCGGGGATAGGCGAAACGTATTTTAAAGATATAGGGATAGATATTGTTGTTGCAAATGAGCTTCTTGAAAAGAGAGCAAATTTATATAGTGCTATTAGTCCAGACACAAAAGTCATTTGTGGCGATATAAGTGATGATAATATATTTTCTGAAATTTTTGAAGCTTGTCCTAAAAAGGTAGATTTTTTATTAGCCTCTCCACCTTGTCAAGGAATGAGTGTTGCTGGAAAAAACCGTTGTCAAGTTACTATGGAATCAGATAAACGCAATTACTTAATTACTTATGTTGTTAAGGCAATAAAGATTACTAACCCTGATTATATTCTAATTGAAAATGTTCCTGCTTTGTTAACATTGAAACTCATGTATGATTCAAAATACAGAACGGTTTTAGAAATATTAGAGTATGAATTTGGCGATAATTATAAAATTGACAGTGCAATTGTTGATTCATCGGATTATGGTGTGCCTCAAACAAGGCTAAGAGCTATTATCAAAATGCACAAACCAAATAAAACATGGAATTGGCCACAAAAGAAAGAGAAGATAACGGTGGAGCAATCAATAGGCAGTCTGCCCTCGTTAGAAGCGGGAGAAAAATCTGATGTGAAATGGCATTTCGCACGCAAACACACTAAAGAAAATGTTTTATGGATGAAGCACACTCCTACTGGAAAATCGGCGTTTTCAAATCCTGTTTATTACCCGCAAAAGAAAGACGGCACAAGAATCAAAGGTTATGAATCTTCATATCGCCGTATACGATGGGACTCTCCTGCTCCAACTATTACAACAAGAAATGATTGTATCGCTTCTCAGAGAAATGTACACCCAGGAAGATTGCTTCCAGATGGTACGTACTCAGATGCAAGGGTGTTGACACCGTTGGAATTGATGTTATTAAATTCACTACCAGCGGATTGGAATATCCCTAATGATACACCTGAATTGTTGATTCGCCAATGTATTGGGGAGTCAATTCCACCATTGATGCTTAAAGAAATAGTGGGAGGTATTTTTAATGAATAAAATTAAAGCGATTTCTTTGTTTTCAAGTGCAGGCATAGGTGAGCTACTATTGAAAGACACCAATGTGAATATTATCGCCGCAAATGAGTTGCTTCCCAAGCGTGCCGAATGTTATTCTCATTTTTATCCTGAAACTGATATGTATTGTAGTGATATTACATTAGAGGAAACACAAGAATATATGATTTCAGCGGCTAAAAAAGATAATGCTAAAATGTTGATCGCAACCCCACCGTGTCAGGGTTTGAGCACTTTGGGTAAAAATAAAAAACAGATTCATTATGAAGGTGACAAACGAAACTACCTGATTCTTTCTGCGTTAAATGTAATAGATAAATGTGATTTTGATTATATTCTAATTGAAAATGTTCCTAAATTTTTAGAAATGTACTTTCCTTATAATGATGATTATTTAAAACTCAAAGACATTCTTAATGAAAAATATTCTACAAAATACACCATTGAGGCACGTGTTTTAAACGCAAAGGACTATGGCATTTGCCAGTCAAGGCCAAGGGCAATCATTAAAATGTATAAACATGGTAAAATTTGGTCATGGCCTGACACAGAGCCAGAGATTCCACTTTTTGATGCAATCGGAAATTTGCCTACATTAGAGTCGGGAGAAGATTCTAATATCCCATGGCATTTTGCTAAAACCCATAACGAACGGGCTGTATTGGCGTTGAAGAACACACCAACAGGAAAAAGTGCTATCGCTAATGAAGTATATTACCCAAAAAAAGAAGATGGAACAAGAATAAAAGGGTTTCATAACACCTTTAAGAGGATGAATTGGAATCAACCTTGCCCGACCCGAACAACATTCAGCGGTAGCATGAGTTCTCATAATAATGTGCATCCAGGAAGGCTCCTGCCTGACGGTACATATTCGGATGCTCGGGTTCTTACCCTTTTGGAAACCTTTATCGTATCATCAATTCCAAAAGATGTTGATTTTCCGAAAGGCTCGACAGATACATTCATAAGAACTGTTATAGGCGAGTCTATTCCGCCTAAGCTTATGAAAAAAGTAATAGAAAAAATTGGGGAGTAACACATTATGCCAATTACAGTAGAAAGAAACAAGTGGATATTATATAAACATACATCAAGCTACGACCTTATTAAGGCAGTTGCACTTGATGTTAAAAACAGTTGCAAGACAGACATATCCAATACAGAACGAGAACGTATGCAAGAGAGGCTTGCAGTTTTAGATATGTACAAAACAAGAAACCCAAAATCAAAACCATTAGACTCAATTAATCACAGAATTAATACTCTTGAATATTTTATGTTTGGATATGAAGACAACACTGATGGTAAGAAATTTATGTTTAGCCCATTAGGAAATTTATTCTTGAAATATATAAATGACGAAGGTAAACTTACAAAAATTTTTGCAACAATGCTTTTTGCGATACAATTTCAACATCCAGCAAGCGGAACAAATAAAGAGTTTCAGTTGTACCCCTTTAGATTAATTTTTAAACTTCTTACAGATGAGCGTTTAGAGGGTAAGCTTTATAACTTTGAATATGCCCAAATACTTGCATTTGCTACATCTGTTGATGCTGCTAAATATGAAGCGATTGTTAAAGAAATTTTAGAGTTGCGAAGTAAGTCTTTGGAAGATATAAAGGCAACTTACCAATCGGATGAACACACATATGTTAATGCAGTATATGAATGGGAATATTACACTTGTAAATTGCTTTCAACTGTAGGCATTTTAGACACTCAAAAAGGCGAACCTATATGCAAACTTTTTCATCCAACGAAAACAGGAAGTAAAAGCACTCCAACAGGGCGCACAGCGAGAAATGGTTATGTATCGCTTTCGCTTGCTATATTGCCATATATAAATGTTTTACTTTCAAGATATTCTTTCTTACAACAACCACTCATGCTTGATGATCCAGAAAGAATGAAGCTAGAAGTTGTTAAGGAAATATATAGTTTTTATCCCCCTGAGCTAATGAGCGAAGTAGGAGAAAGCGATGAATTATCTTCTTTGTTAGAATTATCCAAACTTATTGAAGAATATTCTAATAACCCTGATAATGAAACCGCTTATTTATTTGAAGAAGCCCTTGAAGAAGGGTTTAGTATGTTTTATAATGTCGAAGCAAAGCGCATAGGTGGAGCTGGACATACGGATATTGAATGTCTATACATTACAAAGAAAAAGAAATTCGCAGTTGAATCAAAATCCACAGCGAATAAATTGATGGGAATTAATGTCGGCAGACTGCGAGAACACAGAGAAGAGATTGGCGGACAATATACAATTGTAATTACTTCTCGATATGTCCCTGCGGCAAAGCGTGATATTATTGGGTCAGATGTCGTTATTATATTAGCTAGCACATTTGCAGAATACCTGTACAATCATATTTTTAATGAGATACGCGAAATAGATTATGCTGATTTTGATGATATTATCATTAACCACAAAGGTGAAGATGTGAGTAAATACATCTCAAATATGACAATGACTAAATTTGCGGCAAACGGTTAGACTACATCAAAATTATTGAATTATTATCAAAAGATATAAATTTACAAGGAAGGTTAATATCAATGTCTAATAAAAACAAACTGTCACTTTTTATGATAAAGGAAGAATTTGTTGAAAATGATGACATAGTTGAAAAGTATGACAATAGTGATGTTATAGATGGTGTTGGTATTGTCTATTGGGGCAATTCGCATACAAAGATACCTCAATGGGCAAACTCCTTTTTTGTGGGAAGTATCAACACCGATAATATTTTCACTGCGAATGCTCGAGCAGTTTTATTAGTGAGAATACCTACAGGCGATAATGATGTGAAACGTATCTTTGCCGTCACCATGGGTTATGGGAAAAACATGCTTAAAGATAATGTTATAGAAGAGCGTTTCGGTTTAAAAGTAATTCTGAATACTATTAAATCAGATAGCCTACGTCGCATAAGCAAAGTTAACATTGGTGGGAACCAAAAACTGAGTAATGAGCAACTTCCGTTGAAGTCTGGAATTAATGATTTTGGGCTTGATATTAATAGGGACTTGGTTAGCAATATTGCAGGTGTATCTGATGATGACGATTATGCCGAAGGGATTCTGGCAGGAGGAGATATTTTATCGCTTACCGCAGATGTAGATATAACAAATATCGTTGATTTTCTCAAGAAAACATATAGAAAATATGGCTTGAATACATATAAAACCCATTTCTCTTGGGTTGACCAAATACAAGCAATTAAGGATACTCGATTAATTGAACGTCTTGATTCAGAATTGATTTGTTTGATTAATGCATCCTCAGATAATATCTGTATGGCAGTTCCTGAAATAATTAATTGGGAAGAGATAAAAGGGTTTAAATATAAGGGACAGGAAGTATATGGTGATATAGATATCAATGTTGTAAAAGAGTCGTTTCGTGAGCCATTAAGTAATATTGGGCAACTAAAATCCAAACGCATTGTTGCAATTAGTACGCTTGATGACTCCGAACGGCATAGTTGGAATGCTCAAAGATGCTTATATGGTGAATTAACATTAGATGATAACGCATATTGCATCAATAGTGGAAAGTGGTATCGGATAAACAATGAGTTTGTCCGTCAGGTCAATCAAGATTATAACAGTACCTCAATATCAGCAATAAACTTTGACGATTTTACAGATAACCACAAAACAGAAAACGGTTATACGTCGGATTTCCAGATGAAACATTCCGAAGATTATATAGTAATGGATGCCAAAATTCTCCCTTATGGGGGCGGTCATAGCAGCATTGAGCTATGTGACCTTCTCTCTCGAAATAAAGAATTGATTCACATCAAGCCATACACTGGTTCATCAACATTAAGTCATCTTTTTAATCAAGCTATGGTATCGGCTGAACTAATTTTATCAGATACAAATTTTTTAACTTTGGCAAATGAAAAAATTATCGAAATATCGGCCGATGAACACTTTTTAATTACTGACCGTAGAGCGATAAAAGTGGTTTTTGGTATAATTAATAAGAATTGCACCACATTACCACATATTCCTTTTTTTAGTAAAGTTTCTTTTAGATATATAAAAAGCAGACTACAAGCGTATGGTTTTGATGTAAGCATAAAAACCATAAAAGATGTTCGGAGGAAGAGAAGTGCTTAGTACAACTCATTTGCACTGATGCTATTTTGATACTAAAAACTGAATAGAACAAAATAATATGGATGATGTAGAGAAATATATATTAAACCCATAGCCAACTAAACAAATAAGTTTAGTTTCGGAAAAGCTTTGCCGAGTGGGAGTAAAATAATATATCTTAACTCTAATGATATTACAAACTCTGAGAAAAAGTTTCTGACTAGATTTAAAAATAGTAATTATATGCTAGAGATACTATTTAAAGATAATAATATTCTTAATCACAAAAATAATTACTATTGATTTTATGGAAAACTATATCAGAGTAATGTGGCGAATTGAAGAAAGGGAATTATGTGATGTTTAATATAAAATTAGAAGAAAATGCAGGAGCGGCATACTTAGAAGCATTAGATGCACTCAAACGAATATTAGATGGTGAGGGTAGCTACAAAAACTATCGAGCATATGTTTTGAATTTACATAGTTCCCTAGAACTTTTTTTCAAGAAAAAACTATATGATCATAATGAATTTATGTTGTTTAGCTTTGTTGATTACAAGAACTTAATTGGCAAATATAAAAAAGCTTTTGATGCAAATAAAACACTATTTGAATATGTTGACATGGCAAAAACCCCCTTACCACATACTGTAACCTTTATAGACGCTGTTGAAAGATTATCGTATCTATATAAGGAAAGTGAGTTTACTGCTAACTATATAGCAAAACTTAAATCATTGAACACATTACGGAATAATATTATGCATTTTGAATTAAATATTGAAGATGACCAACTTGTACTTCTTAATGAGCTTTTTGGTACCTGTACTGATTATTATTCTGAATACTTAGAATGGGGATATACAATACCAATTGACTTAGATATTTTAGAAGATAAAAACTTAAATATTCGTACCACCATTATAAGAGATAAATTCAATTTTCAACTTCTAAAAAATTTAGATGATAATCATAATTCGTTAGTTGATGATTTTTTAGATTTTAATTTTTTAGCTGATGCGCTAATTACTGGGGATAATTATCCACCTAAAGATCGTGATAAGCTAGTAGCTCGACTACAAATATTTGAAAATGCTGATTTTTTTGAGTATGGCTCTGCAGGTGGCGAACACTGGGACGTTGGTTGGTTCTATTTAAGTGATATGTGTAGAAAACTTATGAAAAGCTGCGTAGAAGAGAATAAGTAACATAATATTCGTGCCAAATATCACTAAATTGCTGTGTCTAACCTATTAAACAATTGATACCAAGAAATGAATATAGCAATATATTGTGAATTATTTGAAGAAAACATACATTAAGAGCTAGAGCCAAATAAAGAAATAAGACTAGTAGCGGAAAAGTATTGCCGAGTGAAATTATACTTAAATAAAAACAATATGCTAAGGAGAAGTTATATGAGCAAGCTAAACGTAGACCAAAAGACAATTAAAGATTTATTTACGGATAAGGCAGCCAATTTTCTAATCCCTGATTATCAACGCCCTTATGCATGGGAAGATGAAGAATGCCAAATTCTTTGGGATGACATATTTGTGTTCGCATTTCCAAATGAAGATAAAGATGCTTTTAACACTACAGATGAGTATTTTCTTGGGACAATTGTTACATATAAAAACGATAAAAAACAATCAGAAGTTATCGACGGACAGCAACGCTTGACTACACTACTGCTTCTTTTAAGGGCATTTTATGATAGATTTGAACATATGTCTGACAATTTGTCTAAAGATATTCGAAAAACTATTTCACAGTGTATTTGGCAAACTGACGAATTTGGGAACGCAAATATGGAACAGCTAAAAATTGATTCTGAAGTGGCTACTGATGATGAAAAGGAAGAGTTTTTGTCAATACTTAAAAATGGAATATCCGAAAACATGAAAAACAGTAAATATGCTAAAAATTATCGTTTTTTTGAAAAGTGTATTGAAAGATTCATTGATAAATATGCCTCATATTTACCGTATTTGCCAGCACGGATTTTAAACAACTGTATACTGCTACCCATTGAAGCAGATTCGCAAGATACGGCGCTTAGGATTTTTTCAACGCTTAATGATAGAGGTTTGCCATTAGCGGATGCGGACATTTTCAAGGCACAACTTTACAAGTTTTATGACAAGAAAGGCAAGAAAGATGACTTTATAGATAATTGGAAAAACTTATCTTCTATAACTGATCGGATATTCAAACCAACTTATGGAACACCTCTTGATGAGTTGTTTACAAAATATATGTACTATATACGAGCATCTGAGGGTATCAAATCTACAACAACAGAGGCTCTTAGAAAGTTTTATGAACATGAAAAATATCGTAGATTATTAAACGAGGACACCATTAATGATTTGTTAAGTTTGTTAGACTTTTGGGAGTCTATTCACGATCGAGATGAAAGTAGATTTTCTAATGAGGTGCTTAAAAAACTGTATGTTTTAAAATATGCACCAAACGGAATGTGGGAGTATATAACTTCTGTTTACTTCCTTTCATTTAGAGATGATGAAGATGAGTTGTGCAACGAAAAATTTGCGGGACTCCTGTCGAAAATTACAGCTTTTATTTTTGCATATTCACTTACAAATCCAGGAGTAAATGCCCTTCGTACTCCTGTGTATGCAGAAATGTTAAAACTATACGATAAACAGCAGTGTGACTTTTCAGATTTTAAATTTTCACATGAGCATATACGTAAGGTCCTAGAAAACTACAAGTTCACCAATAGTAGAGCGGTGACACGCTCACTAATAACGTGGCATGCTTTTACATTTGAAAGGCAAGCGCGCCCCCAAGACGATATTGGATTTGACATAGAACATATCTATGCTAAAGAAAGGTATAATAAAGAAAACAGACTACAAAATCCGGATAACCTTGAGGAACTCGGAAACAAAATCCTTCTTGAAAAGTCAATTAATATACGTGCCTCGGATTATCGTTTCGCTGACAAAAAAAGATACTATCTTGGATATACTGATGCTAAAGGCAAAGAACATGGGGCAAGTATTATTGATGAGTATTTATATCTAACACAACAAGATGATTTTACTGAGAATGATATAATGGATAGGGATAAGTCAATCAAAAATAAATTTATTGAATATCTTAGAGCAGAAGATTTGATAAAAGATTAAATCCGGCAACAATTTGGCAACAAAAATTTAGATAGCGAAAAATACATGTATAATATAAATAATTAAAATACCACTGCTCATAAAACACAAGCAGAATTGTTTGAGAGTTGATTTCTAGGAACGAGTGGGAGTAAGAATGAGAACCCTACAAAGCCTTTAACCATACGGGTTACAGC
>CAYPLH010000076.1:0-15967 GCA_964411505.1 uncultured Clostridiaceae bacterium | reverse complement strand
CCAGCTTCTCATTTTCAAAATGCATATTGATCCCTCGCTCTCTTAAAAATCTTATGATTTTCAAAACTTCCAGAGTATCTCTTGATACCCTACTAATTGACTTTGTGATAATGTAATCGATTTTGCCTTTAGCCGCTTTTGTGAGTAACTTGTCCAGACTTTTTCTGCCGCTTCGGCGAAGCCCGCTTTCAATATCATAATAAACACCGGCAAAAATCCAGTTGGGATGGCTTTCTATCATCTTCGTGTATGCACTTATCTGAATCTCAAGGCTGCGTAGCTGCTCCGGGCCAGAAGTGCTAACCCGGCAGTAAGCGGCAACTTTGAGCTTTTTATTCTCTTTGAGTTTAGCAGGTATAATCCTTACATTCTTCATTGTCGTTCACATCTATATAAAATGAGACGCCCATTAATATTCTACCAAAAAGAAAAGACGTGAGGGAATTCTCTCACGTCAAAGCATATTTCTTGCCACAATCCCGTTAATCCTTGCAACATCAGCGTTCCGCACGTTGCAACAGGATTACGGCTTCCACATGCCCACTCCACGGAAACATATCCACCGGCTGCACTTCTTCCACCTTCATCCCATACTCTGACAAATATTTCAAGTCCCTTGCCAGTGTCGATGGATTACACGAAACATACACCATTCTTCTTGGTTCCATCTCCACAATAGTTTGCAAAAGCCTTTCATCACAGCCTTTTCTTGGTGGGTCTACCACTACTACATCCGCTTTTATACCCTGACAATACATTGCAGGAATAACTTCTTCTGCTTTTCCTAATCTAAATTCAACATTCGACACCTTATTGATCCGGGCATTTCTTTTAGCAGCTTTCAGCGCATCCGGAACTACTTCTACACCATAAACCATTTTCGCTTTCTGTGCCAAAAATAAAGAAATTGTTCCAATTCCACAATACAGGTCAAAAACAATTTCATTTCCCGAAAGACTAGCATATTCCAGAGCCTTTTTATATAATACCTCAGTTTGCACAGGATTAACCTGAAAAAAGGATGCAGGTGAAATTTGAAACTTGAAATCACCTATGTAATCAGTTATTGTACTTTCCCCATAAATGTTTATATATTCATTACCTAAAACTATATTGGTTCTTTTTGAATTGATGTTGAGCATTATCCCTTTTATTTCAGGAAATTCCGATGTAAGCGCATTGACAAGCTTTTCCTTTTCCGCGAGCTTCCTTTCGTTTATCACAAGCACAACCATTGTTTCACCTGTACTAAAAGCTGAACGTACAATTAAATGCCTTACGTTGCCTTTCCCGGTTTGTTCATCATACACACTAATACCGTTTTTTACAAGAAAATCACTTAGAACATTTCGAATACCGTTTCCAATCTTGTGTTGTATTCTACATTCAGTTCCTTCAATAATCTCATAGGATTTTGCAGCAAAAAAGCCTATAGAAGACTTGTTTGCACCCTTTCTAACAGGAAGCTGAACATTATTTCTATAATTGAAAGGGTTCTCCATGCCAATAGTATTATTAACAGTAACATCCGGTAACTTCCCAATACGAATTAAATTGTCTTTTACAAATCCTGTTTTAGCTCTAAGCTGAGCATCATAATCCAGATGCTGTAGATCACAGCCACCACATCGCCCGTAAACACCACAAAAAGGTTTAATTCTATCGGTTGAACTTTTTAGTATTTCAACAACCTTGCCTTTTGCATAGGATTTCTTCACCTGATTAATTTGTATTAAAACTTCTTCGCCAGGAAGAGCCCCTTCAACAAAAACAACAAATCCGTTAACAGATCCGACACCCAAACCCTCACTGGTTATACCAGTTATGCCTGTAGTATAGCATTTATCCTTAAAAACCAAACACTCAATCCTTCCGTTGGATAACTATTTTCCTAGGTTTATTCTTATCCTTAAAACTTTTTTTATATATCTCTTACACCAATCGTACATTGTATGAAAGGTAGAGCTACCTTTCAAGTGTAATCCTGAAACATTCATATTCGAGAAGCCGTCGGCCACACTTATGGGTCAACAATATAAAACCAGATTGCACTCTGTTCTTATAAAATGCTCTGAAAATCAGATTTCATAATTAAATATCTTAATTTTACTTTCAGCAGTTCAAACTTTTCCCAAGTGTTCTCTTTCGGTTTTAGAGCTGATCCTAGTAATATATAATTGTCCTTTGGTATTATCCATGAATAAAAATCTGTTATTTCTTCATCGAAAATTGCTCCGTAATAAGGCATGAGATTTGCACATTTTCTGAGCATCAGGAGCTAATAGACCTCCACAACACTTACCTTTTTTATTTTTAGGGTTACCATTTCCCATATCACGCTTATCAACTAATAAAACCTTGTATTTATCACTTATTAATCTAGCGAAGTTTGACCCTGCTGGTCCAGCTCCTATTATTACAATGTCGTACACAAAGGTACCCTCCTTCATGCTATATAATGTTAGGACTGTGGATAGTTAAATGCTATATATTACCCCTTAAATTTATATGCTCTGCAACCTTTTGCATTCCCTTTATAGTTTCTCCTATTATATTATTTAAGTCCATCGATAAGATAGCTGCACCTTTTTCAATAATAGACCTATCTACTCCTGCTGCAAAACTACCCTGTTTCCATTTCTTTTTAACAGATTTTACCGTCATGTCTAAAATACTTTTGCTTGGTCGTACAAGAGCAGTTGCTGTTATTAGACCTGTTAATTCATCTATTGTATACAAGACCTTTTCCATTGTTTCTACAGGTTCAACATCACTACAGATTCCCCATCCATGACTTATAATAGCTATAATGTACTCTTCTGGCCAATTTCTCTCGGTTAATATTTCTTTTGTTTTTCTACAGTGTTCTTCTGGGTACATTTCATAATCAAGATCATGTGCAAGACCAATTATTCCCCATTTCTCTATATCTTTCTCTCCAAATAATTCTGCGAAATGCACCATTACTCCTTCAACTGCAAGAGCATGATGTATCAAACTCTCATTTTTATTAAATTCCTTTAATAACGTAAAAGTTTCTTCTCTGCTTGGTTTATAGTTTATCATTCTTATCATCCTTTAGCTCTTTGATATTTATTAATATTTTGATTATTCCCCCAAAAGTAAGTTGAACTAACATCGCATACAATATATACTGCCTATTAAATCGTTCGGACACTATATACTGTATGCGATGTTCAACTAATATACTTTTGGGGTATTAATCATATTGTAACATACTCAAAAAATCCAATTAATCGAAGTTTCAAACATTGATACCCATGACTACCGGTTGGATTTGTGTGTTTACTTGGATTTCTTAATAATCCGTCCAAGTGTTATTTACGACCTCCCTCGCTGCTTCACATCTTTACGAATTTTATTTAAACTAGCTTCATCAATGATTCCTGCCTCACGGAATGTTGCAACAGTACTTGCCATTACTTGGAAGTTTAGTTCTGTACCCTTGCTGTCAGCAAGATAATCAATCGCTCTGTCAGAAGTAATCCCAAAGCGGACGGCAGTCTGAACCGCATCTATATTTGCACCGAGGAAGATAAACTCCCAGCCATACTTTACCTTTTGCCTTTCAATCTGAGCTTTGACTTTTTTAGTAGTGTATTCACGGCTAGAGTTTTCCTCACCGTCCGTGATCAAATATAAGACATGTCTAGAATACTTGTTCATTAGTTTTTTTACGCTTGATTTTCTCAACACTGATTAAATAATATTTTAACATTAAATCTAGATTTTTTAAAGCTCAATCTATACCAATGATAGTTCATATATTCAATAACTTATATTTTGTTCGGTAAAAAATCGCTACTCGTCATTCCGTCCTAAGTGCAACAACGGGATCTTTCTTTGCTGCACTTCTGGATGGTATAAATCCTGCAATCAATGATAATGTTATACTGATTAAAATCAAGACAACTGCTGCAGGCAAGGGTAGAAATGCATTAAAAATTACAATACCAGTTAACTTATGAAGAATTATATTAATAGGAATACACAACAAATAAGTGACTGTAACTCCAAGTAACCCAGATGCAAAACCTATAATAACTGTTTCTGCATTGAACATACTGGATACATCACCCTTAGATGCACCTATTGCACGGAGAATACCAATTTCTTTTATTCTCTCCTGAACAGATATTAAAGTAATCACACCAATCATAATCGACGATACAATAAGAGAAATTGCCACAAAAGCAAGAAGAACATAGGTAATGACATTAATAATAGTAGTGATAGAAGATATCATAATACCAAGGTAATCGGTATATTTAATCTGCGATAATTCTGGCATTCCTTTGTTATATTCTGTAATAGCATCTTCTATGATATCTTTATTTTTAAATGAAGAAGCAAAAATATTTATAGTTTTTGGGGAATCTAAATCCACATACCCCATTTGAGCAAGATTCGTTTCATAGCTGCTGTCAGAGAACATCATTATTTCATCATAAAAAGATTCATACTCCTCAGTTGTATAAGTATTAATATTTTGATCCAACATAGCAGCTAACAGCGCTGGGCTCATAGCTGCCAATTGTGCATGAGTTTGTTCTGCATATTGAATCTTAAACTGCTCTGCTATTGAATTAGCAAAGAGTTCATTTATTTCTTCGTCACTCATAGAAGCAATATAATCTTCAACAGTCGCCTCGTCCATGACCATTTTCTCCGTTAAAACCTCTACCATGGCGGCTTCAATACCTACACGAGTATAGCTATTCATGGTTTCTGCTAACATAGTATCAATCTGTTCTTTGCGTGGAATACTCATAATACTGATATAAGCAGTGGCTTTTCCTCCTTCATCCAGTTCAGAAAGATATTCACGTAGCTCCTTTTCTTTTTCTTTCGCTGATAAATTTCCAGCATTATCTTTGAACGGTAGACCATTTAGAATATCAATAGTGTTACTATCTTTCTGTGCCTCAATTACAGGAGAATTTTTAGATTGCTCTATAACATATTTAGTAAGATCATTTGTATAAGCTATAGAACCTGATAACATCGTTGATTTGGCATTTTCATTAGGACGAACAATACCTGTAACCTTAAGAGCAAGCGCATTGTCATATAAATAACGTAGCCCTGCTTCTGTTTTACTAAGGTCAGTATATAAGCCTGTTTTTTCATCATGGCTATAGCAATCAGAGTTTAGGATAACACGGAACTCTCTTTCGCAAATTTCTTCATACGACCATACTGAGTCATTCTTATTTAGTTCTGTTCCTTTAAAGGCAGCATTCATAATTGCATCGACATTTTCCTTTTCCTCAAGTCCCAATGCGTAGAGGGTCATATCATCAAGCTCATTGTTTTTGTCTAATACCAGCACTACCTCATTATAGCCATTTGACCACGTTCCATAAACAACATCATATTGCTTTTTCAAAACGTCATTTACTGGCTCTCCATTCTTCCCTGCTAACATTTCCTGCCACAGATTCATAGACATCATACCCATACCCATAATTGATCGCATAGAATCCATTCCACTAAGAGCTGATGACCTATCAGCCATAGGAGCTAATGATGATATATTCTCCCCCATATGTTCGGACATCAACTCTTGTAAAAGTGCTTTCGTATCGGATTTTATTATCTCACCGTCTACATTTTTTGTGAAAATAAGCAAACTAAGGTCGTAAGAGTATTGCACACCTGTTATAGCTTGGCTAAGTCCTTCCTCTTCATCCCCGTTGTGATATTCTCTCTCTAAAAATGACTTAAAGGATTTTAGATCGTTTTGATTGCTTTCTAGATTATTCATTGCAGACATCATATCATAAATAACTGCTTTTTTATAAACTGCATCTTTGTTGTGTTCAATCTCTGAATTGCGAACGTTCATAAAAGTTTGCATAAGAGTAGTCATATCAACAGATATCTCTTCTATTGTCATTGGATAGGATGATAGGGCATCCTCCTGTACTGTGTCGATATATTGCGTCATTCCTTGAGAAACTGCTAGAATCAAAGCAATTCCCATAATACCGATACTACCTGCAAAAGCGGTCAAAGTAGTACGTCCCTTCTTTGTAAACAGGTTTTTCAGCGATAGCATAAATGCTGTTGCAAAAGACATTGATGGTTTTTTATCACTTCTTTTTTCTTTTGTTGATCTATCAGATCTTTTAATCTTTTTATTTTCAATATCATCCAGTTGTACCGAATCATTCGTTATTTTCCCATCCAACATTTGAATAATTCTTGAAGAATATTTCTTTGCTAGATCAGGGTTATGCGTTACCATAATTATTAGGCGGTCTTGAGAAATTTCTTTCAAAATCCCAATTACTTGTGTGCTTGTTTCCGTATCTAAAGCACCTGTGGGTTCGTCTGCCAAAATAATATCAGGATCATTAACTAGTGCACGTGCAATGGCAACTCTTTGCATCTGTCCCCCAGATATTTGGTTCGGTCTTTTATTTAACTGATCACCAAGTCCCACTTGGTTGAGCGCCTTAATTGCTCTATCCCTGCGCTCAAATTTTGATACACCAGATATCGTCAGCGCAATTTCAACATTCTGAAGTACAGTCTGATGAGGAATTAAATTATAACTTTGAAATACAAATCCTATAGAATGATTCCGGTAAGCATCCCAATCCCGGTCTTTGAAGTCCTTTGTGGATTTCCCATTTATAATCAAATCTCCACTTGTGTATTGATCCAACCCTCCAATAATATTGAGCAATGTAGTTTTCCCACATCCTGATGGACCAAGTATAGATACAAATTCACTTTCACAAAATTTAAGATCAATGCCTTTAAGCGCATTTACAAAGCTATCACCAACAGAATAATCTTTTACTATTTTGTGTAACTCTAACAAAAAATTAAGCTCCTTGTATTTATTCAAATACCTGTCCCATATTATTTGACAACTGCGGAGCTAATATTCACCGTCCCTTAATAGATCGTCAACGTTCAAATTCGTTTCGATCGCCGTGTTAGTGCGAATCCTCACTCTGCTTGCGATCAGTGTACCCATCAGCCTATCAAGCTATATTGTGTATACCAAATACCATGCCATCCATCACCTGTTGGAGCATTAGGATCTGTGGATTGAACAAACTCAATGTTTGAAATACTTATGTGTATTATCAATAGCATCTTCATTCAAAAAAAGATTAATTATGGTATAGCATTTGATTACAGGCTCCGATTTTTTAGGCAAAGATATAAAACCATGCAATGCTTTTTCCATACGATAGATCTTAACATTATTCTTATTTTCTCTTAACCGCTTTCCATAAGCTTCTCCCTCATCTCTAAGCGGGTCATACTCCGCTGTTATAATAAGTGTTTTAGGTTGATTGTATAGGTTCTCAGCCAGTAACGGGGCTGCATAAGGGCAAAGTCTGTCTTCTTCATTGGCGATATATAAATCCCAATAGTCTTGAATTCGTTTGGATGTCAATATGTAATCAGTGCCATTTTCTCTTATGGAGTTAAAGGGTGAAGAATCACTATGGTCATAATAAGTTGCTGGATAAATTAATATCTGTCTGGTTGGTAAGAATTCTCCACGATCTCGTGCCATAAGCGAAACTGCAGCTGCTAGGTTTCCACCTGCACTGTCACCAATCAAAGTTATATCACATTGATTGCAATTTAATATATCCAAGTTAAGATAAATTTCTCTCACAACATGATAGCAGTCCTCTAAACCTGCCGGAAATGGGTGTTCAGGTGCCAGACGATAATCCACAGAGACAACTCTATGTCCTGTTTGCTTTGCCATGTGTGAGCATATATTAGTATATGAATCAATATTGCCCGTTACCCATCCGCCACCATGAAAGAAAATAAGGACACTATTGGATTTTCGCTTTTTAGGATGAAATACCCTCACCGGTATTTCACGGCTATCCACTAGTATCTTATGATCCATCATATTGTATAACGGTTTAAAATACGGATTTACAGCATTAAGTATCTTG
This sequence comes from uncultured Clostridiaceae bacterium, assembly GCA_964411505.1. Classification (GTDB taxonomy): domain Bacteria; phylum Bacillota; class Clostridia; order CAYPLH01; family DUMO01; genus CAYPLH01. Next base: position 8,003 of record CAYPLH010000076.1, on the reverse strand, counting down.
CGGTATAACTTATAATGCTTTTTTAAATTAATATACGGATATGAAAGAGTTTTTAAAACAGCTTTTATAATTGAATTCATAAAATTAATCTCTCTTTCTCTAATCGCCTTTTTTGAGCACTTAGATTTTGTAACATAATCATTAATACCCAAAAGTATATTCAACATAACGCAATAATACAATGCAATTTGACTTTTATAATCCAATAAAAGCTTTGTGTATTAGAAGATATACTACAAGAATTAAATAAGTTTCATATTTTACAACCACTTTTTTAGTATTAATTAAATAATGATCAGGGAAATATTTTCCTTCACTCATTATAAATCTTCTTGTAAACGTAATAGTTGTTTTTTACCTTTTCAACATACTTTTCCGTTTCTCTAAACGGTATTTTGTCTAAAGATAAGCCTGAACTGCTTAAGTCCCTGTTTTTTAGCCATTCCTTTACATTTCCTATTCCGCCATTGTAAGCAGCAATTGCAAGATCTATATCTCCAAGATTGTCAATAAGCCATCTTAAATACCAGCAGCCAATTTGAATATTTTTTTCGGGGTCAAATAGATCAGCTGGTTTATAGTTTTCGTATCCCATTTCAGCGGTCGCCCATTCTGCTGTACTATCTGCAATTTGCATAAGACCACTTGCATTTTTTGACGATACTGCATCAAGCTTAAAACCACTTTCTGCTCTAATTATTGCAAAAGTAAGATATGGGTCAACTCCGTATTGCATGGAAAATCCAACCACTGATTCTTTAAATTTAACAGGATAAAAACATTTGAGAATTGATGTAGAGTAATTTGTAATCACAATGATCAATATTAACAACACAGATAACAAAACAATACTTTTACCCTTAATTTTATACACTTTATACAATAAGACCACCTTGTATGAATTATTTCTTTTGCTTTACTATGGTGATTATCCTCTAAACAATATATACCTCAAAAAGGTTCTCTTACACTATATATTGCATACATCTAATTCATTCCATCAAATATGCTTTTTGGGCATTAAAAATTTGCTAAATCAAACTTTCTATATGCCTTCGAAGCTCTAAAAGCCCTTCATTATTTTCAATAACTCTATCAGAAATTTTGATGTATTCATCATTACTCATTTGAGATTTGATTCTTTTTTGCACTTCTTCATAACTAACATTGCTTCTTTTCATTACTCTTTTTATTCTTGTCTGTTCTTCAGCAACAACTACCCATACTTCATCAACCACATCCAAAAATCCATGCTTCACAGGTATGGGGACATCCAATACAATAATTTTGTTCTTCCCAATAGCTTTAATGTCTTCTATTTCCTTTATTATTTTTTTTGCAACATATTTATGAGTAATGTTATTTAATTCTTTAAGTTCTTTAGTATCCTCAAATACAATGCTGGCAAGTCTTTCTCTATCAAGTTTTCGCTCAGCAGTTATTATTGATGCACCAAATTTTTCAGAAAGCTCTGTTAACACATTACTATCTTCAGTGACTTTATGTGCTATAGCATCTGCGTCAATAATCTTTGCACCCAAAGAAGAAAGTATCTTTGAAACTGTACTTTTTCCACTTCCAATACCGCCTGTTACTCCAATTATTTTCAATAAACCATGCCTCCCGATAAAAAAGTGGGCTTCGCCACTTTTTTTCGCTAGGGAACCTTATGGTTCCCTTCGACGGATGCTCCGCATCCTTGAGCACCCTCCTTAAAGCTGGCTACTCCACTTTATTTCGCTACAGAACCTTATGGTGCTCTTGGCAAGATGCTCGCGACTTGAGCACATTCTTAAGCCAGCTAAGAGTCATCCCCACTACAGTACTTCTATTTAGTTTCATACCAATTTTTTCCCCAATGGACATCAACACTCAAAGGAACATCAAGTTTTGCTGCATTCTCCATGCTATCTTTGAGAATTTCAATGACTTGCTCCTTCTCATCAATATGAGTTTCGATAAGCAGTTCATCATGAACCTGCAGTATTAAGCGTGATTTTAACTCTCTTTTCTTAAGTTCCTTATATACTTTGACCATAGCAATTTTTATAATATCAGCAGCAGTCCCTTGGATCGGGGTATTCATCGCAATACGCTGCCCAAAGGATCTAATATTGAAATTCCTTGAGGAAAGTTCGGGAAGATATCTGCGTCTTCCAAATAATGTTGTTACAAAACCTGCTTCCTTCCCCTTTTCTACAGTATCCTCCATATATTGTTTTACACCTTTGTATTTGTTGAGGTATCCATCAATATAGCTGCGAGCCTCTTTGCGTGTTATCCCCAAATCTTTTGAAAGGCTGAAATCTCCTATCCCATACACAATTCCAAAGTTAACAGCTTTTGCCCTGCTTCGTAAAAGGGTAGTTATCTCATCCGGCGGTATTCCAAAGACCTTTGAAGCTGTGTCAGTATGAATATCCTCGCCACTTTTAAAAGACTCTATCATGTTTTCATCATTACTGATATGAGCAAGAACTCTTAATTCTATCTGGCTATAGTCTGCATCTACTAAAATATAATCTTCATTTTCAGGCACAAAAACCTTCCTGATTTTTCGTCCAAGCTCAAGCTTAATCGGTATGTTTTGCAGATTCGGTTCAGTACTACTTATCCTCCCCGTTGCTGTAACTGACTGATTAAAGCTAGAATGCACCTTCCCTGTCCTCGTATTCAAAACATTTAATAGTCCGTCAACATAAGTGCTTTTAAGCTTAACTAGCTGCCGATATTCCAAGATCTTAGAAATAATAGGATGTTTGTCCTCAAGACTTTCCAAAACATCTGCACTTGTAGAATAACCTGTTTTTGTTTTCTTGGATGATGGAAGGTAAAGCTTTTCAAATAGTATTATTCCCAGCTGTTTGGGTGAGTTAATATTAAACTCTTCTCCTGCAAGAGAATAGATTTCACAAATAAGCGTTTCAATTTTATCAGATAACTCTAAAGAATAACTTTCAAGCATATCAGTATCTACTTTAAACCCGTGAAATTCCATGTCAGCCAGAACCTCTACCAGTGGTAGCTCTATTTCATAGTAAAGGCTATCCTGTGAGTCATCCTTAATCTTTTTATCTAATAACTCCCATATTTTTAGTATAGTATCTGCTTGTGTCCCCGCAAAGCCCGATAAATGAGTTTTATCCAAATCTGCATATGGGACAAAACTTTTTCCTTTGCCTGTAAGGTGCTCTGAAGATTCAATATTTATTGCTAAATATTCGGATGCCAGCTCACTTACTGAATAAGTGTCTCTGGTTGGATTAATTATATAAGCTCCTACCAGAGTATCAAAGGCTAGTCCATTAAGTTCAATATCATTCTTTTTAAGATATACAAGAAAATCTTTTACGTTATGACAGTATTTTTTAATTTTTTCATTCTCAAAAATATCCTTAAATTCACTTAAAAACAAGTCTTCATCTATACTATTTATAAGGTCTATGTAATAATTTTTTCCACCACCAAGTGCAATACCTAGCCCAACAAGATGGTGCATACAAATTCCTGCTTTATCTAAAACATGGTTTAGTGCAAAATATCCATTTTCCACTATGTGTTCTTTTATTGATTTTAAATCATGATTATTCTTTAAACAGTCGACCTGTGCACAAACTAATTTCTCTGTTGGGGTTTCATGCATGTCAAGATCAAATTTACTTATAAGACTCTTAAACTGTAATCTTTCAAAAAGTTCTTTTAGTCTTACCCTGTCAAACTCATATTTAAATTCGTCTACCACCCAGGAAAGTCTCAGGCTCCTGTCAATTGTTGCAAGTCTTTTGCTTAAGAAAGCCATTTCTCGGTCAGCATCAAGCTTTTCTTTTATACCTTTACTTTTAACCTTTTGGGTATCCTCATAGATTTTTTCTATACTGCCAAACTCTTTTATTAATTTACATGCAGTTTTTATACCTATCCCCTTCACTCCAGGAATATTATCTGAATTATCTCCCATAAGTGCCTTAACATCAATCATCTGAGCAGGTGTTACTCCGAATTTATCTAAAACTACTTGATAATCATATTCTTCAGTTTCGTTTTTTCCTGCTTTTTTTGTGGGTATTTTAGCCCTTGTAGATTGAGATACCAGCTGAAGAGAATCCCTGTCACCAGTAATAATAATTACGTTTAGCTTTTGTTCCTCAGCCCAGCTTGATATTGAGCCTATCAGATCATCTGCTTCATATCCTTCATATTCGACACGTTTTATATTCATTGCATCCAGAACCTCTTTCATAACAGGTAGCTGAACAGCAAGCTCATCGGGCATTCCCACTCTATTTGCCTTATAGTCAGAATATTCTTTATGACGAAATGTGGGTGCTTTGAGGTCAAATGCAACACATATGTAATCAGGGTCTTCCTCGTTCATAAATTTATTAACAATGTTTATAAAACCATAAACTGCATTTGTATAAAGACCATCAGATGTCGACATTAAAGTCGGTGCTTGAAGCCCGTAAAAAGCTCGGTTTAATATGCTGTTGCCATCAATTAGCATTATCTTTTTTGCCATTATCTCACCTCAATTTTTTGTGCTTCAATGTTTCCCTTATAGATATTAAGCGTAAAAACATCCCCACGTTTACACTGTCCTTTTTCAAATGGTATTCTGATTTCAAGTAGTATGTCATTAGCTAAAAGTACAGCATTTCCATCTTCAATTCTATCAACAACAGCTGAAATAATCAATCACAGCATCTCCCTTTTTATATCTTTATCTAATGTTTATCACAAAACTATATAAAATTTGAGTTTTATTTTCCTTTTATGATTATTCCCCAAAAGTAAGTTAAATACCTTAAAGCAGCAAAGGGCCTTCCCCTTTGCAATCCCCATTGTATAGGAAAGTATACTTTCCTATACAATAAAAAAAGTCAACCGCAAACGGTTGCATTATATATTTTACATTTTTTAATTAGTCATTACTTATCCGGCTCTGTCGCATTAATTTTTTTAAGTTCAACCGAAACTATTATATATTCGTATATCTTATTCAATCTTTCTTGTTCCGCTGTCATCTGCTCTTTGGTTTTTATAAGTTCATTACTTTTTTCGCTATTTTCGGTGATTGTGAAATCCAAACTAGCAAGCTGCTTATCAATTTCAATAATTGTCTTTTCTATTTCTGCAATCCTTGCATTTATCGAATCAATTTCCACGTCTTTAGTAACACTAAGGGTTGGAAAATTGTTATTTAAGCAATTAATAAATTTACTGTAATTTGTGTTAAGCACTTTATATTCGTTTCTAATGTTATTAAAATCATTTTCACCATCATTCTGTCCGTCCTTGTCAGGCTCTGCTAAATTCTCTGCGCCCATCCCTTTTGTAACCGCACTTGCACCTAATTCTATTATGCAAAGATTCAACTTTTCCATTTCGGCTTCGGGTTCGCTTACTGTGATTATAATATCAGCTCTATTAGGAGGTGCTTCAGGCATTGCCATCATAGCCAAAGAATGTTGAAAACTACCCCCCAACGCTTCTTTTCCGTTTACTAAAAATTCATCGTCAGATGATTTTTCTATGCTATTTACGCCAGTCTCCGACGCAGCATCAGTGGTAGTGTTGTTATAACTGTCTAACATATCAGTTCCATTTTTTGCTTCAGTCTGCCCGGCAAAATCGTTTGCACTTCTTGCCATCATCCTATTATCTGCCAATTCATTAGCAAGTTCGCTTTTATCAAATGATTTAAATCCACCAAAAAAACCTCGTGCAGCAAATGCTACTATTGCTATTGCTGCAGCAGATGAGCAAAGTTTTATGAGTTTACTGTGTCTTAATACGAATCTTTGGGGTGATGAGATTTCTTTGTTTCTTTCTTCCAATAGCTTTTGATGCAATTGCTCCTTAAAATCTGCAGGTAATTCCACTTCCTCAATATTTTTATATAGACCTACCATTGCTTTGGTCTCATCCAATTCCTGTTTGCAGCTTTTGCATGTTTTAACATGCTCCAAAAGCTTTGCTTCACTTTTAGCATCTAATACGCCGTCTATATATAATGATATGAGTTCCATTACTTCGTTACATTTTCTCATTACTCCAACCCTCCTTTCTACACTATTTGACGTAATACTCATTTAAAAGTTCCTCGTTTTTTTTGAGTATGTTTTTTAGTGAACGGCGAGCTCTGTTAATCCTTGATTTCACAGTACCTTCAGGGCATTTAAGTAGTTTTGAAATCTCTTCATATGAAAAACCTTGAATATCCCTTAGAACTATTGCTTCTCTATGTTCATAAGAGAGCTCCATAATTGCTTCATGGACTATCCGTTTAATCTCATTCTTTTCTGCAATCTCATCAGGTTGTGGCCTGCCATCCTCTACTTGCCTTTGTATCTCATTATTATCATATTTTATATCCTCATCTATATAAACTACCTTTTTATTTTTTCTTTTTCTCAACTCATCATAGCAAACATTTTTTGTAATACTGTATATCCAGGTGGAAAAGGACGACCGCCCTTTAAATTGCGACAACGATCTATATACCTTTATAAAAACTTCCTGTGCAAGTTCATTGGCATCATCATAACTTCCGATTATTCTATATGCAATATTAAAAACTCTTTTCTGATAGCTCTCAATTAACTGCTCAAAGGCATGTATATCCCCTTCCTGTGACTTCTTAAGCAGTATATGTTCATCATCCACAATTTGACCTCCCTTCAGCAAAACACATCTATCTATATTTACTAGAGTTTATTCAGATTATTAGCAAAAGACCCCCTCAAGGGTTAAATAAAATTCAAAAATAAACCGATTCTTTTACAAATTTTGTTTTATTCACACCAAAATATGATTTTTACGTCAATCCTATTATACATTTTTTTTATGGTTATTAAAAGCTTAAATAAAAATTTTATTTTTTTGTCAAGCAATGTGATTATATTTTAGATCAATGAGGTATATTTAATAATAGGTAAATAAAGCATAGATAATTGACAGCTTTAGTGGAAAGTTATTTTATTGATAGAAACGAAACGATGTTAGCCGTTGTTAAAAAAGAAGTCCTGATATATAATTTTTTTAATTTGCAAAGAATGGATGTGATTTTATGGAGTTATGGTACACTGAATATCAAACTCCCAATGTAGGAATAACATGCAAAACAGTGCAAACTCTGCACACAGAGAGAACCAAATACCAAGAACTTGCGCTTATTGAAACAGCACAATTCGGTAAAATGCTGGTTTTAGATGGTACTGTTCAAACAACTACAAAAGACGAATTTGTATATCACGAGATGATTACGCATATACCATTATTTACTCACAAAAACCCGAAATCAGTACTTGTTATCGGCGGAGGTGACGGTGGCTCAATAAGGGAAATTTTAAAACACCCATCAGTTGAAAAAGCTGTTCTTGTTGAGATTGATGAACAAGTTGTGGATGTGTGTAAGAAGTATCTTCCAGAGATAAGCTGTGCGTTATCCAGTCCACGTGCACAAGTCGTTATAGGCGATGGAATCAAATACGTCGCAGAACATAAGAATGAGTTTGATATACTTCTTGTGGACTCTACCGACCCTGTAGGACCAGCTGTTGGATTGTTCCAAAGAAGTTTTTATAAAGCTGTCCATAATGCGTTAAAGGAGGATGGCATTTTTGTAGCACAGACTGAGTCTCCTTTCTTTCAGGGAGATCTCATAAAAAGTGTATACAAAGATGTGAGCTCTGTTTTTTCAATTGCACGACTATACACATGCGCGATTCCAACATATCCAAGTGGTTTTTGGAGCTTTACCATGGGTTCTAAAAAATATGATCCCCTAAAAACAGATACTTCTAAAATCCCTGAGCTTGATACTAAGTACTATAGTTCAGAAATTCATAAAGCTTCTTTTGCTTTGCCAAAGTTTGCACGTGATTTAGTTGGTTAGTTAGTTGGTTGGTTGGTTGGTTGGTTGGTTGGTTGGTTGGTTGGTTAGTTGGTTGGTTGGTTGGTTGGTTGGTTGGTTGGTTGGTTGGTTGGTTGGTTGGTTGGTT
>CAYPLH010000075.1:0-16182 GCA_964411505.1 uncultured Clostridiaceae bacterium | reverse complement strand
CATCTGCCATATGCAGAAGGAGAACACTGTTCTTTGCATTCACAGGATTCAATCCAGCACCGCATCGAAAAGGACAGAAAGAAAATCCACAATGCAAAGTGCGCAAGGACAGCGTCAAGTTCATCGACACCATTGTTACCGCCAGTCCTGAGTTCTTTGAGCGACGGTCAAGAGAGGAAATAGAAAAGTATTTCAAACGTGCGCTGGAGTTTTTGCAGAAGGAAGTCGGCGCCGATAATATCTTTTTGGCGGTTGTCCATATGGATGAGCGTAATCCCCATATGCAGCTGTGCTTTGTCCCGTTCACCAAAGATAACCAGCTATCTGCCAAGGAAGTTATGGGTGACCGCAATAAGCTCATCGAGTGGCAGGATAAGTCCCATGAGCACATGGCGCAGGAATCCCTCCCACTCTTATTTCTTCTTCACGTCTTTTGTATGAAATAACTTCTAATATATATTAATGAAATAGAAGAATATAGGTGTTATTTTTTTCACAACCCTATACTGAATTTTTGGATCATTTCCGCTATTTTCTTAAATTTATATTTATGCTCAACTACATCAATAGTAAAATTCTCTGCCTGTTTTGGGTTCATAGCAAGTTTATAATTGTTATATCTTAAAAACTGTACCATTGCTACAAACGCAACTCTTTTATTTCCATTGTGAAATGGATGATTTTGAGCCAAAGATTCAAAGAGAGCAGCGGCCTTTTGAAAAATATCTGGATAGGCATCTGAACCAAACACCGATTGTTGTGGTCTATTTACTGCGGAATTTAATAAACCAGGATCTTTTACGCCTATGATCTCATTTGGGCTGTATTTTTTTATTAAAACATAATGAATAGTGATAATTTCCTCTTCTGTCAAATACCTCACGTTATCCATTACCTATCTCTCAACCCTTTAATAGTCTCATCATATTCATTCATTGTTTCCTGAAGAATGTCAAAAAAATCTGGACTAATACCACTTGGAAGCTCTACTTTTCTACTCTTGCGAAGAATAATTTCATCCCCACGTATATCAATAATTACAGTATCACCTTGAGCAACTTCAATTTTTTTTAAAAGCTCGCTTGGAAATGTTACACCCAGACTATTTCCTATCTTAGTTACTTTTCTTTCCACCTCATACACCACACTCATATTATTCTCTCCTTCATATTATAGTCTGAAAATATAAAAATTATACTGTATAACTGTTATAACAATTATAACATCTGCAATAAGAATGTCAACATTTAACTTTGCAACTTACCCCATAAAAAAATATTGCGAATTTGATTTACATATGCATTAATTTGTGTTACAATGTACATACTAATAGTGAAGGGAGTGTTACATTATGGCACAAACAACATTAAGTATTCGTATGGATGAGAACGTAAAAAAACAATTCGATGCTTTTTGCGCTGACGTTGGGATGAATACATCGGTCGCAATAAACCTATTTGCGAAAGCTGTTTTGCGTGAAAGGCGTATTCCATTTGAGATTGTCGCCAATGATGATCCGTTTTATAGTGAGAGTAATTTGAAACACTTACGCCGAGGGATAGAATGTTTGAATGCGGGAAAAGGGAAAGAACATGAACCTATAGAGGAGAAGTGATGAGAAAAGTATGGTTTGATGAAGCATGGGAAGATTATCTATATTGGCAGACACAGGACAAGAAAACGTTGAAAAGAATCAACCTGATTTTGCAGGACATTGACCGAAACGGATATAGCGGAATAGGTAATCCTGAACCACTGAAAGGTGAATTAAGCGGTTTTTGGAGTAGACGGATCGATGGAATGAATCGGCTTGTATACCGACTAAAGGACGGTGTTACGGAAATACTTTCATGCAAAGGTCATTATGACGATTGAGCGGAAGTTGGGGGTAAGCAGAACTGTTTTATCAGATTTTTCAATAAAGGATTCCAAGTGAACCTTTGCATGAACCTTGAAAAGCTTGAAATTTAGCTGTTTCGCAGCAATCACAGCCACCTGAAAGGCATACCTTGTCTAATTTGTAGCTACCTAAGGAAAAACAGCTGCTGCTCGCTCAAAGTCTTTAAGCGGTCTGCATTGCTGACCATTGTAAACCGGCGGGTACGCCCAAAGGTGCACTCGCCTTTAACCTACATGGTCTTTCAGTCGTATGGTTCACCCTGTAAATGGGATAATTAAGGGCAATATGCTGCCTAGCTTTTTCTTTGCTCATTTTCTGCCTGCAGCTTCTTCAAAAAGCCATTAAAACTGATATCCTTTACCAGTTTAAGCTCTCTGGCTAGTATTTCCTCAATCTTGTACCTCGTGCGTTTTTTCACAGTTCTTTTATTGAGTACATCCAGAGGGTTTTCACAGGTAAATAAATTGATAGTTAGTAGAAATTTTATGATTTTTATTTATTGGCGGTATGATATATAATTAATATAAGTATCTAATACTGCAACGGCAATTTCATTGTAATATCCGCATTTTGTGCCTTACAGAATATTGCACCTTACTGAATTATTGCAAACGCTTAAATTAGCTGATTCTGTAATGATGAAATCGGTAATTGCCCTTGTAGTACTAAATTGAAGCGCAAAACTAAAGATATAAAAGTGGCGGAAATTTTATGTCCGAAAGGTTATAGGTGTATTCTAATACCAGACTTGAGGCAAATAAATGGAGTGATAAACTATGAATATTAAACAAAATTGTAAAAAACCAAATGTGTTGGTTTTACTTACAGATCAGCAAAGATATGATACTATCGGAGTTGCAGGTTACAGTCATATGATAACACCAAACTTAGACTACCTTGCATCTTCGGGGTGTTTATATACAAATGCCCATTCAAGCAATCCTGTGTGCATGCCGGCAAGGCATGATCTATTAACAGGTCTTCCGGGTCGTGCCCATGGCTATTTTACAAACAATCGTCAACCTATTAAAGATTATAGTCTGCCAACACTGCCGAGGATTTTTCAAGAGAACGGTTACCGTACAGTTGCTGTGGGAAAAATGCATTTTTTTCCACGCAGAATGCATCACGGATTCGGTGATATGTTTCTTATGGAGGAAATTCCCGACTGTCGGCAGAACGATCAGTATGCTACATATTTAAAAGAGCAGGGATTAGAACACATACAAAACCTACACGGGATAAGACCGCATATATACCATATTCCGCAGAATTCACAAATGGATGAAGCTCATCATGGCACAAATTGGGTAGCGGATAAAATGATAGAATGGCTTCAGCAGAATAAGGAAGAGCCGTTTTTTATGATGGGTGGCTGGATTAGTCCTCATCCGCCTTGTGCTTTACCCAAAGAATACAGGGGACTTTATTCTGGACAAGAAATTCCTGAACATGTTCCCTTAAGCAGAAATTGTTTATTTGGCAAGGAAGAAAATGAATGGTATGGAGATATAGATTCTGAACAGGAAAAACGCAGTATAAGAGAAGAATACTATTCATCAATTACAATGGTAGATAAGCATATTGGCAGAGTTCTTAATTATCTTGAGGAAAGTGGAATCCTTGACAATACTTTAATCATTTTTACATCTGATCACGGAGAGATGCTTCAGGATAAGGGCTTTTACTGTAAAATGCTACCCTACGAAGGCGCGGTAAGGATACCTTTTATTATAAGATATCCGGAAAGATTTAATAAAGGAGTAAAGAACGATAAATTTGTAAGCCTTTTGGATATAATGCCTACATGTCTGGATGTTTGCGGGCTTGAATATAATGGCGGAAAATATGAGTTGGAGGGAGAATCCCTTTGCTCAGAATCTGCGAAAAAGCACAGAATAAACCAGGTATCATCATGTGGAGTTGGGGCTGATAGATGGGTAATGAACAGAAATAAGCGATATAAATATATATATTGGTATAATAGAGGATATGAAGAATTGTTCGACATGCAAAATGATCCCGGTGAATTAGTGAACCTTATGGAAACGGAGAATTATCCGGAAAGCGAGTACATAAAGCTGCGAGATGGTGTAATTGATTATGAAAAGCAGTGGGGCCCTGATGGTGTGATTGTAAATGGGGATTTTGTAAAATATGATCAGGCAGAGTACCTCATGGGTGTTGCCAATTCCAAGTTTCCTTTTTTCTGTAACAAACAGTTTCAGCGGTTTAATGACTCAAGCAGTCAGGAAAAAGAACAAAGGTTTATTCAGGAAATTAAGCATGCGCTGGAAGGCAGAGATCTGCCAGTAAATGATATTTACAATCATCCGGCATGGAAAAAGGATTTTAGTGACAACTGGAACAGCTTTGGAGAAACGCAGGATATTATGGATTTACTTTTTGAAAAATGAATCAGTCCGAGAAGGTAAAGGAATTGATAATTAGTAGAAATATTATGATTTTAATTATTCTCTTTAATAGATATAATTGCATTAAAGATAAATATAAGGAGAGGGTAATATGTATAGGATCGGAAAAGAAGAAATACAGGAATTGGAGAAATTGTTCGCTACAGGTAAGCTATTCAGAGATCAGAGCGTACTTAAAGAAGTTTCTAATTTTGAAAAAGAATGGGCAGAAAAAATAGGAACAAAATATTCCCTAGCTGTAACAGGTGGCACTTCTGCAATAATATGCGCATTGGCAGGTCTTGGTATAGGACCAGGTGACGAAGTAATAGTCCCGGCGCATACGTTTATGGCGACGGCAACAGCGGTGCTTGTTGTAGGGGCGATACCTGTTATTGCAGAGATCGATGAAACAACAACAATAGATCCTGTAGATATGGAGAAGAAGATCAGCAAACATACACGCGCGATTATCCCTGTGCATATGAGAGGATTCCCATGTGATATGGAAAGAATAATGCAGGTGGCGCGCAAGTATGATTTAAAGGTTGTTGAGGATGCCTGCCAGGCTGACGGCGGTTCATTTAAAGGGAAGAGACTTGGAGCCTGGGGAGATGTAGGTGCATTTAGCTTCAACTATTACAAAATTATATCCTGCGGTGAGGGTGGAGCAATAACTACTGATGATTATGACACTTTTGAACGCTCAATGATGTATCATGACGGAGGAGCCGCGTGGAGAACATACACAAGTGAACTTAAATCACCGGTTTTTGTTGGTACGCAATTAAGGTTCAGTGAAATACTAGGCGCTGTTATGAGGATACAATTACAGAGACTGGATGGAATTTTAGGAGATTTAAGAAAAAACAAGAAAAGCCTTATGAGTAAAATAGCAGGGCACAAAGGCGTTAAATTTACTCCTTCAAATGACCCGGAAGGTGATTGTGGTTCTGTTTTGGGACTCCAGTTTGAGAGCGAGGCAAAACTAAGAGCATTCGTGAGTAACGGAGTTAAAGGGTTAATTGGAATTGATTCAGGGAAGCATGTATATTCTCAATGGGATTCATTAATAGAAAAGAGAGTTGGACATCACAAACATATGAACCCTTACCTGATGGAGGCAAACAAGGGTCTCAACATTGACATTAAGAGAGATTCGTGTCCAAGAACACTTGACATCCTTTCGAGGACGTTGTATATAAATACTAATCCCGACTGGACAGAGCAGGATGTGGAAAGGGAAGCAGCGAATATTATACAGGCTGCCGAGAAAATTTAACCTGTTTCTTTTGTGGATAATGGTGTAAAAATGTTGTTGGGCTTTAGCGAAAGGTATTAGCAGATGAGGTTAAAGGGAATATTTAAAAAGATTACATCTCATTTTAATAATGTTGTACTAGTTATTTCAACACTAGTTTTTATATTTTTTATATTTAAACTTGGTTTATATTTTGTTGATCATATCAGTGCACGTACTGCCAATACCCTTGCTTCAGCCATATATTATAAAATAGATAAAGGGGAGAATGTATCGGGCGAGACTATTCCCGTTGATTTAATTGGACGCCAGGGCAATATGGTTATAAGCATTGATGCTAATGAGGATGGAATAATTAAAAGTAATTCCAATCAATCAAATGCCAGTATACCCGTTAACAACAAGGCTAATATAATCAGTGCCCCGATAGCTGATCCAACTGATAAAACAGATGATCCGGGAGGCAGCTCAGATAACGAACCAGAGCCTCGAAAGATAAATCAAAGTTTTTTAGAGCTTCTTAAGATTAATGAAGATATCACAGGTTGGATCAAAATCCCCGATACAAAAGTAGATTATCCGATTGTACAAGGAACCGACAATGACTTTTATTTAAAACGCAATCATGAGAAAAAGGAAAGCAGGTATGGTTCTATTTTTATGGATTTTCGAAACAATTTTGAGTCTCTTGACAAAAATACAATCCTTTATGGGCATCATATGGCAGATGGAATGATGTTCAACAATGTTGCAAAATATAAGCAGAGAAAATTTTTTGAGAGTCACCCTTATATCTTTTTTAGTACCCTGTATGATGAGTTAAAATGGGAGGTATTTTCTGTCTATGTAACTGATGTGAATTTTGATTACATAAGAGTTTCATTTGATGCGGATAATGATTTTCTGGAATTTGTTGATGTTTTAAAAGAAAAATCCATTTATGAAACGGACATCACCTTAGATAGTAATGATATAATTCTCACGTTGTCTACTTGCAGCTATGAGTTTGAAAACGCGCGTACAGTTGTTCACGCAAAATTATTAGAAATACTTGAGTAGCATCAATACAAGGTTAATACAGGGGTTATTACCGGGTTGTTACAGGGTTGTTACAGGTGGCCAAAAGCAATGATTAAGTATTGCAAATTTATTTAACTGTGTTATACTTATTCTATCACAAAGTGATAGAATTGATTTTTATTGTCTAGGAAAGGATGATGAGCTTTGAGTAGTAGACCAAATATACTTTTTTTTATGACTGATCAGCAGCAAGCGCAGGTTACATTACCAAACCACCCATGTAAGACACCTAATATAGATAGGTTTTCTAAAGAAGGTGTTGCATTTACGTCTACATACACAACAATGGCTCATTGCTGTCCTGCAAGAGCGTCACTTATGACTGGTTTATATCCTTCACAGCATGGAATTTTCAATAATGTAAATAATGAGCAGGCTTTAAGCAAATCCATTAATCCTGGTGTAGAAATGTTTTCGGAAAAGCTAAAAGGTGCAGGTTATGATATGTTTTATTCGGGAAAATGGCATGTCTCCCATACAGAAAATCCATCTGACAGGGGATGGGAGGAGCTTGTTGTAACTGCAAAAGCTGGTAGCCAAAGGTATAAAACCACAAAACAGCGATTTGTGAAAATGGAACCAGATTATTCTAATGAAGAGCGTGAGCGTGGAGAAATAATAAGACGGGGATGGGGCAATTACCGTTTGTATGGAACGTTAGATCAGAATGAAGTTCCCAAAGCGGATAAAAAAATCTTTCCTTCTGCCCTTGAAAAGCTTGAACAGTTAAAGGATAACCAAAATCCTTGGTGTCTATTTATAAGTCTGAATGGACCGCATGATCCATTTATAATACCTGAGGAATATGCAAAAATGTATAATCCTGAAGATATTTCCCTGCCTCCTAATTATCATGATGAGCTAAAAGATAAGCCAGCTTTGTACCGTAGAATGAGAAAGGTATGGGATCAGCTTTCAGAAGAAGAGGTAAAAGAATCAATTGCTCATTATTGGGGTTTTTGTACTATGATGGATAAAATGTTTGGTCAGGTACTCGATACATTGGAAAATAACGGTCAAAAGGAAAATACTATTGTGGTATATCTTTCGGATCATGGCGAGCATCTTGGTGCTCATGGAATATATTTAAAGGGATTAAGCACTTTTGAGGAAGGATACAGAGTCCCGTGTATTATACGCTGGCCCGAAGGTGCCAATAATCCGGGAAGAACTATTCATGAGCTTGTTTCGATCATGGATATTGCACCTACAGTTATAGAAGCATCGGGCAGTGAACCGCTGTCAAAGTGTATGGGACGAAGTCTTATGCCTTTTTTAAAGGATGAAAAACCGGATAACTGGCGTGATTCTATATATGCCCAGTGTAATGGCGTGGAAGTTTACATGACCCGCAGAATGGTAGTTGATAGTAACTATAAATTCGTATATAGTCCAACCGATGTTGATGAATTATATGATTTAAAGGATGATCCTCATGAAATGAAAAACCTTGCAGATGATCCTGAATATCAAAAGGTTAAGAGGCAAATGCTTAAAAAAATGTGGGAACATGTTATTGATTCTGAAGATACAGTAATTACACCTTATGCAACGGTAGCTGTTGCAGATTTAGGACCTGGATGCATCAGCTGGGATATTGATTAATAACTTTTTCAAAGCTAAACTTACAGTTCACAGGTAGCTAAAGAGATATAACTTTTGCAATGTTAGGAAACATTAGCGAAATGCAGCTTAGAGATGTATAGTCAGAGTGAGGAAAAGCAAGCCGACTGTTTGAGCAAAAATGCAACAAAGTTACATTTCAAAACGTATTTTTGCGAGTTTCGGCTTGCCCAAGCTGAACTATACAGCTCTTGCAAATGAAGCGAAGTTTCCGTTATTGCAAAAGTTATATCTCAAGTTATAGAGGGTCTGAATAGTAGCAAGCTAAAAAGAGCATTTATGAAACCATGCGCTTTATATTGATTGCTGATATAAAAACATATATACTGGTGGTAGATTGGAAATTATAGTAAATGAAGAGGTGGTAATTATGGCAAATCAAGACAGACCAAATTTTCTAATATTTATGACTGACCAACAAAGGGGAGATACGGTTTATCCGTATAACAGAGCGATTACACCGAACTTAGACAAGTTTGCAAAAGAAGGAATATCCTTTAGCAGAACTTACTGTCCCTCTCCGCATTGTTGTCCATCCAGAGCGACATTTTTTACCGGACTATTTCCTTCAGAGCATGGCGTGTGGAACAATGTTAATGTTGGAAATGCGACATCACGCGGGTTAATCAGTGGGGTGCGGTTATGGAGCGAAGACTTGAAAGATGCCGGTTACGAATTGGACTTTTCTGGTAAGTGGCATGTCAGCGCTGTTGAAAATCCAGATAATCGTGGTTGGAAGGTTTCCTTGCTTACAGCTCCCAAATCCAATGAAATAAAAGAAGATGGCAACTATCATCCGTTTGAACTTGAAACAGGGCGTTGGGAACAATATCAGAAACTTGCTCTAGAGACCGAGAAAAAAGCTCGGGGAGAAGGACAGATTTTACGCTCGGGTTACTTTGATTATACACATTATGGCGTAAAAGAAAATCCGTTTAGTGATATTGATGTAGTGGAAGACGGAATCAGCATTATTAAAAAACGAGAAAAATCTAGTACACCGTGGTGCCAGTTTATAGGAACTCTAGGACCACACGACCCTTATTTTGTACCTGAACGCTTCCTTAATATGTACGATATTAACCATATTAAGCTCCCAGATAGTTTTCATGATGATATGAAAGATAAACCAGCACTTTATAGACGAACACAGGACAGATTTAATCAGTTAACAGAGCGGGAGCAAAAAGAAGCATTGCGTCACTACCTTGCATTCTGCTCCTATGAGGATTACCTTTTTGGCGCAGTTCTTAAAGCGTTGGAAGAAAAAGGTGATATAGAGAATACAGTAGTAATATACCTTTCAGACCATGGGGATTATGCAGGTGATCATGGGCTTTGGTGCAAGGGATTGCCCTCATTTAGCACAAACTACCATGTACCGGCAATAGTCAGGTGGCCAAATGGAATAAAAAATCCGGGAAGAGTTGTTGACGACTTTGTTTCTCTTGCAGATTTTGGACCTACTATTTTAGAATTAGCAGGGGTTTTTGCTCAAAGAAAATTTACCGGAGAAAGTTTAGCACCATTTATAAAGAATGAGTCGGTTGAAAATTGGAGAGATGCTATTTTTATGCAGACTAACGGCAATGAGCTTTATGGAATACAGCGTTCTGTGCTGACAAAAGAATGGAGATTTGTTTGGAATGGGTTTGATTATGATGAGCTTTATGACCTTACAAACGATCCGCATGAAATGATAAACCTTGCATCAAATGAGGAGTATCAGGATATTATGAAAAGCTTGAGCAAAAAACTGTGGAAGTTTGCTTATGAGCAAAGAGATGTTTGCATAAACTGGTATATTATGACGGGATTGGCTTCCCACGGACCTGCCTTTGCGTTCAGGGAGGATGTCAGCTCATAATACTCTTTCGCGAGAATAAATAGACTTTGATTTAAAAAGAAGAGTAAATAAACTAACAAAATTGGGGGTGTGTAAAATTTGAGTAAGAAAACAAATGTGGGACTTATTGGGTATGGAATGGCCGGAAGTATATTCCATGCACCCGTTATAAGTTCTGTTGAGGAATTAAGTTTAAGGACAATAGTAGAACCTGCAGAATGTGCGCAAAAAGCCAAAGAGAGATATCCATGGGTAAATATTATAAAAACCATTGATGAATTGCTTGATGACAGTGAAATTGATCTTGTTGTTATTGCGGTTCCAAATAAATTTCATTATGAGCTGGCAAAGAAGACTCTTTTAAAAGATAAACATGTTGTACTGGAAAAGCCTTTTACCATAACCTCTCAAGAAGCTGATGAGTTAATAGAGCTGGCAAAAAAAAGGAACAGAATATTAAGTGTTCATCACAACAGACGATGGGACGGAGATTTTAAAACAGTAAAAAAAGTAGTTGAAAGCAAAGTTCTTGGAGATATAGTTGAATACCAAGCACGTTTTGACCGGTTCAGGAATTTTTTCATGCCTAATGCATGGAGAGAAAAACCTGAAAATGGTTCAGGAGTTGTATACGATTTAGGGGTTCACCTTATAGATCAGGCACAACATTTATTTGGATTGCCTGAAACGATCACCGCAGATATAAGAGTGCAAAGAGAGGGTGGTAAAACGGATGATAGCTTTTTGTTGACTCTTGATTACGGGAAAGTTAAGGTCAGCCTTGGCAATTCCATGCTTGTAAAGGAGCCGCTGCCTCATTTTGTACTTCTTGGTACTAAAGGTTCGTATGTAAAGTATGGAGAAGATCCGCAGGAGGAAGCATTAAAAAATGGATTTACACCTCTTTTAAAGGGTTGGGGAGAAGATACTGAAAAGTTTTGGGGTGTACTTAATGCTCAAATTGGAGATTTAAATTTTCGAGGTAAGATTCAAACACTTCCCGGTAGCTATCAGGATTTTTACAAGGACATATGTAAAGCAATAAACAACAACGAGCAGCCTGCGGTAAAAGCTATTGAAGCAAGAAATAACATACGTATTATTGAACTTGCATTATTAAGCTCAAAAGAAAAAAGGACGGTCAAGTTCACATAAATTACTGTACAAAAGCTTAATAATTTTAAAATTATTCTGACAGGAATAACGCGTGAAGTGTTCACGGTTATTCCTGTCAGCGTTCATAAATGCTGATAAATAGATAAGATTAACTCTGTGGTGCTAATGAGCCTTTTACTGTAGTGCTATATACGAGACTTTATTTAACATTTATTCCCGCAACAGTTCCAGCTATAGAATAGGCATAAGAAAATAAGAATAAAGAACAGTATCTCACTGTTATCTCCAAAGACATTTCCTAAAATTCCGCCTCTTTCATCTGTCATGTCATTTACCTCCTTTTGTTCCGACACTATTTTTAATCATAACGATTTCCTTTGTTATTGAAGAATAATAGCAGGAACAGAATGATAAAGAACAAAACTTCGCTATTGTCTCCAAAAAAATTTGATTTCTTTCCCATGGTATCTGACCTCCTTCAAAACTCTTTACTACATACTATTCTTGCTTAAGTCATGTGGTTACAAAATTAATTAAAATTGGTTAAAAAAAAGGTTACCGTTCAGGGGCACATTATAGTTTGAACAACATCTCTAATACTACAATACAGCCTTTCCAACTTTCCAACACCCAACTCACCAACTAACACAACAAAATTATTTTCTTAAGTCCCTCACCCCTGAATAGTAACTAATGATTAATTGTAGATAGATGGAAATTTCATTGTAGTAAAATCAAAAATATGGCATAATAGAAACAAATGTTGTCAATGAATAATATTACACACATAAATAGAAGAACAGGAGATAAAAGATGGCAGTAAGAATAACTGATGCTATTCTTGAGAGTGTTGAAAAACCATCAAGATATATAGGGAATGAATGGAATAGTGTTGTAAAAGAACCCGACAAAGTTGATATAAGGTTTGCTTTCTGCTTTCCCGATAATTACGAAGTAGGCATGTCACATTTGGGAATGCGGATACTTTACCATATGTTGAACCAAAGAGAAGACACTTATTGCGAAAGAGTTTTTGCTCCATGGGTAGATATGGAGCAGAAAATGAGAGATAATAAAATCCCTCTTTTTGCACTCGAAACCAAAGATGCAATAAAAGAGTTTGATATAATAGGGTTTACACTGCAGTACGAAATGAGTTATACAAATATTATTAACATGTTAGATCTTGCAGGTGTGCCAATTTATAGCCGTGATCGAAAAGATGACCATCCCATTGTTTGCGCAGGGGGACCTTGTGCGGTCAATCCTGAACCGCTGGCAGATATAATTGATTTCTTTGTAATAGGAGAAGGCGAGGAAGTTACTGGTGAAGTGTTGGATGCATATAAAGAATGTAAGAAAGCCAATGTATCTAGACAAGAATTTCTAAATAGAATAGTAAACATCAGTGGCATATATGTTCCATCGCTATATACCGTAAAATATAATGAAGATGGTACATGTAAAAAAGCTGAGCCAATACGAGAAGGAGTGCCCAAAAGTATACGAAAGAGGATAATTAAGGACCTTAGCAACGTTTATTATCCTGAAAAGATTATAGTTCCATATAGCAGAATAGTTCATGATAGAGTTACTATGGAAATTTTCAGAGGATGTATCCGAGGATGCAGATTCTGCCAAGCAGGCTATATATACAGGCCTGTGCGTGAAAAATCAGCTGAAAAGGTTTTGGAAGCAGCCAAAAAACTTGTAGAGAGTACTGGCTATGATGAGATATCACTGGCATCTCTTAGTACAAGTGATTATACAGAGTTTGATAAAATGTCAAATGAGCTTTTGGAGGAAATGGAATCAAGAAAAGTAAATCTTGCGCTACCTTCACTTAGGGTAGATTCCTTTTCGCTGGATTTAATGGAAAAGGCACAGAAAGTAAGGAAAAGTGGGCTCACCTTTGCTCCTGAAGCAGGCACTCAAAGACTGAGGGACGTAATAAACAAAGGAGTAACCGAAGATGACCTTATAAACTCGGTAAGTCTTGCTTTTTCAGGTGGATGGGGTAGTGTTAAACTATATTTTATGATAGGTTTACCCACTGAATCAAATGAGGATATTGAAGGTATTGCAAAGTTGGGAGAAAAAGTTGTTGAAGTATATAAAAATACACCCAAGGAGACAAGGAGCAGAAAGCTTAATGTTACAATCAGTGCTTCCTCTTTTGTGCCAAAACCATTTACTCCTTTCCAATGGGAACCTCAGGATACTATTGTTGAGCTACGGAGAAAACAAGAATATCTTAGGGGTAGAATTAAACAAAGAAATATCACTTACAACTGGCATGATACGAAAGTGAGCTTCTTAGAAGCGGTATTTGCCCGGGGTGACAGAAGAACCGGAAAGGTACTTGTAAAGGCATGGGAAAAGGGTTGTAAATTTGACAGCTGGGGAGAACATTTTAAATATGATGAATGGATAGAGGCTTTTAAAGAATGTGATTGCGATCCGCACTTTTACGCAACCAGAAAAAGAAGCCAAGATGAAGAGTTCCCTTGGGATCATATTGACGTGGGGGTATCTAAGAAATACCTTCAGAGCGAACATAAAAAGGCATATGAAGAAAAAACAACTCCAAACTGCAGAGAGAATTGCTCGGGCTGCGGTGTATCCACTTTTTTGGATGGAGGTGTTTGTATTGAGTAAGATTCGTATAAAATTTACCAGAGGCGAGGAAGTAAAATATGTGTCTCACCTTGACATATTGAAGGTTTTTGAAAGAGCAGCAAGGCGCGCAAAGCTTCCACTAGCTTATTCAAAAGGGTTCAATCCTCATCCTCAGATAATATTTGGATTGCCTTTGTCGGTGGGAGTTACCAGTGAAGCTGAATTTGCTGATTTTGAAATTGATGGTGCAGTTTCACCCGAAGAGTTTAATGATTCTTTAAATAAGGAATTACCAAAGGGAATTATTTGCTTGGACGCTGCAAATCTTTATACAAAGAAGAATATTATGGTATCAATAAGTGCTGCTTCGTATAAAGTATTGTTCTTGTGCAGTGAAAACTTAAAAAGTGTGCAAGACGCAGTTGGAGCGCTAAAGAAAAAGAAGATGGTCATAGTAAAGAAGTTTACGAAAAAGGGTGAAAGGGATTTTGATATTAGACCGCTTATATATAAACTGGATGTATTTCAGTTCAGCTATGAAGCGGACGGATGTACTAATCCGAATCTTGTGAAATATGTTGAAAATAATATTGACGATTTTATACATAACACAGATTTTCATCGCGAGGATCTCTACTGCCTTGATATGCTAGTTGGTGCAGGCAATGTTTCAAACTTGAAGCCTTCACTTTTAATGACAGCTTTATCCGAAACTGAAGGACTTTATTTAAGACAGGTGAAAATTCACAGAACAGGTTTGTTTTTAGGTGATACTTTGAGGCTTTTAGACCCAATGTCTGAATCTGTTCTTGAAAACATATGAGGTGAAAAAGTGATTAGTGAAATTTTGGTTGATGTAGGGCACCTTGAAAATAGGGTAGCTCTTCTGGAGGACAAAGAGCTGGTTGAACTCTACCTTGAGCGATCTGTAGGTGACAGGCTCGTTGGAAATATATACCGGGGCAAGGTTTGTAGTGTACTCCGAGGAATGCAGGCTGCATTTGTCGATATAGGCTATGAGAAAAATGCTTTTTTATATATTGCAGATGCAATACCCGAAAATGACGAAAAGAAAAATAACTTACAAAAAAAGAAAGGAAAGAAGCTTACTATAAATGATATTTTAAAACCTGGTCAGGAACTAACAGTGCAGGTGACAAAAGAATCAATAGGAAGTAAAGGGGCAAGACTCACAACACATATTACTTTGCCAGGCAGATACCTGGTATTGGTCCCTAATGCTGAGTATATAGGAATATCAAGACGGATTGAAGACGAAGAAGAAAGACAGCGGTTAAATGACATAATTGACAGGATCAGGCCCAAAGGAATGGGGCTTATTGTACGAACAGCAGCAGAAGGGAAGGAAAGGGAAGACTTTCTAAATGATCTGGATTTCTTGCTAAAATTATGGAGTACCATCAGCAAGAAGGAGCAAAAAGGTGCTGTGCCAAGGTGTATATATACTGATATTGATCTTGTGAGTAGGACAGTAAGAGATATGTTTACAGTTGATATAGATAAATTCATTATTAATGATTCTGAAGTTTATAAAAAGATTGTTGAACTACTAGATATGACCTCTCCTACGCTCAAATCAAGAGTTGAGCTTTATTCAAAAGAATATGGGATGTTTGAATACTATGGCGTAGAATCAGAGATGAAAAGAGCACTGAGCAAGAAAGTATGGCTCAAATGCGGTGGATATCTCATTATCGAAAGCACTGAAGCACTTACAATTATTGATGTTAATACCGGCAAGTATGTAGGCGGAAAAAACTTAGAGGATACAGTGGTTAGGGCAAATATTGACGCTGCTGCTGAAATAGCAAGACAACTCAGACTTCGTGATATAGGCGGTATCATAATAATAGATTTTATTGATATGCATGAGCACGAGCACCAGCAAATGGTAGTAAGTGAACTAAAGAATGCTTTGAAAAAGGATCGTACCAAGACAGCTGTTATTGGACTTACCGGGCTTGGGTTGGTAGAGATGACAAGAAAGAAAGTAAGACAACGTTTATCTTCGATTATGTATAAGGACTGCCCATATTGTGACGGTACCGGCAAAGTTCTATCTCCTTTGTCAGTGGCAAGAGGTGCTGAAAAGGAGATAGAAAAAATAGCAGCAAAATCTGATGCTAGGAAACTAGAAGTTAATGTTCATCCTGATGTTGCAAAGATACTTATTGGTGACAACGGTGAAAATGTAAGCATGCTGGAACAGGAGTTTAATAAAAAAATAGTTATAAAAGCTCTTAAGGAGTGTCTATTCAGGTGGGGCAATTAGAATAAAATATGACATGTAGGTTTTGAAATA
>CAYPLH010000074.1:0-16691 GCA_964411505.1 uncultured Clostridiaceae bacterium | reverse complement strand
TAGTGATTCGTCTACCTTTTCCATAACTTTTTCTTTTTGCTGATAGAAAAATACCTTTATCGTTAGTTAACTAAATGACATTGGTTCACAGGTAGTTAAAGAGATATAACTTTTGCAATGTTAGGAAACATTAGCGAAATCCAGCTTAGAGATGTATAGTCAGAGTGAGGAAAAGCAAGCCGACTGTTTGAGCAAAAATGCAACAAAGTTACATTTCAAAATGCATTTTTGCGAGTTTCGGCTTGCCCGAACGAAAACTTTTACAGCTCTTGCAAATGAAGCGAAGTTTCCGTTATTGCGAAAGTTTATCTCAATATGTAGGGTCTGAACAGTCCTCCATGAAGTTCACTACACCCCGGTGAACGAAACCGGGGTGGTCTAAGTTCCGGCGCGAATGACAATAATGAGTGTAGCGACAGAGGTCGACGTTACTTAGAGCTTCGAACCTGTTGAACAGTCTGGCTTAGCCTCCTGTTTCTACCCCAAATTGTTGCTAGCCGCAAGGCGGAGCACGCATAGTAGAATATGAATCACGGGAGGCTGCGCTATATAAACAAGGAGGAAGATTATGTCTAGAAAGGCTAAATTACTGGAGAATTCCGGAACACCAGTCGCCCCCGAAAACAATATGGCGGAACTGGAAGTTGTTTATCGGCGTTGCTATGGGTTGGATGTACACAAAAATGTGGTTGTTGCGTGTTCCGTGAGCGCATACGGCCAAAAATCAGTTAAGTCATTTGGCACTATGACGGGATCGTTGATCGAGCTTTGCGAATGGCTGAAAGCTGAGAATGTGGAAATGGTAGCTATGGAGAGTACGGCATCATACTGGAAGCCCATATTCAACCTTCTCGAGATGGAAGGGATTCCTGCTATGTTGGTCAATGCTCAGCATGTTAAGAACTTGCCAGGACGCAAGACCGATATCAAGGATAGCGAATGGCTGGCCATGCTTTTGCGAGTGGGTTTGCTGAAGGCCAGTTTCGTCCCGAACAGGGAACATCGGGAGCTGCGGGAACTTGTACGCTACAGGAAGAGCATTGTGGAGGAGCGGTCACGCGAGTATTGCAGGATGGACAAAGTTTTGCAAGGGGCAAACATCAAATTGTCAAGCGTAGCAGGAAGCATGGACACCGTCTCAGGAACACTAATGATTAAGGCGATGGTTAGCGGGGAAGACAACATGGCTGTGTTGGCTAGCCTTGCTAAAGGGACCATGATAAACAAACGAGACCAGTTGGAGAGGGCGCTAAAGGGTTATATTCAGCCTCATCAGCGTATGATTCTCAAGTCCATGGTTGACCACATTGAAAGCTTGGGCAGGCAGATTGATGTTCTAGATGCTGAGATCAGCAAAAGGCTGAACGACCGCGAAGATCTGGTTAATCGTCTGTGCGAAGTCCCTGGTATCGGCAAGCAGTCCGCGCAAACGCTTATTGTCGAAGTGGGTACTGACATGGATCAATTTCCTGACCACAAGCATCTGGCGTCATGGGCAGGTTTGTGTCCTAGTAACAACGAGAGCGCAGGTAAAAAAAAACGAGGTAAACAGCGAAAGGGTAACCAGACGTTGCGAACTACCCTTGTGCAATGTGCGCGAGCAGCTGCTAGAACAAAGGACACATATTTGAGTTCTATGTATGCCCGGATAGCTTCCCGACGGGGTGCAAACGTTGCAGCTGTGGCAGTTGCAAGAACTATACTTGAAATCTATTATCATATGGTCGCAGAAGGTAGTAATTACAACGACTTAGGAGCTTGCTACTACGACGCCCGTAACTTGGAGCATATCCGCAAGCGGTCGATTAAACGTCTTGAGGGACTCGGTTATAAAGTCACGCTTGAGGAAATAGCATAACATAAGTCCAATGCTGAATACGGACAGCCATGGACGCTAATACACTGGCGAACACTTGGACCATTATGGGTCTGGGAGGGTGTTTTTTGTTCTTTTCGCTGACGGTAGTATGGTTTCATAGTAGTAACTATTACTTTTTTTATAAGCTGCAGGTACTATTATCTTGTAGTTACTTAACTTAGTTAATTACCATTATAACAACACTGGTGCTTCCAACCTAATCTGTTTTTCTCTTGTAATCTGGTGTACCTGTTTTTTGATCGCACAATGAAGTTAGAGTATATTGAAGTTCATGTAGACGACTACATAAAGATGTAGTAGAGAATTTTTGAATAACATGTATAATTTAATTAGCACTAGTTGATAAGATTATTATTTCAATGCAATTAGTTTGTGGCTGTTTTGTAATTATATTATGGAACCTGCATGATATGCTCACGAGAAGGAATGATAATGGAGGCTTGCACAGGTTTGAAAAAAACAGTTTATAGTCCTTTCGTGTGTCAGACTGTGAGTAATTGCTGTTATTCATTAATATTCTATTTGACTGATTATACTTGCGAATATGATTGTCATAGCGATGGATTTACTTCTCACCTTCATGAGGAATGGCATACAGTTTGCGGTATTATTAATCAATGCTATTATTAAGTAATAGGAAGTAAATATTTAACAGTGTTAAAAGCTACCAAGTTAACGATGTCTTGAGTACGTACAGCTATAGAATATTTACATAAGGAAATCTATAAAGAAGGCATTATCGCTTTAGATATACATCTTATTATGTGGATTGTTCACGAAGAAAGGAGGTTATGTATGCTATCGTAAAACAGGCTGCAGAAATAATTTACTTCTGCATTAGTAGCTGTAATTACTGCAAAGATATCAAAGTAACAGGTGTAGAGGTGAAAAATGACAACCGTGGATTTAATTAAGACTAATAAAAACTGGAGGTTAAATTCAATGACTAATAAAAATGTATGGTTTAAAGTTGTTATATTTACAATATTAATGGGACTGTTGTTCTCATTAAATAGTGGTGTTATGGCTAAGCAATCTGGTGAAAAGGTTAGTAGAAAGAAGTTGAATGAAAATAAGAGAATTGTAAATGATATAGCAAGCAGTAGTGACACAATTCTTGGTGAAGGAGTTCATTTAGACCATTTAAAACCAGAAGGAGATATTTCGATTAATTGGGTAAGCGGAGGATGGAATCATACGCATCAATACTTGGCTGCAAGGGCAATTGTTATTCTGGAAAATGATAAAGGTTCTACTCTTGCAAATATCTTCTATAATTATGGTACAACAATATTGGAAAATGCAGACTGGCCTGATATTAATGAAAGAGATGGTGGTACATTTAAAGGGCATTTTTATGATCCAGCTACCGGTTTGAACTATTTGTCAGAGAGCTCACCAACGGCTAAAACTAGATTTGTTTACTGGGCTAACCTTGCAACATCTTATTATTATAGCGATCCACAACTTTCCATGCAGTATTTAGGTAGAGCAATGCATTATTTAGCAGACTTGAATGAAACACATCATGCACAAAATAAGATAGCTGTAGTAACTGACCATAAAGAGTTTGAAGAATGGGTAGACGAAAGAAGAACCGATTATATGACTACAACAACAAATAAATACAATTTAGACTTTGGGTCATCGTGGTCTGAAATATGTGGAAAGCTTGCAGACTATGCTGCAGAAAATGCTGATGATTGGCTTTTTATTATTAATCCAATTACTTTTAGAGAATATCTTTTTAATAGTTGGGATACAGTTGCTGCTGATACAATGGATTGGGCTCAACAAACAATGTCTATTTTCTTATATAAATTCCTTGAGGCTGTTGGAGAAGTATAGGATTGTTTAACGAAAAATAAATACATAGTGGAAGTATAACCTTTATACGTAACACCATTATAATTCTTACCTGCACCATAACCAACAACTAGTTAAGAAAGTCAGGATCAATATTCCGAGCGAATTTCTATAGATCCCTAAGTGGCAAATTAAGGAATTGCTGTATACTGAACGGTAGTGTGAGAGGACGCTGAATAAAATAATTATTCAGTTCCTACTTGATGATTAATACTACAAATTAGATGCTATTAATAAACGATATTACTTCTAGGGATGTGATGATTAAATGCCATTTTTGCTGTTTATTTATTCAATAATTATTATTTCTATATATGAAATTATACACATCATCTATAAGAAAAATTGGAGATTGCTTTGGCTTGCTCCAATAAGCATTATATTGTTATTTGCAGTTTATTTATATACTCAGATTTTTGGTTATTTAAACTCTAATTCTTTTAAAGAGGGCTTACGATTATTTTTACACAACGACATAAGTATGGTATTACCATTATTTATATATCCAATAGTGTTATCAAGTTTTTTTTTCACAACTGTATTTTATTTTATTAGACTCATTAAATATATCAAAAGAAGAAAATGATAGTTCTAATCATGTGAGGTCGAATTCTATCAAACAAATAAACAGTATGCAAAGAGATGCCATCTTTTTTGCTTGTATAAATTGCTGTAATTATATTAATACAGTGTGAATAATCACCATAAAATGTACAGCAGTTAAAGTTACAATTTATAGACAAAAAACTCAAGTAACATAAAAGCTAGACAAAATTGTGAAATCATAATATCTCATGTTAGATTACCTCAAAATGAGATATTATGTATATCAGACGACATATTGAAAAGGCTTTGTTAGAGCGCGCAAGAATGAAAGGTGCGGTGGTTGTGCCAGATCGTACTCATATTCAAAAATAGAAGGAATAACTTGCTTATTAACCATATCAATCATTGTGGATGCTTCAGAGGGACACTTTGTACACTTGATATAAATTGTCCCCGATATTAGAGGTTACGAATAGTCCTGACGATTTACTAACTGTCCCTATACATTTTTAGTGATTCGTGCTAACATTTTTTTGTACCAAGATAAAATAAAAATGGATTCCAACATAAGCATATAGAGGTCTTAACAGCCTGTTGAAGCTTTTATAAGTAATCTGACAAGAGCAGAATCTGTGTCTACGCCGGGCGGGCTCTTGCTATAAAAATAAAGGTATAAGACAGGTGTTAAAGATAAATAAAAATTTTTTTTTAAGCCCATTTCCATGAAATCTGAACTTTGATTAAAGAGAGTTGTTTGTCAGCGATAATTTATTACAGGTGTGCGCACAGGATAATAGTAAATGGGTTAAGCTGGCATCAGCATCAGGGACATTATAATGAAAATACCTATTAATGAGATACTCCCTTTAAAAAAAGTGATATTTTTAAGAATGAGCTTAAGAAACCGAGAAAATCTTAAGATAATGGAGGAAGGATTTTTATGAAAAGAAAACTGAGCATTGTTTTGATGTTAGTACTCTGTTTATCGTTAATACTGGGCGGATGTGTAGTAAGCGACGGAGGCAAAGTCAGTGATGTCCCTAGCGGTACAACCGATGAAGAGGATTCATTTTATGTGACGCCAGCAGGACAACTTCCTATAGTAAAGGAAAAGATTACATTAACAGCATTTCAGATTATGAACGCAGGTATAGTTGATTATGAAACCAATGAGTTCACAAAATGGCTTGAAGAACAAACAAATATCCATCTTGATTGGATGCTCCAACCCGAAGCTGATGTAAACAGCAAGCTCAATCTTATATTGGCAAGTGGCACCGGTCTGCCGGATATATTTATCAGACCATCAATTTCACGTACTCTTTTAGTGGAATACTCAGCGCAAGATGTATTTTTACCATTAAATGATTATATAGAAGAGTATGGTGTGGAGATTAAAAGGTATGCCGAGATGTATCCAGAACTAATTCCTACAATTACATTGCCGGATGGAAACATATACTCCCTTTTTTCCAAAAAGGAAGTTCATAACTTAGAACATCGTACTAGGTACTGGATGAATCAGACTTGGCTTGATACTTTAAATCTGAGTATCCCTACCACGACTGACGAGCTATATAACGTATTAGTAGCATTTAGAGATGGCGACCCTAATGGTAACAATAAAAAGGATGAAATTCCGCTTACAGGGCTTAAAGGTAATAATGGAGAAAAGAAAGATGGCTTCATCATGAATGCTTTTGTGTACAATGATGTATGGGCACGCAAGCTTAATATGAGTAACGGAATTGTAGAAGCTTCATATACCAAGCCTGAGTACAAAGAGGGGATAGTCTATATTAGAAGGCTGGCAGCTGAAGGGCTTCTGGATCCATTGTCCTTTACACAGGATCCTGCTCAATTACGGCAGTTGGTCAATAACCCGGAAGTAATGCTTGTAGGCTCTGTCTTGGCTGACAACTACAACCGGTATGCAGGCGGTCGCAATTTTGAAAGTGTTGAACATTTTGTAATAGTTCCGCCGCTAAAAGGTCCAAACGGACATCAGGCTGCAGTTTATACCCCTAATAGGGCTGGTGTTGGAAGTTATGTAGTTACAAAGCAGTGCAAATATCCTGAAGCAGCATTTAGATTAGGAGACTTTTTGTTCAGCGACGAAGCTGCGCTTCGTTCACAATATGGTGTACCGGGAGTTGATTGGATAGAGCCGGATCCAGCTTTGGGATTGCTTGGTATAAACGGGAAGCCAGCGACATTAAAGCCTATTTTGGAATGGGGATCAACACAGAATCAAGCTTGGGCTGTTATGGGATGCTCTTATATACCAGAGAAATATGCTAATGGGATAGCGATTGATACAAGCGACCCATTTGAATTTGAGTTAATATTATATAATGCTGCAAAAGCCCATCACGCCTATGCATACGATGAGCCTTGGCCTACATTGTATTTTACTCCTGAGGAGACGACCGAAAAAGCTTCAATGGATACGCAAATCACCACATATGTAGAAGAATTTTTTGCCAGAATGGTGTTGGAGGAAAATGTAGATTTAGATAAAGAGTGGGATGTCTTCCAGAGCGAATTAATAAAGATTGGTCTTCCAAGATATCTTGAGCTGCATCAAATCTGTTATGACAGAATGTATAAATAAAATGTTTATGATGTAAATAATACTACTTTAGAAACATTTATTTTATCTCTTCAGAAATAGCACCGTTGAAGTACTCGTGATATTTCAAAAAAGGCGCATAAATGCGGATGATTTAATGTTTGTTTCGCTGTAGTGGCAGCTAATAAAGTTAAGAACGTGATAAAGCTTTCACATGAAAAAATGGAACTATATCACGTTCTATTTGTTTTAAAGTTATTGTTCACAGTTATATCTCAAGTTATAGAGGGTATGAACCATAAAAACACATGTGTTTGGCACCATATGGCAAACACTTGCAGAGGTAGCCGGGCTTATGATATAATTATTCCAATCAGAGGTGATTTAAGTATGAAGACTACCAAGAAAACTTATGTATTTTATAGTTTTCTGATTTCATATATTCTAATTTTGCTTATACCTTTAGTTCTTGGCAGCTTTGTGTATTTAAGAACCTTTAATGAAATGCAGGATGAAGCAGTCAATGCGTCAATATCCATGCTCGAACAAGGCAGGAATGTCTTGGATACTCGGCTTCAGGAGATACAGGGTCTGGTTCGGCAGATTTCCTTTAGTTCAAATATTAGCAAATTATTAGTTGGAAAGGTAGATCATATTTTAAATCTGAATATGGTAAGGGATCTTCAAACCTATAGGATTAACAACAGCTTTATCAGAACATGCATTATTTATATAAGAGACAAAGCTCTAATGATAACTCCTAATGGAAGTACGGACAGGGAATCTTTCTTCTATGAGAGTAGCTTTATAACCAATGGACAGGAGTATGAAAGCTGGCATAAGGAGTTTTGGTCCACGTATTATCCGGGAATATTTATGCCTTCTGTACTTAATCAATCCCTGAATTATAACAGTCCCGGAGAAAATTCTATCAGCTTTGTACAATCCTTGCCTATTGGAAACACTAAAAAAGACCCGCAGGGTATGATTATATTGGATATCAATCAAAGTGAGATAACACAGCTTTTGCAAAATATTGCCGGAAAAAACGGATGGGCTTATATTTCCAATGAAAACGGCGAGATTATTGCTTCGGTAAATGAAAGTAATTACACACCGGAAGTTCTCTCATCGGACAGTTTAAATAAAAAAGAAAATATAGGTATATTGAAAAGAGATAACGACTTCATAGTTTTATATACTGTCTCTCCTTACAATGGCTGGATATATGTATTAGGACATCCTACTGGCAATGTCATGAATAAGGTCAATGCTTTTCAAAATCTGATGATTACCATATTGCTTGCAATTCTTATTAGTGGGACTTTTGTGTCCTTGATTCTTGCAAATAAAAACAGCCGACCTATCAGGAAGCTGATAGATATTATTAAAGCGAACTTCAACTCTGCAAATGATAGTAAAAGTGCCAATACCTTTGAGTTTATCTATGGTTCTATTTCAGAGCTTTTGCGAAATAATGAAGAACTAAAGGCTGAAATTCAGGAAAAAATTCCAATCCTTAAGTCGGCATTCCTTGACAGGCTTCTTAGGGGAAGCTTCATTAGCATGAGAGAACTTAAAAATTCTATGTCAAACATAGGGATGAATCTTGATGCATGTAAATATTTAGTTCTGGTTCTTAAGATAGAAGACTATGAAAAAACCGGGGAAGACAGAGTTATGAACGAGCTTAATATAGCAAAGGTAGTTACATCAAAAGCAATAAGCAGCGTATTTCAGGATAAGGTTTTATTACATGAGGTTTCAGAAGATATGCTTGCCGGTGTGCTGCTATTTAGTTTTGATGATGAAGATCAGATCCGCAATGTAGTTAGAAATATAGCATTAGAAGTTGGCGGATTACTCAAGAGGAACAACAATATTCATGTGAGCTTTTCATCGGGACTGGCATACACTTCATTAACTGACATATACAATTCTTTCAGGGAGGCACTTGAGGCACTGGAATATAAAGCGGTTGATGATGAAGATATTGTACGCTGGTATATCCAATCGACGGAGCAGCAAAGCTATTATTATTATCCGCTGGAAATTGAAAGCAAGCTTATCAGTCTTTGCAGTGCCGGTGATATGGATGAAATAAAGGAAATACTAAAGCAGCTTTATATTGAAAACTTTAAAAAGCGAAAAATTTCTGATACAATGCTTTTTGCATTTCTGGATGAAATCCAGGGAACACTGATAAAAATAGCATCAAAATCCAAGTATACAAACACAAATGTGCAAACAGCCCTGCAGGGAAAAATGGATTCTTTTACGACCGGTAAATCAGTGGAAGAATATTGGAGAAAAATTAGAGATTTATATGAATTTGTATGTAATGAAATTTTTATGGAAAAGAATAAAAATGAAAGCAACCTATTTTGTGATATATTGAATTATTTACACACTTGCTACAAAGAACAACAAACCTGCCGTACATCAGTTGCTTCAAGATTTAATATGACGGAGGTTTATTTATCAAGATTTTTTAAGGAACATGCAGGTGAAAACTTCTCTCATTATCTTGAGAAAATCCGAATTGAAAAAGCAAGGCAGCTCATTAAGGAATCTGAATTACCGATCTCGGTAATTGCTGAGCAGGTAGGCTATAATAGCGCAAGGGTTTTCCGGAGGGCATATAAGCGACTGCATGGAGAGATTCCAAGTTCTCTGCGTTGAGTGTGAAATTTTTTAAAAAAAGGCAGATGTTACTATATTTCATGCAATCATATGATTAATACCCAAAAAGTATATTAGTTGAGCTTCACATACAATATATCGTGTTCGAACGATTTAATCGGCAGTATATATTATTTTGTGCGAAGGCGTGTTCAACTCACTTTTGGGGGAATAATTAGCATAGACAATGGGACTATTTGTGTTGTATGTACAAATAGTCCCGCTGTCTGTAACCTCGAATTAATTTCGTTGACTTCACTAATTGTCACCCGCAATTCTTAACTGTCCCTATACTTCTAATTATGATTCGTGGTAACATTTAATCATGATTTCAATTGATATCTTTGGTATTACAACTTAGTTCAAGCGAATTTAAAAACTCGCCTGAAATTTTAAGTAAAACAAATTTTAAGCAAATGCACTTAAGACTGGACAAGGAGGGGTTCTTTATCAAAGCTATAAAGGATAAAAGCCTAACAAAACATGGTATTCAAGCTCTGCCACTTAACAAAGGAACATTTTTAAAAGATATACGGAAAAGCTACCAGTTATGGCTGATGCTTTTACTCCCCTTATTATATATTATTCTTTTTAAATATGTGCCTATGTATGGGATTCAGCTTGCATTTAAAAGATTTATTGGTTCGAAAGGAATTTGGGGAAGTCCGTGGGTTGGACTGGCTAATATAAAAAGGTTTACAGACTCGTATTTTTTCCCAAGAGTAATGAAAAATACAATTGGAATCAATTTATACCAGTTAGCTGCAGGGTTTCCGCTTCCAATTATTCTTGCTATTGCATTAAATAGCACAAGGAGCACGGTGTACAGAAAAACAGTACAGTTATCAACATATCTGCCTCACTTTATATCTACAGTTGTTATGGTGGGTATGCTGATGCAGTTTTTATCCCCAAGAAATGGAATACTTGCAAAAATAGTAACGATGCTTGGAGGGGCGCCGGTTAATTATATTGGTGTTCCTGCATATTTCAAATCCATATATGTTTGGTCAGGAATATGGCAGAATACGGGGTGGGGAACAATTGTATACCTTGCTGCATTAGCTGCGATAGATTCAACGCTGCATGAAGCGGCTATTGTAGATGGTGCAAACAGATTTCAAAG
This sequence comes from uncultured Clostridiaceae bacterium, assembly GCA_964411505.1. GTDB lineage: Bacteria > Bacillota > Clostridia > CAYPLH01 > DUMO01 > CAYPLH01. The sequence continues at coordinate 6,020 of CAYPLH010000074.1, read as the reverse complement.
AATTATCCATATAGACATTCCTGGAATTTTACCAACAGCTATTATTTTATTGATACTTCGCACGGGAAGAATGATGGGTGTAGGCTTTGAAAAAGTATATTTACTTCAGAACAACTTGAACACTCCGACGTCAGAGGTTATTTCTACTTATGTATACAAGGTTGGTCTTGGAGGAGAGGGAGTGGCGGATTTTTCATTTGCTACTGCCATCGGGCTTTTTAATTCGATCATTAGCATCGCGCTGCTTTCTACCGTAAATCAAATATCAAAAAAAGTAACTGAAAACAGCTTGTGGTGACAGGAGGGATAAATTGTATGTTTAAAAGTGCAAAGGCAATTAACAAATTAAAAGAAGATTTCTGGTTTTATTTAATAAATGATGGGTTTTTACTGATGTTTTTAATAATAACTTTATATCCTATGATTTTCTTTGTCAGTTCCTCATTTAGCTCACCGGCTGCTATTATATCAGGCAGAGTTTGGTTGTGGCCTGTTGAATTTACACTAAAAGGGTATAAAGCCGTTTTTCAGGATCGCAATATTTTAATGGGGTATAGAAACACCATTATTTATACAGTTACAGGTACTCTTTTAAATATTGTGATGACCATACTTGCTGCATATCCGCTATCTAGGAAGGATTTCAAGCATAGAAACATTGTCATGTTTATTTTTTCTTTCACTATGTTATTTGGTGCCGGTTTAGTACCTAATTATCTGCTTATCACAAAACTAGGGCTGCCAAACACTAGATGGGTAATGATAATTCCGGGAGCTTTGGGAGTTTATGAAGTAATTATTACAAGGACATTTTATAAATCAAATATACCTGATGAGCTTCTGGAAGCAGCACAATTAGACGGATGTACCGATTTTCAGTTTTTATGGAAGGTAGTTGTTCCACTTTCTAAACCTATTACAGCGGTTATTACATTGTTTTATGCGGTAGGACACTGGAATTCCTTCTTTTCAGCTTTTTTGTATATAAACAGAAGAGAGCTTTATCCGCTTCAGCTCGTTCTAAGGGACATTCTTATTAAGAACAGATTAGATGTCTCAGGGATGGAAGATTATTCAATGGTCACAGGGCAGGATGTCGATATGCAGGAGCTGCTGAAATATTCACTAATAATTGTGTCAACTCTGCCTGTTATGTGTATGTATCCCTTTGTGCAAAAGCATTTTGTAAAAGGGGTTATGATAGGAGCCATCAAGGGATAGGAGCGATCAAGGGATAGGAGCGATATGAAGTCGTGTAGATTATCCATTTGAGGTTTTCACTTCAAAACTTTTTGGGACCTTTTGATGCCGGTAGCGATCTTTGCAAGGTAAACCCCAGAACCTTTTATACTTAAGGACATGTTAAGTTTTTTGCCTGCTGGGTTTGATGGTATTGAGCAAGATGACAATGATAATAATCTTTCATGGAAGCAATTTCATGAAGGAGCTTACAGGAATTAGCTCATTATAGATCTGTACCCCCATACTACTGGATTATTAGAAACTTCTCCTGAAATACGTGAAAGCTATTTTCTAGCTGATATAGCTTGTTAACAAATTAAGTCTTTATTAGTTTTGAAATTCTATGAAAATCAAAGCTACTTAAAGAAAAGAAAATAATTATTAAGATAGGGGGAAGCTTATGAGTAAGCTAAAAGAAGTTGCACCACCAAAAGATCGTGTACAGGTGTACCAGAAGAATCCTTTTTACATCCAGTATAAGAATAAGCCTCTATTCTTATATGGCTGCAACCAGGGGTGGGTTACTTCCCTGCAAAACCTGGATCACGATTATCTTACAGAATTTGACCTTCTTGCAAAGGTCGGCGGAAATCTTGTTCGCATTACTCCATTTATTACTGAATCATTGGGTTCACCGAAGTGCTTTGATGATAGAATGTACAATTTGCCATGGTGCCGAGAGGGTGGGCAGTATCGTCTGGACTTAGAAAACGGCGGAGCAAACCCTATGTTCTGGGAACGCTTAGAGCAGTTGGTACGTGATGCATATGAGAGAGATATCATTATTTCCTTTGAGTTCTGGGATTTATACGGACCTGCGCGCGGGCCTGAAACCCATCTTTTATATAAAACATCTCCCGGGGACAGATGGGGAGCGCACCCTTTCTTTCCCGGAAACAGCCCGGATCTTACCGGCAGCGATATGCTGCCACCTGATACATATAAGAAGGATATAGCATTCTGCCGCACTGTGACGCATGGAGGATATGAGAAAGCATTACGTTTTCAGGAACAATATGTCAGGAAAATGCTGGACACATTAAGCCCTTATCCGAATGTGATTTACTGCATGGTGAATGAGACCTCGGCAAAGAAGGAATGGAGCGATTATTGGCTGGATTTTACTCGCAGATATTTTGATGAAATATGGGATGGCGCACCGTTCTTGGCTGGTGAGATGCCACGTGAGTTTTCTTTTACAGAAAACTTTACCATTGAAGATATGATAGATGATACGCGATACGGATTTGCTGATGCATCGCAGTACCTTCGAGGAAACGTAAAGAATAATCTCATCAAATTTTATGAGTATTGCAGGAAGACCGATAATATAAAACCTATTACTTGCATGAAAATTTACAACCGGCTTTCACCTGATGTTAATTGGACGAGGTTGTTTGGGGGAGCAGCCAGTTCGCGATATCACCGTCTGAAAGGTGCAGGCTGGTTTGATAAGGACAATATACCTGAGGGGGCTTTTAAGCAGCTCGATTTCGTCAAGCACTTGACCGATTTTATTAGAGACACTGATTATCAGCCGTGGAATATGGAGCCTTTTCATAAAGTTGTTATACAATCAGAAAATATTGACGAAACCATGGCCATGTGTTCTAAAGATAGGCAGATATGCGCCGGGCTGATATATTGTACCGGAAAGAGGGAAAATCGGTGTATTAGACTCTCCCTTCCTAAAGGGGAATGGAATTGCTTCTGGTTAAATCCTGCAAACGGCAAAAGGACTGAGAAAGAATCATGTGTTGTAGATGGTGATAATGGCTTGGAACGAAGAGTTCCAGAGGATTATTTAACAGGGGTTTTTTACTGTAAAATAAAACAGTTATAACCGGTAGAAGAACATACTTGAAACACATTAGGAGGTCGCTTAAGTGCTTACCGTTTTGGAAGACAATTCGCGAATAAGTGCTATGTGAATATTTTGTTTAATGAAAGGAAGGTTGATATGGTGAAAAAAGCAAAAAAAATTTGTGCTCTGACGGTATTGGTATTGATGATTGTTCAATTCATGTCCGTCGGAGTAGGAGCTTCAGTTGGCGATGAGTTTGTTCTTTATGGAGTGTCTCATTCATGGTATCCTGATCATATGCCGAATGACGGTGTGCAGGCTACATCAAGTATTGCATTTGCACCCTCAGACCCTGATAGGATTTATCACTTCATCGATGTTGGCTGCCACATGAATGTAAGTCTTGATATGGGGAAGACGTGGTCGACACTGGTTTCTTATGGTCGAACACATTCACATGGAATGGCTTATATTGAAGTCGATCCTTTTAATGCAGACAGGATTATCGCAAGGAACCTTCGCCTATGGGAGGGTGTGCATCCTGAGGGCTCCATGTGGTTATCGGAAGACGGCGGAGTTAACTGGATCCCTACGTGGACGCCCGATGATGGGTATACAGTAGGGTACGGGCTGCGTATAAACCGCGGCTGCGCAATTGATCCGGCAAGCTACAATCCGGAGATTGGTTATTGCACCACCATGTACGCCATCACGGATAATTCAAAAAATAATGCCAATGACCTAGATGGCCGTGTTCGTTTGCTTCGTTCAACCGATGGAGGGTTCAATTGGGACGTGATTGCGACTCCCGACAATCTTGGGCCTATGCTTCGCTCAATAAAGCTGTTCCCAAATGACAATACAAAGTTGTTGGTGCAGGCTGGCGATGCTGACGGGAATAATGGTGTTTTTTCAGATATTAACACTTCGAATCCTGTATTTATTCCCTTCGGGGAAGATGGCAAGGGTGCTTCGCAAGGCTCTCCTTGGATCAGTGAGGATGGCAGTACTATCATTATGCAGGTTGGCACTGCACTAAAGCGGAGTGTAAACGGTGGTTCGAGCTGGACTACTATTGCCAATCCGTTCCCCGATACACATCCTATGGATATGCATTATATGGTAAATCATGATGCTTCTCGTGTGATGATATACCGACATCAGACCGGTGATTTTATTCGTTGGTACTACAGTTCGAATGATCCCAAGACTTCGGACACTGTTGAATTTTTACCATCAAGCTTTAATCATGTAGGCACCGACGAATCGTCTCATCGTGTCGCAGGTTCGGCTGCAATGATGAAAGGTGAGTGGCATCCTAGCAATCCAGATGTGTTTGTCTATTCTGCAGTTGCATGCCCATGGTATAGCGAGGATGGCGGAGTGACTTTTGACCCCGGATTTGGTATAGGAGGAAGACATTTTAAAGGTTGGGCAGGTCAGCAATGGCAGCATCCAACCGATCCTGATAAGTTTGCTCTTGGTTTACACGATGTTGTAGGTGTGCGCTCAATGAATGGTGAAACCTTTGATCGTTGGGTGAGAGCAAAATATTTAATCGGTGGTGACGACAACAGCTTTGTAGTGGCTATTAATCCAAACGATCCGGATTATGCCCTTATTCAAATTGGTACCGAGAGAAGCGGACAATTGCTTCTTTGTAATAATTTTTGGACACCGGATATAAATGATCAGGAGGTTATAGTAGTTGACAATGTTTCAAAAAGAAGATCCGGGACTTGCTGGGATCCGTTTGACGAAAACATTGCCTATTCATCAGACAGAAAGAGCATAGACAAAGGTCTCACTTGGTTTGACTTAACTCCCGGGAGACATATTTCGGCATTTTCTGAGGTCGCTGTGGATGGAGCACCTGTTCTTTATTATACAATTTCAAACCAAGGAACTGAAATTTGGAAAAGTGTAGACAGAGGCGAAACACAAACAAGCGTATGGACCGGATGGAACACATCCAACGGAGGTGTTTTCGTGCCGATGGCGGTGGATCCGACCAATCCGCACGTGATCTACTTCTCGGCAGGTAATGCAAACCCTGAAGAGCATATTATGAAGCTTGATACCGAAACAAACACAATATCAAAGTTTAATATTCTTGGATATCCTACAACTTCTGTTAGATGGAGAATAGATAACATCGCAGTTGATAAAGACCCAAGCAACGGCAATACAATAATCTATGTACGTGTCGAAGCCTTAGATACCGGAGAAATTCTTTATGGATCACCCGATGGCGGTAAAACATGGATTGACATGAATAAGGGGCTACCTGCAAGTACTAACAGTAACTCTTTTCGCGTTAACAGATTGACCGGAGAGCTCCATGTTGCAACTACAGGAGGTCTTTATATACACCCGGGTATCAGAGAAAACCCACCATCTGAAGACACCTTTTATCACCGGATGGCGCAATGGGGATGGGGCAACAGGACGCTGGAGGGCTTGACTGAGCCGGTGCCGGATCCCAAACCGTTGGTAACTGCATTAGCGGTGCCGATTAAGGAAAACAAAGACATTAGGGTTAGTATTGACGGAAAAAATATGGTATCCGATCCAATGCCATTCCTTCTTTACGGCAACACCATGGTACCGATGCGCACTATTTTTGAGTCATTAGGAGCTGCTATTGCATGGGATGGAGCAACATACACTGCAACAGCCGTTAAAGGTAGCACAACTGTTTCACTGCAAATTGGCAGCGAGGTTGCCAAGGTGAATAACAAGACTGTAAAGCTGGATTCGCCCGCAATGCTGTACAAAGACAGAACAATGGTACCTCTTGGATTTGTAGCGGATGCATTAGGTGCGCAAGCGATATGGAAAGGTGAATCAAATCTTGTTGAAATTTCAACAGCACCCGCCCCGACACCAATGCCAACACCAACGCCTGCACCAACGCCTGCACCAACGCCTGTGCCGACATCAAAGCCAGAAACAATATATACTACTGACATTG
>CAYPLH010000073.1:0-17422 GCA_964411505.1 uncultured Clostridiaceae bacterium | reverse complement strand
TGTTCACGCTCCTTTAAAACATGACTATATAATATTTAACCATTGTTTTGCATCATGTATATCGAAATATTTTAAAATACCAGGCAATATTATGTTCATGATGTTATTAAAATCAAAATTATAGTATCTCTCCCTTACAAGCTCTGTAAAACTTTCAATGCATTCTTTTGTCTGAACTTCTTTTATCCTACTGTCAAGTATTGCTGCTAATTGAGCATATATCCCATAGTTCCCATAAGCATACACTTTAGTTTTATCACTTTTTACTCCTAACCAAATATCAATTACATCTAATGCTCTAATGATGTCATATATACGGATTGCAACAATACTATCATCCAGCCATATTAAATCATCCATTAATTTGTGGGCTTCATGATCATCAGGCTTGAAAAGTCCATCCGCAGTTATGTCTAATACCATTACAGCTCTTCCTTTTGAACATGTTTCTCTTATAAAACCCATGTGAGAATAGAGGGCGCTAGCTCCATCATTCCAAACAGCAATAGTTACCGGGCTGTCCTTACCAATATCTTTAAAGTGTCTGAACATGCATGCATGATTAAATAAGCCTTCCTGCGACCACCAAAAAGCTGTTTCCACCTGAAACTCCTCTACAAGCTGTGTGCTGCTAAATCGCGGGTTTAAATCATGAGGTTTACGACCTGTAAATACCTTTTTACGCAACCAATTTAGCGCTTTTTCCCGGTGTTCCCTTTCTTTTAAAGAATTTTGTAATTTTTCAATATCATCAAGTCGATTACAATTCTCATCATAAATAAATCGTGCGCTCTTCAGCTCTCCTCGCACTTGACCAGAATTCGTACACATGAGTATCTCAGGATTAAGAGGTTCAATATCATTATCATCCGCTGATACCTTTTTTCCCAGCAAGTGTAAAGAGAAAAACTCAGCTGCAGCTTTAGCCAGTCCTCGTGAGTACTTGTGTGTAGAATCGTCTTCGATCATATCAAAGTATTCACCTTTACCATACATTCCCCAAAAACGTCTGCATCGAGAGACTGTCTTCCTTGTACCTTCAATAGGGAAGAAATCCCACTTAACTGATAAAACTCTTACCGGTCGGGGTGCCATAGAAAGTAGAATATCTTCGTGGTCATATCCAAGAGCAGTGAAAGCAGGCCATACCTGTTCAGCATCTTGGTCCTCGCCTTTATACATATATTCTTGTCTGTTCATCACAAAAGTTGCTGGCGCAGCTGCTGTTATACGCGGATCACATATCATCATCATAGATGATTGCAAGCCTCCTCCTGAGTTGCCAGTTATACCAATTCGTGCCTTGTCTACTTCGGATCTGGTGTAAAGGTAATCTATACTCCTCATTGCATCATGTATGAAATACCTTGCAATTGCATCTCCTAATAGCAAGCTCTGACATCCTACATACTCATGCTCTGTAGTTCCCCATCTTACGGTTACATCATTTATTGATTTTTCATAGTAACTAAACCGTTCTCCCTGCCCTATAGGATCTTGTGCAAATACAACCAGACCTGACTTTACCATGTACCTGCATGCTGTCTGATATGTTGGATACTGTTTAGCTTCCTTCCCATGACCACATACAAACAGAACTGTTCCCCGTGGTGATTTGATATTATCTGGGATATATAAATTAGCAGTAACATAATGTCCCGGTCTGGATTCAAAAATAACCTTTTCTATTGTAAACCCATCTTGTTTTACAACTCCTGTGGTTTTAGCGTTAAGAGGCGTGTTACTTGGTGGAATTCCTCCTAATGCCTCTATAAACTCACTACGCATTTTAACTCTATAAATATCTAGTTCTTCAATAGACTGTATTTTATCTCTTCTAGAATTCCCTTCTGCAAATGCTTCTTCTGAGCGATTATAAACCATGAATTTAAATTGATCATTTACTTTATGATTGTACATGCGTATGGAACGTGCAAAATCTCTAATCATTTTTTTTACTCCTCTCTTACTTAGATGTAGCGTTGTTCCTCATTCTCCATAAACCACTTTACACTACCTTGTCGATTTGAAAACCACTATATATAGATCTGTATGGCAATAAATCATATAGTTTTTCTGTTCGCCTTTTAAAGATAGCATTTTAAGATATACTCTCTAAAAAAGTTCTGAATATACTTTAAGTAAATGAATTCCCATATTTCGCAATATATCAGCAGTTTTCCCATACCAACTCCATGAAGTATCAAAATACACAGCTCCTTGCTTATTAGCAATATAAGCACTTATATTGCATTCTCGCCCAAACATGGGATATTTAGCATACACCATTGCTATCACTTTATCAAACAATTCGGTATTTGAGGTAAGATTTGCATACATTGTTCTCCCTCTTTCAGGATCATTTGACAAAATAATATCTCTGTCATACATCCAACCATGCAAATCCAAAATCGCACTAGGATTCTTTTCAAGAAGATAATCTCTTACTGCAGCGCCTTCAGGTTCAGCACAATTTTCATAAAACCCAGCTTCGAAATTCAAACCACCTAATGTCAGTTTACAAGTTCCTTCTGCAACACCATCAGGGTTGGGCATGGGTAAAAAAATAATATTATTTTCTTGCAAAAGTTTTTCAGCATCTTCTTCATTAGTTATTAACCATTTCAGCATTCCATCTACAAAATATGAGCCTATCGTTTCATAAGGGTGTACACGAGACATAACAACAAGAGGTCTTTTTTTCTTGTTTCCGGCTTCTATAGCTAAAACATCACGGTTTTTTCGGGACTTACCAATTTTTCTAATTGAAAAAATATCGCCCGGTAGTGTACAAACCAATTTTAAAAAATGACCATATTCATAACGGGGGTGCATACATAAAATACTGCGTCCTGGTGGTACTTTAATTATTGCTGAAGCTATGGTACCATTAATATCTGTATCAAATCTCTCCCAATGATCATCACTATAGCTGAGCAACAAATACTTTCTAGCTTCTTGGTGTTCAACGTCACCCCATTCAATATTAAACAGAACCGGAATTTTTTCTTTCGAGTTATTAACAATTTCTACATTTAGTCGAAATCTATAGTTCCCATCATTGTCTTCGCTGAAAGGATGAATAAGGAATCCCTTTTCCTCCCTCATAATGTCATACATCGTTCTCGGATTACCCCCATCCTCAATAGTCAATACTTCTATATTTTTTATCAATTTAACTTCCTCCTTAACACATCATGATGTGTTATCCTCATGCAATCAGAGTAATAGTTACGTATTTTTAAATAAATCAGAATATCCCTTAAGAATTTCAATACCCATTAAACGCAGATGATATGCATCCCTATCATACCAAGACCACGAACTGTTAAAATAAGTACCACCAAGTCTATTTACAATAAACCCACCAAAGTTTATTTCCTTGCCATTTGGAGGATATTTATCATTAAATATATTTATCTCCTTATTGAACAATTCAGGCATAGATGCAAACCTTTTGCTTAACATTTCTAATCGTGCAGAGTCATTAGACCGAAGTCTTTCATAATTATACATATAGCCATGTAGATCAAAGTTAGCCAGAGCATTGTTATCTTTTGCATAATCGATCAGAGCGATAGCCTCAGGTTCATTGGAACCAGCTACATAGCTTAAATCCAGATTCCCTATTGTTGTTCTGCAATAACCTTCAACAACACCATCAGGATTTGGCATAGGTATAAATACTATACGGTTTTGGGATAAGAGCTTATTAGCTTCCTCATTTTGGTCCATTAACCATTTAATCATCCCATCCGCAAAATAAGAACCAATGCTTTCATATGGATGCACTCTGGTAAGTACAACAAGTGGTCTTTTGTTCTTCAGTCCAGCCTCTATTGCAAATATGTCTCTTCCGCAAAATGATTTACCTATTACTTTCATCGTAAATATGTCCTCAGGTAAGGTTTCCAACAATCGAATCAAACGATCATAATCATAAGGAGGATGCATACTAAGCCTGCTATAGCCCGGAGGCACATCAACTGTTACAAAAACTTTACCGTCTTTTCCTTCACCTTTCACTTTAATCCACTCATCTTCCTTATTATTTAGAAGAATATAACTGTAAAGTCTAACACACTGGCTATTTCCCCAGTCAATAGTAAATGGAACAGAAATCGTTATATCTGAATCGTTTACTACCGCTACATCCAAACGACACTTGTAATGAGGATTATCATCTTCAATAAAAGTCTTAATTATAAATCCGTCATCCTGTTTATGGATCATATCCTGGCTTCTTGGATTGCCATACTCCTTCATTACTAAAACCTGTATTGAGTTGTACATTTTATTGATCAACCCTTTCGAATAATTTCTTCAAAACTATATTAAGAGCTCCATACTTCTTCTTTAAGCGCTGATAACTGATTACTACTTCAGTAGTGAACAAAATCTAACGCTGAAGAGCTTTTAATAAAATGCCCGACATTATTTCACTTGGAACGCATAGATTCAAGTGCTTTTTAACGTTTTAATTTGAGTGCAAAATTCGCTTGGAATGCTTATTAAATGTTAAACAAATCTGCATAAGCTCTGAGAATTCTTACCCCCATATTGAATAAATCATCAGCTGTTCTATCATACCAGGACCATGAACTGTTGTAATAAACTGCACCCACTTTGTCTACAAGCAAACCTCCTAAATTGTTTTGCTTTCCCACCCAAGGGTATTTACTGAACCTTAATTCAATAGGAGTCGCAAAAAGCTCTTCATCTTTTACTAGTGTTAAATACAAACTCTTTCCACGCACAGGATCATTGGTCACTATGTTGTCATAATGATACATCCATCCATGAAAGTCAAAAATTGATATTGGATTCTTTTTGAGAAAATATTCTCTGACAGCTATACCCTCAGGTTCCGTAGTTATAGAACCATCTGTACTAAAGTTCAATCCTCCGAGCGTTCTTTTACAAGTGCCTTCAATCACGCCATCTGGATTAGGCATAGGTACAAAAACAACATGGTTTTCTATTAAGAATTTTTTTGCTTCACCACAATCACTCATTAACCACCTAAGCATACCCTCAACAAAAAAAGAACCTATTGTTTCATAAGGATGAACACGGCACAAGATTGCAAGCGGTCGCATACTTTCATTCCCTGCTTGAATTCCATATATCTTTCTGTTATGGCGAGTCCTTCCGATATTGCTAATTCTAAAAAGATCTTTTGGTAAGTTTTTTAGAAAACATTCGTAACGTTCGTATTCATACCTAGGATGCATACACAAAAAGCTCTGTCCGGGGGGAACATTAATAGTTACGGAAGCTTTAGTTCCGATAATTTCAGTTGAAAACATTTCCCATAAGCCATCTTCCTTACTTAATAAAACATACTTTCTTGCATCCTGATGCTCGGTATCACCCCATTCAATATTAAATAATACAGGTATTGACACACTTGTACTATTTACAAGTTTTACATTCAGACGAAACCTGTAGTTTCCATCACCATCTTCACTAAATGGTCGGATGAAAAACCCTTTCTTTTCCCGCTTAATGTCATGCTTTGTTCTGGGATTACCCCCATCCTCAATAGTTAGCACTTGAATATTTTTTAACATTACACCCACCTCTTTTCTAATTTGATTAATGCTCACCTCTTTAAATATCTCCCTTAATTGCTACATCATTAAATATCACCTTCATATAATCAAACATACCTCTTAATTACACTCAAAGCTTTAATATGTCTTTAACATATACAGGTTTTCCTTCTTTTATAGAAATATTAGCTGCTGCACCAATAATGAGCGACATTGCTCCAGCTCTTGAACCTGCTGCATATTTATACGGATCAGGATAGTTATCATTTAAAAGTATTTTAAGCAGAACATCATCTGAACCGCCGTGGCTACCGGATAATTTAGGCACTTGGATGCTTATTTCTTCGCCTTTTCTATTATATACCCTCAAGTTATTGCTGGTAGCGCCTGCATAAGCATCATAAGACCTTCTATGGTAACTTTCCGCCTCCAGCCTACCACCTGACCCATTTATGACCATTTTGTATCCTTCATATGGTGAATGTGCGGTAAGAGAGTAACTCATAGTAGCGCCACCGGAGTACTTAACATTCATACTGACAGTGTCACAAATATCAATTTCATCTGCAAACACACATCTGTCCCTGTAATACCCATCTACTTCCTCACAATCAAGATACATTTCCTTGTATTTAGACTGGTTTATGTCCATGTAAAAGCTACATGTGTCCTTATATTCACAAGTCAAGCAGCGCTCACTTCTTTCATCCCTAGTTGGACCATAAAAGTTTAGAGCTCCATAAGCATTGATTATTTCAGGATCCTGTTCTATAAACCAGTTAACCATGTCAAAATGGTGAGTAGATTTATGTATCAGCAGTCCTCCTGAGTTTTCAAGCCTTCTGTGCCATCTTCTAAAATAATCCGCTCCATGTACAGTATCTAAAAACCATTCAAAATGTACACTGTAAACATCACCAATAGTTCCTTGACTTACTAATTCTTTTATTTTAGTAGATAGCGGTGAACAACGTGCATTGAAGGTTACCCTTACCTTTTGCCCAGTTCTTTTCTCGGCTTCAATTATTTCATTGCACTTTTTTGCATCAATAGTCATTGGCTTCTCAGTTATTGCTGTACAACCGGCTTCCAGAGCTTTAATTATGTACTCATGATGGTACCGGTCAACAGTAGTAACAATAACCGCATAAGGTTTTGAACCTTGCATCATCTCTTCAAAGCTTTGGTATACTGGAAAGTCATCTCCTGCCCTCTTTTTTAAAAATTCTGCTCTTTTCCAGTTAGGGTCATATACACCAACCAGTTTTGCGTCATCTCTATAATTCTGAGCTATAGGTAAAGCATACATATGCATTCCCCTGCTGCTAGCACCTACAATTGCATACTTCTTCATTTTAATCATCTCTCCTTTCAAAACTTTGGAATATAACCTCTCTAAATTTGATTTATTTTAACATCAATAAATTAATATGTACTACTCTAAGTATCCATCTCCAATATGAAGTGCTTTGTCGATTGCTTTAAAGGCTTCTTTCAGCTGCTCATCATTTATCATTATAAGGGGACCAACGAACATATAATCTTCAGATTTTCCCAACTTTTAACCTTTTGTTACCTCAGATAAAAATATCAGACTTTGTTACAGCCGCATATGCCCTGGCCAAACTTATTATTCTCTTCAAAGATTCCTGTCAAGGAATTCGTAAGCTTCAAAACCCATATCCTTCCACACCCCATATTCTTATGCTCTGATATTCATTTAAGCTCTCAAAATTTAACTCATATTGCTGTCATAAAGATTAGCATAGGCTTTTAGCATAAAAGCACCCATATCATAAAGATCCTGTGCGCTTCTTCCATTGAAGCTCCAAGAAGAATTAAAATATACAACATCTAAATGTTCAGCTATTCCCCTTCTTCTTTTCTAATATCAAATTGTGTCCTAGGATTTCCACCATCTTCAATGGGTATTATTCTAATATTGTTCATTATATAAAATCCTCCCTGAGTATTATTTACAACAACCGGAATAATGCTTCTTCTACTGAGTCTCCAAACTCCTCTATTGTTCACCTGTAGATTATCTTCATATATGGTTTACTATCTATCATTTACAACCAGATCAATATCGTTCCTGTTAAGCAAACTTTCTGCCACTTCTTCCTTGTCCAATAATCACAACTCTTATCTTATTCATTCTTTCATCTCCTTAAATTCTTGTCTGCGCATTATTTACTGCAGTGCTATTAAGAGTTTCACTTTGTAATGTGGTTTTCTCCACCAACGCTGTGTTACTATAACTTCAACTAATATATATTATCCTTTCTGTACTCTGTAGGGTTCAAACCTATAACACGTTTGAAAGCTCTTCTAAAAGTAGTATCATTGGTGTACCCTACCTTGATTGCAATTTCTATTATCTGAGAGTTAATTTCACTGTTAATAATGTCACAAGCACTTCCTATCCTTTTCTGCTCGAGATAGGCAGAAAAAGTTTTACCTGTTGCGTCTTTAAAAAGAATAGAAAGATTAGGCTCTCCGATATTATAAAGTTCGCAAATACTTGACAGACTAAGTGATGGGTCGGTAAAATTGTTGTCAATATAATTTATAATGCTATCAATCAACTGTTTTCGCCTATCCTTCTTTTCTTTTTTTATGCTGTCGCATGTTACCTCGAATACCTGTATAACTTTTTCATAAGCAGTATCCAGACTGTATTTGCTTTTTAGCATGATAAGCATTTCATTAATCTCATGCTGTGTGTCGTCACTACTGATTATTTTTACTACTGTACCAGCTAATTCTCCAATGAATAACCATCCCATTTCCGGTGAAAGTTTTCTTCTAAAGAAGTTTTCATAATAAAGATCTTTCAACATTTTTTTTACTTCCAATACCTCACTTTGTTTTACCGAGTGTATCAGCTTTGCTTCAATATTAATTGGGTAGTAAAAAATACTGCTTACTTTTGACATTTCTGTAGACCATACCACCTTCCTGCCAAGGTTAAAGCTTTCCACTGCCTGCAAAGCCTCATCGAATGAGTTGTTTATATTGGTTACATCAGTATACAATTTTCCCAGCCCAATTAAGACTTCTACATTATAATTTTCATAGATTAAATCCTTAGTACTGTTTGCAAATTTATATGCTAATTCCTTGCACTTATCCAAATCAGCCTGATCATAAAAACTAAGTAAAACTATTTTGTCCTCATCAAGGTAATGAGTCACTCCTTTGTGATTAATCATATCTGTTACGAGACCATTTATAGTTGCCCTTTTAAGATTAAGTTCTGAAATTACATCCAGTACTACCGCACTATCTTCATATATTAATATTTTTAGTATCATTACACCATACCACTTTCCACTAACATCCAAATCAATTAGCGATAAAACTGTAATGATTTCCCTTCTGTTGGAATAATACCCCTTAAAAAGCCTGTCAAGTATTGCAATCTTTATTATTGGTAATTGTTCTCCGATTTTATCCCTAAGTTGTCTATTATCAGAAATAAGACTATTAAAAGAATTTTTGACAAACTCAAAATCGTTTTTAGTTTTACCATCTTTTTTTTTAAACATTGTTATGGATCTTATAATTTCTTTTAGTGGTTTTTGATTGAAATATGAAAACCAGAACGCAGTAAGAAGTCCGACTAAAAGGGACAACAGCACAAAGATGTATATAAGAATTTTTGTGTAATTTATATTTTTTAACGCATACTCTGAAGGTATATAAGCTGTATATGTCCACATACCATTCGGAGAAATGACTTTGGAAATTATCATCTTCCTATTATTTATATTTCTCTCCAGTGTGCTGTTCCTATAATTTTGAGTTTGTGATACAGGTACACTATCTAGTTCATCGCCTTTCAGTAATAATATTGTTTCCCCTTCTTTGTTGGTGATTTCTACCCAACCCTTACAGCCTATATCAATATTAGACAGCATATCCTTAATGAACTTGCTGTCTATCAAAGCTACAACAGCTCCATTTGTGTTTACTGTATCTACAACTGGAATAGATTCTATATAAGTAATGGTTTCATATTCCTCGCCAAAAAACGTCATTGATGAGGATTGCAGATATTTACCATAAAAATAATTTGATTTTATATATTTATCCCATACTTCATTTTTCATGGATGCTATTTCAAAAATATCCTTATAAAACGTACCCTTATCATATGAACTTATTCGAGTTATTACAAAATCACAATCTTCAGGATAAACTAAAAAATCAATTACATAGTTGTTCATAATTTTATATGTTTTCAATTCCTCTATGATTTTCCACTTGTCATAATAAATTGAAGCGTTGTTGTGAAATGCGTTTATTGCTATATTGTCTAAATAAGGATTCATTGTAAGTATTTTTACATTCTTTTCTATTTGAGTAAAGTAGCTATTCACTGTTTCACTAGTCTGTTTTAATATTGTATTATTTTTATCAAACGCCTCTGTCTTTACTGTTTTAGCAATTTCAGTATACACAATAGTTCCTATTATCATTGGAATCAAAAGAACTATACAATAGGAGAACAGAAAACGATAAAACAAATTATTATCTTTGTTTTTTATTTTTTTAAGTAACATTTAACTCACCTACAAAATAATATAATATGCCACTACGCTTCTCTTATATATTAACACATGATTAAAACTTTATGTTTTGTATAAATATTAATAAAGTTTTTCTTCTAGCTCTTTATATTCATTATTTCGCTTTTCTATAAGAAATGGAAGCCCCAGCGCATCGCGCTTATTAAGCATTTCTTCATATAATATATTAAATTTTTCGATGCTCTCTGAAGTAATTAATTTCATTGTATAATCATTAGTCAGGATATCTATCCTTTCAAATGCTTTCTTTTCCTGAAAACTGTAATCAGGGATAAACATTTTGAAGCCAAGGGGATAATCATATACCGCTTTAAAGTTTTCATTTTCATTATGAGATTCATAGATGCTATTCCAACCATAGTGTTCGTATGTTCTAGTTACCTTCGGATCAGAAGATAGCTTTAAAAACTCATCATCATGCTGCATGTTGTAGTTCTGACCATTTTGGTCAAGTCCACAAAAAAAGCCAAAGATCTGTGTACCCATCCAACTATATATGTAATCCTGATCAGTCTGCATTTTTTCGACATGTTCGATTGTTGGCACACGCAGCCCATTATGATTAATTGAATATTGCTTACCTTCTTCTCCCCAGCCACAGGCGATAAGACCTTCATCTGTTGCACACCAATCTAATACTTCCATTATTCTCTCGGGATAACGTGCATTTTTTGTAATTGACATACTAGACCATATCTCTCCATTATTAATGGGATATATCTTTTCTTCTCCTTTTTCCATCTGGCTTTCAAGCTGCAAGGGAAATGGAATATACCTATAATCTTTACCACCAAGCTTTAGATACTGATTCCAGGTCTGCCAGTCCCAACCATGGAAATATGTTGCAAGTGCATATCCCTGTTTCATTTTATTAATAAACCTATCGAGTGGATAGGTTACAGCATCCCTGTCAAACAATCCTTCTCGCCAAAGTTTATTATAAAATAGTAGTCCATCTTTATATGAATAATCTTTTGCAACATCGATAAAAATTTCCTGATTAGGATCCCATACAGAACCATACTGAAGAGTCATATGACTCAGACGCCCCATGTTAAAAATATAAGTCGCACAGGTTATACCACTTGTTGACTGCAGTGGTATGGAAAAACCTGCTGTTGGCTCTCCGTTTGTATATGGGTTGTCTTTCATACCTCTCTTGAGCACTTCAAATATATCATCTTCATTCCTTATTTCTGGGTAATTCTGCTGTTCCAAAATATCAGAGCGCAACTTCCATTCATTTATTGCCACAGTCCTGCCATAACTCATACTTGGCTCATAGGTTGTATAAAACCAAATCCTACCATCATCTATACCTGACATAACTTTCCAGAAGGGTATCTGTTCCTTGTGTCTTTCCTTAAAATTTGGACCATATTTATCCATCAATGGTTCAAGCTCAATAAGCGCCCCTTCCTGTATATAAATTCGTAAATACTTTTCTGTTTTTGTACCGACCAGTTCCGGGTAATCCCCCGATGCAAGCATTAGTGCAAGCTTTTCATAGGAGTTACCAATATAGCCAATAATCTCATATCCAAAGTTAAATTTTTCTTTTAATGTTTTTCGAAAGTAATTCTGTTCATTATATTGTTCCCACCCAGGGCTTGCATTTTCCTGTAAAAACACAATTTCATAATACTCTGACTTGTCAAGAGGAGCCTTTGTTTTTTTATTATCATCGGATGATTCATTCGTTGTATTTTTCTCATCATAATCTTCCGGAATTATTAATGATGAGTTTACCATGCATCCAGAACAAGGCATTACAATCAATAATGCCAGAATTACCACTAAAACAGACCTTATACTACTTGATTTTACACTTCGCATTGTAAAACCACCTTAGTAAAAATTTAAATCATTAATCTTAATATAATTATAATTTATTCCAGTAAAAACAGCAAGGTTTATGAAATTCCTAGAAAAGCCTCCTTCGCATAATGCAAAGAAGACCTTTCTTTTTTTAAACTATATTAGTTAACCAGATTTATTATTTTACGCCCTTCATCAACTCATCATATGTTTCATTCCTCAATTTAATCATCTCATCAATACCAAGATCTTTACGGTTTTGAATTAGTTCTTCATACAATGTATTAAACTGTTCCAAGCTCTCAGCAGTAATAAGTTTTATTGTATAGTCAACAGTAATGGTATCTATTCTTTCCCAGTTTTTATTTTGCTCATCACTATAGTTTGGCATAATCATAGTAAATCCTACAGGGTAAGCATAGTCCGATTCAAAGTTCTTGTTTTTATTGTGTGCTTCATAAATATTCATCCATCCATAATGACTATACACATCATAAACCTTGGGGTCTACCATTTGATCAACATACGTGCTATCAGCAGACATTCTATAATTCTGACCATTAGAATCAAGTCCACCAAAAAGTCCTAAACTCGAATAAGCTGTACAAGTGTATTTGTAGTTCTCATCGGTTTGCATCTTTTGCATATGTTCAGCAGTTGGTATGCGTAAACCATCACTATTTATAGTGTACTGTACACCTTTTTCTCCCCAACCTGCCGCTATCAGACCTTCCTCTGACATCATCCAATCAGCGACTTCCATAATTCGTTCAGGATATTTAGCATTTGTGGTTATGGAATAACTTGACCAAATTTCTCCATTTGTTATAGGATATATCTTTTTGTGCCCTTTTTCTTGCATTTGCTTAAACTGTGAAGGAATTGGAACATAACGGAATTCATGCCCAAGTTTTCCTAAGTTTTCATTCCAATTTTGCCAGTTCCAACCATAGAAATAAGTGCATAGTCCATACCCTGTAGACATCTTGTTCTGGAATTCTGACGATGAGTAGGTAATCACATCTCTGTCAACAAGTCCTTCCCTCCACATCCTATTATAGAACAAAAGTCCGTCTTTAAAAGAATAGTCTGTCACAGCATCTATAAATTCGCCTTTTTCAGTGTCCCACATAGAACCATTTTTATATGTCATGTGACTTAAGCGTCCAGCATCAAAAAAGTAAGTGGCGCACTCAATACTATTTGGGTCTCTCAGCGGAGTACCAAATCCTGCTGTAGGTTCGCCATTGGTTGTCGGATTATCCTTAACACCCTGCTTAACTAATGCAAATACATCATCTTCATTTCTTACTTCAGGGTATTCTTGCTGCTCTAGAATATCAGAACGTATTTTCCACTCATTAAGAGCTGAGGAAACACCATAGCTATATGATGGTTCAGTAAATGTCCAATACCATAGTTTTCCATCATTAAGACCTGATTGTGCCCTCCAGTATGGTATACGTTCTTTATGTGTCTTTTTTATGTTCTCCCCATATTTTTCAATCAAAGGATCCAATTCTATAAGAGCACCTGCATCAACGTATGCTTTTAAGTACTTTTCAGTTTTTGTAATTACTAAATCCGTATAATCACCGGCTGAAAGCATTAGTGCAAGTTTTTCTAGCGGATCTCCAGGGTAGTTAACATATTCAACACCAAAATTAAACTTCTCCTTCACTAAATTGTCAAAGTAGTTCTGACTCTGATATTCTGCAATTTTTGGATCAGTTGTAAAAAGAATAACCTCATAGTACTCTGACTTATCAAGCGGATCCTTTTTAGAAGCGGAACCATTTTCAGTTCCTGTTGTGTCATCACTTACTTGAGTGCATCCTGCAAACACTGATAAACATAATAATAATGTTAGTATCGTTGCCGCAATCCTCATAGACAGCTTTTTCATTGTAATATACCCTCCTTAAAATTAGATTTTTATATAAATAACTATCCCTCCGGAATAGGTTATTCCTGGAATATTTGTCTGCATGATTCTTTAGTAAAAAATTCATCAATAGTAGTGCCTTACCCCTTCACTGCTCCAATCATTATTCCTTTTATAAAATACCTTTGCATAAAAGGATATACCATCGAAATTGGCAATACCGTTATAATAGTAATTGCCATCCTTACAACCATCGGTGTGAGAGTTATCCTATCAGAGTGAGCTATCATTTCATCAATACTGGTCGATGATTCTCTTGCAGAAATTGAATGTACAAACTGTACCAGAACATACTGAAGTGTATGTAGCTCCTTTTTTAGCGAGTTATAAATCAGAGTATCAGTATAACTATTCCAGTGCCCTACACATGAAAGCAATGCAATTGCAGCAATAACAGGTATACAAAGTGGAGCAATTATTTTAAAGAATATTACAAGTTCGTTAGCTCCGTCTATATAAGCTGAATCATGTAACTCTTCAGGTAATGACTCAATATATGTCCTCATTAGAATCATGCCAAACACATTCATCATACCTGGTAAAATATAAATCCAAAAGCTACCCACCAGCTTCAATGCTTTCATAAGAACATAAGTGGGTATTAAACCTGCCCCGAAATACATAGTTATAATAAAGTACCATGTAATAGCTTTCCTACCCGGCAGGTCTTTCCTGCTTAAACCATAAGCTACAAGCAAGGAAACAGTCGTGCTTAACAAAGGTCCTGATATACTTCTTAATACTGATACAAAAAAAGCTTTTAATACAACTAAATTGCTGAATACGGATCTGTAGGCCTCTAAAGAAAAACCTTTAGGAAGAAACATAAAACCTGATCTAATTTTTAGAGGGTCACTCACGGAATAAACAAGTATATACCAAAACGGATATGCAGTCACCAAAAAAACTAAAAAAAGAATTAAATATACATAAAAGTCTAATGTATAGTTAAAAAACCGACGAATTTTAACTAGAATATTTGTTATCGCGATCATTTTTGCCCCCTTATTAAAATACGCTTCTACCGCTCACTTTCTTTGAAACCCTATTCATAATAATTATCATGATTAGCCCAGCAAATGATTTTCCAAACCCCACAGCAGTAGCATATGAATAATTCAGTTGTTTTAATCCAAACCTATAGACATACATGTCAAACACTTCCATCGTAGGACGATTCAATCCATTGGTAAAAAGATAAAATTGGTCAAAGTTGGATGAAAATATATGTCCAAAATTTAAAACAAGTAATACCTGTAGTGTAGGTAAAATTGCTGGAATTGTAATGAACCAAATTTTTTGCAGCCTATCTGCACCATCAATATCTGCCGCTTCATACAAGTCTACTTCGATACCTGATATAGATGCAAGAAACAATACTGAATTATATCCTAGCATCTTCCATAAGTTTGCTCCAACTATCAGCCCCCATGAATACCTAGGATCAGTCAGATAATTAATACTCTTTTTTATTAATCCAATATCTTTCATAAATGTATTCAAAACTCCTGATTGCGATCCTAGAAAAACACTGAAAATATTATAAACTATAACCCAAGATATAAAAAATGGAAAGAAAGTAGATGTCTGAACAATTTTTTTAATCCTTAAAACATGTGTTTCATTCAAAATAATTGCCATTATCATTGCTACCAGTAAACCTATAAAAAGCGAAAGAATGTTCATCGCTATAGTATTCCTAAGTAGAGACAAGAAGTCAATGGAATCAAGGATAAACTCCTTAAAGTTTGCCAAACCTACAAACCTTGCTCCAAGTATAGATCTGCCCAGTTTGTAGTCTGAAAACGCCATATAAAGCCCATACATAGGTGCATAGCTAAAAATACCGGTAACTAATATTCCAGGCAATAACATCAGATATACTAAATGAAATTGTTCAATTTTTTTTATTTTCTTTGTCACTTAGATAAGCACCCCCAAACATAATTGATTTAAAAGCCTAAGTTCTTTATATATAGCGTAACTGACTAATTATTAAGTTCTGCTATACTGAATCCTTTTTCAAATAAAACAAAATTTGTTTCTATGATACTTAAAAAGGATAGTTTTCTATCCAATACTTCAGCTATTAATACTTCAGTGCCATATTTTTTTATTTGCGAACTATGCTCTAAAGTTATTTTATTTTATGATTATGTTAATTACAACAAGCATCTTTTTATTAACAGTCATTGGATTAAGATTCAGTCAACTGGCGCTGTTTAGCCGTTTTATTTCCCGATACATCAGCAGTTATTTTATCAACAGTCGTTTCTTATCCGACATTCATTTGTTTAATTCTGTTTTAGAATAATCTTAATACTTACGTATCATTAATTATTGCTACACTTCTCCGGCTACTTGACCACCTGCAAACCCTATAAATTCATTTAGGAACCCTTCCGCTACTTTTATCATCTGAATTTGAGATTTCATTTCCCTTTTTTGATGCCAAAAGAGTTGCTGTGTAAATGAAGTTTCCACCTAAATGGGCAATGATAAATTTAAAATCTGGAAAGGTTTTAGTATGATTTAAAATTTTTTCTAATCTTTCAAAGAAATTCATATTACTCCTCTCTTCAGTTATCTCTTGTATTTTACATTTCATGGAAATTTTTCTCTATGCTTGTTCAGATCCTTTTTCTCAACTATACAGAAACCTGCTATTGTTTACAATTAGCAATTTCAGTGATATTTAACATTTTAATTTTCTTGCAAATATTAAATTTATAGATTTATTTGAAATCAACTTCAACTGTAAGCATGCATTTTTTTTCAGGTTGTTTATTTATTTTATCTTCAATTTCAACTCTTTCCAGCCAATCTGATACATTTGCATCAAAAAGTTCTTTCCTTTCAATCTGGAGACTGTGTCCTGCACTATCAAATACGAAAGTGCAGCCCTTGGGAAGCACTTATAATCCCTGATGATATCTTTATATCCTACAAGATGATCAGGTATTGCCTTTCTAGCAACTTCCATAATTACTACACCAAAAGCCACCTTCATATAATCAAACATACTTCTCAATTAGGTTAAAGCTTTAATATGTCTTTGACATGTACAGGTTTTCCTTCTTTTATAGAAATGTTAGCTGCTGCACCAATAATAAGCGACATTGCTCCAGCTCTTGAACCTGCCGCATACCTATACGGATCTGGATAGTTATCCTTCAGAAGTATTCTAAGGAGAATATCATCTGAACCACCATGACTTCCAGATAATTTTGGTACCTTAATACAGATTTCATCGCCTTTTCTGTTATATACCCTCAAATTATTGCTGGTAGATCCTGCATAAGCATCAAAAGACCTTCTATGATTATCTTCAACTTCCAGCCTGCCTCCTGATCCATTTATGACCATTTTGTATCCTTCATACGGCGAATGTGCGGTAAGAGAGTAACTCATAGTAGCACCACCAGAGTACTTAACATTCATACTGACAGTGTCACAAATATCAATCTCCTCTGCAAACACACATCTGTCCCTGAAATATCCATCCACAT
>CAYPLH010000072.1:0-18242 GCA_964411505.1 uncultured Clostridiaceae bacterium | reverse complement strand
AAATGAAGCGAAGTTTCCGTTATTGCGAAAGTTTATCTCAAGTTACAGAGGGTCTTAACAGTAACCTTGAATTGTTATTGTTCACAGGGGTCTTAGCAAAACTGATAATGAACAATCATCTCTAATTCAGCTATTTTAAAGCGAAGCTTAGGAAAACATAGTTTAAAATGATCCACCAACAGCAAAGGCAGACAGCTTAATCAGCTGTCTGCCTCTACCAATATCAATGGTTCATAAAATACTCTTTTGGGGTATATGCATAATTTCATACTTTTATACCAGCGATCCTCTTACCTAGAAAAGGATAGATAAAACGGTTGTATTATGTTGGTTACTACGCCTTTACAAAACGTTTAATATTTTTAACCAGTATATTCTCTTTTTCTTGTTCGCTAAACCCCATAGTGTTAAACAAGTTCAGATCTCTTTTGATAATGTCACCACTGTAGTCTAGCCTGTATCTATTGACTTTACAATCAGTTCCAAAAAAAACATTATCCATGGTTCCATTGTATCCTATACCAAAAAGTTTTTTAAAGATCTCCTCTCTGTAAACACCTGGTGCACCTGGTGTCAGGTCTATAAACATCTCTCCTTGCCTATTAGGATTTCTGTCGTAAGCAGCTTGGAATTTACCATACAAAGAGATATACTCATCGTACCACGGCCAACCTACATGTGCTAGTGCAAACCGTATTCCCTTTATTTCTAATAGAACTTCAAACTCTAGTGGCTTAGAAAATTTCCCCGATACATCTCCGTCAAACAGTATTCCTGAATGAAACAATATTGGCTTTCCGCTTTCTGTGATGCTTTCATATATGCGCATAGCCCTGTCATTACCAGGATAAAATCTGTTACATATTATTTTAAAGCCTCTCACTCCGGCTTCAGCAGCCTTGTCTATCTGCTTTTTGGCATCCTTGGCAAGAGGATCTAACCAATAAAATGGAAATAGCTCTAAGTCACAATCGACCCATTCCATTAAAGACTTAAGTCTTTCATCATCAGTAAGAGGATGAGGCATTCCATTGTATGTCTGGGGAGGAAGGGATATTACCAAACCACCTAATACTCCATTCACCTTCATTTTTCTCACAAATTCATCTTGGCTGTCCAAACCCTTCGGAATCAAGTGTAAATGTCCATCATAAATCAAAAATATCATCTCCTAAAAATGTAGTCTTCAATCTTCCCAATCGGAAAATATTATAATAATTTAATGTAAATTTACAGTTTCTCAAAATCAATTGACAATACTTTAAAAAAGTATCTATTTATTTAGTCGTATTTCATGCAAACTCATATCTAATACTGCTATACAGCTTCAGCAAGTATTATGGGCGTTGCATTTTTGTTTTTAACATTATCATTCAGCCATAATATTATCTGTAAACTCCTCTAAAAGCCCAAGCTCATTTACAGTTTTGAATACTGTGTAGCGCATTCTGTAATCTTTAGCGTACATGAGTGAATCCTTCAGCATTTTATTGTCAACACCAAGCTGGGACGCTATTATTGGCGATCCGATCCTTTCAAGAATACTTACAATCTCATCACTTGTGGGAAGAAACTCCAGCTCTTTTCTAATAGTATTCATTCTCAAAATTACAGCATTTATTCTTCTCTCCTGCTCGTTCCATTCAATATATTCATTAGGATTATCTTTTAAAATTTTTGGTGCAAGTAACCCATAGCTTTCGGTTATTCCCTTCTCCCAATCGGTTTTTGTCTGTTTCTTACTGCGGATTAATGCCTTATTCAGTTTGCTCACGTCTAAGTTTAGAAAAAGATCGAACATTTTAGCTGCATATACTGTGGCAACTCCTACCGACGTTCCATGAGAAGGAGATTTCTCTTTTTTCTGAAGCTTCATCATATCCCAAAAATGGCACATATTATGCTCATTTGAGGCTACAGGTCTTGTCTGACCAACGATAAGTATCGTAAGTCCCGTAAGAATCAATGCTTCTATAAGGCTTTGTATGCCTTCATCCGTTGTATTTCTTATTCCGTCAATATTATCTATACATTTTTCTACCGCCTGGGTGATTATATCAACACATACAGGACATATTGTTTCATTGTTTATAATTTTACCAAGTAACCAATCTGCTTTAGCAATATATTTTCCCAAAACATCTCCAAAACCTGAAACCATCATGTCATAGGGAGCTTTTTTCATAATGTCTACATCACAAATAATTATCTTTGCATATTCATCACTTTTTGAAACCTTTAAGCCTTTAATAAGAAGTGATGATATAACTGATGTGTATCCATCCATTGAAGCTGCTGTTCCAATGCTCACTAAAGGTTTGCATATACATGATGCTGCATATCTTGAAAGGTCATTGATAACTCCAGAACCTACAGCAACTATAAAGTCTGTATCCTTTTCGATGGCAAGCATGATTTCACCAAGAGCAGTCTCATCCGGTTCAAGCACACCTTCTCTTTCCAGTATACATAATGTAGTGTTATATCCCTTTTCCCTTAATATTTTATCCACATTATGCCCGGCTATTTTCCAAGTATTATTGTCAGCAACAACTAACCCGTTCCTTCCTAAATTGCGCTTATCAATATAGTCTGCACACTGCTGCAAAATCCCGCTTCCTATGTAAATATCCATGTCCGGCGTGCTGTGGTTAAAACCGCAGTCGCAGCTAAATTCAGGCAACACAAGCCTGTTTCCGTCATAAGTTATGTTTATCGCCATGCACATGCCTCCTAATCGAAATTTAGACTTTCATGTTTAACATCAATTATATGTTAGCACTTATTTTAAATCAACTAGTACTACAGCATTAAATTTTAAAATGGTCTGCAATTGTTTCTGTTCAGACCCTCCATAACTTGAGATAAACTTTCGCAATAACGGAAACTTCGCTTCATTTGTGTGTGTCACTTAAAGTTACAATTCACAGTGTGTCATATTGCGAAATTAAATATTGACCTGTTGTAATTTATATAATATTATAATAGTAATAAGTCTCAATAGCACTTTGAATTATTTGCTAGGAGTTATTAAAACCAGCAGTTGGTGTGACTAAATTCTTGAATTTGGAGCTTTTTAGCACCCATTAGCACCTTTGTTATCATGTATGTGCATTGTCTACACCGTCATTTGGGTTTTATATGCAAAAAGGAGACTACTTTATGTCTAAATTGGATTTTGTAGCACCAAAACAAAAAAGACAAATATTTGACTGGTTTGAAGCTGCATTTGAGGTGACATATCTCCTTGTGGCAAGCGTCTGCGGTATCTATATGCTGTTTAACGCTTCAGAGCCTTTCAAGTGGCTGGCAGGAGTAATGGCTATTGTCTTGGCAACAGGCGATGCTTTCCATTTGATTCCCCGCATCGCTGCTGTTATCACCGGGCGAAACCCAAAGGAAGTATTGGGGTATGGTAAGCTTATCACCTCAGTAACAATGACAGCATTCTATGTGATCCTATGGCATATCGGTCTGCTTCTGTTTCTTCCTAGGCTGTCATGGCTCTTTACTGCTGTAGTCTATCTTTTAGCTGTGTCTCGTATTACCCTTTGCCTGTTGCCGCAAAATGCTTGGTGTGATCGGAAAGATTCTGCCAATTGGGCTGTTTATCGTAATATTCCTTTGGTGCTGCTTGGGCTTATTGTGGCAGTCTTATTTGCCATATATATGAAAACCGTTCCCGCATTGCAGTGGTTGTGGCTGGCTGTCTTGCTAAGCTTTGTATTTTACTTACCTATTGTGCTTTGGTCACACAAAAAACGTATTCTGTATATGCTGATGCTGCCAAAATCTCTCATGTATCTTTGGATACTTATAATGTTCGTTTCCATTTAATGCGAGATGCCTTACCCCCTTTTAGGTACAGACTTCCGTATTAATTAAAGGATATAAACTAATACTACAGCGTTAATTTCATGGATTTAACGCACTTGTACGCCTTACTTAAAATAACCGCAAACACTTTAATGCATTATTTTTAAGTAAGCATAATTTAAAAATTAACGCTGTAGTACCAATTACAAGGAGGAAAGTATATGGAAGACTACAAAAAACTTACAAACGAAGTGGGCGCACCTGTTGCTGATAATGAAAACTCCATTACAGCTGGTCCCCGCGGTCCTGTTGTTATGCAGGATGTATGGCTTATGGAAAAAATGGCCCATTTTAACCGTGAGGTGATCCCTGAACGGCGTATGCACGCCAAGGGTTGGGGTGCTTACGGCAAGCTTACTGTAACGCACGATGTTTCCCAGTACACAAAGGCAAAAGTTTTACAGCCCGGAAAGGAAACTGAGTTGTTTGTAAGGTTCTCGACTGTGGCTGGCGAGAGGGGCGCTGCTGACTGCGAACGAGATATTCGCGGTGTGGCGGTGAAGTTTTACACAGAAGAGGGCAACTGGGATCTTGTTGGCAATAATACTCCCACCTTCTTTATCCGGGATGTGCATAATTTTTCTGATCTTAACAGGGCGGTCAAACGTGACCCTCGCACCGGTCGCCGCTCGCCTCAGAACAACTGGGATTTCTGGACTCTGCTGCCGGAGTGCTTCCATCAGATCACAGTGGTGATGAGCGATCGGGGTATCCCTGCTTCCTTCCGTAACATGCACTTTTTTGGAGAGCATACCTTCTCACTCTACAATGAAAACAATGATCGTGTTTGGTGCAAATTCCACTTTAAAACTAAACAAGGCATCAAAAACCTAACCAACGCAGAAGCTGCAAAAATAAATGGTATGGACAGGGAACATCACGGCAAGGATCTCTTTGAGGCTATTGAACACGGCAATTATCCGCAATGGACCATGTACATACAGGTCATGACTGAGGAACAGGCAAATAACCATTATGAGAATCCTTTTGATATTACCAAGGTTTGGCCTCACAAGGAGTTCCCTCTTATTGAGGTGGGCGTATTGGAGCTCAACCGCAACCCTGAGAACTATTTTGCCGAGGTAGAACAAGCCGCCTTTACGCCTGCTCACGTGGTTCCCGGCATCGGATTTTCACCTGATCGTTTCCTCCAAGGAAGACTGTTTGCTTATGGTGATGCACAGCGCTATCGTCTGGGTGTTAATCACAACCATATCCCGGTAAACCGTCCAAAGGTACCGGTAAATGAGTACCACCGCGATGGAGCTATGCGGGTAGATGGAAATTATGGCGCCACGCCCGCCTATACTCCAAACAGTGAAGGCTATTGGACAGCCCAGCCTCATGTGGCGGAGCCTCCACTTGCAATCGAGGGTGCAATGTGGCGTTACGACCCCAAGGATGACCCAACTGACGACTGCTTCCGCGCAGGCGGCAATCTGTGGCGAGTGCTTACCGAGGACAAGAAACAGCTTCTCATAGAAAACACTGCTGCAGACATTGAACCTGTCACTGAGAACATTAAGTATCGCCACGCCGTTCACTGCCTCCTTGCGGACGCCGAATACGGCGAACGGATAACAAAGGCTTTAGGTCTTTGTCTCGATAAAGTCAGAGAATTGGCGAAGCTTGATAACAAAGGGTTGATTAAAGCAACAACCTAAGCTCAGATTAAGTAGGATTAGCTATGGAGGTATGATTAGTGAAGTCTCGGCAACGTAATACAAAACAACGTAAAATGATTGTTGATGCAGTCCAAAAGGCAGACCTGGATCACCCCAGCGCGGACGACATCTACTTATATGTGCGGGAAAAGGATTTTAAAATTAGTCGGGGCACCGTATACAGGAATCTTCATCAGTTAGCTGATAACGGTAAGGTGCAGCATGTAAGGATCCCTGGAGTGGATCGCTTCGATTGTCGCACTGATCTCCATTATCATCTTTTGTGTACCGGCTGCAAAAAGGTCTCTGACGTTCCAATTCCCTACCAGACGGAGCTGGATCAAACCATTACACAGCAAACGGATTATGAAATTGTTCAGCACCTCACAGTATTCGAGGGACTTTGTCCTTTATGCCGCAAAAAATCTTAGGCTTCAGGCTTTTCAGTTTTTTGCCGGAAGATGGCTCTTGGCTTCATGTGTTCTGCTTTTATAAAGTAGGCATCTTTGCACGAGAGACGATTTCCATAATTTTTTAAACGAAGCCACCTTCGTGAAACACTGATATATACTTGTTTTTAAAAGGTGGCTTCTATAATTTGGTTGCAGAATAAGTGGATTAGAGTGGTGTCTATTCAGAGGTAGCTCAAACACCCTGTCTGCGTGACCAATTCACAGCCATATCAAACAACGCCTGACCGGTGCCCTGATGTTTATAGGCATCATCAACACGGATGTCCCACAATACAGCAAGGTCATTTCGACCAGCTAGCATATTTACTTCTTTATCTCGTGAAGCAATCGTCGCAGCACCTACAGGACGCTCACCGTCAAAAGCCATGAAGAAAGACCAATTCACAATATTGAAGCACTTCCATCGTTCTACGGTTTCATCATCGCCTGTGCAGAAATCCTTGGTATACGGT
Organism: uncultured Clostridiaceae bacterium; assembly: GCA_964411505.1. Taxonomy (GTDB): domain Bacteria; phylum Bacillota; class Clostridia; order CAYPLH01; family DUMO01; genus CAYPLH01. Next base: position 11,777 of record CAYPLH010000072.1, on the reverse strand, counting down.
TCAATGGGTATTTCAACAAGGGTAAAACCTTCCAAGCCTCGATTGCATTTTTCGATTCGGTAATAATCTGATAAATGCAATGTGTGTCCTTGCCGGAAAACACGCCGAGCAGTTCAAGCGTATTGGCAATGAGTCCCATTTCTTCGAACAACTCACGTCGAGCAGTTTCTTCACAGCTTTCGCCAAGTTCTGTAGAGCCGCCGGCATGCTTCCAACAGTCATTATCACACCGCCGTCCGAGTAATATCTCTCCGCGCTCGTTTTCGATAATTATGCCCGCTCCATTCATAATGAGCGGAATATGTCCTACATACTTCCACAAATATACCCGATTTCCGTTACCAGCTGACCTTCAATTTCCGTATTATGAAGTCCCGCCTGACCTATTAGCGTATCAGTATCTTTTAACAGAACCACCATATACCCAAAGCCTCCGAGTTGAAAGTGGGTTATTTGGTGGTTTAGCCATTCCCTCGTTTCCTCAAGAGAAAAACCGTGCTCCCAAGCGTACATAACCTCCGGCTTATGCATAATTTCATATAGAGCAGGCAAGTCGACGTCCTCGGATTGCCGCAGGATAAGCCACTCTGTTTCAAGCGTAATTGCGCCTTTATGGGTCATTTGAAATTCGCCTCAATCTTCAGCCATAGCGCAGGACGAACACCGTTAATATCGACTCTACCAGGCAGGGTCAGGGGTCCCGACAGACAATCATCGCCATCAAACACAAAATGACCGTCAATCATATCGCAGATACTGCTGACACAAACGCCTCCCTGGTCAAACCCGTCCCCGCAAAAGCCCATGACATGGGCGATACTGCGTTGGTTTGCACCGGGCGACCGGAGCCTGTAATGTACAACCCCGCCGTCATCGTCCACCGCGCGGCGGTTTATATTGTACTGGTCGTCAATCCACGGCAGGAATTTGTCCTTACACCAATCGCAGTTCGGATACATATACCGCGTCTTTATCTGCCCGCTGTCACCGAAATACTTCAAGACTTCGTCGATGCTCAGCAGGAATATCCTATCGATAGTTGGATTACCGCCGCTTGTGCCGTACCACGGGTTATCGGGGTTCTCGTTTGTCACCTCTGCAATTCGAGCGCGGTCGGCTTCGCTGAACGATTGATAAAATACACCATTCAGATATGCCCGCATATCGCAGGTCTCCCAAGTGACGGCGGATTCCTCTTTGTGATAAGTACGCTTTTCAAGTACCTTCTCGGTGATGATGAGCGTCTTGTCCTCCTGCTTGTCCAACACGAACCAGTCGTAGCTGCCAAAGTGGATTTTACCACCGGGCGGCACAGGGATTGGCCTGATGGGTGCGCCACAGGCAGGGCACATTTCACGGTTCTGCGGGTCGTCTTTCTTGCATCTTGTACAAATCATTTATGTAGCTCCTTCCGCATGACATACATGCTTTCCAATTCCTCATGCACAGTAAACCCCAATTTCTTATACATCCCGGTGAATCCCCCATGATTTTCGGATTCGGCGGTAACAATCTTGTTCGGATAAACCTCAACGAAGTCAAAGCCTTCTCTGCCCGCGTCTATGCTAACACGCTCCAAAAGCTGTGTAGCGATGCCTTTACGCCGCATCGTTGGAGCAATTGTAAAGCAAAACACGGATTTGACTTTCCTGTCGGAAGTTTCATCGGTCGGAACAGCGCCCATAAGATACTGCCAAAATCGACCAGCTATGCAGTCCGACTTGGTATTGGCGTTGCACCAGCCAACGACTTGACCACCTGAATAGGCAAGATACCCTTGCAGATTGCCGTTTTTTACGAATTGGAAGGCGATCGCTCTCCTCTTGTCTTCGGTCGAGCAGTCGATTCCTTCGGGTTCGTTGCCACACCAGCAAACGCAATAGCATTTGGTATGCCATTTTTTATTGTGTGGCGTATTATCAAAGAAGCGTACATAATCTTCCGCCATATCCGGCGTGAGTTTTTTGATTACAATATTCATACCGTTCCCTCTACCATAAAGCCCCATTGGACGCCGAACCTGTCTATGAATTGCAGCCCGAGTTCGGTATAGGACAGTTTTTCGGGCGGGTCAATGACAATACCACCGGGTTTCAGCGTTTCATAACACGCAAGCAATTCTGCTGTGCTTTCGAATGTTACGATTAAAGCAACAGCACAATCCGCTGCTTTATCCTTATTACCGAAGCGGTCATTTAACATCACGCGGGTGCCGTGTATGTGCATTTCGGCGTGGCCGACGCTTCCGTCGCCACTTCCATCGAGAAAGAAGATGTCTCTCTTGATGTTAAACGCTTGCTCGTATAGCGCAATCGCTTCTGCACAATTGCCGCAAAAATGCAAATGGGGTATCAACATAACTGTTCCTCCTTCGGAAAGCTACGGAAATTCAGGATGTTGCCGTCAGGGTCTTTGAACTGGAACGACCGTGCTCCCCACGGATGGGTAGTCGGTTCATTTAGCATTTCTGGACCCAATACTATGAGCCGGTTATATTCTTCGTCCGCATCGTCGACATTGAAACCAACAATGACATTGTTCGCATCGCCTGCCTTAATATAGCGGAATGTCGGGTTGTCATCAGCAATATCAACGTGATCGAAAACGAACGTCACACCGCCTATCGTCAGTCCGGAGTGAATCTCATCGCCCTCAGCCTTGCCGCCAAACACGGCTTCATAGAAAGCACGGAGTTTAAGTACATCTTCCGTGATAAAGCAAATGTCTGTGAATTGAATGCTCATATTTTTACCCCTCCATTCCGTAAAACCCTACCACAAACGGCAGATGGTTGAAATCCCTCGTTTCCGTGCAGGGAAATCCGTTCCCTAAAAATATTCTGCATAGATTTCGATGCTGTGATGTACTAAAGCTTACCACAAAACGCCTTCAAACACAAACTTCTTGGTCGTCTTTCGAAAAATCATCTGGATATCTCCAAAGCCTTGTGGTAAGGTGTCTTGCTAAAGGAGATGGTCAATATGAAAAAGCAAATAATTGCAGGAATCACCGTCATCACCTGTGTCGCGTTGTGTCGCGCTGTGTACCGCCGTGTTGCTACGGAGCGCCGAGGTGGAGGAATTACCCGCCAAGCCGTTAAACGCCGCCGTGAACGCCGAAATTGAGACTCAGTCAGAGGAAACACCGCATATTTTTATCTCTGTCGATACTCCGGCACCTGAGACAAAGCCAGTCGTAGAAAGTGAGCAAGAGGTAACGAGCGTAACCGCAGAAAAAGAAACAGAAAAGCCAGTACCAATGCAGACGGCTCAATCGGTCAAGCCGACTACAGCATCCTTCGAACCGCATAATGGAGATGTTCGTGTCGTAGATGGGGAGCCGCAATTCTGCGGCTGCCCGAAGGATGTTCATGCTAAAGCTGTTTATCAAGGTCGCGCTTGGCGTATATAACGCGGTAAATCTCAACGAGCTTTTCCTGTTCGTTGACAGTGTAAAACACGGCGTAGTTCTTGACCGTCATGATGCGGTACTCTTGCTCCAACGGCATCACGGGCTGATAAATGCGGCAGGAATACGGAAAATCCGCAAGACGCAATATGGATTTATCGAGTGCGTCCAAAAGGTCAAGAGCCGCCTTCGGAGCAAAGAGCTTATCGGAAATATAGTTTACAGCGTCGGCGATGTCGAATTTTGCAACGGGAAGATACGACAGCTTATACATCCTCCGCTGCCTTCTCCTGCAGTTTACGCCGCAGGTCTGAGAAGACTTCGCTGTGCGTGAAGCGTTTTCCGGTGGTCTTTGCTTCAAGCTCTGCTTCCTTCAGTTTGATATATACTTCGCTGTCAAACTGATGGCGTTCATAAGCCTCCATGCTCATTACGACCATGTCGCCGTAACCGTTCTTAGTCAAAAAAACAGGCTCTGAACTTTCGTGGACTGTCCTCGATATATCGGCAAAATTGTTACGCAGGTCGGACACAGGTCTTATATTCGGCATGTTATTCACCCCTTAAATAGTTTAGCTTAATATTATCATAATTATGCTAAGTTTTCAATATTGGTTCGAACAAAAAAAGATAGGAGCAGAAATCTAATTACATTTCACAGGTAGCTAAAGAGATACAACTTTTGCAATGTTAGGAAACATTAGCGAAATGCAGCTTAGAGATGTATAGTCAGAGTGAGGAAAAGCAAGCCGACTGTTCTACGCAAAAATGCAACAAAGTAATATTTCAAAATGCATTTTTGCGAGTTCCGGCTTGCCCGAACGAAAACTTTTATAGCTCTTGCAAATGAAGCGTAGTTTCCGCTATTGCGAAAATTTATCTCAATATGTAGTGTCTGAACTGTAACACCCACTTATGATAATGTCTCATTGTACCACATTTAAAACACATTAATTCTATTGCGTTTTCAAATGTCATATTAGGAGGATTAAAGACATTACATACACTATTTAATTATCTTCACTTCGATACAAATATCAGCTGAACAAAATGTAGCTATTCCCTTTTCCCCATAACATGATCAAGTGCATAAATCCCTGCCCAATTATTTTCTATTCTTTCTAGCTGTTCAACAAGAGTGCCAAAGGTGTCCTCTTCCTCAATTTGTTCATCAACAAACCATATTAAAAGGTTATGCACCCTTTGCTCCTTTTGCTCCAAAGCAGCATCAGCCAGTGCATGAATGCGCCCCGTAACAACCTTTTCATGAGCAAGTGCCTTCTTGAAAACATCCAAAATAGACTCAAATTCCCCTGCGCCCGGATCTAACGGACGGTATTTTACACCATATCCGGTTTCCTGGAGAAATCTCTTAATTTTTGCAGCATGCTCCATTTCCTCTTTAACCTGGCAATCAACGAAATGGGTCATACCCTTCATGTTTAATGCGTCTAAATATGCTGACATGGTAGCATAAATATATGCGGATTCCAGCTCAAAGTTCATCTGTTCATTTAAATCGTCATACAATTTGTTCATAGTAAATTCCCCTTTTCAAAATTTAAATTGTTAAAAGTCTAAATGTGTCCACAATATTCAAGAACATGATAATTATACCCCATTATTTTGAGCCTAAACACAGAGATGAGTCTGCATGAATTCGGCTAACCAAATAGACACACCGCTGTAGTGATAGACACATAATTTTCCAACATGCTCTTGCAATATTATCATTTACGTATTATAATATTTACTAGTTATAAATATTATAATTAATAAGTGAGGTGAATATAAGTGGATAACTTGTCAATGGAATGTTTTTCAAGAGTTATACGACTTCACAGAAAAGTACTGCATAGGTCAAGAAGACATTTAAGTGAGCTGGGATTTGCATGGAATCAATATTCAGTCATGAAAAACATAAGCCCGGGCGAGGCCTTGACGCTTTCGGAGATAAGTGCCAGATCGTTTAAGGTTAACAGCAATGTAACAGGCCTTGTGGATTTTCTTGAGCAAAAAGGAGTTGTTATGAGAGTAAACGACCCGGTAGACAGAAGAGTAGTTCGTGTCAAATTGACAGATGAAGGTATAAAAATCCGCAAGGAAGTTTTAATAAAACAAGAAGAATTTATAGTGGAAATGTTTTCAAAAATAAGTGATGATGAAAAAACTGCATTTATTAATTCAGCAAATAATGTTTTAAATGGTTTGAACTAACTTATATTGGAGGCAATAGTTTTGGATAATAAACAACGATCTTTAAAAATGAAAAAAAGAAAATATGCAGCTCACTCAAAAAAAAGCATTGAAATGGCTTATGGAAGATCACCAGATATAGCCTTTAAGGACACAAGATTTTTTAAATATTTAAAGCAATTTAAAGGAAGATATCTTGTAGGATGTGGTGTTTTATTGGTAGTCAATCTTCTCCAGCTGATTACTCCAAGGCTAACCGGTGATATTATAGATATGCTGAGCAAAGATTCGATAAACAACTCTCAGCTTATGGTATATGCCGGAATAATTGTATTGACATCATTTCTGATTTTCATTTTTAACTATTTCACAAGGATACTTATGCAAGGGTCTTCCAATCTAATTGATATGATGGTCAGAAATGATATGTTCAAGCAGCTGACAAAGCTTTCACTTAATTACTTTAATAAAAAACCAGTAGGGGATATTATGGCTCTGTCCATAAATGATGTAAGTGCTGTTGAAAAAGCTCTCGGCAGGGGTGTAATGTTAATTATAGAATCAATCCTTCTTATCTTCTCCAGTATTTTAATAATGTGGCAGTCTGTGGATTTACGGCTGACTTTGGCAGTTTTTATCCCTTTACCACTTCTTATGTACATAATGACCAAGTTTGGCAGGATAATAAATCAGAGATTTCGTAAGGTACAGGAATCCTTTGCTAACTTGACAACTAAAGCTCAGGAAAACATCTCTGGAATAAGGGTAATAAAAGCTTTTGTACAAGAAGAAAAGGAAATTAGTAATTTTAACAAATTAAACCAGGATAATTTTGATATTAATTTGAATCTTGCAAAAGTTCAGGGAGTGTTCGGTCCTTTAATAAGACTTATATCATCGCTTTCATATTGTATATCACTTATATATGGCGGTAATCTTGTTTTGTTAGGTTCTATATCTCTAGGTGATTTTGTAGCCTTTAACGGCTACATTGGCATATTGGTAAGACCGGTTACATTTATCGGGATGATTATTAACTTTATACAAAGAGGTAAGGCATCTGCATCAAGAGTGGAAGAGCTTTTTAATGAAAAACCTGATGTTTATGACAGTGAAGCTATTACAAATAACGTTTCAATGAAATCCGATAGCAAGCTAAAAGGTAATATTGAGTTTAATAATCTAACCTTCTCATATAACGAAGATTCTAAGCCTACACTAAAAGATATAAATCTTAAAATTAAATCGGGTAAAACCATTGCAGTAATTGGAAAGATTGGAAGCGGAAAATCAACCTTGGGAAATCTCTTATTAAGGCTTTACAATCCCAATTCTAGAGGGCAACTTTTTATTGATGGAAAGGATATTATGGATATCCCGCTTGAGGTTTTAAGAAATAGTATCGGATATGTGCCACAGGATAACTATTTGTTTTCCGCCACAGTACAAGATAATGTCAATTTTTCTCCCTACAAAAGAAGTATGGACGAAATAGAAGAAGCTGTTAAAATCAGTCATGTATATGACAATATTATGGAGTTTCCCGACAAGTTTGAGGCTATGATCGGCGAGCGTGGCGTTAACCTTTCAGGAGGCCAAAAACAAAGAATTTCAATTGCAAGAGCCCTTGTTAACGATCCATCAATCCTAATTCTGGACGATTGCCTTTCAGCAGTTGATACTAATACTGAAAAAAGGATTCTGGATGGGCTTAAAACATTTATGAAAAACAAAACCTGTATCTTCATAGCACACAGAATTTCTACTATTAAGGATGCAGATGAAATTATTGTATTAGATAATGGAAGAATTGTAGAGCATGGAACTCATGATGAACTGGTAGAGCGTAAGGGTTTTTATCATCGTATATATAAAAAACAAATGCTGGAAGAGCAAATCCAGAGTGCATGAAAAGATTGGAAGGCAGGTAGTAGCGTTAGAAATAAAGAACAAAAGCAATAGAATGTTGCCTAACAAGGAGGATTTATATGGCAGGTGGTTTCGGGTTTGGTGGAATGCATGGAGGTTCAGGCGGAAGATATTCAAGGTATGAAAAGGTAGATGGTAAAGCATATGACAGCAAGTTGATGAAGAGGCTTATGAAATATGCTAAGCCCTATTGGTACCTGTTTGCGATATCTCTGCTTCTTATACTGGCAGTTTCAGCATCCAAGCTGGCAAGACCGTATATAACAAAATTAGCTATAGATAATTATATGCATGGCGGGTTATCCGGATTATTACCCATGGATTCTGCCCGAAATGGAATAATCATTCTTGGAATTGTTTTCTTTGCGCTGATAATCTTGGAGTTTGGGTTCAGTTATCTCCATACCTATATACTCAATTATACTGGTAAAAAAATTATACTGAGCTTAAGGGAGCAGATATTCGAGCATCTGCAAAAGCTACCTGTCTCATATTTTGACAGACACCCAGTTGGCACATTAGTGACACGAGTTACCAACGATACTGATGCACTTAACGAATTGTTCACTAACGTAATCGTAAGTCTTTTCCAAGATGTTTTTGTCATGATTGGTGTAGTCGCAATAATGTTAAGCTTAAGCGTTCGTTTGACAATTTTAAGCTTTCTTGTACTTCCATTAATGCTTATCGCAACAGTTATTTTCCGCTCCAAAGCACGAAAGGTTTTTCGCGAGATAAGAACCAAGCTGGCAATTTTGAACGCTTTTTTATCTGAACATATATCGGGTATGAAACTAATTCAGGTATTCAATATGCAAGACATCAAAAACAAAGAGTTTCAGGAGATTAATAAAGATTACTATCAATCAAATAATAAAAGGATTAAAATACATGGGGTTTTCAGACCATTTATGGATATAGTCCGTTCACTTGCTTTAGCTCTCCTTTTATGGCTTGGAGGAAGGGATATCATATCAGGTGTTTTAGAGTTTGGTACACTTTTTGCATTCACTCAGTATATTAATCAGTTTTTTCAGCCAATCATGGATATGACAGAAAAATATAATATTATGCAAAGTTCAATGGTTTCTTCAGAACGTATATTTAACCTTTGGGATGAAAAACCTGAACCCGAACCTGAAGGAGAGTTTGTCGAGCTGAAAGACATAAAAGGCGAGATTGAATTTAAGAATGTATGGTTTGCCTATGTTGAAGAAAACTGGGTTTTAAAAGATGTTTCGTTTGTAATAAGACCCGGTGAAACCGCTGCATTCGTAGGTGCAACAGGTGCTGGAAAAACCAGCATTATCAATCTTATCTGCGGCTTCTATGAAATACAAAAAGGTGACATATTCATAGACGGAGTTAACTTAAAAAAAATAAAGAAATCAAATCTTCGTAAAAGTATAGGACTTGTGCTTCAGGATGTATTCCTTTTTTCAGGAGATATTGAAACAAATATAAGGCTTTTCTCTGAAGATATACCTCTTGAGAAAGTTAAACAAGCAGCCGAATATGTAAATGCAGACTATTTTATTAATCGATTCCAGAATAATTACAAGCATCCGGTAAATGAAAAAGGCACCATGCTTTCAGCAGGGCAAAGACAGCTTCTTTCCTTTGCCCGGGCTTTAGTTTTTGAACCCGCAATATTAGTGCTTGATGAAGCTACATCTAATATTGATACCGAGACGGAAATTCTTATACAAGAAGCCTTGGCTAAACTGATGAGCGGTAGAACGAGCATTGCCATTGCCCACCGGTTATCAACTATTCAAAAAGCGGATAATATTATTGTTATCCATAAGGGTGAGATTCGCGAAATGGGGTCACATCAGGAATTACTTGAACAAGAAGGTCTCTACTACAACCTTTATAGACTTCAGTACGAAGGTGAAGATATTGACACAATTATGCATGAAATAGCATGAGCAAATAAATTCTTCTACCAGAAGAGACTTACCAACTGTCTCCTTATGTTATGTAAAATCGAATTGCTTAAAGGTAATATCAATAATTGATTAGTCCCCAAAAATTTACTGCAGGTTTGCCTGCGGTAAATAATCGCTTTACAACTTTTATGGGGACTAATCAAAACTGTTTAAAATTTATAGATGATCTATTATATGAGAAAGTGAGTCAAACACAAAATCGGGCTGAATATCAGAACGCTCAAGATCTTTTATTTTAGTTTCTCCTGATAACACAAGTATACTAGTGACATTATTTTTAGCTCCTATCGCAATATCGGTTGACAATCTGTCGCCAACAAAAACCATGTCATCATTATTATAACCAGTAATACGCCTGATTCCAATTATTGTCTCTTCAAAAGGCTTACCAAGGTATTTGGGTAACACACCGGTAGAGGCTGTTATCATGCTGCACATAGCTCCGCAATCTGGTATTGAGCCATGCTCAACCGGACAATTAAGATCAGGATGAGTAGCAACAAAAACTGCACCTTCTCTTATAAAGCCACAGGCTTTAGATATTTTTTCATAGGTTAAAGTAGTATCAAACCCTATTACTACAACATCAGCTCTATGTTGCTTAAGTTCTATTCCTGCTCTTCTAAAGCTGCTTTCAAGATATTCTGTTCCTACTAAATAGACACCTTTTTTAGGATACTTCTCCTGCAAATATTTTATTGTTATATCTCCAGAGGTAATTACCTTCACACCGTCTACTTCCAACCCCATACCTGCTAGTTTTTTTAAGTAGGTTTCTGAATCCCGGGATGAGTTGTTTGTGAAAAATATAAAATCTTTCTTTAGCTCACGTAGCTTTCCAATAAAACGCAAAGAACCGTCAATAATTTTACTTCCAAGATAAAATGTTCCGTCCATATCAAGAACAAACAGTTTTTTTTCTTTTAATATACTCATATCCTTTTTCATTTTTAGCCCTCTTTCAACGCGCTTTAACCTGCTCCGTCTATCTTTTCCATTCATAGTCTTTTGTCATTTTTCAAAAAGAGTATTTATCCCACAAAAACATTATATGTTAATGCCAATATTTAATCAACTGATTGTATTCTTTGCTGATGCACACATTGAATGTCAGTGAGTCAAAAAGAACCGTCCCCAATGACTCATTAAAGCAAAGCATTATTGTACGGATTCTTTAAAGTTTCGTCATGTCCCCCAACGTTTCGTAGGAGGATACCACTATCAACATACTGCCACGTCATACGAATACTCATGTTGATGCTGGCTTCAAATATGTTTTCTGTTCCCTGCACACGTTTTGTACGTAGAGAAGGGTGCATTGGATTTTCGGACATCAATTTTAACTTTGCTTTAACCCTTTTCTTTAGCTCCTCGTTTAGCTTGCTGTAATTCTGTTTAAATCTATCAGAGCGTGTAAAAATCATGAGTCTAAATCCTCAATTAAAGCGTCAATACTGTCAAAGCTTTTTACCTGTCCGTTTTTTATCTGTTCATCAATCACTCTTTCCTCGGCTTGCCACTTTTCCGACCAAAACCACGCTTGGTCTTTGGGAATGGTAACAACGGGCTGTATGACTATTTTACCGTCCTGTACTGTGAATTCCAACTTATCGCCTGTCTTTAAATTCAATGCCTTTAAAATGTCAACAGGGATTGTCACCTGTGATTTTTGTCTTAATTCAACAACCATGATAAAACCTCCTTGTGGGAATTTCTCACTTTCTTATTCTTATTATACGCCCAAACAGTGGAACAATCAACTTAAAAAGAAAATAGATTCACTAAATATCCGCTCTATTTTGGGAAAGCTATAGCCCATTTAATAAAATAAATAGAGATATTGAGATTGTTATAATCCCATGAGATTACAGGAAAGGATGTGATATAAATGGATATGGCGTATTTTATTGAAAATACATCAGGGGAATTTGTTGACATGATATAAAATCCTGATTTAACTTGGGAAAACCAGAACCAGCTGTATAAAACCATAATTGACTATATCGACTACACCAGGATAAATGACGATATAATAATTTATATAACATATAAGTAATGAAAATAAGGATATTGCTTTATTAGTAATATTCTTAGGTTTAGGGTATGCTAAAATGAAATACTTAATGAAAGAAGGTGATATAATGACTAACAATAATGTTGTACCCAATAGATTGATAAACGAGAAATCGCCATATCTATTACAGCACGCTCACAATCCTGTTGATTGGTTCCCTTGGGGCCAAGAGGCATTTGAAAAAGCGAAGCTCGAGGATAAGCCGATATTTCTTTCTA
>CAYPLH010000071.1:0-18307 GCA_964411505.1 uncultured Clostridiaceae bacterium | reverse complement strand
AAACATTAACTTTTATAATGTTTTTATAGAGTTTTATAAGTTTTGTATAACGGTGAAGCAAATGGTATATAAGTCCTATCGGCCGGAGGACTTTGAAGCAGTTGTAACAAAACATGAAAATAGACTATATCGCACTGCACTTGCTATTACAGGAAACATGTCCGATGCCGAGGACATAGTGCAAGAAGCATTTTTATGTGCTTATGAGAAAGCTCCTGAATTTGAATCGGAAGAGCATGAAAAAGCTTGGCTCATAAGAGTAACCGTAAACCTCTGCAATAGCCGATTGCGATCCCCTTGGCGTAAGCGAATAGTTCCCCTTATTGAATCCTACCCAGCTTCAGAGCCGGAGCAACATGAATTACTGGAGCAAATCATGGCGCTGCCATCGAAATATCGAACCGTCATTCATTTGTTTTACTATGAGGGTTATTCCATTAAGGATATTTCTAAGTTGACTGGGCAAAAGGAATCTACAGTAAGAAGTCACTTAACCCGCGCCCGTCAAAGGCTTAAGTCCGTTTTAAAGGAGGATGATTATGAAAGCATATAACAAATACATGGATAAAATAATGGTTTCGAATACATTACACGAAAAAATCATGTCACGTACCGAAGGCAGACCTAAACGTTGGCCTATTATGATCAAGCGCTATACCGCAGCCTTTGCTTGCCTTGCGGTGGTTTTACTTGGAGTTTTTACAATATCAAAGTTAACGCAACACGATGTAGCTCCGACACCGGGCAATAACCCACTTGTCTTAGAGCCTGGTACGATCACACCTGTGCCTGACTCTTCAAGCAAATACACTTTGTATTTCAATGAAGCTGATTCTCAGTCCATAGCCAAAACTGATATCGGTATTCGAGGTCATTTCTGGCAGGAACTGACTGACGAAGAGTTAAGGGCGGTTTTTCCCAGACTGACGGGGACACACGGCATTACAGCAACAGTTAATTTTAAAAGCAATAAAAGTGGAGCCTCTTTATACAATATAGATGCCAATGCCGTAGCTGACGCTGGACTCAAGACATATATCCAGCTTGCACCAGGTGAAGTTGTGCTTGATTATGGGTTTGGCGTTGAAACAAAAGCCTCAGACGTCTTTGGGACACCGGTAACAGCAGGTTATTTTGAGACAGAACCGAATAGTAAAGGGCTTAAGAATATCATCTATTTTGCGACTTTCAAGCTTTCAGATGTAGCCTATTATGTGGAACTTAGCGGAGCAAAAGTAGATGAGGAAGTTGTTAAGAACGAGATATCAGAGATTATTGGTCTCCTAATTAAAGGAGGTGCTGCCGATCTTGATGTATTTAATCCTGTCATACCGGAGTTGCGTAATGATTCCCTTAGTCTTGCTGAAGCTCGAGCAGACGCCGATTTCGGTATGTATATACCTGAAACTCTCCCTAAAGGATTTGGTCTCGAGAACGCAAACCGATTTATCAATCAGGAGCGAAACACACTGTCTGTCAACTGGACAAAGGACATGAGTTATATTAGCTGGAAAGTCTCGCTGTTAAAGGATAATGATAAAACACGTATTACTCATATTACTGATACTAAAAATTATGACTTTGCACTTTATCCAATTCCACGAGCTGATTCTGTACCTGACGAATTACGCGAAATCGTGGATAATCCAATTTTCTTGATTGATGAGTTGATACTCGATACTGTACGAGCACGGACTTATGAAGTTTCGGATTCAGGTGACGAGCAAGGGCACCGAATGCGGTTTAGTGTATTGTATGGAGATACCTTGGTGGAGCTCAACGTAAAAGGTGCTACACCTGAAGCGGTGTTTGAAATTCTGCAGCAGATTAAGAAATAATGTAATTTGCAGAAATGAGCGGTATGTTTAAAACACACCTTATCCATAATTATAATTGAGTTCCCATTTTAACCACAGCAAAACAAGGCACCCTGCGTTTTATTTTTCGTAGAGTGCCTTGTTCGTTTTCAAGTTTATTCATCTGCCTCCACGGTCACGCCGGATTTAAATTGCACGATGAATTTTTCCTCGTATATGTTAACCTTTTCAATCAGCCGTCGGACAAGCGGTTCGTCGTATTCGGCGATGGCGGTGGGCTGTTCTTTCAGAAAAGCCCCCATGTCGGCAATCCGGTTTTTCAGCTCGTCGCGGTTGACGTTTTCAAGCTGTAGCTTTTGCTTTTGGTCACGCAGTCGGTGAATCTCATCGCCAGTCTCCGTGTAGTCGGCTTTGGTGTTTGCCAGCTTTAAAAGCTCCGCCTGCAGTTCGGCAAGCCGCTTGTCGATGTCGGTAAGGACTTTGTGTCAAGTATTATTATAAACATCAGTTAAATTATGTGATTTATTTAGGCAAGGTATTGTACCCAATATTTCTGTATGATATATTAAATCCAATATTATCCATGAGGTGGCAATTTATTTAATTTTATAAATAAACGGTTGATAAGCGGATTAAACAATATAATGATGGCGAGAAATTATTGGATGTTTCAACAACCACAATTCTTGTCGTGAGTGGGAAGAAATGGTGAAAATGATGAACCGTATGAGATTGTGTATAAGTGAGAGGTAGTCAAATGATGAATCGCTTAATAAAGCCACAGAAACTTAATAAAGGCGATAAAGTTGCAACTGTAAGTCCTGCGCTGGGAATTGCTGGCGATAGAGATGTTTTATGGCGTTATTATCTTGGCAAAAAACGGCTTGAAGATGTTCATGGACTTGCCGTTATACCTGCACCAAATTCTATAAAGGGCACTGATTACTTAAGAGAAAATCCAAAGACTCGCGCGGAAGACATTATGTGGGCATTTGAAAATAAAGAAATTAAAGCGATCATTGCCAACATAGGAGGAAATGATTGCATTAGGATTATCCCATATATTAATACTGATATTATAAGGCAGAACCCTAAAATATTCATTGGTTATTCTGATGTGATGAATATTCATCTGCTTTGTTATAGGATAGGGCTATCGACCTTTTACGGACATAATCTACTTCCGATTATTGCAGAAACTCCAAGTTATCATCTATATAGCCAAAAGTGGTTTGAAAAAGTCTTGTTTGATAATAATCCTATAGGTATTATCGAGCCATCTAATGATTTCAGCTGTGATGAAAATAATTATACTAATAAAAATGAGTCAAAAACATATTATCGTGATAATGGCTATTTGTGGATACAAGGCAGTGGCGTGGTAAAGGGCAGACTATTTGGCGGGCATACAGGGTTATGTGCGCTTGAAGGAATATTGAAAGATACACTGCCGGAAGCTATTACAGATGACCTCGATGGTATAATACTGTTCATTGAAGATATTGCTGAATTTTTTTCACCGGAACAACTTGCTGATTTTCTAATGTGGCTTGGTAACATTGGTGCATTACAAAAATTAAAAGGTATAATTATTGGGAAACTGTGTAGTTGTCAGAGCTTCGATCAACACAAGAAAGCGGTGTTGTCTGTTGTAAATGAAAATTTTGGCCTTTACAATTTGCCGATAGTCGCCAACATGAACTTTGGGCATACATCTCCCATCTGCATTTTACCTTATGGAGCAATGGCTGAAATTGACTGTGATAATAAGACTTTTTCCATAGTTGAAAGTGGGGTTGAGTAATATGTCCGATATTATTTTCAAAACAGAGAATTATGTATTCAGCTACCGCGTTGCCGGAATTCTTATTCATAATGACAAGGTACTGCTGCAAAAACCAATCAATGACGCAGGGTATGCCTTTCCCGGCGGGCATGTAAAATTTGGTGAAACAAACGAAGAAACTTTAATTCGTGAATTCAAAGAGGAAATCGGTGCAGACATTAATGTAAAGGAGATCAAGTGGGTTGCTGAAATATTCTTCACATGGGGCAATAAGCCCTGCCATCAAATTTGTCTTTATTACATAATTGAACTTACAGATGAGGCACAGATACCGCTTGATGGAAAATTCATTGTTCACGAGCACATTGAAGGACGAGATTTTGATATTGAATTCCATTGGATTCCTCTTGATAAATTTAAGAATGTAGAAGTATATCCAAGCAATGCAACTGAACTGATGGAACACATTAATGAAGGTGTTAAACATTTTGTATATAGGGAGAATTGACATATGAATTATGTTGTAAACGCTCCGACTTCTGCAAAGCAGATAGCTGATCTACGTGAAGCGGTTGGCTGGAACCGAATGGAGAGTTGTTATGAAAATGAGCTTATGACTTCTTATTTTCGCATTAGTGTATATGACGGGGAAAAGCTTATTGGATATATTGACACTGTTTCAAATAGCGTTACAGATGCATATATCCAGGATCTGATGATACATCCCCAATATCAAGGGAAGGGTATCGGAACAGAGCTTATGAATAGGACAATTGCTTATTTAAAAGAAAGAAAAATCTATATGATTTCAGTTGTATTTGAAGAAAAGCTGCTGCCGTTTTACAAGCGCTTTGGCTTTTATCCTATGCTTTGTGGTCAAATGCAGACGTATGAAATGGATTGAGGTGAGAACTTGAAAACTGACAATATAATATCACAGTCAGCTTTATCATTTGTCTTGCCGGAACAAAGCAACATCCAATATCATTCACACACGGGTAAATATACTATCGACAAAAATGAATTACATATCAAAGAAATTGAGTTTCCTGTGAAGTGTGATTTACCTCATGTAAAATTTATTTATGAGAATAGAATGGAGGATAATGCATTATGAATATTATAATTGAACCTCTAACCACAGACCTTATTCCTGCCTATCTCGATTATTTTGACAATCGGGCGTTTTCAGAAACCGATACAAATGGTCCCTGCTACTGTACCAGTCCAATGCAGACCTCTGATGAAATCGACCAAATGGTGAGAGAGTTTGCTGGGGATATCAAAGGAACGATTCGCCGTCATGCAGTAAAGATGCTGGACGAGGGGAAAATTCATGGATATCTGGCGTTTTATGATGATACCGTCATCGGTTGGTGCAACGCCAGAGATATGAATGAATACGTCAAAAACCGTTATCAGTTTGTCCCGGACTTTGCAAGGGGAACCGTTATCGGTAAAACAATGTCGGTTGTCTGCTTTTCGATTGCCCCTGAATATCGAAGTAAGGGTGTGTCAACTGCTCTTTTAGAGAGGGTAATTGCCGATGCCAAAGCAGAAGGCTTTGAGGCTGTTGAAGGTTATGTACACATACGAAAAGGACGGTATGATATGGACTTTAAGGGTCCTGCAAGACTGTATGATAAATTAGGATTCGTACCCGTTGCAGAACAGGATGGTGTGGTTGTAATGCGCAAAACACTGTAGGAGGATGAGCATGGCTATTCCAAAGAAAATAAGCAATTTTCAATACCGTAAAGCGGAGCGAAGCGACATAGAATCGCTTACAGAATTACTCTGTGAATTATATGAAAACCATTCATATGAGGAATTGCTTGTTGAAAACAAAGGGCTTTTAGAAAGCAGGCAACATGTGTTGTTTCTTGCATTTGATGGTAAAATACCCATAGGTGTTTGTCATGGCGCACTTAGGAGCGAATATGTAAACGGCAAAGAGCATGCCGGGAATGCTGGTTATTTAGAAGCTATCTATGTCCGACTTGAATACCGTTTATGCGGTGTTGCAGTTTCGCTTGTCGGTTTATGTGAAGAATGGGCACGATATAATGGTTGCCTCGAGTTTCTTAGTGATTGCCTGCTTAAAAATACAGAGAGCTACAATTTTCATCTCAGTATAGGTTTTGCCGAGACAGAACGTTGTATATTTTTCAGGAAAGACCTTGTTCCTTATGTTCAAAACGATAAGGTAAGTGTAAATAATGAAGCAATTTACAAAAAAACTCGTATATTCATCTATCGCAACGCTCGTCCGCTCGACTTAGCACGGTGGCAATATCACTTTGAAGGTGGCTTAAAAGAAGCTGTGCTGGTAACTCTTGCCGCTTACCAAAACGAGGACGGAGGTTTCGGTCATGCTCTTGAGCCGGACGCTTGGAATCCAAACTCCTCGCCTATTCAGACATGGACGGCAACGGAAATCTTGCGTGAGATTAATTTTACCGACAACACCCACCCAATTATTCAAGGCATACTGCGTTATTTGGCAAGCGGCAAGGATTTTGAGGGCAAGAACTGGTACAACACCGTACGAAGCAACAACGATTACCCTCACGCTCCGTGGTGGCATACCGATAGCAATAGTACTTGTCATCACTCCTACAATCCGACCGCTTGTTTTGCCGGATTTATCGTTCGCTTTGCTGACAGGGATAGCGACTTGTATCGGCTTGGCTGCCGTATTGCCAAAGAAGCCTACGATGCTTATTCCGGGCAGGATTTACTTGGCGATATGCATACTGCAGCGTGCTATATCCGACTTTGGCAGTATTGCGAGGAAACAGGTATGGTTGATGTCATTGACCTTACTGCGTTGAAAGAACGCCTGCGGGAGCAAGTGCAGCATAACATGACAAAAAACACCGCCGAATGGGAAACGGGCTATATCTGCAAGCCGTCGCAGTTTTTCAATACTCGCAGCAGTATTTTCTATGCTGATAACAGAGATATTGCAGATTATGAATGCGAATTTATTATAAAATCGCAGCTTGAGGACGGCTCATGGAACATTCCTTGGGGTTGGAACGGCTACCTTGAAGAGTGGTCTATCAGCAAAAACTGGTGGAAAGGCAACGGAGCGATTTTGAATATGATGTATCTTAAAGGATTTGGGAAGCTGGAGGTTGATACACCAGAAAGGAGATCATCATGACCGAATTGGAAAAAGTCAGCGAAGAAACCATGCGTTTCATGCGCGGTAAGTATAAGCTCGATGAAGTACCGGGTAAATATTATGACATTGATTGCTTAAAATTCCGTCAAGGCAAGAAAACCATCCTGTCTATCAACATACACGAGGATCATTATGATTTTCAGATTATTTTCGGTAAAGCCGAAAGAGATAAATTTGAAGCGCGGCGCGGTGAATTCCCCGATTCGATTCAAGAGCTTTATGACGAGGCGCATACATACCATGACGGAAAATGGATGCTGATCCGGGTAGATAATTTGGAAACTCTGGAAGTCGTCAAAAAAATGATTATGATAAAAAAAATACCTAATCGCAAGCCGTTCCCCAAAACACACATACACCTTAGTAATTGCGGGCATCGTTGCGATTTGTGTGTTCATTACAAAGGGCGAACAACTTTTAGTGCCGATGAAATAGAATATGCGCAAGAGTGCTGTTCTGCAGTGTATGGCGTAAGTGATTGGGAAAAGAACTGTGATGGTTGTCATTGGCCAGACTGTACTGTCGAAAGCGCGTATTGCAGAAAAGGAAAATGTATTGATAAATGCTCAGCTTGCAGTAATTAAGACTGCTGGACTGATTGGGGTAATTCATTCGGGCTGGCAGGGCACAGTAAATGAAATTACCCTTAAGGTGTTTCAACACTTGATAAGGAATGAAGGATGCAATCCTCAGGAGTTCCAAGTTTACATGGGGAAAGCACTGAGTCAGGATAAGTTTGAGGTAGATGAAGATGTGTATCAAAAATTTAATGATTTGAAATATGCAGAACAATTTGTACTATTTTATAGCAAGACGGGAAAATATCATATTGATAATCAGCAGACTGTGAAAAGGCAATGTGAACTGGCTGGAATCCCTTCAGGACAGATTTGTGTGGATCCAACCTGCACCTTTAAAGACCCGGAGTGCCTTTCGACATGCAATTTCAAAGATAAACCTTAATAATTATTTATCTTATATTAATTTATATAAACAGTCATTTTATAACAAAATTCTTTACTTCTAATAAAAATCTATGGTATAATTGCATCAAAATACCCGCAATACTAATTGAAATGCGGATATATAGGTGGGAATATGGAGAGAAAAAATATAATTCGAAAAGCATTTAGAGAAAATGGCGGAATACTTAGAACTTCAGAACTTAATAATTTGGGACTTTCAAGTAGACAAATAAATAAACTTCTAGAAAGTGGAGAGATAATAAGAATTAAGCGTGGATTTTATGAGTTGTCAGATAGCATATATCCGGAAGAAGTTGTAATAGCACGATTATTTCCTAATTCAGTAATATTTCTTGAAAGCGCGTTAATGATTTATGAATATACAGACAGGATACCAGCAGCATGGCAAATAGCTGTAGACAGAGATAGTGACAAAACCCAATATCAAATTGACTACCCACAGATAAATGTATTTTATATGGAACCAAAACTTCTGGAAGTTGGGGTCGATATAATTCAAATAGAAGGTGTAGATGTTAAATTGTTTAATCGAGATCGTACCATATGTGATGTTCTTAGATATGAAAACAAATTGGAGAGAGAAGTATTTAGTAATGCAATTCAAAGATATGTAAAAGATCCTAAAATAGATATTAGAAGGCTACTTGAGTATTCTGGTGTATTTAACATTAAAAATAAAGTACAAACATATATAGGGGTGTGGCTGTAATGAGAAATATCTCAGATGGTGCGCAGCTTAAGAATCTGCTCTCGAAATGTGCGTTAAAATATCCTCACCCTTTCCAACATGGCAACTGATATGCTCAAGCAGGTGGAGACACGGTTGGCAATATTTTATGATGAAATTGGGGAATATACTTACATAAGTGTCACTGCCGGTTTCTGGATTGCTCCATAATGCTGTCTGTATGCGGTATCTAACCATGTAAAGCTCGTCGTTTTCATCAAGTAAATGCAGCCATCTGCCAAAAGTCCCGTTAAGCTTGAGCTTGATACTCTCTGAAAGCCCCAATCCATTGCGTATAAACTCGTGCGTTATTCTGTTTTTGTATGCTTCCTGATAATTTTTTTCAAATTCTTCAGGATTGCACTTGAAAGGTAGCTCCACCTCTAATACAATGAATGTGGTTGGTTCACTTTTCATAATTTGATATTATATCAGATTTAAAGGGTGCGGGTGGTTCCGTACCCTTTACAGCCACTATTTTTTTTCGGAGACGCTAAAATGGAAGAGTGGATTGATAAAGAAGTTCATGCAGTAATTGAATGTGGTTTTAATGAAATTACCGGCGAGACATATCCCATTGTAGCTATAGGGGATAAGAAACTTACTTGGGAAGAATTCGGTGATAAAGTTATTACTTTTGAAGGTTGGACATTTGACTTCAAATTTTCTTCGTTCTATATGCCACCTGAAGCAGAACATGACTAAAAACTATTGATTCCCTGAATGATAGATTGTCCCGTAACATCTGTAGCATGGCAAGTTATATGAAATACTTACTAGATTGATAGGAGAGAATTTAAATTATGATGAATGAATTAAAGTTACACCAAAGAAGTGATAAATTTCTAACAGAAAGAAAAGAAAATATTATCGCAATTATAATAGCTGCAATTGTTGCATTCTTGTATATTACAGGAATACCAACGGCTTTTTTTGTTAATATAGAAGTGGCGGATATAGATGCTATTAGTATAACACTTTTTATTAATATTATATTTTCAATGGCTGTTGGGATAAGTCTAGTCAAGATATTAATTCCAATGTTCGATATAGGTTTTCAATCAAAAAATTTTAAGTCAGAAATAAAAAAATATGGTATTTCCTGTTTTGTCGCATTTCTGATCCCTTGTATAGCATTTATCATAGGACTCTATCCTTTAGATTATTCTCCCACCGTGTGGAAAGTATTGTTTGAAGGGATAATTTACATAATTGGAGTGGGTATTATAGAAGAATTCTTCTGTAGAGGTTTATTGCAGAATGCAATTCTTGGATTATTAAATAATAAAAAAAATGCGCAGCTAGTAGCAATATTAATCACGTCATTCATTTTTGGTCTGGGACATATTTTTGGAATGATTGGCATGCCGGTATTACTTGCTTCCGCCAAAATACTGTGGGCAATAGGATTGGGAGTATATTTTGGTGCAATTTATGCCCTAACAAATAATCTATGGTTGGTTGCGTTATTTCATTTTATCGTTAATTTGTGTGGGTTGCCATTTGTTTTTTCAACACAAAATATATATCCGCCCATATCGGCAATCATGGTTTTAATTAGCTGCCTTGGATTGGGGATATATGGTATATATATATTGAAGCATGAAGAAAAACAATCCTTGATTATGAAAAATACCCAGAAGAACACTGCAAAAGAACAAAAGAAATATTAACCGAGAAATTTTGGAGGGTATCCTTGTGTACGATATTGTAATAATAGGAGCTGGACCAGCAGGGTCAAACCTTACTAGATTAATAAGTGATAAATACAAGATTTTATGGATTGATAAACGTGATATGGAAAATGAGAATCCTAAAAATAAAAAAGGTAAGTGTTGTGGAGGTCTATTAGCTCCTGATGCTCAGAAAATGATTGCAAGACTTGGATTATCATTACCTAGTGATATATTAGTTAATCCACAAATTTTCGCAGTTAGGACAATTGATATAGCAAATAATATTGAAAGATTATATCAGAGATTTTACTTAAATTTTGATAGAGACAAATTTGATAAATGGTTTGTTTCCTTAGTAGCAGATCAAGTAGAAAAAAAATTCAATACTTTATTCATAGGTTTTACAAAAATACCGGATGGTTACAAAATTAGATATATTCATAATGGGCAAGAAAAATTTGCGAAGACAAGAATCATAATTGGTGCAGATGGAGCTAATTCAAAAGTAAGGAATTTGATTAGCAAAGGTATTAATATGCCAAAACAGTATATAGCTATTCAAGAATGGTTCGAATGTGCAAACCTTATACCTTATTATGGAGCAATTTTTGATGAAGAAATAACAGATTTCTATTCGTGGGTAATACCAAAGGAGAATTGCATATTATTAGGGTCAGCTCTAAAACCGAAAGAGAACCCTTGGGAAAAGTTTGAACTACTAAAAGTAAAATTAAGAGATTTCGGTTTTAACTTCGATAAAAGAATAAAAACAGAAGGGGCATATATCTGTAGACCTAATAAAATATCTAGTTTTTATGTAGGAGATGAAAACATCGCTCTTATAGGCGAGGCGGCAGGAGCAATTAGTCCTAGTTCTGCCCAAGGAATCAGTTATGCATTAAAAACCTCATTACATTTAGCACATAGCCTACAGACAGGCTCTGAAGGATTTTTGGAAAGATACAAGAAGAATGTAAATGATATTAAAGTTAATCTTCTACTTAAAAATTTAAAGTCTCCAGCTATGTACCTACCTTCTTTAAGGTATTTAGCTATGAAATCTGGTTTTCAGAGCATTTCAAAAGAATAGAGTACAATTTAGTTTTTATCCTTGACCAGAGCAAGGGATGAAGGTAGGAGATACTTACAGGGGCTTTTTCTATGTACAAAAGGTGGCAATGAATTATTAAAAGGAGATGATTTTATTCTTCTGTTTGATAATAAATTGTATTTTTGTTGTCAATTTTAATATAATACGTGTTATAATTATTTATCAATAGAAGGTTGGCACCCTCAAGATATTCCTAGTAGATGCGCTTGATGTTTTCAGCTTCCTCAGGCACAAACACTAGATGTTTCTGCTACGGTAGAAGTCGTAAATATTGAGTATTTTTTGCTGTATAAGGTGAAGTAAGAAATAAGTAATAAATAATGAATGATAAATGATAAATGATAAATGATAAATAATGAATACTAAATACTAGATACTAGGAGAAAAGTAATGGGAATTTTAATGAATGTACTACTCATGCTAGGTGGAGTCGCTGTATTTATGTTTGGCATGAAGCAGATGAGCTCCGGTTTGGAACAAAGCGCAGGATCGGGAATACGAAATCTTTTTAAAAAGATGGATAAAAATAGAGTCGTTAATTATGGAATTGGAATCGGGGGTACAGCGCTTGTTCAATCTTCTTCAGCCTCCTCGATTATGACAGTTGGACTTGCTCATGCGGGTATTGTAACAGTTAAGCAAGGAGCGGGTTTTATCTTAGGTGCAAAAGTAGGAACCACTCTTACAGCATTCATATTTGCTCTTTCAGGCATCAGCAAAGGTGGCTTTAGCATAAGCTCTGTTTTTGCAGCGGTTGCATTTGTCGGTGTCCTGATTGTTTTTACCACTAATAACGAATTCCTTAATAAAATTGCACCATTTTTAATCGGATTCGGAATGCTGTTTATCGGGCTGGAAGTGATGGAATTCGCAATCGGTGGGTCAGATTCAACATTGAGCATTCAACTTTCTAAAGTTTTCAAATATGAAATCATGAAAAATCCCATCTTACTTGTGATCTTAGGTATCCTTTTTACTGCCATTATACAGTCATCTACGGCAGCTACTGGTGTTTTTATCGCTTTCTTGGCTACCGGAGTTATCCACGATATAGATCAATCATTCTTCTTAGTGATGGGAGCAAATATTGGAACATGCAGTGATGGAATTATGGCTTCCCTAACCACGAACGCAAACGGGAAACGTATCGCATTATTCCATCTGATTACCAGTATAATTGGAGCAGCTGCATTTACAATTATTCTGGTTATTTTCAGAACACCCATTACTGCCATGTTTGAAAGTCTATTACCCGGAAAACCCCAGTTTAGTCTTGCAGCATTTAACCTAATTTATAATACTCTTTACACCTTAGTGTTACTTGTATTTTTAGATCCCTTAGTCAATTTTATTACAAATTTGGTGAAGGATAAGCAACCGAAGCTAGAAGAAGTGTCATATATTGATGATCGTTTCCTACAGACACCGGCGATTGCAATTGAACAAGCATTAAAGGAATTGTACGACATGCTAATTCTCGCAAAGGAAAACATTGACCGCTCTTTTGCTTCGCTGGTCAACGAAGATATGAGTGAAAGTAAAAGAATCGCCGAAGTTGAAGATCGTATTGATTTCTTAACAAATAAGATCACAAGTTTTTTCATTAAAATTTCGTCTGTTACTAAATTACATGATGATGAAAAACTGATTGGAGGATTGCATCATGTAACAAACGACATTGAGCGGCTGGGAGATTACGCGGTACTTATAGCAAAAGAAACCAACTATATGAAGATAAATGATGTTAAGTTTATGGATCAGACCAAAACTGAGTTTGACCAAATCTACAGAAATATATCCAAAATGTACGACTTAGGATTTGATGCGTTTACAAAGCGTACAACTAAAAATTTGAAGAAGATTTCAGACCTACAAAAGGAGATTAATATCCTAATATCCTCCACGCGTGATGAACATGTGGTACGTCTAGGTTCTGGGATGTATCCTGTTGAGGTGTCAAATAGCATCTATTCCGTTTTGTTTTCTTTACAAAGAATATCGGATCATATTGTGAATATTGCTTTCTCGATTCGATCCACCACCGGAAGTAAAGCAGAAGCATTCCAAGTCATTGAAAGAGAAAAGAAAAAACAAGAAAATATAGATCGTAAGCCTCCTCTAGAATCCAAGAGGAAAAAGTAAAAAGTATGTTGCAAAGGAAGTGCTTGACACACTTATTGAAGAAGTTTCACAAAAATTGAGATAATTACAGGAAATGCCAATTACCTTTGGGAGAATAATTTTGTTAATATATGGGGTAAGCCTGATTCGATTAAGGATGAAGAATTCACTAGTGAAAAAGAAATGTTTGATGAATCTTTTAATGCTCAGATTGAAGGGGATTCAACAAGATAGATAGTGGTAAAAAATACAAAAAGTGCTGTGGAAATCTTCCACATACTAGTCTGCTGTAAAAACAACAGCCTTAACCAACTCTTTGGTCATACCTATACTAATGCCCATAAATAATTTCTGGAACGCTTTTTAAATTTTTTATGAATTTGGCTAAAGTTATTGACATATGCCATAAACAGTGTATAATAAGAATAGATGGTATATGCCATAAACTTTTAGGAGGTGAATAGTATGCCAAGAAGGGATGGAACCGGGCCAATGGGTGCGGGATCAATGACTGGAAGAGGTTTAGGACTTTGCACTGGTACTAATGCAGTAAAGTATGGAGCTGGTCTCGGAAGGGGAATAGGTCTTGGATTTGCTTGCAGACGCGGTTTTGGTAGAGGTTCTGTGATTAACCAGACCTCCTCAAAAACACAAAAAGAGCTGCTCAATGAACAGAAAACCATGTTGCAAGATCGACTCGAAGTTATTGATAAGCAATTAGAGAACCTTTAATGGTCATCAGGGATAACCGGAGGACGCTCTGGTTATTTCTGATTAGAATGGAGGTGATGAATTATGGCGAGACCGATGAAGTGGAGAAAAGTTTGCTGTTTGCCTGAAAGCAATAGATTTGGACCTCTCGATTCACCTGTCGACGCAGAAAACCATGTAAACATGACTGTAGACGAGTATGAGACCATAAGACTTATAGACTTGGAGGGCTTCACTCAAGAAGAGTGCGCCAAGCAGATGAATGTGGCTCGTAGTACCGTTCAAGGCATTTATATCGAGGCCAGAAAAAAGTTAGCTGAATCATTGGTTGACGGAAAGATACTGTCGATTGAAGGCGGTGAATACCGGCTTTGTGAAGGATTGGGAAATGGTTGTGGTCGTGGCTGTCATAGGCATAGGCGTGGTAGATATTTTACAGATGACGCGAATTGATATGGTTGAAAAGCTACGATGGGTAATAGCATTGATTACCGTAGGCACTGAAATTACAATCTAAATTAAAAGGAGCAAGAATATGAGCGAAAATTGCAATCAAGGCTGTAGCAGTTGTTCGGAGGACTGCGCAGAACGAAAAGAACAAAAAACGGACTTCTCCGAAAAACTGCACGAGATGAGTAGTGTAAAAAAGGTCATCGGTGTTGTCAGCGGTAAAGGAGGAGTCGGCAAATCACTTGTTACCTCTATGCTTTCAGTTACTATGAACAGGAGGAGCTATCATACTGCCATTCTTGATGCGGATATCACAGGGCCTTCTATCCCAAAAGCTTTTGGTATCAGGGAGAAAGCCTCAGGCAGTGAATTCGGCTTATTCCCTGTTAAAACTAAGACCGGGATTGAGATTATGTCTGTTAATTTGCTTTTAGAAAATGACACTGACCCGGTTGTCTGGAGAGGACCAATCATTGCAGGCACAGTAAAGCAGTTCTGGACAGATGTTATCTGGAGCGATGTGGATTTTATGTTCATTGATATGCCACCGGGCACTGGCGATGTTCCCCTTACGGTATTTCAATCTATTGCTGTTGATGGGATTATCGTTGTGACATCCCCACAGGAGCTTGTTTCCATGATTGTTTCAAAGGCAGTCAAGATGGCCGAGATGATGAATATCCCTATTATCGGTTTGGTGGAAAATATGTCCTATTTTAGATGTCCTGATAACGGTAAGGAATATCAGATATTTGGCGAAAGCCACATTGAAGAAATTGCTGATAAACACAATTTGAAGGTTCTTGCTAAATTACCTATTGACCCGAAATTATCAGCTGCATGTGACAAGGGTATGATAGAGCTTTTCGATGGCAATTGGCTCGAGCCAGTTGCAGAAATACTAGAAAATATGGAGGAAAACTAAAATGACGAAAATTGCTGTAGCAAGTGACAAAGAAATAGTGACTGAACACTTTGGACATTGCGAAGGGTTTATGATTTTTGATAATGTGGCGAATAGAATATTGTAAAGCTTCTAATCCGACCACACAACCTCAAAAAATTCCGAAAAAACATCAATTTTGACAGAATTTATTACTTTGTCAAATGAATTTTATTTACAAGCTATTCGGCCATTATTAGCTAACACATTGCATGATTCATGTTTAATCAGAGAAGGTTCTGATATGCTTGGATATAATCAGCTAAGTGGTGATTTCAAAGTCTATATTTTTTTGTTGTAAATAAAAATATAGACAAACAGGCTTATTACATGAATCAACAAAACTCCGATTGTCAGAAAACTCTGTAACTTATAATCAAGCATCACAAAAATAAGCGAAAGAATAGCTAACATAAAAAGAGTTATATACCATGTAGCGTATCCTGCTTTTTCTCTTAATTGGATATTGCGCTCATCTTTTTCTGCGATTTCATATTGCTTGGCTTTTTCCGGATCTTTTTCAATCATCTTTTGTCTAAAAATACAGGCTAATCCCACCACAGTAATCCCGGCGCCGAATCCGGTCATAACAAACGGCACTGACTGCCACGCTTCGTTTGATTCAGGAATTAGGAATTTCAATAATAATCCTATTGCGAATATTAGAATCCCCATATAAAAAATGTAAGACTTATGTTGCTGTTTCATTTTTGCTCCTCCTCAAAAATAAATATTTCTTCAATGCTGATATTAAAAAAATGTGCAATCTTAAATGCCAAGACAATTGATGGATTATACCTTCCGTTTTCAAGAGAACCAATGGTTTGCCTAGATACCTCTAATCGGTCCGCAAGTTCTTCTTGTGTGACCCCACGGAGCTTTCGCAGTTCCTCCAACCGATTTTTCAAAGTATTATACCCCTCCTCTAAATGTTAAGTTAGCTTTCCATAATTATAGCATGCGATTTTATAAATGTCAAGTGTGCTTTCCATAAAAAGACCTGTTCGGAACAACGATGCGGTCCCGTTGGTAAATATGGTGGGAGAGTATGTAAAAGAAAAATTATTGCAATACTTGAGGCTCCTAAGCTAATAATAGCGGCTTTACTACAATTAGGGATTCCTGTTTCAATTGCTGTAAATATTTTTTTAAAGCAAGTAGTTATGCAAAGAGGGCTTCCATTTATAGTGAGAAATTCTCTAAATACATAGATGCCATCTGCAACCCAAACTAGGATGGAGGTAATATCAATTATTGTAAAATACTACAAGGTCTTATACAATGCGAGTTTATAAAACACACATTGACAAGCAGGTCTATTCAGTATAGACTTATAGTGTGAGGTTGATATTGCATAGACCAAGGAGATTTCCCATGGAAGTATATAAACTTCTTTTAAGAAAGAGTGTCTTTCTTTTGAGCACTGAAGGTGGTGAATATTGCTTTGGACCAACTGTGGCAGAGCCGTTTTTCGAGAGATATTCTTGGTTAGATCTAGCCATGGAGCTTTATGACAGTAATGATGACCTTGAAACTAGGCTGGTAAAATATAACTTTTGATAAAATGGGCAATTCCAGCTCTAATGCTGTCAAATTTGGTAATGATGAATTCGGCTATCTCAAAGCCTCTGAATGGAATGTTGGGTCACTTACCTATGTACGAGGCAACAAAATTTACAGATTGTTTGATAATTCAGCAAATAAATGATATACGATTATATATATAATGAACAAAGTTTAAGGCTAAAAATAAACCTTAGATAAATAGTTATCCAACGATATGCTCGCCTTTCGGGAAATGAAATAGTTTTTGATTTGTACTGTGGAATACAGTAGTATTGATAACAAGGATAAAAGAGTGAGTAAGCTAAAAACCCTTATATATCAAGGTTTTTAGCACATGTGGGTATAAAACCCATTGAACGAAGATCATGAAAATATTGCTTCGAGGGAATAAGTCCATAAGAGCAGTTTTTGATAGTCAAGTGGTCGAGTTAGATGTCAGGGGTCGCGAGTGGTCAGGTTAGATGTTTTTTCGGATTTTTTTGAGGTTGTGTGGTCAGGTTGGATGTTGAGAAACGTGAAGTAATTAAGGAGTGGAATAGTGATGGGAAAAAGAAAATTAGCCGATTTTAGATACCTGATTCATGCGTTATTATTGCTATTGCCCATCATGTTTGTGCTTCCATTTTATAGTGCTGATACATACTCCATTATAAAAAACACTACGAGCCACTTGGGTGCACAGAGCACACCTAATGCTTGGATCATGAATGTCGCTTTTGTGCTTGTCGGAATTTCATGCACCTTAGAAGCTTGGCTGCATTTGGGGAGATTTTGGTTCCACAAAATCTTGTTAAGTATTTTCGGGCTGGCCCTTGCACTGACCGGGATATTCCATCATGCACCAATTATAGAAGGTGCCATTATTAAATCCTTAGAAGATAATCTGCATTCGATTTTTGCATCCAGTGTTGGCTTTTCGTTTGTTATTTTTGCTATTTCATCCACCTTTATAGAAAAAGCAGTAAAGCATCGAATAATCAATGTGGCGGTTGGACTTGTGGCCACAGCTCTTTCAATATTAATGTTTTATCTACCGGATTATTCCGGCATCTGGCAAAGGGCAATCTTTATTACTTCATTTCTTTGGTTGATTTTTGTACTTGAAAGAATAAGGGGATTTAACAAGATATTGTGAAGATTAAGATGTCTAAGACTGTCAAACGTTATCGGTGTCTATTCAGAGGTAGCTCAAACATATTAACTGAAGAATCATCTCTAATACG